>JBFLYZ010000069.1:0-17425 GCA_040756415.1 Bacteroidota bacterium
TGACATAAAACACCTGTTCTTTCATATCTCCTAAATAATACTCTAATATTCCTTGGTTGGAAATGGCTTCAGAATCTTGTAAAATCAATTGGCCATTTTCATTATAAATCTGGATGGTCATATCTTCACTTACATTGTTTATTTTGAATTGACATTTTCCCTGTTCAGGGTCAGCAAATAGTTTAATATTATTGTTTTCAATTTTCTCTATGCTCTCAGGATTAAAACACTCTACGCCCATATCGACAGTTACGATCATGTCATCCTGCCTCACCTGACTACCATTACACGGATTGGCGGTACCGCTTCCACAAGTCGTGCCACCACAACCATCGCAACAGCAAACGGAACAATCAAATGTTACATATAAAGTATAGGTCGTTGTTATGGTCGGACAAACCTGAACTTGACATGTGGTATAGCCACCAGGTGCCCAGGAATAAGTTTTTCCTGTTGAACAGGTAGCGTTTCCGCAATTAGACACTCCAATTGTGACACAGGTCATGCCAAAACAAATTAATTTATTTGATCCGGCATTAGCAAGGCAGGATTGAAGGCATTGATTCTGACCAGCTGCCTTCAGGTTGAGTACTATCCCAAAGATAGCAATAAGTACAATTTTCATGTGATTTTTCATGTGTTTTGTTTTATAGTTTGCTACGCTAAAGTACTAGCGCGCTATAGTCAATACAAGAACAATAAAGTAGTTGACGGATATTAGCGATAAGTGCCGCCTATAGCGGATAAGTGCCGGTTATAGCTCCCTGAGTACTCTTTTCCTGCGTTCGGAAACAGGAATTTCTTTATCGCATATCATGATAATAATGGGTTTTTTATACTCCATTATCTTTTTGATCTTTCTTTTGTTGACGAGATATTTATCATGAGGCCGGAAGAAAAGGCTTTTATCCAGTTTATCCTCATAATATTTTAGATTGCGATGACAAACCTAGCGCGTGTCATCCGCATAGATGAAGGTCTGATGGCCCTGGGCCTCGCAAAAATGAATGGATGACTGTTCAAGCAAAAAAGACGCACCCCTTTCAGTGATCTTTATCGTGTCCCCGTTTATCATAGGCTTAGAATTATACTATAAAATCCAGGCTTCCCTGAAAGCCTGTTCAATCCTTACTCTGATAATACGGTGTGTGGAATCCTTAGTAAAGGTAGAATAAAAATCCAATTTTCCAAATTCTGCTTAAGCCCTAAAAAAAAGCCGCCCGCTTAAGGCGGACGGCTTTTAAGTATATATATGTTACTTCTTAAACGTTCTCTGCAACCGGCTCGTTCATGTAGCTCTCTACCGGAGGACAAGCGCAGATCAGGTTGCGGTCGCCCTGGGCATTATCCACACGCCCCACGCTGGGCCAGAACTTATTTTCCCTCACCCACTTGAGCGGGTATACCGCCTTCTCGCGCGAATACTTGCGGTTCCAGTTCCCGCTGATCACCACCTTGGCCGTATGCGGTGCGTTCTTGATCACGTTATCGCTCGCATCGGCCTTGCCTTCGGCAATCTCCATGATCTCTTTTTTGATATTGATCATGGCCTCACAGAATCGGTCGAGTTCGGTCTTGCCCTCGCTCTCCGTAGGCTCCACCATGAGGGTATCGTGCACGGGGAAAGCAACGGTAGGAGCGTGAAAACCGTAGTCCATCAGCCGCTTGGCTATATCGGCCACCTCCACACCGCTCAGGCGCTTGAGCTCCTTGCAATCGAGTATCATCTCGTGCGCCACGCGCCCTTTATTTCCGGTGTACAGGATGGGATAATGGTCTTTCAGTATCTCCTTCATGTAATTGGCGTTCAGGATGGCCATCTTCGTGGCCTCGGTGCATCCCTCCCCTCCCAGCATTTTAATATAGCCGTAAGAGATCAGCAGGATAAGGGCGCTGCCGAAAGGAGCGGCCGATACCGCGGTGATGCCATTTTCCCCTCCTGTTCTTACCACGGGGTGTGAAGGCAGGAAAGGGGTAAGGTGCCTGGCAACGCCAATAGGCCCCATGCCCGGCCCTCCTCCTCCATGCGGAATGGCGAAGGTCTTGTGCAGGTTGAGGTGGCATACATCCGCGCCAATATTGCCGGGCGAGGTCAATCCCACCTGCGCGTTCATATTGGCCCCGTCCATGTACACCTGCCCTCCGTTATCGTGTATGATCTTCGTGATCTTCTTGATGCCTTCCTCGTACACGCCATGCGTGGAGGGATAGGTCACCATAAGACAGGAGAGGTTCTGCCTGTTGGCTTCCGCCTTTTCCTGCAGGTCTTTGATATCGATGTTCCCGTTCTCATCGCATTTCACGATCACGATGTTCATCCCGGCCATAGCGGCAGAGGCGGGATTGGTGCCATGCGCGGATTGAGGGATCAGCGCCACGTTGCGGTGCGTATCGCCACGCGAATGATGGTAGGCGCGTATCACCATAAGGCCGGCATACTCGCCCTGAGCGCCCGAGTTGGGCTGAAAGCTCATGGAATCGAAACCGGTGATATTGCTCAGGTCTTTTTCCAGCTCTTTTATCACGGCCGCATAGCCCTTGGCCTGCTCTACAGGCGCGAAAGGATGCATGTTGGCGAACTCGGGCCAGGTGATGGGCAGCAGCTCGCTGGCCGCGTTCAGCTTCATGGTGCACGATCCCAGCGAGATCATGGAATGGGTCAGTGAAAGGTCTTTGTTCTCCAGGCGCTTGATGTAGCGCATCATTTCGCTTTCGCTGTGGTACGAGTTGAATACAGGATGCGTGAGGTAAGCAGAGGTCCTGTTCAGCGCGGAAGAGGCGATGACCGAGGCTTCTCCTTTGAGCGAATCGGGAGTAAAGGCGGCATTGCCTTTCGCGAACGAGAAAACGGTGGCCACATCCAGCAGGTCGAGCGAGGTTACGGTCTGGTCGAGGGCTACGCAAACAGTGGATTCGTCCGCATAGCGGAAATTAAGCTCGTATTTCAGCGCCTCGTCTTTCAGCTTGGCCATGGCCACTCCGGCCGGCAACCTGATCTGCAGGGTATCGAAGAAGAGCTCGTTCGCCAGCTCATATCCCATCCCTTTCAGGGTATTGGCCAGCTTCACCGCGTTGCCGTGCACGCCTTCGGCAATGCCTTTTATTCCCTCCGGCCCGTGGTAAACGGCATACATGCTGGCCATTATGGCCAGCAGGGCCTGGGCGGTGCAGATGTTGGAAGTGGCCTTCTCTCTGCGTATGTGCTGCTCGCGGGTTTGCAAAGCCATCCGCAAGGCAGGATTTCCCTGCGCATCGACCGATACGCCTATGATGCGCCCGGGGAACAGGCGCTTGTACTCTTCTTTAGCCGCGAAAAAGGCAGCGTGCGGGCCTCCATAACCCATAGGCACCCCGAAGCGCTGGGAGTTGCCGAACACCACATCGGCACCCCACTCACCGGGAGGAGTAAGCAGGGCCAGGGCCAGCAGATCGGCAGCAACGGCAACGGCCGTGCCATTGGCCTTTGCGCGGCCGGTAAACTCTTTATAATCATTCACCGCACCGTTGATGTTCGGGTACTGTACCAGGGCCCCGTATACTTTATCATTGAACCGGAATGTTCTCCAGTCACCGATCTCCAACTTAATGCCCAGGGGAAGGGCACGGGTCTTCAGCACATCAATGGTTTGCGGGAATACGTCATCGCTCACAAAAAATATGTCGGCACCGCGCTGCTCGGCCTCGCGCGTGCGGGCGCTGTGCAGCATATGCATGGCCTCAGCGGCTGCCGTAGCCTCGTCAAGCAGCGAAGCGCCAGCGATCTGCATGGCGGTAAGGTCGATGACCATGGTCTGGAAGTTCAGCAGCGCCTCCAGCCTGCCCTGGGCGATCTCGGCCTGGTAAGGCGTATAGGCCGTATACCATCCCGGGTTCTCCAGGATATTGCGCTGGGTTACGGAGGGCACTATGGTGCCGTAATAGCCCAGGCCGATATAGGATCGGAAGACCTTGTTCTTGGAGCCCAGCTTGCGCAAATGAGCGAGGTATTCGAATTCGCTCATGGCCGGGGCAACCTTAAGCGGTTTTTTGAGTCGTATTGCTGAAGGAATGGTCTGGTCGATCAGCTCGTCAACGCTGCTCACGCCAATTTTAGCGAGCATCTGTTCCACTTCTTTCTTTCGCGGCCCGTTGTGGCGGTTAACAAATTTATCGGTATGCATGTGCTCAGATTTTTTAAAAAGGAGAACAAACCTACAGGAAAAAAATGACGATTTCAAAGAAAAAAATCATGATTTTTTCCGCTGTACGCACAGTGGTTTTTGCGATAAAAACGCTCGGCTGTAATAAAGTGTTTAGTACCTTTGAAAACCCGCTTCCTCTATGAAAAAAGCCCTCTTATCCGCTTGTCTTCTTTTTGCTTTCTGCCGGGGCATGGCCCAGGACAAGAACGATACCATCTACTTCATGAATGGCGAGGTGCTGATCGGCAAAGTGGTGGACACGCTGATGAACCAGGTAAAATGCACCTATAAAGGCAGGAAGGAGGATAAGGAGCTGACCCTGGACGAGGAAAGGATATTCTCTATTCGCTACGGCAACGGAACCGAAAAAGTATATTATAAATACGATACGCTGGTGGGCAATATCTTTACCGTGGAAGAGGCCTGGTATTTCGTGCTGGGCGAGCAGGATGCGCTGCGGGATTACAATCCCCGCTTCTGCTTCTGGAGCGGCATCGTGGTGGGGGCCGCTGGACCCATTTTCACCCCCACGCTTATCGCCCCTTTACCGGTCTTCGCCTATACCGGGGCGGTGAAGATACCCAAGATCAGGATCAATACGGCCGATATTCCCGACAAGGAACGGCTCAAGCACGACACGTATCTGCTGGGCTATGAGCGCGTGGCGCGCAAGAAAAAGACCTTTAAGACGCTTGCGGGCGGGGCGGTAGGCCTGGCTATAGGTTTTGGCGCTTACTTCGCCTTTTTACAGGACGAGAAACCGTGAGGGCGCTGAAGCAGTTCACTGACCTTATTCTTTATTCCAATGTTTTTATTTCGCTTTGCGCGGCTGCCGCATCGTACGAAACCTTTCTGCTGGCCGGGCGGGCCGAGCACCCCTATCTTATCTTCGTTTTCTGTTCTACGTTCGTTTTCTACAACGGGCAACGCATCCTGCTGGCCCGCGACCACGAAAGCCCGGGCTCATCGGAGCGGCATAAGTGGATAGCCCGGCACATCCGGCTTCTGGCCCTGCTATGCGTTATCGCCTTCTCGGCCGCTTTTCCCCTGGCCATGAAATGGGACTGGGACCTTATCGTGCTTTTCGGCCTGTTCAGCTTCCTGGCCTCACTCTATTTCATTCCCGGCATCAGCCTGCGCGCAGTGCCCGGCCTGAAAGCCGCTTACGTTTCCCTGCTCTGGGCTTTCAGCACGGTGGTCTTCCCGCTCATGCTGATCAAAGGGCATCCCGTCTATTCCTTTCCCGGAGCTTTCGGCTACCTGCTTGCGCTCGAGCGTTTCTTCTTCCTCTTCGCGCTATGCATCGTATTCAATATACGCGATATGGAATATGACCGGGGTACGGGTGTACGAACGATCCCCATCCTGTTCGGAACCAGGGCCACGCGCCTGCTTGCCGCCCTGATGATGCTGGTCTTCGCGGGATTGGTCATTTACCGTTCTTACTTTTCGGATACGGGCCTGCAGGCATATGCGCCCGCTCTGCTGGTATCGGCAGCCCTCAGCCTGTTCGTTCTTTTTGCAACGAACGAAAAGAGAGGAGAATATTATTATATCCTGGTGATCGATGGGATGATACTGCTACAGGCAATACTGGTTTTCTCAACGGAAGTATTTTCTTAACAGCAAAAGAGGCGGGAAGAACAAAACAGCCATGATGCCGACCGAAACAAAATATGCATGCGCCCCGGTATGCCATGCGATCAGGCCGGCACCTGTGGGCCAGAAAAAACCTATGCCCCACATGTACCAGTAAGCCCATTTCTCTCTTTTCTGCAAAGCGTAACGGATCACCAGGTATTGCGTGGCCAGGCTCAGCACGCTCAGCAGGTCGAAGAGCAGGAAGGCGAACTCGAAAGCCGGGCGGGCAGCGGCAGGCATGCTTTTGCTACCATACAGGTCGTGCATGATCATTCCCTCCAGGCCCTCTTCACCCATGGGATCGAAGCTCTTGTACGGCAGCAAAACAAAGCACATCGCCAGGGCAAAAAGGGTAACGATCTTGTAATACGCAATAAGATAGTTGAATAAACGGTCAGGCATGGATTGCTTTTGAGATGATAGCGGCAGCCTTTTTAAGGTCATCCCCGCTGTGCGCCCCGCTTACAAAACCCACCTCGTACCCCGAGGGGCCAAGGTAAACGCCATTTTCCAGCAGTTGGTGATACAGCTTTCTGAAATGCTGCATCGAACCGGCATCGATCTCTTCCGCGCTTTGTATTTCTTCCCGGTTGGTGAACGCCATCCAGAAAATGGAACCAATGGAAAATATCCTGAGTCCATCGTGTTTGCCGATGGCGGAAACAAGGTCCGTTGTTTTTTTCTCAAGCGCATCGTAAAATCCCGGTTTCAGGCATTCCGTCAATTGGGCGATACCTGCCGCCATAGCCACCGGGTTGCCGCTCAGGGTACCCGCCTGGTAAACATCTCCTTCAGGAGAGATCTTTCCCATGATCTCAGCGCTGGCCCCGTACGCTCCCACGGGCAGGCCTCCGCCAATGATCTTTCCGTAGGTGATGATATCGGGCTTAATGCCGTAATGCCCGGCCGCGCCCGTGAAACCTATCCTGAATCCCGAGATCACTTCATCGAAGATCATCAGGGTCTTATTCTCGGTGCAAATACCGCGCAGGAACTCCAGGTATTCCTTATCCTGTAAAAGCAGTCCGTTATTGGCCGGTATGGGTTCAATGATCAGGCAGGCGATCTGGTCTCTGAACTCAGCGAATGCCTTCTGCACCGCCTCTTTGTTGTTCAGCGAAACCACGATGGTCTCCTTCACGAAGGCTTCCGGCACTCCGGCCGAAGAGGTATTGCCGAAAGTAACCAGCCCCGACCCCGCCTTTACCAGGAGGGAATCAGAATGGCCGTGATAGCAGCCTTCGAACTTAAGTATCTTGTTCCGTTTGGTATACCCTCTTGCCAGGCGTATGGCGCTCATCACCGCCTCGGTACCCGAGCTGACAAAACGTATCTTGTCAATAATCGGGTTATTGGACAGGATGAGCTCCGCCAGCTTATTCTCCATCTCCGTTGGCGCCCCAAAGGAGCTGCCTTTCTCTACCGCGGCCTTAACGGCCTCCACTACGGCCGGGTGCGCATGCCCCAATATGAGCGGACCCCAGGAGCAGCAAAAGTCAATGTATTCATTACCGTCAGCATCCCATATGCGTGCACCTTTGCCCCGCTCGATGAACAGGGGCGTGCCTCCAACTGAACGGAATGCCCGTACGGGGGAATTGACGCCCCCGGGAAAATACTTCTTCGCTTTTTCAAAAAGCCTTTCCGACCTGTCTTTCTTCATGTTGAATTGAGGTGCAAATATATATCTTTGCGCCTCTGCGTGAACTATGATAAGATATGAAAATACAATTCAATTTGCCAGGGACCAGGATGCCAAAGACCCCCTGAAAAAGTTCCGCGAGCGCTTTTATTTCCCCATTGTAAACGGCAAAGAAGCCGTTTACTTTACCGGCAACTCCCTGGGCCTGCAGCCTAAGTCCGCCCAGGAATACGTATTGCGCGAGCTGGAGGACTGGGCCACATTCGGTGTAGAGGGGCACTTTCATGCCCGCAAGCCCTGGTTCTCGTACCACGAGCAGTTTGCCGCACCTGTTTCCCGCATCGTTGGCGCTAAGCCCAGCGAGGTGGTGGTGATGAACCAGCTTACCAGCAACATCCATTTCCTTTTCGTTTCCTTTTACCGCCCTTCCCCATCGCGCTACAAGATACTTTGCGAGGCCAAGGCTTTTCCTTCGGATCAGTACGCCATCGAATCGCAGGTGAAGTTCCACGGCTATGATCCCGGAACAGCCATCATCGAAGTGGCACCGCGCCCTGGGGAACACTGCATACGGCACGAGGACATACTTTCCGCAATAGATCAGCATAAGAATGAGCTGGCCCTGGTCTTTATCGGGGGCGTGAACTATTACAGCGGGCAGGTGTTCGACATGAAAGGCATTACCGAAGCCGGGCACAAGGCAGGTGCCGCGGTGGGGTTCGACCTGGCCCATGCCGCGGGTAACATTAAAATGGACCTGCACGCATGGAACGTTGATTTTGCCGCCTGGTGTACGTACAAATACCTTAATTCATTCGCAGGAAGCGTGGGCGGGGCCTTTGTTCACGAAAAACACCATGGCAAGGACCTGCCGGTCTTTGCCGGCTGGTGGGGCCATGACAAATCCACGCGTTTTAAAATGGAAAAGGGCTTTAAGCCCATACCCACCGCTGAAGCCTGGCAGGTAAGCAACGCGCCAGTTCTTTCCATGGCCGCCCATAAGGCCGCTGTTGAAATTTTCGATGAGGCCGGCATGGATGCGCTGGTCGAAAAAAGCAAAAGGCTTACCGGATACCTGGATTACATCATCCGTTCGGTAAGCGACAGTCCGGCCAGCGGGACAGGCAGGCTCGAGATCATCACGCCAGAAGAAAGAGGATGCCAGCTCAGCATTATAGCCCATGGCATGGAAAAAGGCCTGCATGAAAAGCTCACGGCCGCGGGGGTGATCTCGGATTGGAGGGAAGCCAACCTGCCTTCCGACACGCAGGGCGGCCGGCAACGGCAGGCAGGCGTGATCCGCTGCGCACCTGTGCCTTTATACAATTCCTTCGAAGATGTGTACCGCTTCGGAGAAGCGTTGAAACAATGCATCTAGTGCCATGAGGGCAAAAAAGGCATTGGTCCCGATCGCCCCCGACCTGGCGGATGCCCTGGAAAAGAACAAGAAGGCAAAAGCCATCTTTGAAAAATATCCTCCTTCGCATAAGCGCGCGTGGATCGAATACATCGATGAAGCCAAAAAACCCGGCACCCGCGCAGCGAGGATACAAAAAGCGATAAGGGATATTCTCGAAGCAGGATTAAACTACCGCTGATATGAAGTTCACGAACAGGACCATTGTCAAAACCCGAACCCTCAGCAGCGATGCGAAGACCCTGTGGAGCAGATGGAGCACGCATGAGGGATTGAAAACTTTCCTTGGCCGCGATAATAAGATAGAGCTCCATCCGGGCGGTGCCTTTGAAATCTATTTCCTCATGGACAATCCTTATGGCGCCCGCGGTTCGGAGGGATGCAGGGTATTGGCGTACATTCCGGAAAAAATGATCGCTTTTTCTTGGAACGCGCCTCCGTATATGCCTTTTATAAGGAGCCACGAGCATAAAACCGCTGTAGCCGTTCTTTTCGAAGAGGCGGGCCCGGACATGACGCGCCTTACATTATCGCACCACGGCTGGCCGGAGGGAAAGGAGTGGGATGAGGCCTTTACTTATTTTGATTCGGCCTGGGACCAGGTGCTGAACGGGCTGGAAAAAAGCCTGGCCTGATCATTCCTTCCATTCAAAGGTCTCTATCATCTTAAAGATGTCCTCTTTCAGGAATTCGTAGACCGGTGCCAGCGAATCCGCGTTGGGCCGGGCGTAGAAGTACAGCGCTCCGCGCATAAAATGCCGCGTGCTGTCGGTGAGGTAGAACTGCAATGATGAAGCGGTATTGCCTCCGAACTCATAGATCAGCCCATATACGCGGGCTGAATCATTGATCACCGGGCTTTCGCGCATGGCGTTGGCCTTTACCTGGTGCTGCACGGCCATGTGCCGCGATTGCTCCAGCAGGCTGTCGAGGTTCCTGTTCACAGGCTTATAGCTCAGGTAGAGCCGGGCTTTGAACTGCTTGTAATTGATGTCGATCCAGCAGGGTTCAGGCCGGCTGCCATGGCCGGGCTCCACAACGGAATAAGCGGGGTAAACAAAACGGTAGGGGCATTCTCCCTCATAACGTATATATTCTTTTGACGGAAGATCGATACGGAAATAACCCGGAGGGCGCGGAGTGACCCCATCAGCGCCTCCGCATGAAAAAAGGCCTGCCAGCAAAAATACCGCGAACCAATAAAGCAGGTTACAGCGCCCGAGACTTCCTATCGTAGTTTGTTTGCTCATCTGTTCAGTCATTCGGCAAAGTTACCTTAACCCGTTTGATCCTCCGCATATCGGCCGACTCGATCGTAAATACAAAATCCCTGAACCTTATCTCTTCGCCCTTCCTGGGGATACTGCCGGTGAACTCCAGGATGAATCCCGCCAGGGTATCCGCATCGCCTTTGTTATTTTCGAACGTATCGCTTTCCAGTGCAAGTATCCTGCACAGGTCGTTGAGCTGTATCTTGCCCTCGAACACGTAGTTGTGATCATCCAGCTTGCTGTAAACGATATCGTCATCGTCAAATTCGTCATTGATCTCCCCCACGATCTCTTCGATGATATCTTCGAGCGTCACGATGCCTGAAGTGCCTCCATACTCGTCTACCACGATTGCCAGGTGGATCTGCTTGCTCTGGAACTCGCGCAGCAGGTCATCGATCATTTTATTCTCCGGAACGAAAAAAGGCTCGCGCAGCATCTGCTGCCAGGCAAAATCATCACCGCTGTCGAGGTAGGGAAGCATATCCTTGATGTACAGCACCCCCTCGATCTTATCGAGCGTATTGCGGTAAACCGGCACGCGTGAAAAGCCGGAGTTCTGGATCTGCCTGATCAGCTCGGTGAATGGAGTACCGTACTCGAATGCCACCATATCCATCCTGGGCTTCATGATCTGGCTTACATCCATGTTGCCGAACTTCACGATGCCTTTGAGCAGTCGTTTCTCCGTCTCCGTGGTTTTGCCCGTATCCGTGATCTCCAGCGCGTGCGATAGCTCCTCGGTGGATATGCTCACTCCGCGCTTTTTAACGCGCTTATCGACAAAGCGGGCCAAGGCAACGAGCAGGCTGCTTACCGGCCAGAAGATGTTGCGGATGACCACCAGCGGGAAGACCATGAACGAGGCCACTTTTACCGGGTAGCGGTTGGCATATACGATGGGGATGATCTCTGCGAACAGCAGAATGAGGAAGGTCACCGCGATGACCTGTATGGCAAACCCCAGGCCGGGATTATTGCTGAAATCGAATAGCTCGTCCATGATATATTCCGATATGACCACCGCACCGATGTTCAGGAAGTTGATCCCGATCAGTTGGGTGGCCAGCAGGCGCTTGGGTTTCTCGAGCAGCTCGAGTATGGTACGGCTGGTGCGCGTTTCGCTTTTCCTGAGCTGATCGAGTTCAGTGGGATCGAGCGCGAAGAAAGCGGCCTCGGAGGCCGAGATCAGCGCAGAACAGGTCAGCAGAACGCACATAATGCCAATCAGTACGGCAATATCTGCGGTGAACGGCTTGACCGTAAAGGCTAACTGCAGAAAACCAAGGCAACTATAAGGATCGGGGTTTTCCAATTTTCAATCAGAAAGGCAGATCGTCAGAACCATTATTGACAACAGGCTGCGTGTCGCGCTGCTGGTTCTGCTGGTTATTGTTCTCTTCGCTGGCTCTCGGCTTGCCCAGCATGGTAAAAGATTCGCCCACCACCTCGGTGGTATAACGCTTATTCCCCTCCTTGTCCTCCCACGAACGGGTACGCAGCTTTCCTTCCAGGTAGATCTGCGATCCTTTTTTCAGGTATTTCTCCGCCACATCGGCCAGGCCGCGCCACAACACGATATTATGCCATTCGGTCTGCTCCTGCCTTTGCCCGTTCTTATCCTTATAGGTTTCGGTAGTGGCCAGAGGAAAGTTGCAAACCGTAGCTCCCCCTTCCAGGTGCCGAACTTCGGGATCCTTGCCCAGGTTACCGATAAGAATTACTTTGTTTACGCCTGCCATAAAAAATCCTTTTTCTAAAATCAAAGGTAAGAAAAAGGGAGAAAGGTACAAATCAGGGATGCGCCTGCAGGTACTTTTCGATCAGGCGGGGAAGCGCCAGCTTTGAAGATGCCGGTGTAAGCCCGCTCACAGCGGGCCGGCCTTTAAGGCTTACCTCTATAAAAACAGCGTGCAGGTGCTGGTGGCTCAGCACGTGTTTGTACACCCCCGATACGGACCTGACCAGGAATTTCTTTCCGCCCAGCAGCTCGCGTGTTTCTTTGAGGCCGAGCAGCTTGTTCACCGGTACGTTTTTTTCTTTTTCAACCAGGGGAAAATCGTAGAGGCCTTTCCAGATATCGCTCTCTTTCCGTCTCCTGAGCAGGGGCTTGCCGCGATGGCGCAAAACAAAGTAGTAGAAATGCCTGTTGCGCACATTGGCCTTTTTGCCTTTTACCGGCAGGCGCTCCACCAGCTTGCCCGAGTAGGCCGCACAGGAGGCGCTCAAGGGGCATACGGCACATGCAGGATTCCTTGGTATGCATTGCCGCGCGCCAAATTCCATAATAGCCTGGTTGAAAAGCCCGGGCCTCTCCTTATCCAGCAGGTCAGCGGCAAGCGAATAGAACTGCTTTTTGCCCCTTGCTGAATCCACGGGAGTACGTATGCCGTAATAACGCGATAGCAGCCTGTATACATTGCCGTCAACAACAGGTTTAGGTTCATTGTAGGCAAAGGAAGCTATAGCCCCTGCCGTATACTGGCCTATACCCTTCAGGCGGATCAGCCCATCATAGGTATCCGGGAAAATACCTTTGTATTCTTTTACAACGAGGCGGGCTGTGGCATGCAGGTTTCGGGCACGGGAATAATAGCCCAGGCCCTGCCAGAGTTTAAGCACTTCTTTTTCAGAAGCTTCTGCGAGATCGAATACTGTAGGATAGCGTTCAGTGAACCTTACATAATAAGGTAAGCCCTGTTCAACGCGGGTTTGCTGCAATATGATTTCCGAAAGCCAGATCAGGTAAGGATCGCGGGTGTGCCTCCAGGGCAGATCGCGCTTATGTTCCTGGTACCAGTCTATCAATACGTGGGAGAGCTTCATTTTGCGCAAAGTTAATTAAGATAGTGGCAAAAAGACTATACTCGCAAAAGAGATAACATACTGATTATCAACAACAAAATTGCTCTCCAGGCCTTATCTTAAACACACATTTTGTAATTTCCTCAAAAAGGACTAGTTTTGCACCCTTAAAAAATTGAAATTCAATCATATCAGTAAAAGTTAAACTACTCGGTAAAATGACAAAAGCAGAAATTGTAAACAAGATCGCAGAAAAAACAGGAATAGAAAAAGTGGCTGTGCAAACGGCTGTAGAGGCATTTATGAGTGCTGTAAAACAGTCGGTTAGCGAAGGCCAAAGCGTTTATTTGCGCGGTTTCGGCAGCTTTATCCCCAAAAAACGGGCTGAGAAGACCGGACGAAATATTTCCAAGAACACTACCATCATCATTCCAGCGCATCACATTCCCGCATTCAAACCCGCAAAGGTGTTTGTGGAGAAAGTAAAGAAGAATGTGCCGGTGACCGGTGAGAATAAGTAATGACCAATTACGGTAAGGGCCCCCGGCTGGTAATTGCGTTAGCGATAATTTTAACCGTTCTTTTATTTTTTGCGCCTAAGCGGCCCTGGGGCAGCGCGGAGAAGCGTGAAAGCACCGGGCTGATCGAGGAAAAGGTGGAGCTGGAACCCGGGCAGCAGCAGCGCCTGGACGAGCTCACAGCCGGGCTGAAGCAGGCGGCCGATGATACGGCAAAGGTTATTGCGCTGAGCGCTATCGCTGAGTTCTGGAAAAAGCTCAAAAAGCCGGTGCAGGTAGCCCAGGTTTACGAGCAGATGGCCGGGCTGAGTAAGACCGCGGAAGCCTGGCAGAAGGCCGGTGAGGAGTACTACCGCGCTGTGCAGTTCGCGGATGAGAACCTGGCCGGCAGTATCTACCAGCGGGCCATCGCCATGTTCGATGAGGTGCTGAAGCTGGACCCTAAGCATGAGCGGGCCCGGATCAAAAAAGGCGTTTGCATGGCCGAAATGGGCCAGGCACCGATGGAAGGCATCAAGCTCATCCTGGAGGTGGCCGAGCAAAACCCGCAGAACGCGGAGGCGCAGCTTAACCTGGGATTCTTATCCGTACGATCGAACCAGTATGATAAAGCGGTGGAGCGTTTCAAGCGCGTGCTCGAGATCGACAGCAGCAATATTGATGTGCACATTTACCTGGCCAACACGTACGAAATGATGCAGGATACGGCCAATCTCCTGAAGCATTACGAGCGATACATCGCATTGAGCAGGGATACGTTTACGGCCGCACAGATCAGTGATTACATTAAGAAATTCAAATAAGTCGAACATTTTAAAACTTTAATCTATGCCAAGCGGCAAAAAGAGAAAACGCCATAAGATGGCCACTCACAAGCGCAAAAAGCGCTTGAGAAAGAACAGGCACAAGAAGAAGAACAGATAATCCGCGCAGGATTTTCAAAACGGTTAAGCGCGTACGGTTCCGTGCGTGCGCTGCATCCCTTCTTACGCTTTGATTGACAAGGCATGGCAGGCCCCTGCAAAAAGGCGCTTGTGCGTGCTTAGTACTAACTTATTATTATTGTATTTTGAATAACGAATTGATTATAGACGCCAAGCAGGCCGAGGTGACCATCGCTATACTCAGCGACAAACGCCTGGTGGAGCTGCACCGCGAGAAAAGCAACAACAACTACGTAGTAGGCGATATTTTCCTGGGCCGGGTCAAAAAGATCATGCCGGGCCTGAATGCCGCCTTCGTGGATGTGGGCTACGAGAAAGACGCCTTTCTGCACTACCTCGACCTGGGCCCACAGGTTAATTCGCTGAACAAGTATACCAAGCTGGTGATGCAGAACAAGATGAACACGCCCAGCCTGGATAATTTCAACCTGGAAAAGGATATACACAAGGACGGAAAGATCACCCAGGTGCTGCAATCGGGTATGCAGGTGCTGGTGCAGATCGCCAAGGAACCCATCTCCACCAAAGGCCCGAGGATCAGCTCCGAGCTGTCGCTGGCCGGAAGGTACATTGTGCTGGTGCCTTTTTCCGACAAGATCTCCGTATCGCAAAAGGTCAAGAAGAACGAGGAGCGTACGCGCTTGAAGCGCCTGCTCCAGAGCATTCTCCCCAAGAATTTCGGGGTGATCATACGCACGGTGGCCGAGAACAAGAGTGTAGCCGATCTCCATGCCGACCTGAACGACCTGGTGCAGAAATGGAACACGCTGTACGCTAACCTGCGCAACAAGGCCGTGCCCCCGCAAAAGATGCTGGGCGAGGTGGACCGCACTGCGGCCATCCTGCGCGACCTGATGAACTCATCCTTCAGCGGCATTCACGTCAACGACCAGAAACTGTTTGACGATATCAAGAACTTCCTTCACGCCAAGGCGCCCGAGCAGGAGAAGATCGTAAAGCTGTATAAGGGCAATGCGCCCATATTCGAGCATTTCGGTGTGGAAAAGCAGATCAAGGCGCTCTTCGGCAAGAATGTGACCATGAAATCGGGCGCTTACCTCATCATCGAGCATACCGAGGCCATGCACGTGATTGACGTGAACAGCGGCAACCGGGCCCGCAGCGAGAACAGCCAGGAGACCAATGCCCTGGAAGTGAACCTGGAGGCGGCCGCGGAAGTGGCGCGCCAGTTGCGCCTGCGCGATATGGGCGGCATCATTGTGGTCGATTTCATCGACATGCACAACCCGGAGAACCGTAAGCAGCTTTATGAAAAACTGCGCGATGAAATGAAACACGACCGCGCCAAGCACAACATACTTCCCCCCAGCAAGTTCGGGCTGATCCAGATCACCCGCCAGCGCGTGCGGCCCGAGATGAATATCGTTACGGTGGAAAAATGCCCCTCGTGCGGAGGAGCGGGAGAAGTGCAGGCGCCCATACTGGTCATCGACCAGATGGAGAACGACCTGCGCTACATTTTAAAGGAGCAGAATCACAAGAACGTAACGCTTTGCGTGCATCCCTTCTTAGAGGCTTACCTCACCAAAGGCTTTTTCTCCAACATCAAAAAGACCTGGGCCCGCAAGTACGGGAAATTCAACCTTCAACCTTCCAACTCCGTGCAGTTCCTCGAATACCATTTCCTGGATAAGAACGAGGAAGAGCTGAAGCTCTGACCGTATTTATCTTGTCAGCACAATATAATCCCTGAGCAGCACTTTCAGGAACTCCACCTTGTTATTTGGCGCTTTATCCAGGTGCAATTGCCTGGCCATAGCCTCTGCCGTTTCGATCAGGGCCTGCTTATGCGCGTTGTTTGAAAACTTCTGGAATCGCTCCAGCACGTGTTTGACCAGCAGCATGTCCTCCTCGCTCACTTTCCTTACCTCGGGAAATCTGGGCTGGTAGTTCTCCTTCGTATTGATGCGCTGCAGGTCGCTCATGGTCATGTTCAGCCTCGGCTGCAGGCGGATAACGGTCGTATTGGCCAGCAGATCGCCCAGGCGCTGCCCTTTGTCAGATGAGCTCACCATCATGCTGGCTATAGAGCCTGCGCAGAAATAGATCTCTATGCTCCGGAACACCCAGCGCATAAGATAGTCGCCCAGGCTTACCTCACGGCCGTTGAGCTTCACCACCTTTATGCGCAGCGCCATCTTCCCCACCGTTTGCCCGTCATTGAGTATCTCCATCAGCGGGGTGTAAAAAAAGAAGATAGGTATGGCAATGAAGAACCAGTAAAATATCACGGAATCCTCGTCCCATAGCCCAGCGGCCAGGAATAGCAGCCCGAAGACCAGGATGCCTCCCCAGATGATCAGGGAATCGAGCAGAAAGGCCAGGGCCCTGTCGCGCAGGCCGGCCAGCTCGTACACAATGGGCACGTTCTGCGTAGTGACGATCTCGATGGATTGGCTCATTCAGATAACGGAACGGGAAACACAAATGGCATACATGCGGAATGGCTGCATTTGCTTAAAGATAGCTAATTCCGTCTTTCATCCGCCAGGCTCAGAACAGATTTTTTGTCCCGCTTTTTCAGGCCGCAGCCGGCTGCCGACTCCCTTCTTTTTTTATTTTTACGAGAATATGCGTGAGACCAGTTTCATCAGGCAGAACAAGGACAAGTGGCAGGAATTTGAGAAGCACCTGGCTTCTGACAAGAAAGATCCGGATAAGCTCAGTAACCTGTTCGTGCAGATCACAGACGACCTGTCGTATTCACGTACTTTTTATCCTAACCGCTCCGTGCGCGTTTACCTGAATAACATCGCGCAGAAGGTTTTCCAGAGCATTTACCGCAACCGCACCAGCAAGCGCAGGCGCTTTGCTGAGTTCTGGAAAGACGAGCTGCCGGCCACCATCTGGGAATCGCGCAAAGAGCTGCTCCTGTCATTTGTCCTGTTCTGGGGCTCCTTCTTCATCGGTGTATTCTCCTGTATGCAGAACCCTGAATTCCCGCGCATGATCCTGGGCGATGCCTACGTAGACATGACCCTGGAG
>JBFLYZ010000070.1:0-17373 GCA_040756415.1 Bacteroidota bacterium
ACAGAGATAGCACGGAGCTAACAAAGTGTCTAAGCCGAAAGACTTCCTTCTTTTTTAACAAAAGGATTAGGGGTTAGTTTGGGATTATCTATAAATCCTCCTCCGATAAGATCGTTCCCTTCATAAAACACCGCGCTCTGGCCGGGAGCAATGGCCGATACCGGTTTGTGGAATAAGACCTTCAGCCTGTCGCCCTCTTTATTCACCGTAGCGGCCGTGCCGGGATCCTTGTAGCGTATCTTGGCCAATACCTCAAAATCAGCGGGCAGCTTTTCATATTTGACCAGGTTCACACCGCGCACGTACATCTCCTGCTTCTTCAGGTCTTCTTCTTTGCCCAAAACCACGGTGTTGGTATCCGGAACGATCTCGATCACGAACATGGGCTCGCCCAAAGCTATTTCCAGTCCTTTCCTTTGCCCTATGGTGTAAAAAGGATAGCCGCGGTGCTTACCCACCACCGTACCATCGCGTAAAACAAAATCGCCTCCATCCACCTTCTCTTCCAGCCCCTTCACCTTCCTCTTCAAAAATCCGCGGTAGTCGTTATCGGGCACGAAGCAGATCTCGTAGCTCTCGCTCTTGTTCGCCAGTTCCACGTAGCCCCTGTCAATGGCCATTTGCTTGATAACGCTCTTTTTCAGGTGGCCTAAAGGAAAAATGGTCCTGCGCAGGCTCTCCTGCGTCAGGCCCCAGAGCACGTACGACTGGTCCTTATGCTCGTCAACGCCTTTCGACACCACGTACCTGCCATTCTCCAGACGCACCTGCGCGTAATGCCCGGTGGCGATGAAATCGCAGCCCAACTGATCGGCCCGCCTGAGCAAAGCCTCCCACTTGATATGCGTATTGCAGAGCACGCAGGGATTGGGTGTGCGGCCCGCCAGGTATTCTTCCACGAAATTGTCGATAATATAATCCCCGAACTCCCCGCGTATATCGAGTATGATATGCGGAAAGCCGTGCTGCACGGCCATCATGCGCGCATCGTTGATGGAATCCAGGCTGCAGCAGCCGGTCTCTTTCTTCGATCCGCCCGAGGCGGCATAGTCCCAGGTCTTCATGGTAATGCCCACCACCTCGTATCCCTGCTCGTGCAGCAGGAGCGCAGCCACGGAACTGTCAATTCCACCGCTCATCGCTACCAATACCTTTCCCTTCTTGCTCATTATTCTGTCTTTATCAATACTCCGTCCTTGTAATGCTCGGTCTTTTCAATGGTGCCGTCCATTTTGTAATACACTATTTTCCCATCCAGCTTATCGTCCTTGTAAGTACCCGAGCGCTTGATCTTCTGCCCCACGAAATTCTCCACTTTATCCACCGTGCCGTCATCGTTCTTCACCTCGGTGATCACGTATTCTCCGGTCTCGTAATATTCCTTGAAAGAGCCGTTCTTCTTACCGTTCTTGTAGGTGGTAACGGATTTCAGGATATTTTTAGGATAGTAATCCTCGAAAATGCCGTTCTCGCGCGTGCCTTTCACATACACCCCTTCCTTCCACAGCTCCTGGCTTTCGGGCGTACCATCCTCGTTATAATATTTCCACAACCCGTCTTTGAGTCCTTTTTTAAAGCTGCCCTCCGCGCTGGTCTTGTTACCCGGGTAATAATACGTGGCCTTGCCGTCCATCAGTCCGTTGAGGTAATTGGCAGAGGTCTTCTTGCTGCTATCGGGATAGAACTGCTGCCAGAGGCCGTTCTTCACATCGTTCTTGTAGGTGATCAGCTCGGCAACACCCCATACCCCGCTGCTGTCGGAAAAATAGGTGTAAGCCACTCCCTCTTTCTTGCCGTCCTTGTACGGTTCGCTTGAAATGTAATAGCCCATGTCGTTATAGAACCTCCACACGCTGTCGCGCTTCTCGCCTGTATACTTGCCTTCGGCCATCAGCTTGCCGTTCTTATGGTACATCTTGGCCCTGCGGGTTTGCCCTTTATCGGAAAAAACGACAATGGTCTGCAGCTCCCCGCTCTGGTAATAGTACTTGAACCGGCCATAAGGTATATCGTCCTTGAACTGGCCCTCATAAAATACCTTCCCGTTCGGGTGCTTCTTGATCCAGCGGCCCTGTTTCTTACCGGACTTATCGGTCACGTTCAGGGTATCTTTCTGCGCCCAAAGCGACACGGAAAGCACTGAAACAAGCAGCATTACAGCGATCCTTTTCATAGGTATATACACAAAAATAGCAATAAAAAAGGTTATAGGCCTTTTACTAAAACCATGCCTGAAAGGTTACGAAAAACAAAAAGAGTGCCTGCCTGCTCCAAAGGAGTCCTTCGGAGGAGAGGCGATCACGTCAGGAGGATTGCAAAATCCGCAAACTCCTTCAGGGACCGAAAACGGTAATCGACCTTATGCTCTTCCCCGGGAGGGATGGCATCCCTGATGAAAACGGTGATCATGCCCAACTGCCGGCCGAACTCCATATCCGTAATGGAATCGCCAACGATGACCGATCGCTTGAAATCGATGTGCGGAAAATCCTTTTTCGCCTCCAGGGCCATGCCCGTATTGGGCTTGCGGCAGGGGTCGTTATCGGCCGCCAGGGCCGGGCAGAAATATATTTTATCTATGCGGCCACCGCTCTGCTGGATCACATCGAGCATGCAGCCGTGGGTGAACTCCAGGTCCTCCCTGGCGAAAATGCCCCTTCCTATCCCCTGCTGGTTGGTTACGATCACAATGGTGCCGAACAGGGAATTGAGGTCTTTCAGGGCCTCCTTTACCCCGGGAAGGAAGACAAAATCCTTCCACTGCCTTACATAATCGTTCTCGATCTTTACGTTGATCACCCCGTCCCGGTCGAGGAAAAGGGTCCAGCTTTTATCGAAGTGAGGTTTCTTCGCTTCTGGCTTCATACCTTGCCGAACAGCTTTTGCTCCACCAGCTCGCAGATGATATGGCCGACCAGGATGTGGGACTCCTGTATGCGGGGCGTATCCTTTGAAGGTATGTTGACAAGGTACTTGCAGAGCCCTTTCATCTTTCCCCCGCTTTCACCGGTGAGGCCAATGGTGATCATGCCCAGCCTGTTGGCTGTTTCCACCGCTTTGACGATGTTCGCTGAATTGCCCGAAGTGGAAATGGCCACCAGCATATCTCCTTTCCTGCCCTTGGCCTTCACCAGGCGCGCGTACACCTCATCGTAGGAGTAATCGTTGGCCACAGCGGTCATATAGGAAGTGTTCACGTGCAGGGCTTCCGCGTTGAGCGGTTCGCGGTCATTATAAAAGCGCCCTGAAAGCTCAGCCGAGATGTGCTGCGCATCCGCTGCGCTGCCCCCGTTGCCGCAGAACAAAACGCAGCCTCCCGCTTTAAATGTATTGGCCATTTCCTCCGCTACGCTGCCGATCAGCCCGATCAGGTTTTCGTCCTTCATGAGCTGCTCTTTGACCGCTACGGAAGCGCGTATACGCTCTTTTATGAATCCGTGACCGCTCATATGCTTACCATTTGCCAAAGAAATTCGTAATATCGAAATAGATCTTCTTCTTTTTCCCCTTATGCTTAAAATGCATGATGTCGTAAAACCTTCCCTGGTACTGGCTGAGCTGCTGTTTCTTCATCTTGTATCCGGGATAATGCTCGCTCAGCCATTTATACTCGGCCTTGATCCCCTCCATGGAAGTTGTATCCTGGATAATAATAGCCTTTTCGTACGATGATCCGTCTCGGTCGTCCTGCAGCGCAGCGAAATGCCGGCCGCGCATACCCTGTTCAGGCGGTGACACAAATGACAGCAGGAACAAACCCAGCAGTATAACGGGGAAAAAAAGTCTCATGGCAGCCTTTATTCTTTGATGATCTTTTTAACAATACGGGTTTCACCCGTGCTGATCGTCACAAAATAAACGCCAGCAGGCCAGTCTTTCGTGGAAAGAACGGTTTCTCCGGCATAGATCTTTTGCGCCATCACCAGGTCTCCCAGCACGTTGCATACCGTCATTTCGGCCTCATCGGCCCGGCTGAGCAGGATGGAGACCGAACTGTTGAAGGGGTTGGGGTTCACGCCCAGTTCCGGGGATTCCGCATCATTTACAGAAGTAACTGTTCCGTATTCAAAGATCAGGGTCATGCGTTGCGATGGCGCCCCGCAGGTAAGGGTGTTCACGCCTCCCCAGTTCACATTACCCGGGTAAACCTGGCTGATTGCCGGCCGGATGATATAGCCGTTCGGGCAATTGCTGCCATCGCAGGCATTGGGCGGATTGAGCCATACCTGGCCGAGGAAACCGTGCGTGGCGCAGTTGTGCCAGATATACCCGCTGCAGGAAACGGGAGAAATATAATCCGTATTGGTATAAAGCGCGTTGGCCAGGGCGGTGGCAACAGCCGTATCGGTGCAGGAAACACCCGTGGGATCAAAACTGCCACTGATGGTTACCTTGGTATAGGTTTGCGGGACCAGCGATGCGGTAAAGGCCGTCCAGGCCGCTGTCTGCGTGCTGCTGGCAGGTAGATTATTGATAAAAGTATCGGTCCAGATGATCTGCTGGGTCTGGGAAAAAAACTTCAGGGGCATCAATGCGACCGCAAGGCAGGCAATAAAAGAGAGTAATATCCTGTTCATAAGGGGGTGTTTTTGACAAATGTATAACAAATCGGGCTTTATCCCGCTTTGAAACACGGTTTCCTGTAATGAGAAACCCGCGTTGCCGCGCACGCAGGCATGCTTTTCTATATCATTAGTAAACAGGAGCTAAGGGATGAGCAGTCGCTCCCCTTTTAGGGGAACAGAATTTGGATGATACCGGCAACCATTAAAACAAAAAAACATGAGAACATTATTTAAAGCCGCTATAGCAGCCCTCGTACTGCTGGCGTTGGAAGGGAAGGCGCAGTCGATCTCGGGAGGTTTGATGCTGGGCGCGAGTACGGGAGTTGTTCGTATAAGCGAAGTGGATGATGGATTTACATCGACACTGGAAGGAAGGGGGCTTTACGGCTTTGAAGGCGGGTTTTACCTCAAACCCAGGCTGGGGCCGTTTTATCTTAAACCGGCCGTGCTGTACAACTTCAGGGCCGGCAAGGTGAGCAACGAGTTCAGCAGCGTGAGCACCGATTACGAGATACATAAGCTGCAGGTGCCCGTATTGCTGGGCATCAACGTGATCAGGCCGGTATGCATCGAGGGGGGGCCGGTGTACAACCACATCCTGAGCATGACAGAAAAATACGGCACTCGCGAGATCAGCGTGCGCAAAGGAGCCATAGGTTACCGTATCGGCCTCGGGTTGGATTATGACACGGTGATGATCACGCTCAGCTACCAGGGAACGACCTTCGGGGCGGGCAGGAAAATAACCCTGCGCGAACCCAACGAGTTCGTGCTTGGCCTCAGCGTACGCCTGGGCACTTAGTAAGGACATTAAAATTTTAAGGCAAGACCCTTCCGGCCCACGGAAGGGTCTTACTTTGATAAATTGCCCGATATTTGTATCCGTACCGGAAAAGCTGTTATGCGCATACCGATATCACTGATCGTTTTCCCGTTTATATTTGCCTGCTCAGGCAGCAACGGCATGCAGAAAGGTAATTTTAAAATAAGCGGCAGGGCGGAGCGCATTGGCGCTTACTGTGGCGGAGCCAGGCCCACCCAGGAGATACTCGAAAAGATAAAGGAGCCCAAGCCCGTGGTCAATACGAAGTTCTACGTGAGAAAGGATACCTTCAATGATGTAAGCCAGCCCGTATTGCTGGAGTTCACTACCGATTCGTCCGGCAATTTCGGCATCAGCCTCCCTCCCGGAAAGTATTGTATCGTGAACGATCAGAAAAAGGACAAGGCTTATACGGAAGACCTGAAAAAGAAATACGCGGTGGCCACCGAATGGTATGAAGCCGCTGACGCTGCCTGCCTCGAAGAATGGCTCAGGACCCCCGATGCCGTATTGATCGTAAACGGGGATGTAAAGGACTTTGTGATCACCTGGTATGACCGCTGCTCGTGGTACTTACCCTGTGTGAACTACACGGGGCCTCTCCCGCCCTGATATCCGGCCAGCCCTTTTATGGCCGCCACCATTTTGTCCCAGGTATATTTTTTCTTCTCTTCCATCACGTGCGGAACGAACTCCTCTTCCCGCTTGTTCACGTAAAAATCGACCAGGGCATCTGCAATTGCAGGGGCTGAAGGCTTCACCACGTACCCAACCCTGCCCTGTGGCACCATCTCGCCCAATCCGCCAACGTCAGTCACCAGCATGGGCTTGCCGAAATGATACGCGATCTGGGTCACACCGCTCTGCGTGGCATCCTTATAGGGCTGAACCACGATATCGGCAGCGCAGAAATAATCCGCCACCTTGCTGTCGGGGATGAAATCCGTATGCAGCAGGATATCGTTCTCCAGCTTATGCCTGGCGATCAATTCATGATAGGGCCCGGGATCGGTGTAGAACTCACCGGCCACGATCAGCTTCAGGCCCCGTCCCCTGAGGCGAGCATCCGCAAAAGCCCTGATCAGGAGGTCAAGCCCCTTGTAGTCGCGAATAAAGCCGAAAAATAGCATGTACCGGCTCTTTTCATCCAGGCCCAGTCTTCTCAGGGCCTCATCCCTGGGAATGCTGTTTCCAAACTGATCGTATATGGGATGGGGAGAAAATACCATGGGTTTTGCGCTGCTGAAAGCCTTCAGGTCCTGCAGCACGGCACGGCTCATGGCGATGAAAGCGTCTGCCGCGTTGACGAAATAGCGCGCAAACATCCTGTCGCCCGGCCTTTTCTCGTGCGGGACGATGTTATGTACGATGGAAACGATCTTCGTATGCCCGTTCCTTTTTATCCTGCGCAGAACGGTGCCCAGGCAGGGCCCCATGAACGGCAGCCAGAAAGGGCAGATCACCAGGTCGGGGTTTTCGCGCCTGATCTCGTTGCCCGCGCTGAACCAGTTGAAGGGATTGATGGAATTGATGCGGGTCTTTATGCGCAATCCCTCAGGGGCCGGCCCGCTGCTGAACTGCGACTTACCGGGAAAAAGAAAGGATGGGTACTGCAGGCTGAAGGAATAAATGCTCACCTCATCGCCCGCTTCGGTAAAAGCGCGGGCCAGCCTTTCGTTGTAAGCGGCAAGCCCTCCGCGAAGAGGATATGCGCTGCCAATGATCACTACTTTCATCAGCCGCCCAGCCTTTTTTCGATCAGGTAATTGTTACGCAGAGGTGAATTGCGGGAGATGAGCTCTCCCAGGAATCCGGCCACAAAGAAAATGGTGCCAAGCACCATGGTGGTCAGCGCGATATAAAAGGAAGGCCGCTCGGCAAGCTGGCGGGCGGGGATATGGTTGTAAACATGGTAAAGCTTGCTGGCCCCCAGGTAAACGGCAGCGCAGAAACCCGCCATGAACATAAGCGTGCCCAGGAAGCCGAAGAAATGCATGGGCCGCTTGCCGAACTTGGATACAAAGGAGATCGTAAGCAGATCGAGAAAACCATTGAGAAAGCGGCTCATGCCGAACTTGGATTTGCCGTACTTGCGGGCCTGGTGCATCACCACTTTCTCGCCTATGCGCGTAAAGCCGGCCCATTTGGCGATGACCGGGATATAGCGGTGCATCTCGCCATACACTTCAATGCTTTTCACCACATCTTTCCTATACGCTTTCAGCCCGCAGTTGAAATCGTGCAGGTTGTTGATGCCCGACATTTTGCGGGTGGCGTAGTTGAACAGCTTGGTGGGAATGGTTTTGGTGAACGGATCATAACGCTTCCTCTTCCAGCCCGATACCAGGTCGTAGCCTTCTTCCAGGATCATCTTCCGCAGGCCGGGTATCTCATCGGGACTATCCTGCAGGTCGGCATCCATGGTGATCACCACTTCGCCCCGGGCGCTTTCGAAAGCCACGTTCAGCGCTGCGCTCTTACCGTAATTCCTGCGGAACTTGATCCCTTTCACATTCGGATTCTTCGCGCGAAGGCCCTCGATCACTTTCCACGACCCGTCACGGCTTCCGTCATCCACGAAAATGATCTCGTAGCTGAAGCGGTTAGCATCCATCACGCGCACGATCCAGTCGTGCAGCTCGGGAAGGGATTCGGCCTCGTTAAGAAGAGGAATGACAATAGAAATATCCATGCCTAAGCTTTGGGGAGATTGGGATCGAACAGGGGCGGTTTCTTACGGACGAATATCGCCATAATGAAACCGAATACCGCGAACCAGATCAGGCTGAAGAATATACCTTTCAACACGGCTGCCGGGGTCAGGTCTCTTTGTTCATCAAACCCTTTGATCATGTCATCGATGGTCTTATCGATCTCTTCCTGGGGCACCCCCATGTTCTCCATGAACTCGACCGTATTTTTGATCACCGCGTTCTTCATGTTCTCCTGGTAATCCGGATCGATCACGCGGGTCATCAGGGTCTGAAAGCCGCTCGACAGCACCGTACCTACCGCCATCATGATCACTACCGCGAAGAAGGCCTGCCAGTAGGTGATCACCTGCATTCCCGACTTCTTTTTCATACGAAGGGCGAGCAGCACGTCAAGGGTGATCATGATCACGAAAATGAGTATGCCCACCCACCACTTGGCGGTATATTCCACTCCCAGCACATACAGCAATACGAAAAACGCTATTCCCGCCAGGGCCAGGATGACGCCCGTTTCCAAGGCTTTTTTGTATAAGGGGCCGGCCGGCTCGGGGCCCGAAGCGGCATTATCGGTAGGAGTGCTGGATTCCATGGTTTTACCTGTTTCGGGCAAAGATATAGAGATAAAACAAAACACTGAACTTTTAACATATTTTGGTAACTTTGCGCCCGGGCAAGTCTCATGCGACCAGCTCCTGTGAACTCCCCCAGGTCGGGAACGAAGCAAGGGTAAGCGGTTGTAGCGGTTCGGCATGAGGAGCTTGCCCGATTTTTTTTGTCTATACCTAAACCCTCCCCTATCCCCTATTCCCCTTATTGCCTTTTAATACTTTGTTAATTAAATTTGAACGAGCTCAAGAGGGTTTCGGTTTATTTTTGAGCTCCTTATAAAAAGACCTTTATTATGAAATTCTTCATCGATACCGCCAACCTGGATGAAATAAAAGAAGCCCATGCCCTGGGGATCCTTGACGGGGTAACCACCAACCCTTCGCTGATGGCCAAGGTGGGCATCAAGGGCCATGACGCGGTGATGAAGCATTACGTGGAGATATGCAAGATCGTGGAAACGGGCGATGTGAGCGCGGAAGTGATCGCCACCGATTTCGATGGCATTGTGAAGGAGGGCGAGGCCCTGGCCATGCTGCACAGCAACATCGTGGTGAAGGTACCCATGATCAAGGACGGTGTGAAAGCCCTGAAATACTTTTCGCAAAAGAACATCAAGACCAACTGCACGCTGGTGTTCTCGGCCGGGCAGGCCCTGCTGGCCGCCAAAGCAGGCGCCACGTATGTTTCGCCTTTTATCGGCCGGCTGGATGATAATTCAACTGACGGGCTCAACCTGATATCCGAGATCCGCGATATCTACGATAATTACGGCTTCACTACCCAGATACTGGCCGCCTCGGTGCGCCACACCATGCACATCGTGAACTGCGCCAAGCTGGGCGCGGATGTGGCCACCTGCCCGCTTTCCGCCATCCTGGGCCTGCTCAAGCATCCTCTCACCGACAACGGCCTGAAGCAGTTCCTGGAAGACGCGAAGAAGTTCGCCTGATGCTTCTCCGTATCAACCCCGACAAGCCCCGCGATGCCGATATTCACTACGCGGCCGAGCAGTTCCGCCAGGGCGAGGTGATCATTTACCCTACCGATACCGTTTACGGAATAGGCTGCGATATCAGCAAGCCCAAAGCCATCGAACGCGTGGCGAAGATCAAGAACCTGAAACCCGAAAAGGCCAATTTCACTTTTATCTTCCACGACCTTTCCCACCTGGCCGACTACACCCGCCCCATCGATAACCAGGTGTTCAAGCTGCTGAAAAGATCCTTCCCGGGGCCATTCACCTTTATCCTCGAAGCCAACAATTCAATCCCCAAGCTGTTTCATAATAACAAGAAGACCATTGGCATTCGCATCCCCGACAACAACATCATACGCCAGGTGGTAAAGGAACTGGGGCATCCCATCATCAACGCCTCCGTCCACGATGAAGAGGACGAGATCACCGAATATTTTTCCGATCCGCGGGAGATATACGAAAGGCTGGGCCGGCAGGTGGATATAGTGATCGATGGCGGATACGGCAACCTGGTGCCTTCGACCGTGGTCGATTGCACCCAGGGAGAGATACGGCTCGTCCGCCAGGGTGCCGGTGAGATCGAGCTGTAGCCATCAGGATTGCGTATATTTGCACCCACATTCCATGAGCACCGTACGGACATCCTTCTTTATCGCTTCGCTCTTCTTGCTTTTTTCCTGCGCGGAAAAAGTGAACCCGCACGCGCTGATGCAAAGCGCGCGCGAAAAAATGGGAAAGGAAGATTACCTCGGAGCAGAAAAAGACCTTCTCGCGGCCCTGCAGGCCGATTCCACTTTCGATTCGGCCCATTTCCTGTTGGGCTCGCTCAAGCAGCAACTGGCCCAGTACGATGAGGCCATTACCCATTACAACCGCGCCATACAGTATAACCCCAATTACCCCGAAGCCTATAACAACAGGGCCCTCTGCAACGGGGTAAGCGGCAACCTGGAGGCAGAAAAGGCCGACCTCGACAAGGCCCTGGAGCTGAACCCCAGGAACCAGCACGCCTGGTACAACCGCGGCAACTATTGGCTGGACCATAACCAGCCCGAGAAGGCCGTGGAGGATTATTCAAAGGCCATCGAGCTGGTGCCCGACTACTCCAACGCCTTCTTCAATCGCGGGGAAGCCCGTTTCAACCTGGGCGATTTCAGCGCTTCGTATGCGGATTATAAAATGGTGACCGAACTGACTCCCGATGACGGGGAGGCCTGGTTCATGCTGGGCAACTGCTGCAGCCGCCTCGACAGCCTGGGCAAAGCCTGCACGCTGTGGAAAAAAGCGCTCGAGCTGGGTTATGCCGAAGCTAAAAATCCCTTACAGAAAAATTGCAGCGAATAAATGAGTTCCCAGCCGCTTGCCGAACGACTGCGTCCCACATCGCTGGATGACTACATCGGGCAAAAGCACCTGGTTGGCGAAGGAGCCATACTGCGCAGGGCCATAGAAAGCAATACGCTTCCATCCATGATTCTCTGGGGCCCCCCCGGTGTGGGAAAAACCACCCTGGCCAGCATTATCTCGCACCAGCTCAAGCGCCCCTTCTACCAGCTCAGCGCCATCAGCTCGGGCGTGAAGGATATACGCGAGGTGATCGACAAGGCGCGCAACCAGGGGTTGTTCGGTGGCAATAACCCTATTCTTTTCATTGACGAGATCCACCGCTTCAGCAAATCGCAGCAGGATTCGCTGCTGGGTGCGGTTGAGCGGGGCGACATCACGCTGATCGGTGCCACTACCGAGAATCCCTCGTTCGAAGTGATTTCGGCACTGCTCTCGCGCTGCCAGGTCTACATACTCAAGCACCTCGAGAAAGACGAGCTGATCGGGCTGCTTCACATGGCGCTGAAGAAGGATGCCGTGCTGAAGAAAAAGAATATCCGGATAGAAGAATACGAAGCCCTGCTGCGCGTTTCGGGAGGCGATGCGCGCAAGCTGCTGAACGCCCTGGAGCTGGTGGTGTCCAATACCGATCAGCCGGAGATCGTCATTACCAACGATATGGTGCTGAGCATAGTGCAGCAGAACATGGCCATGTACGACAAGGCCGGTGAGCAGCATTACGATATCATATCCGCATTCATCAAATCCATGCGCGGCAGCGACCCCAATGCGGCCGTGTATTACCTGGCCCGGATGATCGAAGGCGGGGAGGATCCCCTGTTTATCGCCAGGCGCATGGTCATCCTAGCATCCGAAGATATCGGGAACGCCAACCCCACCGCCCTCGTCATCGCGGTGAATTGCTTTGAGGCGGTGCAGGTGATCGGCATGCCCGAGGCGCGCATCATCCTTTCCCAATGCGCCACCTACCTGGCCTGCTCGGCCAAGAGCAATGCCGCTTACATGGCCATTGAGGATGCGCTGGGACTGGTAAGAAAGACAGGGGATCTCTCCGTGCCCCTGCACATACGTAATGCCCCTACCCGGCTGATGAAAGATATCGGCTATGGCAAGGATTACAAATACGCCCACTCCTACGAAGACAATTTTACCGAGCTGGAGTTCCTGCCCGAAGCCATCAGCGGCACCCGGCTCTACGAGCCCGGGAACAATGCCCGGGAAAAAGAACTCCGCGAGTTCCTGAAAAAACGCTGGAAAGAAAAGTACGGATACTGAAGGTCTCCTAATCCATGTCGCTGGGGTGTATCATGCTGTCGTCCCAGACAGAAGCATGCACCACACCCACCGCGAAACCGCCTATGGCCTGCTCGATCAACTGCCAGGTCATATCAACCAGGATGAATGCCGAAGTGGAATTTTTGGTGAACGACACACCGGTAACGATCGTTACGATGAAGATCATGAATCCGCATACCGCGCCCACCAGCAGCCCGCGCAGGAAAAGATGGCGGCTGAGCTTTGTAAAATACTCCAGCGAGAACAGGCGGGTCACCAAAGCCCCGATGAGCAGGTAAGCTACACCGGCAAAAGAAAGGAACACGCCCTGGGGTATGGTCAGCATCTTGAAATCGTTCAGCAAAATCCCGTGCCACACGTAGGATAATGCGAACATTACTACCGAGCTGACTATCCAGGATATGAAAAAACGCTTGTTCAGCATGCCGGGATTTAGCATAGAGGTCTACAAAATTAAAGAAAATCCCCGGATCTTTCCATAGAAGACATTTGTACGCGTAAGAAGCCGGGGGCTTTTTCCTTCCGCATCAGGCAAAATATCTTAATTTTACCCCTATGAAGAACCCGGGCCGGCCGCTTATTTTCCTGTGCTTATGCATATGGGGCATTTGGTCGTGCCGCAAAGAGTTCGGCCGGCCCCAATGGGATATTGACGGCCTGGCGCCCATCGTCACGACCTCGCTCGATTTCGATAACATCCTGGCCGATTCCCTGCTGCAGGAGAACCCCGATAACTCCCTGACCCTGGTCTACAACAATAACCTGTACAGCTTTACAGCGGATTCGCTTTTCGAGATACCCGATACCAGCATTGATACGGCATATGTATGGCAGTTTATCAATCCGCTGATCTTAAACCCGGGAGATATCCTGATAGCCGGTGCTCCGCAAAATACGGTGTACAACATCAATGGCGCTCAGCTCAGAAAGGTGATCATACGCTCGGGCTACATGAAAGTGGAGGTCAAGAACGAGATCAGGGAAGTGTGCAAGGTGATCTACCAGATCCCCCTGGCCACTAAGAACAGCCAGCCCTTCAGCAAGCTGATCACCATCCCGGCCGCTACTACCAGCGGTCCTTCATTTTTTACCGATACTTTCAATCTGAACGGTTATACCATTGACCTGACCGGTCCCAGCGGGAATGGCTACAACACGGTCAGCTACAGCATTACCGCTTATGTGGATTCGGCCGGAGCCCAGACCACCGTAAACCAATTCGACAGCGTGGGTATAACCAACAGCTTCCTGGACATGGTGCCGCAATACGCACTGGGCTACTTCGGCCAGGGAATATATGCTTCGGCCGACACTTCCGCTTTCACCATGTTCAACCGCATCGTTGACGGCACTTTACGCGTGGATTCTGTGAACATCAAGCTGAACGTGATCAACGAGGCCGGCATTGACGCCCGGTTCAATATCGGAAGCCTCACGTCCATCAATTCCCGCACGGGCAGCAGCGTGCCTCTTTCCCATCCTGTCATCGGATCTACGGTCAACATCACACGCGCCTTCGATGCGGCCGGAACGGTCATTCCCACGATCTATTCCACCGCCCTTTACCGATGGAACTCCAACATCATTCCCATGATCGAGAACCTGCCCGATAAAATAGGCTATTCGGTGAACGCGGAGGTCAACCCGCTCGGAAATATATCGGGCAGCAACGATTTCATTTATTACGGCATGGGCCTGAAGGTGAACCTCGATATGGAGATACCGCTTTCATTCGCGGCCGACCGCCTCACCCTGGTGGATACGGTGGATCTCGACATCTCTGCCGAGGCCGAAAATGTGAACAGCGCTACCCTTCATCTCTATGCGAACAACGGCTTTCCCTTCGAAACCTCCGTGCAACTCTACCTGCTCGATGGTAACAATGCCATCGTGGATTCCATCATGCCGGCCGTCAACACCATCGATGAGGCGCCTGTTGACGCGAACAATATCGTGATCCAGCCGAAAATGACGCGGCTCGTCATTCCGCTTGATGCGAACAAGCTAGCGGTCATGAAAAGCACCAGGAAGATGATGATCAAAATAAAGCTCAATACCGCCAATTACCCCCAGTATGTGAAGATATACAGCTCGTATAAGATCGATGTGCAACTGGTTGGCGATTTCAATTACCACATCAGCGCCCGATAACGTGAAGCCCTTCCCCTGCCTGCTCTTCCTGCTTAACCTCTGCCTCGCGGCCCCCGCACTTATGGCCCAGGACAAGGACACTTCGCAGTACGAGGCACCCTTCATGGAAGGCGAGCTCTTTGCTGATTATTTCTTCAACTCCTCTGCCCTCACCACCGAGTTTGTGAATACGGTCTATTCGGGCGGCTACATCACTGCGGATATCAAGGACCGCGTTACCGGCAAGCTCAGGTACAGCAACCGTTTCGGGGCCGACCTCAATTATGGCGCTGTGTTTCGCTGCAAGCCGGCATCCTTCTTCGGCAGGAACGATATCTACTGGTCGGCCGGCTTCCGCGACCGCCTGCACCTGGACGGGGTCTTTTCGCAGGACCTGTATAAAGTGGCGCTGTACGGCAACAAGCAATTTGCGGGGCAAAGCGCTGACCTGGGCAATACCCGGTTCAACCTGCTTCGCTTCCAGCAACTGCAGTTCGGCATCGTGATACAAGGCGATTCAGCGCACGGGGATTACGGGTTCTCCTTCTCGCTGCTGAAAGGAGAGCAGAACATGGCCCTGGATGTGGACCGGGCTATACTCAGCACCAGCGCTGACGGCACCGAGATCGACCTGGACCTGGCCATGAACATGCGCAGGAGCGATACGGCCAGCACGGGGCCTCGCGCCTTCAACGGGTATGGGGCTTCGTTCGATCTTTTTTATGAGATACCTTATGTGACCTGGTATAATTACGGCACCATGCGCCTCGACATCTTCGACCTGGGCCTGATCCGATGGAACAACAGGTCCATGTACCTTAAACACGACTCGCTGTACCATTACGATGGCATAGAGATCAATGACCTGAACGACCTGCAGAACCAGACCATCCCCTCGGGGAATGCCGACAGCGTGGTGAACGCCAATTTCCATTACAGCCGCGAGCCCTACACCACCTTCCTTCCGGCAGTGTTCAGCATCAGCGCCACCACCTATTACGGGAAAAAATTCATTTTCGAGAAAGGCATCAGCTACCGCTTCAATGCCAACTGCAGGCCTTACTATTACGCCAATTTCTCCTGGTTCATCCGGCCTGCCGTAATGGTATCGGCCATTGCTGCGTATGGAGGTTACGGTAATTTCAATGCGGGGGCCGAGCTGGAAGCACGCATCTTTAAGAATTACATGATCCATATCGACAGCTATTACCTGCTAGGCTACCTCATGCCCAAAAAATTCTGCGGGCAGGGAATTACAATAGGGCTTTCGGGAAAATTCTAGTCAGTTCTTCATCTGCAGCTCGAACGCCCGCATCACCTCTCCCACTTCTTTCGAACCGGGGAAGAAAGAAACGATACGCTGCAGCACAGCGTCAACGATGGAATCGGGGCAGGAGGCTCCGCTGGTGAGGATGATATCCACCGGCCTTTTGCCGGGAAGATATCCCTGTGTGGTCACCTGTTCCTGCTTGTGAAAATTATAGTGGTTGATCACCTTTTCGGAAAGGATCTCTTTCTGGGAAGAGATAAAATAAGTCGGCAGCCTGGCCTCGCACAGCTCTACAATATGCGAGGTATTGGAGCTGTTGTAGCCACCCACCACAATGGCCAGGTCGGCCTGCTGCTGCAACAGCCCGTAGGTGGCTTCCTGGTTCTCGTTAGTGGCATAGCAGAGCGTGTCGCGGGTATCGGCAAAATGCTCTTTGATCTTCGCTTCACCGAATTTCTGCTTCATGACCAGGCGGAAATAATCAGCTATCTCCTGGGTTTCGGTGGCCAGCATGGTGGTTTGGTTGATCACGCCTACCCGTTCGAGGTCCTTAAGCGGATCGAAACTGGCCGAGCAGCGGTCCCTGAACAGGGCGTTGAACTCTTCCAGGCCTATCTCCCCGAGAATGAAAGCGCCCAGCTTTTTAGCTTCTTTGATATCCTTTACAATGATGGAGTGCGAATAGATCTCGCTGCGTGAAAAGGTGGCGCGGGTTTCCTCGTGATTATGTTTTCCGTGTATGATCACCGTATAGCCTCCCGAGCCCAGCTTTTCCGCCTTCTTCCACACGCGCTCTACAAAAGGACAGGTGGTATCGTACTTATGCACCTCTATGCCTCTTTGATACAGCTCCTTTTCTATTTTCAGCGTGGTGCCGAAGGCGGGTATGATCACGATATCATCGGGCCTCAGTTCATCGAAAGGGATGATCTGGTTGCCTGCGGTATCCATCAGAAAGCGCACACCCCTCTGAACAAGGTCGTTGTTCACTTCGGGATTATGTATCATCTGGCTGAGCAGGAAGATGCGCCTGCCGGGATTTTCGTCCACGGCCTTGAACGATATCTCGATGGCATTCTCTACGCCATAACAGAAGCCGAAGTGGCGGGCTATGAAAAAGCGCACGGGCCCGAAATCGAGTACAGTAGGCGTAAAATCCTCCTTATGCTTATCGTGCTCCCTGCGCAGGTTCTTGATGCGCGATATGACCGGGCTGCGGTAAAATTCGGGTATGGCGAAGGATTTCACAGAGGAAAACTATAACTCAACACCAAAGACCTTAAGGTTTAATTCCTTAATCAATTCCCGAAAAGGCTCGATTCGCATTTCATTCACTCTCTTACCACTCACTATAGTTTCTACCTTCAGGAAGTTGATTAGAAACAATCTCGCTTTCGATCCTTTTTCTTTCAACGGATGAACGAACATAGAATCATCAAGAGGAAAACTATAATCATTGTTTCGGTCAAAATATGGAGAATCTGTAATCATCATCCCTAAAAACTGCCTCTCTTCAGAATTGATTTCCTCTGGTGACAAAACAATAACAAGATGATTTTCTCTAGTATTGGAACCAAACACGACATTTACAACATCGCGTCTACAAATCTTCATATTGTCTTAGGGTACTTATTAAGGTGGGC
>JBFLYZ010000071.1:0-17025 GCA_040756415.1 Bacteroidota bacterium
AGTGCTCCGAGTTCGATACCGAAAGCAATTTACACAGGTGTGCTCCCGGGCCGTTCAGAGCAAAGTAAGCGTAAAGTTTCGTATTTACGAAACGAGCTTACGGTATGCGTAGCATATTGCTCTGAACTTGTTTATATGTGAACCAGGTTCACTTATCCTACCTGTTCCGGTAGGATTGGCGCACCTTAACTATACTACAAAAACCAAGGCGTAACCCCATCCGAAAGGTACAAAAAGCAAATAATTTGAAAAAAGGGGTTATTTACCCCGTCCCTGCAGCACTATCATCAGGGTATAGATGAGTATCTTAATATCCACCGCCAGGCTCATGTTCTCGATGTAGATGATATCGTACTTGAGCCGCTCTATCATCTGGTCCACGTTCTCGGCATAGCCGTATTTTACCTGTCCCCAGGAGGTGATGCCCGGCTTCACCTTGTTCAGGTGCTTGTAATGCGGGGCCTTCTGCATGATCTGGTCGATGAAGAACTGCCGCTCCGGCCGGGGGCCCACAATACTCATCTCGCCAATGAGCACGTTGAAGAACTGGGGCAACTCGTCCAGGCGGGTCTTGCGCAGGAACTTGCCTAAGCGCGTGATGCGCGGGTCGTGCTTGCTCGACAGGGCGGGGCCGTTCTTCTCGGCATCCACGTACATGCTGCGGAACTTGTGTATCATAAAGGGCTTGCCGTGCCAGCCTATGCGCTCGTGGCTGTAGATCACGGGCCCCTTGCTGCTGGCCTTCACCAGTATGGCCAGGATAAGGTAGAGCCAGGAAAAGCCGATGAGCACGATGAGCGATACCACCACATCGAAAAGGCGCTTGATGTTGCGCTGCCAGGGGGGCATGATATCGTAGGTGACCAGGATCAGTGGCGCACCGAAGATGGAGGTCATCTTCACCTGCCCGGAAAGTATGTCGTACATATCCGGGATGATCTTGATGAGTATGCGGGGCTGCTCCAGCTCGTTGATGATGCGCCCTATGCTCTCGTGCTCTGACGATTCGAGGGCGATGATCACCTCCTGTATCTGGTATTCTTTCAAAATGCGCCTGATGTCGTTGAACTCGCCCAGGTGGGGCAGCTTCTGGCGCAACTGCTCCGAAAAGCCGTTCTTCTCATCGATGTGCACAAAGCCCGCGAACTGGTTGCCCGATGACTTGGGCATGGCCTCCATCTCGCGGTACAGGTTCCAGGCGTTCTCGTTGCTGCCCACCAGCAGGGTGGGGAAGCCTATCCTGCGCGAATGCACCCTGCGCACGATCTGCGTGGTGAGGATGAAGCGCAGCGTGAAGGTGAAGGTGAAATGCAGGGTGAAGAGCATGAGCGTGCTCTGGTAATAGTTGCGGTAGCTGGAGATCTCGTCATCGAGGATCACGGCAAAGAACAGCACGATCACGCCTATGATGGAGATGAGCAGGGTCTGTCCCAGCTCGCCCAGGCGCGATTTGCGCAGCACATCACGGTAAGCGCCCGTAAGGATGTAAAGCGTGAGCCAGAACAAAGGCACCAGCGCCAGGCCCATGTAGAAGCGCGTGCCGAACTCCACCGGCACCGGCACCCCGAACTTCACTTCTTCGATGTAGTACTTGCGGAAGGCGTAGAACAGCGCCCAGGCACCCGCAGCGGAGATCAGGTCGGCCAGCACATATTTCGCGGTCTGCACAAAGCGGTTCATACGGGGCTTAGTTCTTCAATAGCTTGATGTTGTCGATCTGTACGGAGCCTCCGTTGGCCGCCCCGTCCAGGTTGAGCTTGGAAAAATAGATGTGATAGTATCCCGTGCCCGGCAGGCCCGAGCTGACGGAGAATTTATCCGTAAGGTTGATGTACACTTTTTTCCAGGCACCGCTGGTGGGATTGAGCGTTAAAAAAGTGCTCACCAGGTTGGGCGAGGGCTGGTAGCGCAGGCCCACGTTGAAGGGCACGCTGCATTTGTAGTTCAGCTCCAGGAATATGGCGTTCTGCGCGGCCGAGAGCAGGTACGCGCTGTTGCTTTGCCAGAGCAGGGAGGTATCGGCCGGGGAGAACGTTGCTTTCAGCGCTTTATTCCCTTCAAATTCATCCACCGTATCGACCTGTATGGGCACATCGCCCAGGCTGTCGTTGAGCGTAATGCCGGGCGACTCGAAATCATCGTACCAGGGGATGTAGTTGGGTATGGTGATGGCCGGGAAGTAGGGTACGCTTACGCTGCCTATGTTGGTGACCTGCCCCGGGGTAAGGGTGACGGTGGCGTTGTAAAAATCGTAGAAGGGATAGGCTGTGCGCAGGGCCGAGATGCCATCGATCTTGATGCCGCCCTGTATCTTCAGCGAGTGGCTGCCTTCGCCCGCTATCACGGGAAAGGTCACCGGCAGCTCGAAAGCGCCAATGAGCTTGCCGTCAACATACACCCAGGCGTCAACGATATTATGCGAGGCGGTGCCCTGCGTGGGGTAGTCGGCCGTAACGTTGATCTGGTCGATGTGGATGTAGGCGGGGATGGGCTCTTCCTTGTTGCAGGAATAAAAAACGGCCCCGGCTGCGGTCAGAAACGAAAATAAAAGAAAATAGCTGCGTAAGCCTCTCTTCATACGGGGCGCAAATTTAGATGATTCCCTATAACGGAGAAATCAGCCCTTTATTGTGCCCGGACCGATAAAATCGGAGGTATGGTTGATCTTTTCTATGATCTTGTAGGCCACATCCAGGGCGTTGTAGCCGTCATCGATGGTAACGGGAGGGGGGCTGTCGTTGAGTATGGCCTGGGCGAAGCTCTCCAGTTCGGCCTTTATCGCGTTGGTAGCCAGTATATTAGGGTTTTCGAAAAAGATCTGTTTCAGGCCTTTGTCCTTGCCCAGGTCTATGGTCACGGCCAGGGGATCGGGCTCGCCCTCTACGGTCTTCATGCGTATGACGCTGGTCTGTTTTTCGAGAAAATCGACCGATATATAGGCGTCTTTCTGGAAAAAGCGGGTCTTGCGCATGTTCTTCATGGAAATGCGGCTGGCGGTAAGGTTGGCTACGCAGCCGTTGTCGAACTCGATGCGCGCATTGGTGATATCGGGCGAGTCGCTGACCACAGCCACACCGCTGGCGCTGATCCTGCGCACGGTGGAGCGCACCACGCTCAGCACGATATCGATATCGTGTATCATCAGGTCGAGCACTACCGATACATCGGTGCCGCGGGGGTTGAACTGGGCCAGGCGGTGCGTTTCGATAAAGAGGGGCTGGTTGAAATAGGGCAGGGCGGCCGTGAAGGCGGGATTGAAGCGCTCCACGTGACCCACCTGCACTTTCACATCGGCCTCGGTGGCCAGCGCGTGCAGTTTTTTCGCTTCCTTGATGGTGTTGGCCAGGGGCTTCTCGATAAAAACGTGCCTGGACAGCTTGAGCGCCCTGGAGGCGCAGTCGTAGTGATGGATGGTGGGGGTCACCACATCGATGGCATCGGCCGCTTCGATCAGCTCTTCCATTCCCGTAAAGCGCCTGACGCCAAATTCGCTCACGGCCTTGCCCGCGTTCCCGTCATCGGGATCGTAAAACCCCACCAGGTCGAATTGCGCGATCTCTTTCAGCAGGCGCAGGTGTATGCGGCCCAGGTGTCCCACTCCCAGCACTCCGATCTTGATCATTTAACAGGCGTTTGTGCAAAAGTAGACCGCCCCGCGCCAAAGGCTTTGAATAAATTTGCGTTGTTTTGAACACCCGGATATTAATTACTTATGCTCATCGATAATTACAAGCACAAGGGCATGCGCAAGCGCCTGGTGGAGGAGATCAGCCGCAAGGGCATCTCGGATAAGCAGGTGCTGCAGGCCATAGAGAAGGTTCCGCGCCACCTGTTCATGGATAAGGGCTTTGAGGATTTTGCGGCCTACAAGGATATCGCCTTCCGCATCGGTGCCGGCCAAACCATTTCGCAGCCCTACACGGTCGCCTTTCAAACCCAGTTGCTGGACCTCAGGCGGGGCGAAAAGGTGCTGGAGATAGGCACCGGCAGCGGCTACCAGACGGCCGTGCTGCTGGAGCTGGGGGCCAGGGTGTATACCATAGAAAGGCAGAAAGAGCTTTACGACAAGGCAAAGGAGCTGCTGCCCGAGCTGGGCTACCGGCCTTCCTTTTATTATGGCGATGGATACAAGGGCCTGCCCGTTTTCGCCCCTTTCGACAAGATACTGGTTACCTGCGGGGCGCCCGAGATACCGGGCGTATTGCTGAGCCAGTTGCGCGTGGGCGGGCTGATGGTCATACCCGTGGGGTCGGGCGATATACAAGAAATGACCCTGGTATTAAAAGTATCTGAGGATCAGATAGAAAGAACAGAATTCGGGAAGTTCAGCTTCGTGCCCATGCTATCGGAGCGGGCAAAGACCAATTAACACGTATTAACAAAATTCTGTTCAAAACATGATATTTGTTAGGAAAGCCTGAAAAGCAATGTATGTATCTTTGTCGCACGACAAATCAAAATAATGTCTAAAATGAAGTTTAACCAATACCCAAAAAACGCTATGAAAAAAGCAATTATGATTTTGGCACTGGCATTCGGTACAACGGCTGCTTTTGCCCAGGACCTTACATCAAAAAAAGGGGAGCCCTACCTTCCGGAAGAAGGCGATTGGGCGATCTGCTTTGATGCGCGTCCTTTCCTGACCTATGCCGGCAACCTGTTCAGCGGCAATACGGGCAGCAACTCATCTCCTGCGGTAATGTACCCCGGCAACATGCCCTGGGGCATTCACGCAAAGATGTTCAAGGATGCCACTACCGCTTACCGCGCCATGATCCGTCTTGGCTTCGGTTCTGTGACCATGAACAATTACGTTACCCAGGACGGCCAGACCGATCCCAATGTGAAGGTTACTGACGAGTGGAAGAGCTCGGCCCGTAACATCCTGCTGGGTGGAGGTTTGGAAATGCGCAGGGGCAAGACCCGCCTTCAGGGTTATTATGGCGGTATGGTATGGATCATGCTGGGCGGTGGCTCAGACACCTATACCTACGGCAATGCCTTCTCTACCACCAATACCTCGGCAACCTTCACCAACTGGCCTTCTACCACGCCTACTACCGGCAGCAGCAGGACCACAGAAGTAGTTGCAGGCTCTACCTTCGGCTTCGGCATTCGCGGGTTCATTGGCGCGGAGTATTTCATCCTGCCCAAGATCTCTATCGGAGCTGAGTACGGCTGGGGCATTGGCATGAGCAACATGGGCGATGGCGAGATGACCACCGAGTCGTGGGATTTTGCTAACAACACCATAAAGACCACCACCAGCAAGACTGGCGGTGTGAAGTCTTTCGGCCTTGACGTGGATATCAGCAATAACATGCTGAACGCGGGCGCACTGAACATTTGCTTCCACTTCTAAACCGAATCCATAGAATTGAAAAAACCCTGACCTCGCGGTCAGGGTTTTTTTGTTTCCCCCTGATCTTCCTTTCTGCGAGGGAGAGGCAAGATGGGCCTATTTGAATTTCCTTTTTGTTTCGCGCTCCATATCCCGCTTCTTGATGTCCTCGCGCTTGTCGTGTATCTTTTTTCCTTTGGCCAGCGCTATCTCCAGCTTGGCATAGCCGCTCTCGGAAATGAACAGGCGCAGGGGGATGACGGTCAGTCCCTGGTCTTTGAGGTTGTTCTGCAACTTGCGCAGCTCCTGCTTGTTGAGCAGCAGCTTGCGGTCGCGCTTGGGAACATGGTTATAGTGCACGGCCTTGGCGTATTCCTGCACGTTCATATTGCGGATAAAGAGCTCACCGTTCACGAACACGCAATAGGCCTCGCTGATGTTGGCCTTGCCCTCGCGAATGGATTTGATCTCGGTGCCGGCCAGTTGTATGCCGGCCACGTACTTTTCGAGGAAAGCGTATTCGAAAGAAGCGCGCTTGTTCTTTATGTTGACCGTATTGTCCGTGCTCATACCGGGAACAAAAGAACGCAATTTACCCCAATCCCACGTCAAGGGTCATCATCACGATGAATCCGCCAATGAAGCCCAGCGTGGCGAAATCGGTGTATTTATCGCGCTGGGTCTCGGGTATCACTTCTTCCACCACCACGTAGATCATGGCGCCCGCGGCAAAGGCCAGGGCGTAGGGCAGCACGGGATCGGCATAGATCACGGCCATCGCGCCTATCACGCCCGCCACGGGCTCTACGATGGCCGAGAGCTGTCCCCACCAGAAGCTTTTCAGGCGGCTCACCCCGTCCCTGCGCAGGGGCACGGCTACGGCAGTGCCCTCGGGGAAGTTCTGTATGCCTATGCCTATGGCCAGGGCGATAGCCGAGGCGATGGTGGCATCCGAGGCGCCCGTGGTAATGGCACCGAAGGCCACCCCTACAGCCAGCCCCTCGGGTATGTTGTGCATGGTGATGGCCAGCACCAGCAGTGTGGTGCGGTGCCAGTCGGTCTTGATGCCTTCCGATTCGCTCTTTTTAAAGTTAATGTGCAGGTGAGGTATGTACTTGTCCAGGAAAAAAAGGAAGAGCGCCCCGGCCAGGAAGCCGATGGCGGCCGGAAGAAACTGGAGCGAGCCGTAGGATTCGGATTTTTCAATGGCGGGGGCCAGAAGCGACCAGAAGCTGGCCGCCACCATCACCCCGCCCGTGAAGCCCAGCATGGTATCGAGGGTTTTCCGCTTCATCTCTTTGAACAGGAAGACCAGCGAGGCGCCCAGGGCGGTGAGCAGCCAGGTAAAGGTGGTGGCGATGAGGGCGCCAAGCACGGGATTCGTATTGCGGAAAAAATCGTAGATGGGTTCCATAGGGCCTATTGTTTTGTTACCAGGATGTTCCTGGCCACGTCACTGCTGATATATAAAGTGGTTTTTTTATTCACTACCAGGTACAGGGATTTGTCGTAATCCACTACCTCTTTGATTTTTATCTCGTTCCCCAGCGCGATGCCCAGGCGGTCGAGGTGCTGCAGGAACTGCTTGCTGTGGTCGATCACGCCCGACATGAGGCAGGATTCGTTCTTGCGCAGGTGGGAGAGCAGGATGGATTTCTGGGGTGTTATCTTCCCGTTGCGGTCGGGTATGGGATCGCCATGCGGGTCGAAGCGGGGATAGTTCAGGGACTTTTCCACCTGGTCGATGAGCTTATCGGAATGGATATGCTCCAACTGCTCGGCCACATCGTGCACCTCGTCCCAACTGAAGCCCAGCTTCTCCACCAGGAACATTTCCCAGAGCCGGTGCTTGCGGATGATGTTCAGGGCCACTTTTTTGCCTTCGGGCGTAAGGGTAAGGCCGTTGTATTTCCGGTAATTGATGTATTTCTTGGCCGCCAGCTTGCGCAGCATATCGGTCACCGAGGCGGCCCTGGTCTGGGCCTTGCGCGCTATATCGTTGGTATGCACCACATCCGCGCTCTCCAGCAGCTTATAGATGATCTTCAGGTAGTTCTCCTCGGTAAGGGAGTTCATGATCTTGATTTTATGCAAATGTAAATAAAAATTTAGACGCATCTAAAAAATATTTTTATATTTGTCGAAAATTGTTCCGTATGAGATACCGTAATACCCTTTCGGTTGCAGCCATTATCCTGTGCTTTGTGCTGGCCGTTGTTTCCTGTCAAAAGCTCATGCCGCCCGAGCCGCCTCATGAAGAGGTGCTGGGGGCTCCGCTCGAAGGCCTTACCCAGGAACAGTTGCTGAACCATGTGCTGGGCGATGAGGAGTTCGGCCGGGTGTTCGGCAGTCATGACGGCCTGGGGCCTATTTATGTTGCCACCTCGTGCGAGGGCTGCCATATCGGAGACGGCAAAGGCCATCCGCTGACCACGCTCACGCGCTTTAACCGTTACACCGGGGTATTCTACGACCCCATGGCGGATAAAGGCGGTCCGCAGTTGCAGCACCGCGCCATATCGGGCTACCAGCCGGAGATCATACCGGCTGCGGCAACCGGGGTTACGCGCCTGCTGCCTCCTTCCGTGGCCGGCCTGGGTTTCCTGGAAGCCGTTCCGGATGCTGCCATCCTGGCCATGGCCGATTCGACCGATGTGAACGGTGACGGGGTATCGGGAGTGCCCAACCTGGTAACGGCTCCTCCTTATTTTATCGCGCAAAGCTGGCACATCCCCGTTAACGGAAAGTATATAGGACGATTCGGAAGGAAGGCGGGGGCCATTAACCTGCTGCAGCAAACGGCCAACGCATACCTGAATGACATAGGCATCACCTCCGACTTCAATATGGAAGACCTCTATAACGTGCAGGTAGGAAACTATTCCGGTGACCATGTTCCCGACCCCGAGGTTTCCGCCAGCACGGTCAACAACGTGGTGTTTTATTTGCGCACGCTGAAGGTGCCGCCCAGGAGAAATACGGCCGATGCGGATGTGCAGGCCGGTGAGAATATCTTCATGCAGGTAGGCTGCGCCAAATGCCACGTGCCTTCGCTGACCACGGGTTATTCGGAGGTGGAGGCGCTCAGCTATAAAACGTTCTATCCCTATACGGACCTGCTGATGCACGATATGGGCCCCGGCCTGGATGACGGATATACGGAGGGAACTGCCGCCACCAGCGAATGGAGGACCACTCCCTTATGGGGCCTGGGCCTGCAGCAATATTCACAGGGCGGACAGATGTTCCTGATGCATGACGGCCGCGCGGCAACGATAGAGGAGGCCATCAACCTGCATGGCGGGGAAGCATCGGGCAGCCGCACGCAATACCAGGCGCTAAGCCAGGCCGATAAGGATAAGCTCATCAAGTTCTTAATGTCCTTATAATGGAGCGCAGGGACTTTCTGAAGCAGTGCGGTGCCTTGTGCCTTTCATCGGTGGGTATGGCCGCTACCCTGCAAAGCTGCAAAACGCTGTATGTTCCCAACGAAACGGTGAACAACCGTATCCTGGTGAAAAAAGCGGATTTCCAGCAGGGAAACTTCGTGCTGATAAGGAACAACCGCCTGCAGGCCCCGCTTTACCTGCGTAAAGAAACGGACGATAAATACACGGCCGTATTGATGCTGTGTACGCACAAGGGATGCGAGCTGAATACCGCTGGCGACAGGCTGGTCTGTCCCTGCCATGGCAGTGAATTTTCCCATACCGGGCAGGTGCTCAGCCCACCGGCCGACAAGGACCTGCGCCCATACGCGGTTACAAGCGATACCAACACGATTTACATACAGCTATGAAAAAAAACATTCTTCTCCTGAAAGGTATGATGCTGGCTTTACTGCTGCCGGCACAGAACGACTCGCTTCAGCCGGTCGGGACCGGTGATACGCTGCCGTCCATTAAAGTAAACAAAGACGCGGTGTACGACCGGCCCTTCATCTCGATCGGGAAAACATCCACGGCCATCGGAGGGTATGTGGAGGGCAATACCAATTATTTTGTAACGGACGGAGTGGCGGAAGGCTTTTCGATGGAGCTCAGGCGATTCAATATTTTTCTTTATTCACCCATCGGCAACCGGATCAGGTTCCTGTCGGAGCTCGAATTTGAGCATGGAACGGAAGAGATAGCCCTGGAAACGGCCATGCTCGATTTCGAGATCGCCAGCGCGCTTAGTTTCAGGGCCGGCATCCTGCTGGCGCCCCTGGGGGCATTTAACCAGAACCATGATGGGCCGAAATGGGAGTTCATTGAAAGGCCCCTGGTCTCCACGCAGATCATACCTTCAACGCTGTCGGAGATAGGTTTTGGTTTTCACGGTAAGCTGTACAGGGCCGACAAGGTGTTCTCGTATGAAGCCTACCTGGTCAACGGGCTTCAGGATGGAGTGATCCTCAATACGGAGGGCCGCACCTTTCTTCAGGCCGGCAAAAGCGAGGAAATGTTCGCTGAAGACAATAACGGCCAGCCCATGTTTACCGGCAAAATAGGCTTCAAGCACAGGAAAATTGCCGAGATCGGGCTTTCTTATTACGGAGGGGTATATAACACTTTTCAGATCGAAGGCACCCTGATCGACAGTAAGCGCAGGCTGTCGGTCATCGCGCTCGACCTTAACACTGTTATCTTCAGGAAGCTTACGGTCAATGCGGAGGCTGCGCTGGTCAGCATAGATGTTCCGGCCGCAGCGGGGCAATTTTTCGGAAGCAGGCAAAAAGGTTTTTACGCTGAGGCGGTGTACACCGTTCTCAGGGGTACCGTGCTGGGATATGAGAATACGGCAATCAATGTGAATTTAAGGGGCGAGTATATTGATTATAATGACGGAACCTTTGCCGACACGGGCACCAGAATATACGATGAGGTGATCGCCCTTGTGCCGGGCATCAGCATACGGCCCTCTTCCAGCACCGTGCTGCGCCTCAACTATCGTTACCACTGGGAATACGATATACTCGGAAATCCCGCCATCCGCACGGCCGGGTTCCAGGTGGGAGTGGCCAGTTATTTTTAGATGCCCACGAAGGTATAGACCCGGCTGGTCTGGGCCTTGGTGGCCCCATCGGTGATCTGCACGCTGAGCGAGCCGTCAGCCTGCACGGTACCCGTGAACTTCTGCGAGCCGGTATCGCCTTTTACGCTGAATTTAAGCGAGCAGCCTTTCAGCTTGTATTTGCCTTTCAGTATACGGTCGCTGTTCTCTTTATTGAACCAGGTGCTTACGTCCTTGATGTTCTTTACCGAGGTCGATACGATCACAATACCGTCAGGATAAAAGCGTATGTGCGCATCGGTTTCGTTATCCACCGGGGCGGTGTAAATGCCGTTGTGCCGCACCTGGCACGTATCGTTGGGCGATAAGGACAGGAGCAGGGGAGAGATCAGTAAAAGCGCAAGCAGGGTTCTCATGGGACCAAAAATAGCTATAAAAGATAAGTCCCGGATTTACCGGGACTGACCTTGATCTATTTCGCAATGTGGACGAAGCCCGTAAGCTCAACCGGTGGGTCGCTCTCGGGGGCGCACCTGTTCTTATACGATGCCACCCAGAAATAAACCCCGTCAGGCAATGCTTTACCATTCTTCTTTCCATCCCACGACTGGGTGTAATCCGTTGATTCGAACATCAGCTCGCCCCAGCGGTTATAGATCTTGATGCTGTATTCCTTTGCATAGTAGTCAAAATCCTTCCAGTCGGATATCTTGCTTACGTAGGGATAATAGATATCGTTCTTGCCGTCACCGTTCGGGGTGAAGATATTGGCCGAGCTGTCCGGTTTCAGGTAGGGGTTCATCGACATATGATCGAGCGTTACCACCGACTGGCGCTTGCATCCGTTCAGGTACCAGGTAAAGTAATACTGGGATCCGGAAGAAGGATAACCGAACACATACATGTTGCTGGTCGAATCGCCCGAGTAAAGCAGATCAGGCAGGGGCTGCCCGCTGGGATAGCTCAGCCAGATATAAGACGGAGACTGCCCCATCTGTATGGGATATTGCAGGAAGGCCATGGAGTCGCCATCACAGAAGTACAGGGTGGTGTTGAGGGTATCCTGCGGCTGCGGGGGCTGCGTAATGGTAAGCGTATCGTAAAAGCGGCAGCCCAGGCTGTCTTCCATGATCAATATATAAGTACCGGCATAAACACTGTCTGTTATGGTAGCACCGTTGGTGTTGATCGAGTCAACAGGAACACCGGTTATCGTTTCCCAGTAGAAAGTAAAACCAGGTATGCCGCTGTTGGGCGTGGTGGTAATGCTTCCCAATGCGCCATAACAAGGTGCGTTGGTAGTGGTGGTAGTGGCCGTGATGGTGGTGGGCACCAGGGTCACGTTAAGCGTAGTGGGGCAGTTGGCCGCTGAGGTCATGTTCACGGTAAACACGTCACCGATCTGCGCTGAGCCGGTATAAAAGAGCGTATCGTTATTGCTGTTGGGTATGGGGTTGCCAAGGGGATCGAACCACTGGTAAACGGCATAGTTGGCGGGCGCGATGAGCACGATGGTTCCGTTGCCGCCCGGGCAGAACTGGGCCTGGGCCTGGAGCTGGGTACAGCCCGCATCGATCCATGCCATGCCCCAGTGGCCGCTGTAACCGCAATCCTTGGTGTTGAAGGCCAGGGTCACCTGCTGGTTAAGGTAAGGAGCCAGGTCAATGCCTACGGTCACCCAGCAGAGGTACTGGCAATAGGTAAAAGGAGCGGGGGCTGAAGTGGGGTTCTGGATAAAGCCGGAATCATTATAGCCCGATGCCACCACGTATGAACCGCAGGGGCCGGTAACCACGTTGCCGTTCTGGTCGAGTATCTCTACCCAGAAGGCGGGCTGGTTGAGCGAGTCGTGACCGGGATCTTCGAGCAATACGGCATAGGAATAATAGAAGCCCATGTTGCAGGAGTCGACCGTCATCGAATAGGTGAGGCGTTCAGCGCCCGCACCGGTTACGGTGTTGCCCAGGATACCGGTCACGGTGCCTCCACCGGGAGCGATGGTGGTCATGCAGGTGTTCAGGGTCAGGGGCAGGCTGGCCAGGTAGCATCCTGCAATCTGAGTTGAGCCGTTCGACCAGAGGCTATGCCTTCCGGTATACCCTGTTCCGGGCATGGTATTGTTCTGGCTGAAGGGCGTGCTGCTGCCCCAAACGGGAGTAGGAGCGGTGCCGGTCCAGGCCTGCCATCCGGTAAAGTTGTTGTTCTCAAAGCCGGCATTCGGGCAGCAGTTGGTCTGCTGGGCGAAGCCGTTGTTTATTGCCAGTAAGAAAAATGCTGTAGCACAGAACGCGGGCAGTAGATTCTTTGTCATCCTCATAGGGTTAATTTAGGTGTAAAGTTAGCGGGCGCAGTTTTATACCTTTCCTTTTGTTGGGGACAAATATATAATTTTTTAATTACCTCTTCAATGTAATGGGTCCGGAATATTCATAGATCTTTCCGTCTACCCCGATACACTTTACAATGTACGCATAGGTGCCCTGGGGACATTGCTTGCCATTGTTCATATTAATGCCGTCCCAGCCTCCGTCCATAGCCTCCCATTTGGCCACCATTTCGCCCGAGCGGTCGTAGATCACCACCTTGATGGATACGATCTCATCGCCCAGCACTTTGAACACATCGTTCATGCCGTCACCGTTAGGCGTAAAGTTGTTCGGGATAAAGGCGATCTTGGAGCTGCTCAGCACCTGGATGGTAATGGTATCGCTGCCCGATTTGTTATCCGCGCTGGTCGACTTGAGCACGATGGTGTAGGTGCCGGGCTTTTCGAACACGTGCGTGGGACTGTTCTCGATGCTGATGGAAGATCCATCGCCAAAGTTCCATTCGTTGTATTCGCTGCCGGCCTGGTTGGAGAAGGATACGGTAAGCGGTGCGTAGCCTCCCTTGGGCGTTACCGCGATCTTGGCAACGGATTTGTTCGAGATCAGCTCCATCACCTCTTCCTTATCCTGCTCGGTGATCTCGTTGTTCTCAGCAGAAGTGTGGTCGACCATGCTCTGGAGGTTCATCACCACTTTGCCGGAGGTGGTTTGATTGATGTCAGTATAGGCCAGCGTTTCGTCCTCGTCACCTATATTCTCGCTGCCGTTGCGCGAAGCGGTATTGCTTGCCGTGCTCTTTTCCTTCTTTTCGGCCATGGGCTCGGTAGCCGTGCTCGAAGGGCTGCTCACGTGCATATTGCCGGGCTGCTGAACAGCGGTATTGGAGAAAGAGGAAATGTTATGATTTTCTGTTTTGGCATCGCTGATCGTTCCGCTGGGCTGCTGATCAGCGCCCGTGGTATTGATCGTAGCGCTTTCAGTAAGGGGGGTGGTATTGTTGACGGCCAGGGGCTGTTGGGCATCCTGGTTCATGATAACGATAAAGGTGGTAACGGCTACAAGGCCTGCGGCAGCGCTGCCCAGGATGAACTTGCCGCCCAGTTTCGACAGCAGGGAGCCGGTATGGGAAGAAGAACCGGATTTCTTCAGGCTTTTCTGGATGTTGTTCCACACCTCGGGCCTCACATCGCTTTCGAAGCTTTCGAAAGCCTGTTTAAACACATCTTCCATATGCTGGGGATTTTTATGTTCCATATTCTTCACTGTACGTTTCGTTAAACCGTTCTTCGGTCTTTAATGCTTTCTGAAGGTAAGCCCGGGCCCTTGAATACTGGGACTTGGACGTGCCTTCCGATATATTGAGCTGTTCAGCGATCTCCTTGTGGCTATAACCTTCTATGGCAAACAGGTTAAAGACCGTACGGAAACCAGCAGGCAGGGTCTGGATGAGCTTTAGCAACTCTTTGGCATCCAATGAGTTGGACACCTGGTGATCTCCCGGCAGCATGTATTCCACGCTATCGAGGTCTACCTTTTGCCTGGAGGCCTTGTTCTGCCTGTAATTGTTCAGGGCCGTATTCACCATGATCCTCCTGATCCAGCCCTCGAGCGAACCGCTTCCCTTGAACGTCTCAATATTCTCAAAGATCTTTATGAACGCATTCTGCAATATATCTTCCGCCTCATCCCGGCTATCTGCGTATCGAAGGCAAACCCCCATCATCTTCCGCGAAAACCTCTCGTACAAGAGCTTTTGTGCAAGAGGGTTATTCTCTACGCATCCCTTAACCAACTCTTCATCGGTCATTGTATTGCCGTGTTCAATCATTAAGATACAGTTTAAGTGCTAAAGGTTGCATGGAGGGTGGAAATTGCCAGAAAAAACCTGCCGGAAACCTTTGGCTTTGAGGGCGCAACCACAAATATCGGCTAAAAATCCCATATTCTGAAATAATGTGGAATAATTCTTGGTTAGGCCGGGAAAGCCCGAAAAAGGATAATTTTTTCAGTTACGCAATGAATTTACTAGTTTTGCCCTCGTAAAACCCTTCCTCAAGATGAAAAAACTACTTACCCTCAGCATCAGCATATTGATCTTTGCCGGCCTGGCCCCGGGCCAGACCAAGACCGATACCGATGACCCCCTCCTGAAAAGCGGCAAGCAAAAATATGACGCCAAGAACTACCAGGGAGCCATGCAGGATTTCAGCGCCCTGATCAACAAGAACGATGCGCAGACCAAGAGCTACCTCAAGAAGAAGGCCGATTACGATAAGCTCACCGAGTATGAAAAGGCCCTGATCGAGAGCGCTGAACTGCTTACCGACCGCCCCGACCTGGCCAAGCCCTATTATTACAGGGGTATGTGCTACCTGGGCCTGGGCAATAAGACCAATGCCTCAAAGGATTTTGATATGGCCATAAGCATACTTCCCAAGTACGCTGATGCCATGTACGAGCGGGCCAGCCTGAAGATGCAGGAAGGCAAGAAGGACGAGGCCTGCATCGAGATGCGCGCTGCGGCCGACCTGGGCAGCGAAAAGGCCAAGGACGCTTTTGAGGACAATTTCTGCTGGAGCGCCAGCATGAACTATGTGAAGGAAGGCACCACCAAGCTGAACCTGGCCCAGTATGACGCGGCCATCATCGATTTCAACCTGGCCATCAAGCTCAGCCCCGATTCAGCGGGCATCTACATCAAGCGCGGGCAGTGCTGGTACGGCCTGGGCAAGTTCGACAAGGCCATTCTGGATTTTACCAAGGCCATCTCGCTTGACGAGAACAAGCCGGAATACTATTACCGCAGGGGACTGGCCTTTTACAGCCAGGAGAAGTTCAAGGAAGCTTCAGAGGATTTCGGAAGGGCCGTTAAGCTGGACCAGAACTATGCTGACGCCTGGCTCTACCGCGCGTATTGCAGCGAGGGGCTGAACAATCCCAAGGATGCCCTGTATAATTACGGGCAGGTGATCCGTATCAAGCCCGATGACGGCTTGGCCTATTACAAGCGCGGGCTGCTCAAGCGCGATATGAAGGATAAGACCTGCTGCTCGGACTTCAAGAAATCCGCTGCGCTCGGCTACGAGGATGCCCAGGCCGATGCGGAAGGATGTAAATAAACATGCTTTTTCACCATGCAAAGCCCTAAGTACTTAACTTAGGGCTTGTTTTTTATGTATAAGGCCCTCATCCGTCCTCTCCTTTTTCTTCTCTCTCCCGAATCGGCACACCATTTTGTCTTTTCATGCCTGAAGTTCTTTTTCCGCCTACCGGGCATTGCCGCCATCTGCAGGGCCTGCTATACGGTGAACGATAAAAGGCTTGAACGAAAGCTTTTCGGATTGAATTTCCCGAACCCCGTAGGGCTGGCTGCCGGCTTCGATAAGGATGCCAGGCTGTTCGAAGAGCTGGGCTGCTTCGGCTTCGGCTTCATCGAGGTGGGAACCGTTACGCCAAAGCCCCAGCCGGGCAACGATAAGCCCCGCATGTTCCGCCTGCCGCAGGACCAGGCGCTGATCAACCGCATGGGCTTTAACAACGAGGGCGTGGAAGCCATGGTAAAGCGGCTGCGCGGCAGAAAGGATTTCAGGGTGATCATTGGGGGTAACATAGGAAAGAACAAGGCCACCCCCAATGAAAAGGCCATGGATGACTATGAGCATTGCTTTGAAAAACTATCCGGCCTGGTCGATTATTTCGTAGTGAACGTGAGCTCGCCCAACACACCCAACCTGCGCGAGCTGCAGGACAGGGAGCCGCTTACCCGTTTGCTCTCGCGGCTGAAAACCCTCAACGCGCAAAAGGAAAGGCCAAAGCCCATCCTGCTCAAGATCGCTCCCGACCTGGGCGATAGCCAGCTCGATGATATTATTGCCATTGTAAGGGAAACCGGGATAGATGGCGTGGTGGCCACCAACACCACCATTGCGAGGGCCGGGCTCAGGACACCCGAAGCGGAAGTGCAGCAAAAAGGCAGCGGAGGATTGAGCGGGAAGCCATTGGCGCAACGCTCGACCGAGGTGATCAGGTACCTTTCGGAAAAATCAGGAAATAGTTTTCCCATTATCGCCAGCGGGGGAATACATACCGCGGAGGATGCGATCGAAAAACTGAAGGCGGGAGCAAGCCTGGTACAGGTGTATACGGGGTTTATTTACGAGGGACCGGGAATTGCGAAAGAGATATGTAAAGGACTGTTGAAATATGAGATGTGAAATATGAAACCTGCAATCTGTAATCTGTAATCTGTAATCTGTAATCTGTAATCTGTAATCTGTAATCTGTAATCTGTAATCTGTAATCTGTAATCTGTAATCTGTAATCTGTAATCTGTAATCTGTAATCTGTAATCTGTAATCTGTA
>JBFLYZ010000072.1:0-16910 GCA_040756415.1 Bacteroidota bacterium
CATCTATACTTTAAGTTATAACAACAGGCTTTTCAGGAAGATTGAAGTAGCGAGGTAAGTTTGCGCTTCATTAACTTTTTGTTAAGTTTGAAGAAAAATTCAGGCTTTGAAAAGTTGCTGCGCACTGCTCCTGTTCTTATTGGGGATTTTACCCGTTTCCTACGGGCAGGTAGTGATCAACGAGGTATCCAGCGCCAGCACGACCGGCTTTGTTGATGAGGACGGGGAGCAGGAAGACTGGATCGAGCTCTACAATCCCACCGGCAATACCATTAACCTGCAGGGCTATACCATTTCCTGTGTCGAGAACGGCAAAACAAAGACCTGGACCTTTCCCGTTATCTATATACGCCCGTACAGCTTCCTGACCGTATTTTGCTCCGAAAAAAACCGTACCACCTGGTTCGATCACTGGGAGGTACCGGTCTATGCCAATAATCCCTGGAGGTACTTTATCGGGTGGACCGACCCGCCCGCCAACTGGCGCGATCCTAATTTCAACGATGGGTCATGGCTTCAGGGCCCGGGGGGAATAGGCTATGGCGATGGTGACGACAGCACCACCATCCCTCCCGCCAATTCGCTTTTCATGCGCAAGACCTTTACCATTGCCGATACTTCCATTATTGCCACCGCGGCCCTGCTCATGGATATAGACGATGGCTTTGTAGCCTACCTGAACGATGTGGAGATCGCCCGCTTCAACGTGGGCGCGTACGGTGATCACCCTTCCTATAATACCGGGGCGTATAACGAGCACGAGGCGCAGATGTACCAGAACGGTAATTTCTCGGCCGGCTTTTTTATTTCGCCCGAGCTGGTCGATTCCGCCATACGGCCGGGAACAAATGTGCTGGCCATACAAACACACAACTATGTAAGCGGGCTGGATGACCTGAGCTGCATCGCGTATATGCTGCTGGGGGTGAGCGATACATCGGTAACGTATTTCCCTTTCCCGGCCGAGATCCACCTTCACACGAGCTTCAACCTGAACAGCAGCGGGCAACTGCTGGTGCTAAAAGACCCGTCAGGCAACATCATCGACCAGCAGAACGTGCCGGGCATGCAAATGGACGATTCGCGCGGGCGTAAGCCCGATGGCTCGCCCGCCTGGTGCCTGTTTGATAACGCTACGCCTGACACCAGCAACAACACTTCGGCCTGCTATTCGGGTTATGCCTCGGCACCCGCCTTCACGCTGAACGCGGGCTTTTACACCGGCCCGCAGACGCTGAGCATCACTTCTGCCACCCCCGGCACCATACGCTGGACCAATGACGGCAACGACCCCGATCTTTTTTCCAACATCTACACCGGCCCCATCAGCATCGACTCCAACCAGGTGATACGCGCCCGGGTATTCCCGTCCAACCTGGCCCAATTGCCCGGCCCGATAACGACCAATACCTATTTCATTAATGAGAGCATCACCCTGCCGGTGATCTCGCTCACCAGCGACCCCTACAATCTCTTTGACTGGAATTACGGTATTTACATGCTCGGGCCTAACGCGGATACGGTGAACATGCCCTACTTCGGGGCCAATTTCTGGCAGGAATGGGAGCGGCCGGCCAACATCGAGTATTTTGACGGGCAGAACAGGTTCCAGTTCGAGGTAAGCTCAGGGATAAAGATACAGGGTAACTTTTCAAAGGCCTGGCCGCAGCGGGGCTTTTCCGTAAAGGCCAAGGACAACTACGGGGGAAGCAAGATCAATTACCCGCTCTTTCCCGACAAGCCGCATATCACCGAGTTCAAAAGCTTCAACATACGCAATGCGGGCAGCGACTGGAACACGTGCCACATGCGCGACCGGCTGAACCAGAAATCGGTGCAGGACGTGACCCACATCGATATGATGGACGGCAGGCCCTGCGTGCTCTTCATCAACGGCCGGTACTGGGGCGTATACGAGCTGCGCGAGCGGCAGAACGAACAGTACATCGAGGATAATTCGGGCGTCAACAAGAACAACATCGATTTCCTTCAATTCGATGGAGACGTCATCGCGGGAAGCAACAAGCCTTTCTTTGATATGGTCAGCTTCATCGTTAACAACAGCATGGCCATACAGCAGAACTACGACTCGGCAAAGCAGTTGCTCGATATCGAGAACTTCTGCGATTATTTCATAGCCGAGACCTATATCATCAACATCGACTGGCTGGGCTCCTACACCAACAACATCAAGTTCTGGCGGCCCAACAGCCCGGCCGGCAAATGGCGCTACGTGATGTGGGATACCGACCTCTCGCTCGGGTTCCTGCCCTGGTACGGAGGCGCGGATACCACCAACATGCTGAACGTGGCCATCAACCCGCCCACCTGGAACCCCCATTCGGGCATGCTTTCGGCCATGCTTCAGAACACCGCGTTCAGGAACTATTTTGTGAACCGCTATGCCGACCTGATGAACACCATTTACCAGCCCCAGAACTTCCGAAACAGGGCCTATGCCCTGCGCGACCAGATGCTGCCTGAAATGACACGGCATTTCGCATTATGGGGAGGAACTTCCCCCTGGCCTAACCTGATCGGCCGCGCATACGATGTGCCTAGCTGGTTCACCCTGATCGACAGCATGCTGCTGTTCACGGATAACCGCATCGTGTACGCGCGAAATTATGTGGAAAGCCAGTTTGGCCTGGTGAAACAGGTAAACGTAACGCTGAACGCGGAGCCCTCCGGAGCCGGCAAGATACAGATCAGCACCATTGTGCCCGATTCGCTGCCCTGGACCGGGGTGTATTTTGACGGGGTGCCCGTGACCATGACCGCCATCCCCAATCCTGGCTACAAATTTGCTTACTGGAAATCGAACAGCGTAGTGCCGGGGGCTGACAGGAATATGAGCATTACCTACAACATCGATACGAACGATGTCTTTACGGCTTATTTTGAGCCGCTGGAGAATTTCTTCGATGCTTATCCCAACCCCTTCTCCAATACGCTCACCATTGTTTATGAAGTGCCGGAAGAGCAGCAGGCCGAACTGGCCATTTACGATATACTGGGGCAGAAAATACGCACGCTGGTGCCGTTTACCACTTTCCAGAACCCGGGCGTGCATACCATTACACTCGACCCGAACGCACTGAACCTGGCCGATGGCATCTACATCCTGGAGTTCCGCACCAGCGATTACCGTAAAACCATCAAGCTGGTAAGGGCTAAAGATTAAATAAGATCAGTGAACCATAAAAGAGAACATCAACACCAACCAAAATAAAACTTATGAAAAAGACCATTTCCCTTACATTCATTCTGTTCGCATCAGTCATTTTTATCGCTTCCTGCAGCAAGGGACCCGGTGAGGGCGGCAAAGCGGCCATAAAAGGCAAAGTGTTTGTACGCAATTACGATGCTACGTTCACGCAGCTTTATGCCTCGTATTACGCGCAGGACGAAGACGTATATATCATTTATGGCGATGATGCCACATTCAGCCGCAGCGTAAAGACCAATTATGACGGCACCTATGTGTTCCCTTACCTGAGGCCGGGCAAGTATAAGGTGTTCACCTACTCGAAGGATACGGTCAAATACCTCAACGGGCAGCCCAATTACTCCGGCAACGTGGTCGCGTCCAAGACCGTTCATGTGCTCAAGGAGGTGGAAATAGTAGGCAAAAAGGATACGACCGTGGTGCCCGATCTCGAGATCGTCAAATAACATTTTCTACCGCACCGCCCATGAAAACCCTGGCCCTTATCGCATCGCTCGTCCTCCTGTGGGGCGCCTCTTCAGCCCAGAGCAAGAAAAAGATCAAGATGTACAAGATCAAATCCACCACGGAGACCACTACCGAGACTATCGAGGGCAAGGAGGTGACCTATAAAAGCGTTCATTCCGTTTTCGACAAGGAGGGCGAGACCACCGAAAAGACCGAGTACAGGCCCGATGGCTCCGTGAAACGGAAAGAGACGAAGAAATTTGACGGGAAAGGGAACGTGCTGGAAGAGACCTTTTACGAGGTAAAGGATAACAAGGGCGGAACGGATAAACCGGGCGTTAAGAACACCAAGAAAACCTACAAGTATAATTCCAACGATGATGTGACCGAGGAGTGCGAGTACGATGGCGCCAAGCTGCTGAAGAAAACCGTGACCTCTTACAACAGCAATGGCGACAAAAGCATGGAAGTGACCTATGACGCGGACGGCAAATTGCTGAAGAAATCGGTTTTCGCTTATGATAAAAAAGGCCTCAAGATCGAAAAGAAGACCTATGACGCGAACAATAACGTGATCGAGGTAAAGAAATACACCTACCAGTTCTGATGCAGGAGCAAAAGATAAAAGACATACTGGCAACTTTCGAGCCCATTACGCTGGAGGAAATGGACAGCGTCAAGCTCATGGACCGCACCGATACGAAGTTCGTCTTTTCCTTTGACCAGTTGCCGGGCATATTGGAAGCCATACGCCCTTACTACCGCGCGCTGGAGATCAGCGGTACTCGCGTAAGCAAGTACGAGACCCTGTATTACGATACGGACGATTTCAACCTCTACCAGCGGCATCATTGCGGAAAGATGAACCGGTACAAGATCCGCTCGCGTAAATACGTTGAATCCGACCTCCACTTTTTTGAGGTGAAATACAAGAACAATAAAGGCCGCACGATCAAGAACCGGATCAAGACGAAGGAGATCGAGCGCGAGCTCACCGAGAAAACAAGAAGAATGCTGGCCGACAACACGAATATTCCCCCCGACAGCCTGAAAGCCAAGCTGTGGGTCAACTATTCGCGCATTACGCTGGTGAACAAGCAATCGGCCGAGCGACTGACCATCGATATTGGCCTGCATTATATCACGGAGCACAAGCGCAGCGATCACCAGAACCTGGTCATTGCCGAAGTAAAACAGGACAAGGCCAGCTCCTCATCGCCTGTCATCTCGGTGCTGCGCGAGAAGCGGATCAAGGAAGGCTCCATGAGCAAGTACTGCTTCGGGGTCATCACCTTGTTCGATGAGGTAAAAAAGAATAACTTTAAACTCAAAATACGTCACATCAATAAAATAACCTATGCCGCTTAGAATGTCTGTTTTAAAGCTGTTCCTGCTTATTGGTCTGCTGCTGCCGGCCGGCACGGGCGTGTTAAAGGCCCAGGATAATGCATCGCAGGAGACCGTGCAGGATGACGGCACCGACAAGAAGAAGAAAAAAAAGAACCCCGATGTTTCAGAGGAGGATTTCTTCCAGTTCGCCCTGGAAAGACTGAACTTTATTTTCTTCATGCGCCTGCTTATCGATGTGGTGACCATGATCGTGCTGATCGGACTGATCTATTACCCCAACTACAACAAAAAGGACTTCTTCTTCACTTTCTTCATGTTCAACATTGTCATGTTCTTTATCACCTACCTGCTTAACAAAGTAGAGCTCAGCACGGGTGCCGCATTCGGCCTTTTTGCCGTATTCTCCCTGCTGCGCTACCGCACCGAGGATATTTCCGCCAAGGACATGACCTACCTCTTTGTAGTGATCGCCATAGGACTGGTGACGGCCGTTAACAAGGGCAATTTGTTCGAGATCTGCGTGATCAACGCCATCATTATCCTTTTCGCCTTCTTCCTCGATGGCAACCTGCTGCTGCGCCAGGAAATGATCAAGAACATACAGTACGACAACATTGAAATGATCAAGCCCGAGAACCATGCGGCCCTCATGGAGGACCTGAAGAAGCGCACCGGGCTCGAGATACACAAGGTCTCGATCGGCCGCGTGGATTACCTGCGCGATACCGCCACCGTGAAGATTTACTATTACGAAAAAAAGAAAAATGCATAACCAGATTTTATGAATAGACTTATCGCTGCATTTCTGCTTTTTGCAGGCTCGCTTACTGCCAGGGCCCAGGAGAACGATTTCGGCATGTGGAATACGCTGAACCTGGAGTACAAGCTCAGCCAGAACTTCTCGATCGTTGCCTGCGAGGAATTCCGCCTGAAAGAGAACCTCTCGCAGGTCAACCTGTTCTATACCAATATCGGCTTCAGCTACAGGATAAATAAGAATTTCAAGGTGTCGCCCATTTACCGTTTCATCCAGAAAAGATTTGACGATGGCTATTACGGCCTGAAGCACCGCCTGATGCTGGACCTGGGATACAAGCAGAAGCTGGGGATGATACGCTTCGGTTACCGCGCGCGCCTCCAGGGCGAGATCGCTTACCCGGGAGCCGATCGCCTTGGCGATGTGGCCGAATATTACTGGCGCAACAAATTCGACTTCAAGCTCGACATCAATTCTTCGCGTTTTGTCCCTTATTTCGGCACCGAGCTGCGCGTACAGCTTTTCAATCCCCGCATCCGCGAACACCAGGAGTTCGGCTTCGACCGCACGCGCCTATACGCGGGATGCGATTATGAGATCAATGACGGCAATACCTTCGGCCTGTACTACCTTGTACAGTTCGACTTCCAGCAGAACGATCCGGTGACCCAGTACATCCTGGGGCTGGAATATTCACTAACCCTCTTTGGCGGTGGCGGTGATAGTGACAACGGAGATAACAAGATAAACGAGTAGATACTCGCTTTTTTTTGCCCAGGATCTCAATTTGATTGATCGAATCCGGATGGGCGGTGGAAGAACTGCTGAGCACACCAGCAACAGGAGTGTATGTATGGCTTTCAGCATACTCAAAATTAAACCATTTCAGGTTCGTTTCAAAATCCCTCGAAAAGGAAAACTATTTCCTGAAGATCAGCGCCACGGCATAGGCACATACCCCGTCCTCGCGGCCCACGTAGCCCAGCTTCTCGTTCGTGGTTGCTTTTATAGAGATGTCTTCAACAAATATACCCATTGCATCCCCCAGCGCGCGTTTCATTTCAGGGATATGCGGGCTGAGCTTAGGCCGTTCAAGGCATACGGTGGCATCGATATTGCCGATCGCGTAACCTTCACCCGCGATCAGCCCGACCACTTTTTTCAGCAATATCTTGCTGTCGATATTTTTATACGCGGCCGATGTATTCGGAAAATGTATGCCTATATCGCCCAGGCTGGCGGCACCCAGCAGGGCATCGCAGATGGCATGAATGAGCACATCGGCATCGCTGTGACCCACAGCGCCTTTTTCGCTTTGCAGCTTAATCCCTCCCAGGTAAAGGTCGCGGCCGGCCTCCAGCTTATGTACATCAAATCCGAATCCTATTCTTAACTTCATTTCTGCAATTTTAAACCGCCCGCAAGCCGGCTCTTCGCTAAAAATGCCCACCGGGCATTTTCTTAACGCTCAGCCCCATCAAACCCGGACCCTATACGCGGTTTCATTTTTCAAATATAGAAATTGTAGCTCAGCGGAAGGGGTAAAATAAAGATCCCTGCGCGAGGCAGGGATCTTCTTATGCACTATTTTTATTCCTGCGGGGCATCGGAATCTTTTTTGCCCGAGTTAAAATCGAACAGCAGGGAGAAACGCAGCGTGTTCTGCAGCGGGTTGCGCTGAACGGTTGGAACGAGGTAGGCGAAATCCAGGCCGAATACATTGTATTTTACTCCTATACCGAACGTGAAGTATTTACGGTTACCCTTGGTGGCCGCCTCGTGGAAATAACCCATGCGCACGGCAAATATCCTGGGCTTGCCGTACCAGTACTCTATACCGCCAGCCAGGATGAACTCCTTCAGCTCCTCGCGGAAACCGCCCGGGGCATCGCTGAACGAACCCAGGATACCGCTCACAACCGAACGATTAGGGTCTTTTCCGGCCGCGATCACATACTGCCCGTTCGCATCCTTGACCGGAGATCCGGTGGTGGAATCCACCAGGTAGTGAGGTGGCGTGGGAACCAGCAGCTTATTAATGTCGAGCACAAAGCCTATGGAGTTGTAATCATCCAGCTCCATGGTAAGCGCAGAGCCCAGGCGCATGTTAATGGGAATAAAATCCTTCGTGCCGGTATTGGTATACGATACTTTGGATCCGATATTGGAAATATTGATGCCGAAGGCCAGGACCGATTTCTTATCCGACACCTCTATCTTATCATTCTGGTAGAAAGCGGAGATATCGGCCGCTACCGACATGCCCGGATGCGAGGAGGCTCCGTTCACGCTCACCCCGTTCGTAAGGTTGGAATACACATAGCGAATGGCACCGCCCATGCTCAGGTTTTCGCCCAGTTTCTGAGCATAGCCCACATCGATCGCGAACTCATTGGGATTGAACTGGCCTATGGCATTGCCTACGATATCCGTAAAAGTGATGTTGCCCAGCGAAAAATAACGCATGGAAGTGGCAAAAGTGCCCATTTTGCTGGGCTTATAGAAAAACGAAACATAGGCCAGGTTGATATCCGGAACAAGGGCCCTCAGCCAGGGAGTGTATGATATGCCCACGCCCATTTTTTTGTCAATAAGGCCATACTTGGAAGGGTTCCAGTGCATGGAATTGACATCGGGCGCAGAAGCCACCCCGGCATCACCCATGCCTCCCGCCTTCGAATCGGGTGAGATGAGCAGGAAAGGCACAGCGGTGGTAATGGTATTCAACTGGCCCAGCAGCTCATCGGTGGTAAGCTGAGCGTATGAACCCGTACAGAAAATACCAATAAGGGAAAAGGACAATAGGCGCTTCATCATAATTCCGGAAATGGGATTTATATACTAACGGTAAATTTATGATTTTATTTTAATATGACTAACTTTTCATACTTATCAGCGGTCTCCCCTTCCGGGGTACGCACCTTCACGCGGTAGATGTAGACTCCTTTGCCTATGGCATCCCCGAAATCGTCCTTCCCGTCCCATTCTATCCCATCCACTTTGTAGCCATCGCAGGTGGTTCGGGTGTTAATGGTCTTGACCAGCTTGCCGGAAACCGTGAATATCTGTATCTGTATCTCCAGCTCGTTGCACGGCTTGTTATGTTCGAAATAGAACGAGGTTTTGGTGGTGAACGGGTTGGGATAGTTCAGCACGTGGTCCAGCGCCAGAATGGCATCGGCCGCCACCACAAATTCCGTATAGGCAACGGACGAATTATTATACACGTCCCACACCTTGAGGTTGAGGGAATGAAGTCCTTCGTCCAGGTCGTTGAGCGGATAGCGCACCGTACCCGATTTATAGCTGTTGAGGTCGGCCTCATAGTAATCGTTCAGCACAAGCGTATTATCCGTATTCGCGTCCAGCACGGCAGCGATATCGTGCCCTATGCCGTTCCCAACGGTGTTTACGCCATTCGAATCGCTTACCACCGCGTAGATATCCGGGTTCTTGTCGGTGATGCCGCCCGATACGAACTTATCATCGTTCATGTAAAGCTTCACTACCGGCCCGGTATTATCAGCGGGGGCCGTAGTATCCGTGCCACCGATAACGATATTCTCATAATAGCCGGCCGCATCCTCCTGTCCGTTGTGCCCGTAATAGCTGATACGCCCCGGCCCGAAAGCATAGGCGATATCCTTCGGCACCACGAAGGTGAAGGAAAAATCGCCATTCACCACGCTGACTTTGCCTTTGTACAGGACATTCTTCTGCAACTGGAAAGTGATGGCGGGACTGGATGTTCCGTCATTCGATAAGGTGGTAACGGCAACCGACTTGTCGAAAACGGTCGGATAGATCACCCCGTTGTAGCCCGTCAGCTTGTTGCCGTAATCGTCATGGACCTCGCCCGTGATGGTGACCACGCCCAGGGCCCGCACCGTATCGGGCTGCGAAAGGTTGACCGGCTGGCCGTTGACCGTTTTCGTTACGATGGTATGCATGGGATAGGCCAGCATAAGAGCGGGATCGCAAAGCAGCGTGAAGTTGCGGTAATTGAGATCGGGCGAAAGGGTGGATTTGGTCAGGAAGTTGAGATCACCGATGCGCGGCATTTCGCCCGTAGGCAGCGAATCGAACGCATAGCGGTACATGTTGTTGTTGAGCGTGAAATTGGGACCGGAAAAGACCAGGCGGGTAGTGGTGAACAACCCGATTGCCGCTCCGTTCGGGTTGAGGAAACAATATTCCCCGGCCGAGGTCCGCTCGGGATCTTCCCAGCGGCTGAACTCGCAGGTGGCCGTGACCATCAGGGGCATGTTACAGATATTGTCCCAGGAGTTGATCTGCGGTATCTCGATCACGCGTTCGTGCGCCAGGCCTATCTCCCCTCCATGGCCGGTATAGTTAAAGATCAGGCAGCCCTTGTCTATGCGCTGGTTAATGGCGTCCACCACGTTAGGATAACGGGCGCCACCGGGGGTAGCCACCTGCTGGTAGGAATCAAAATAGATCTTGTCAATGTTGTACTGGTCGTAGGCCGTATCCAGGTAATTGGCCATGGCCTGGGCCTGCGTAACGTGAACTCCGTTATCCTCGTCATCGGCCACAAAGCAGAGTACGTTCCTCCAGTCGCCAAACGAGGAGCAGGACTGCGGGTTGGAGCAGGAGTTGGTGCTGGTATTGATCGTTCCGGGCACCGAGCGGTATTTGATGATCTTGTTGAGCGCGGCCTGCGATTCGCTGACAGATTTGACAGGCATGCGGCCTACCCCCAGATCCGGAAGGTCGGCATCCGAAGGGCCCCATACGCCTTCCGTGCTGTCGAGCTGCACGAAAAAGTCGTCCGACACATACGAGTTGATCGGGTCCAGCGAATTGACCGACTGGTAGGTGATGACGAAATCCGTATTGTTGCCCAGGCGCTGTTTGTTATCGTACGAGCCATCGCCATAGAGCAGCAGGTAGCGGGGAAGCTGCGAAGAATCTGCCGCGCGCTCGTACAGCATTTTCATGAAGTCGCGTATGGCGCTCACATCGCGGGCACCGCTCGAAAACTCGTTGTAGATCTGCTGGGGCGTTACCAGTCCCACGCTCAGCCCGTCTTCGTTCGCGTGAAGGTTGGCGAGCTGCGTGGCTTCGTTCCAGAATACGGGGGGGCAAACAATGATCATGTCCATTTGCCCGATGGCATGCAGGTTCTGGTTAGGCACTGCGCCCAGAGCGCGCGGGGTCAGGAAAGTGCTGCCGTCAAAGGCCAGGAATTCGCGCAGCGAGTCGGTAGGCAGCGCGAACTCGAACACATTCCCGTTCAGCGTGCCGGCCTGCTGCGCCACATTTACCGGGTCGGTCACTTCCCATACCGACAGGTTGGAATTGGCATTGGCCACAAAGAACTTTGACACATTGCCGGCACCCACGGAGCCGGCATCGCGAAAGATCAGTTGTGGCGTGCTCATGAGCAACTGCCTTCTGGCGTTCACCTCCACGTAGTTCAGGTAGCCGATAAAGTTCGGGTTATTGAGCGGTGAGGTGCGCGTAACCGTTACTGAAATATTGGACGAGGATGGCAGGTAGCTGAAGCAGCCGTTGCTCGTATAGGCATAAGGGTAATAATAAATGGAGGTTTGGGTGGCCGTGGTCGACAAGGTGGTGGATCCCGACCCGGAAGTGACGGTAAAGCTGCTGGTCACATCCGCGCGCCCGATGACCTCCGTTTTCACGTAAACGGGCGAGGACGGGTCGATACCCGGGAAGCTGAAATTGAAAGTATAGGTGTTGAGGATATCGAACTTCTCGCCATACCACTCCCTGCCGGATTTGATCATGTTGCTGGCATCGCTTTCATGAAAAGCATAGTCGTCAAACGTGTTCACGTTGTTGGTTACGGGAAGCGTAGACGAGCTTTGCGTACTTACCCGCTTGCCGGGCCCCAGGTCGGTAGTGATGAAATAATAGGTGGTATCGGAAAAAAGATGGACCGAATGCCTGAAAGCTGGACAGCCTCCCGTACTTGCGGTGTACGACCAGCGGTTTTGCGACTGCCCGTAGAACAAAACATAATCGGCCGAATCGAAAACGTTCAGCGTGCCCCCGTCAAAAACATAGATCGCGTTCTCGGCCAGGTCATCGATGCGCGGTGCAGCGTTGGAATAAGGCAACTGCCCTCCACCGTTGCCGTACACGCGCAGGTCCTGCGGGCTTTTGCCCGACAGGTTCATTCCCAGCGAAAGCAGGTAAGCGTAGTCCATTTTATATATGCCGTCAGCCGTAAGGCCCACCTTGTACCAGTTGCCGCTTGCCAGCACGGAATTGGCCGCATAGGCGGCCGTACTGCTGGCGGTACGCTGAGCCAGGTTATAATCCGCGTTCAGCTTCAGTGTAAAAGACAGCAGCTTTTCGGGCTGGCCGCTTGCAGGATTGATACGGAAGGGATAGAATTTAATCAGCGCGAGGTTCTGCTTTTTAACAATGCCCGTCCTTACCTGCACTTCGAGCAGTGGCGGCAGGTTCATGCTCTTCTGCGCTTCGTCAAAGGCCTCTTTTTCGTTTTCGGCAAGCGATACAAATACGGGGTTGAGCAGTTCGGCCGATAAGGAGGATACCGGGCCGTTCAGCTTACGGGTTTCGTAATAAAAAGGAAGCTGGCTTTCCTGTAAGTTATACTGGGCCCCGGTAAAGCAAATGAACGAGTGGCTTAGGCCGTCAGCCAGGATGAGCTTTTGCGGTTCGGTCCAGTTTATCTTGATCGGTGCTTTGCTTTCGGCCGCGTGAAGGATAGAGAAGAAAAGGGTCAGGACAGCCGTGGCTGAGATCAGGGGCGCTTTTTTCATTGCTCAAATTTATGAATTTGTTACTTGAAAAACACGAATTAAAAAAGCGTAGAACTTGCTGCCTGTCTTTATTTTAAGTGGTTTTGTACAGCCTTAACGCTGCGCCCCAAAAAATATTGTACCGTTAATTAAAATTTTTATAAATTTGTCCGGAATGGCTTTCTGGCAGAGAGCCTGGCTTGGCTTTTTTATGCCATTGTTTATTAACTTAAAGGCAACCATTTGAATATTTATTCGTATTATTGTGGCCTGCTAAACTCAAAACCCCTATGCTGAAGCGGTTACTCTACTCGCTTACTTTGCTTACAACGCTTTGTTTTAGCGATAATGCATATGCACAGGACCCTGAATTTACCCAGTTCTATGCAAATCCATTATACCTCAATCCCGCTTTTGCCGGCACTGCCCGTTGCCCCCGTTTTTGCCTGAATTACCGTAACCAGTGGCCTGCCCTTACCGGAACCTTTGTTACCTACAGCGCCTCTTACGATCAGCATATTGACGCTCTTTCGGGCGGCATAGGATTCCTGGTTACCAACGATAAGGCGGGCGAAGGCACCCTGATCACCACCAATTTCAGCGCGATCTATTCCTACCAGCTTAACCTTACCCGCGAATTTTCGGTCAAAGTAGGCTTTCAGGCTACTTATGCCCAAAAGAAGGTGGATTGGGAAAAACTCACCTTTGGGGATATGATAGATCCGCGCAGAGGCTTCGTTTTCACCACATTAGAGCAAAAAAACCTCACTTCCCGTACCAATGTCGACCTATCGGCCGGCATACTTGGCTACAGCAAGCGTTATTTCTTCGGATTTGCCGTTAACCACCTTACCGAACCCGATGAGGGCTTCCTGGGAGCCAGCAAGCTGCCCATGAAGTATACCGGCCATGCCGGGGCGGTCATCCCGCTTGACGGGCGTAACGGAGAAGCCTCTATTTCTCCCAATATCCTTTACCAGCAGCAGCAGGACTTCCGCCAGCTCAACCTGGGCCTGTATGTGACCAAGGGGCCTATCGTAGGCGGCTTGTGGTACAGGAACGAAGACTCCTTTATAGCCCTGATCGGCTTCGCCCAAAACCTGTTCAAGGTGGGCTACAGCTATGACGTGACCATATCCAAGCTGGCCAATGCAACGGCCGGCTCGCACGAGCTTTCATTCCAGCTTCAGTTCGAATGTAAGCCCAAAAAGAGGAAATTCCGTACAGTTAGCTGTCCCTCTTTCTGATAAATCATTGAAAAAAGCTTAAAATAGTGTAACCATTTCCGGGTAAATCCGGTATAAACCAATCTTAAGACCAAAAAACAGAGGCAATGAACAAGAGAACCATCGGCAAAATACTAATGCTAACAGGGGTGTTGGCATTGGCATCCTGCAATAAGGAAACCTCTCCTGTTACCGGCTGGAACTATAACGATGCCGAGAACGGGGGCTTTGAGGTTCTTCCCTATACCGAGCAGGAAACAGGACCAGGCCTGGTGCTGATCGAAGGCGGCCGATTTACCATGGGCCGCGTGGAGCAGGACGTGCTCTATGACTGGAACAATATGCCCCGTACGGTCACCGTTTCCTCCTTCTATATGGATGAAACTGAGGTGCGTAACCTCGATTACCTGGAATACCTGCACTGGCTAAACCGTATCTACGCCATTGACGATGTATTCTATGAAGTGTATAAAAAGGCCCTCCCCGATACCCTTTGCTGGAGAGACCCCCTTGCCTATAACGACCCTTATGTGGAGTATTATTTCCGCCACCCTTCTTACAGGGATTATCCCGTGGTTGGGATTAACTGGCTGCAGGCCAATGACTTCTGCCAGTGGCGTACCGATCGTGTGAACGAATTTATCCTGATCCGCGAGGGTATTCTCGACTGGGACCTGGGCCAAAGCCTTGCCAACAACTTCAGCACCGATGCCTACCTGGCCGGCAAGTATGAAGGCGTGGTTAAGCAGCTCATCCCCAAGCCCGATGGAACCGAGCGTAAGGTGAGAATGGAAGACGGTATCTTCCTGCCGAAATACCGCCTGCCCACAGAGGCCGAATGGGAATACGCGGCACTGGGCCTGATCGGCAACATGTCGCCCGATTACATCATCAAAGAAAGAAAGCTCTATCCCTGGAATGGACAGGCCGTTCGTAACCCCGATGAGAAGTTCATCGGTGATTTCCTGGCCAACTTCAAGCGCGATAAGGGCGATAACATGGGTATAGCCGGCAAGCTGAACGATGCAGCCGATATCACTGCCCCGGTGTTCTCGTACTGGCCCAACGATTACGGCCTTTACAACATGGGCGGCAACGTGAGCGAATGGGTGCTCGACACCTACCGCCCCATCACGCCCGAGGATGTGACCGATTTCCGCCCTTTCCGCGGTAACATATTCAAAACCTATGCGCGCGATTCAGCCAACGGTAACGAGATCATGGTGGATGCTGGCGACTCGCTGCTGTATGACGATGAAGGCAACCTGGTCAGCCGCCCCGGTTTGATCATGATGCGCAATGTGGACATCAAGTATAAGGAAGACCGCCTGGATGAGCGCAGGAACTACAAGTATGCCGATTACCGCAACTTCCTTGACGGTGACAAGAACTCTTCTATCTATTACGATGTGGATAACCCGGGCGATAACTACCTCATGTACCAGTATCCCGTGCAGAAAGAAAAGCAGCAGGGCAACCGCGATGAGGTGGGCCAGAACTCGCTCGTGAACAACAAGGCCAAAGTGTATAAAGGCGGCTCGTGGAAAGACAGGGCCTACTGGATGGTTCCCGGCACGCGCAGGTTCCTGGATCAGCGCCAATCGGCCTGCTGGCTTGGATTCCGATGTGCGATGGACCGCGTGGGAAGCCCCATCGGCCTTGGCGGCAAAAAGTAAACGAAAGCATCTTTCACAAAATATCAACAGGTCCTCCCCGCAAAGGAGGACTTGTTAATTTTGTGCCATGCAAACGCCTGCCGAAGAGCTTTACTCCCTTTACCGATCGCATCCGCTCATTACTACCGATACCCGCAAACCCGTTAAGGATTCCATCTTCTTCTGCCTGAAAGGGGCCAATTTCAACGGAAACGAGTTTGCCGAGAAGGCCATGGCCGATGGTGCCGCTTATGTTGTTGTTGATGAGAAGGCCTATAAAAAGGGCAGCAGATACATCCTGGTGGACGATACGCTCAAAGCCCTTCAGGACCTTGCCAGGTACCATCGCTCCCTGCTCACCATACCGGTGATCGCCATCACGGGCAGCAACGGCAAGACCACCACCAAGGAGCTGAGCAGCGCTGTGCTTCAGAAAAAGTATAAGACCGTTTCCACCCAGGGTAACCTGAACAACCATATTGGCGTGCCGCTCACCCTGCTTTCGGTCACGGACGATACGGAGATCGCGGTCATTGAAATGGGCGCCAACCACCAGGGCGAAATAGCCCAGCTTTGCGAGATCGCCCAGCCCGGCTTCGGCCTGATCACCAATATAGGCAAAGCCCACCTCGAGGGGTTTGGAAGCTTTGAAGGCGTGATAAAGGCCAAGAGCGAGCTGTACCAGTACCTGCAGCGCAACAGCGGCACCATATTCGTGAACGGCAACAACGCCTTGCTGATAAAACTGGTGGGCAACTCGGATTTTGTGACCTACGGCACCAGCGGCAACTGCAATTGTATCGGCCGCTTAAAAGAAGATACGGATCGTGTGACCGTGCAATGGAAAAGCAAGCTCGATGCCGCACCGCTCGATTCCAAGCCCTGGATCAGCTCGCAGCTCGTGGGCGCGCACAATTTCGAGAACATACTGGCGGCTGCCTGCATAGGCAATTATTTCCGTGTATCGGAAGAGGATATCAACGCGGCCATACGCGAATATGCCCCAACGAACAACCGCTCGCAACTGGTAAGATCGAAAAAGACCAATAACACCATCATCTGGGACGCCTACAACGCCAACCCCACCAGCATGAGCGCGGCCATAGAGCACGGGGGCAGCGATGTGCTGATACTGGGCGATATGCTGGAGCTGGGCCATTACAGCGAGAACGAGCACAAGGAGATCATCAATAAAATAAAGGAGAAAGGCTATAAGCAGGTCTTTCTTATTGGCGAGAATTTTTCAAAAGCCGCCAAAGGCTCCAAATACAAATCCTTTAAAAAGACCGAAGAGGCCCTTGAATATTTCAAAACAAAAAAGATCACCGATGCCAAGGTGCTGGTAAAGGGATCGAGGGGGTTGAAGCTGGAGATGCTGGAGAAAGTGCTTTGAGAAGTCAAAAGAGGAGAAAGGCAGGTTAAACTTACTTTGATTTTTCAAATGCCTAAAATCAAACTTTATATTTTTTTATTACTGTCTGCTGTGCT
>JBFLYZ010000073.1:0-16482 GCA_040756415.1 Bacteroidota bacterium
AGGGTTTTGATGTTTTCATCCACCTCTACAAGCACAGCATCTTTTTCGCTGAGTTCTTTCACTATCTCGAGTGAGGAGGCGAGGGTTTCAGAACAAATATAGGATTTATTATTCGATACGGAGGCGTCAATTTCGCCCGAAGATTGTATGGTCAGGCTGATCTTGTCGGTCACCTCTAACCCCTTGTCTTTCCGCATGTTCTGTATGCGGTTGACCAGCTCACGGGCTATGCCTTCCTCCCTTAAACGGGGGGTAATGGTCACATCCAGCGCCACGGTTATCATGCCCTGGTTGGCCACCTTCCAGCCCGGTATATCCACCGGTATGATCTCCACATCTTCGTTTTCCAACGTGTACGCGGTGCCGTTGACCTGCACTTCCGCCCTGCCGGTGCGCTCCATGGCTAAAATGATCGACTGGGCATGTTCCGCGGCATAGGCCTGCACGGCTTTCATATCCTTGCCGCATTTCTTTCCGAGGGTCTTGAAGTTCAGCTTCAGGTTCTTCACGATCTGGGTATCGCTCTCGTTTACAAATTCTATCTCCTTTACATTCACTTCCGAAAGTATCAGCTCTTTTACCCCCTCCAGCCGCTTGCGGAACGATTCATCCAATACAGGTATGCGCACTTTATGGAGCGGCTGGCGCACGCGTATGTTCTCCTTTTTACGGATGGAAAGGATCATGGATGTAACCTTCTGGGCTATATCCATGCGTTGCTCCAGCTCTTTATCGATCAGGTTCTTCTCCGCACGGGTAAGCAGGGACAGGTGCACCGAATCGGCCGAGAGCGGGGTTCCGTATTTTTTCGCTTGCCCGCGCACTCCATCGCTCAGGTTCCTGTACAGCCAGTCGGCAAAAAAGGGGGCAATGGGCGACATGAGCTGGCTGACCACCATGAGGCATTCGTAAAGCGTTTCGTAGGCCGCTTTCTTGTCCTCGCTCATCTCTCCCCCGCCTGCCACCTGCACAAGCTTGTCGCCCTGGCGGGCAGGTTTCCAGAAGCGCCTGCGTGAAAGGCGAACGTACCAGTTGCTCAGGTGCTCATCCACAAATTCCTCTATGGCCCGGCCGGCCGGGGTGGGATCGTAATCGTCCATGTGGCGCGTAACCGTTTCCACCAGCGAATGCAGGCGCGAGATGATCCAGCGGTCGAGCTCGCTGCGCTTTTCCACCGGAACAATGTTCTGCTCATCGATCTGGAAACGGTCGATGTTGGCGTAGAGCGCAAAGAACGAATACGTATTGTACAAAGTGCTGAAAAAGCCGGTTTGCTTTTCTTTTACGCCTTCTATATCGAACTTCAGGTTATCCCAGGGCGAGGCGTTGGTGATCATGTACCAGCGCGTGGCATCCGGGCCGAACTTATCGAGCGTGTCGAAAGGATCTACCGCGTTGCCCAGGCGCTTGCTCATTTTATTGCCGTTCTTGTCGAGCACCAGGCCATTGCTCACTACGTTCTTATACGCCACCGAATCGAAACACAGGGTGGCGATGGCGTGCAGGGTATAGAACCAGCCGCGGGTCTGGTCTACGCCTTCGGCAATAAAATCTGCGGGGAAGTACCGCTTTTCATCAATGAGCTCCCTGTTCTCAAATGGATAGTGGATTTGGGCATAAGGCATCGCCCCGGAATCGAACCATACATCAATCAGGTCGTTTTCACGATACATTTTCCTGCCGGAATCCGATACCAGAACGATACGATCGATATAGGGCTTATGCAGATCAAGGTCGTTACCAAAGCTAAAGTCAGAGCTTATTCCTTTCGCCTCCGCTTTTTCCACTTCCCGTTTCAGCTCTTCTACCGAACCGATGCATTTTTCTTCTTTGCCGTCATCGGTTCTCCATACGGGCAGCGGAATGCCCCAGAAGCGCGAGCGCGACAGGTTCCAGTCCTGCAGGTTATTGAGCCATTCGCCAAAACGGCCGGTACCCGTATGCTCCGGCTTCCAGTTAATGGTCCTGTTCAGCTCCGCCAGCCTTTCACGGCAGGCGGTTACTTTTACGAACCAACTGTCGAGCGGGTAATACAGCACCGGCTTGTCTGTTCTCCAGCAATGCGGGTAGCTGTGCTCGTACTTCTCTATTTTGAACGCCTTGCCTTCCAACTTCAGCTTAAGCGCGATCCTTTCATCCACCGAGAGGTACTCTTTCAATTCGGGTATGAACTTTTTCAGCCGTTCCTTTTGCTCCCGGAAATCCTTCTCTTCCTCTTCTTTGCTCAGGTATTCGCGCTTAACGTACTCCCCGGCCAGGCCCCAATCCCGGTCATACACTTCTTTCACGAAGCGTCCGCGCTTGTCCACGAGCGGGCTCCAGTTCCCGTCTTCGTCCTTCACGAGTATGGAGGGCACGTTGTTGAGCTTGCAGGCGCGGAAGTCGTCAGCCCCGAAAACCGAAGCCGTGTGCACAATGCCCGTTCCGTCCTCCGTAGTAACAAAATCGGCCGGGATCACGCGGAAGGCATCGCCTTCGCTGGGCTGAACAAAAGGCAGTAACTGCTCGTAGTGGATGCCGATCAGTTGCCGGCCCTTGAATTCCGCCACAACCCGGAAAGGAATGTGCTTGTCGCCAGCCTTGTATTCTTCCAGCTTCAGCTCCGCGTTCTTTTGCGGGAAATATTTCCCAAGCAGGTCTTTGGCAAGAATCACGGTTACCGGCCGGTGCGAATACGGGTTGAAGGTCTTTACGGCCACATAATCGATGCTTTCTCCTATCGCCAGCGCGCAGTTGGCCGGCAGGGTCCATGGGGTGGTGGTCCAGGCCAGGAAAAAAACGTCCTGCTCCGCTTTAAACGGGAGCTTCGCGGTTTCAGTCACTTTGAACTGGGCGACTATAGAAGTATCTTTTACGTTGCGGTAGCAGCCCGGCTGGTTGAGCTCGTGCGTGCTCAGGCCGGTGCCTGCGGCAGGCGAATAGGGCTGTATGGTGTAGCCTTTGTAAAGAAGCTGCTTATCGTACAGGTTCCTGAGCAGCCACCATACGCTTTCAATATAGCTGTTGTCGTAGGTAATGTACGGGTGCTCCATATCCACCCAGTAACCCATGATGCGCGTAAGCTCTTCCCACTTATCCTGGTACTTCATCACCTCCTTGCGGCAGGCCTTATTGTATTCTTCAATGGATATCTTCTTCCCGATGTCTTCTTTCGTAATGCCGAGCGTTTTTTCAACAGCCAGCTCGATCGGGAGGCCGTGCGTATCCCATCCCGCCTTGCGCCTCACCTGTTTGCCCTTAAGGGTCTGGTAGCGGCAAAAAAGGTCTTTGATGGTGCGCGCCATCACGTGGTGTATGCCCGGCATGCCGTTGGCCGAAGGGGGGCCTTCATAGAATACAAAGGGATCTTTTCCTTCGCGCTCGCTCACGCTGCGTTCGAAAATATTTTCCCGTTCCCACCATGCGAGTATATCTTTCCCTATCTGGGGAAGGTTCAATGATTTATATTCCGGGTACTTGCTCATTCAATAAAAAAGCGACTAGATAGCAGCGATGACTTTTAACTCAATAGCGATCGGAGTGGGCAGGCAATTGATCTCGATGGTGGTGCGGCAGGGCGGATTCTCCTTAAAGTACTCGGCCCATAGCTTATTGTACTTCTGAAAATCATCTTTCATGTTGGTCAGAAAGACCGTTACATCCACGATCTTGTCCCAGCCGCTGCCGGCCTCTTCCAGTATATATCTTACATTCTTAAACACCGAATGGCACTGCGCTTCGATATCGTACGAAACGATCTCTCCGTTCTCATTCAGCTCCACACCGGGTATCTTTTTGGTTCCGCGCTCGCGCGGGCCTACCCCGGAAAGGAAGAGCAGGTTACCTACCCTGCGTGCATGCGGGTACAGGCCAACCGGCTCCGGTGCCTTTTTCGATTCTATGCCTTCGTCTGCCATTTACTTTCTTGATGCCGAGAGAACGGTCACTGCCATCATGATCAGCCCCACTCCCATGCCGGCAAATAGCCCGATCTTGATATCCTGGAAATACCAGCCGCCCGCCATGCCCAGGAACATGCATCCTGCCAGGAGCAGGCTTCCGGCCTTCTGGGCCGCGGCTTTCCGTTCCTTGTTGTTGTTTTCCATATGCTATGCCTTTGAAAAAGGACTGCGAAAATAGGCTTTTGAGAGGAGATACGCAATTGTGATCATTGCTCGGTGTATTCCTTTCTTTTTACCAGGAAATAATAGTCGTTCTCCAGGGGCAGGTAGCCGAACTCGTAGCAGAAATAGTAGCGGGCTCCCTTTTTGGTGGTGTAGATGTTGGTGTAATAGGAAAAATCAAATCCTTTCTGGGCCAGTTTGGCCTTGGTGGTTTTTGCCGTTTCACCGGTTACCAGTTCTTCCAGTATCCTGCGGTTCTTCCTCAGCACGTTGTTGACATTGCGAACAAAGTTGTTCGAGTCGCTGTTCAGCTTATTGTTATAGGCGTTGCGGCACATATCGGAACAGAATTTTTTATCCGCCCGGCCCTTGATGGGCTCACCGCATTCGAGGCAGCTCTTGCTCATGTTAGCGATTGTTTTTCAGGAACTAAGATAGTAAAAAATATTCGATTACAAACGTTTACAATCAATAAAATCCGGATACAAGCGCTTATTAACCGAGTCGGCCAGCGGGGTCACCGCACCTTTGCACCGTCAATTCAACAAAGCGCTTTCCGCCAGGGCGAACCGGGCGGGGTTGACAGAAAAACAAAAAGAAATACTAACTATTAAAAAAAGAAAACAATGAACGCATTACGTAACAAAGTACAGTTGATCGGAAACCTGGGCGCGAATCCTGAGATCAAGACCCTGGATGGCGGAAAGAAGCTCGCTAAGCTGAGCCTGGCCACCAACGAAAGCTACAAGAACGCCAAGGGCGAGAAAGTGACCGAAACACAGTGGCACAACCTGGTAGCCTGGGGCAAACTGGCCGAAATCATTGAAAAATACCTGATGAAAGGCAGCGAGGTTGCGGTGGAAGGAAAGCTCATCAGCCGCAGCTACTCGGACAAAGAAGGCGCCAAGCGCTATATTACCGAGATACAGGTGAGCGAACTGCTGATGCTGGGCGGCAAGAAATAAGCCCCGCTGACGCAAACGGAAAGTCCCCTGCCCGAGGCGGGGGACTTTTTCATTTCTTTATTTTTTACCTGCGTGCGCCACCGTATAGGTGCTGCATATATCCCTGATCACCACCACCAGGTCCTGGAAATCGAAGGGCTTGGTAACATGCCGCGAGGCGCCCAATTCCTGGGTATAGATCCTGTCTTCTTCCGATATACAGGTGGAGAATATGATCACATTAAGGTTGCGGAAACGCGCATCGGAGCGTATCTCCTTCAGCGCCACGCGCCCGTCCTTTTTAGGCATGTTCAGGTCAAGCAGGATCAGGTCGGGTAACAGGTGCGCTTGCCCCGATATACTGTTCAGGTAGGCGATCAGCTCTTCCCCGTCCTTCACAAAATCCACGGTATGATCCAGGTCGGCCTCCTTGAAAGCAAGTGAAGCAAAGAACCTGTCATCTTTGTCATCGTCAGCTATAAGAATTTTCAATTTGCCTGCTTGCTTCATGTTGCGTTTGTTGGGTTACCGGTAATGAAATGACAAAGGTCGAGCCCTGGTTGGGCTTGCTGCGGGCATGAATATAGCCCTTGTGCTGTTCGACTATTTTTTTGCAGATGGCCAGGCCAATGCCGGTGCCCTCGCTGTGGTCGTTCAGCCTTTTGAACAGGGTGAATATCTGCTCTGAATACACCTCATCGAAACCGATGCCGTTATCACGTATATAGATATTGCAATACTGCTGGCCATTGGCCGCTTTCCCTCCCGCAATGCTGCCGGTATCGCAGGATATCGTGATCTCGGGCGGAACCCCGGGCCGGGAGAATTTGAGGGCGTTGGAGATAATGTTCTGGAAGAGCTGCCGTATCTGCCCTGGCACCACGGCCAGTACCGGAAGCCGTTCTACGCTGACCCTTGCCCCGGACTCTTTGATCTTGAGCTCCAGGTCAACCAGTATCTCATCCACAATGGTATTGAGCTCGGTCTGCACGAAAAAGTCCTGGCCCGAAGTGAGCCTGGAATAGACCAGTATGTCTTTGATCAGCTTCTGCAGGCGCTGGGCGCTGTCCTGCATGCGCTGTACATAGTATTTGCCCTCCTTGTCCAGCGCGGCTGTATACTTGGTCTTCAGCAGGTCGCCATAGGTCTGTATCTTCCTGAGCGGCTCCTGCAGATCGTGCGAAGCCACATAGGCGAACCGCTCCAGCTCGGCATTGGCGCTTTCGAGCGTTTTGATGTTTTCGAGCAACTGCCTGTTCAGCTCATTGACCTGCTCTTCGGAATGTTTCCTTTCCTTGATCTCCGTCTGCAGGCTTTTGTTGGCCGCTATCAGTTTCTCCTCCTGCTCCATGAGCTGTTGCGTTTTGCGGTACAGGTCAACGAATACCGCCACTTTCGCTTTCAGCAACTGCGGCTTGATCGGCTTGTAGATGTAATCCACGGCCCCTGTCTTATACCCCTCGTACACTTTCTCATCGCTGTAGCTGTAAGCCGTAATGAAGATGATGGGTATCTTTTTGAAGCGGTCGTTATCATAGATCAACGATGCGGTCTCGAAGCCCGAAAGCCCGGGCATCTTCACATCCATCAGAATAAGGTTGAAATCCCTTTCCTTGAGCAATATTTTCAGCGCTTCCCTGCCCGAGTTAGCCTTGGTAAGCTTATACCCCTCGGGAGCCAGTATGCTTTCAATGGAGATGAGGTTATCCTCCCGGTCATCGACCAGCAATATCTTGATCTCTGATATATACTGTTTTATTTTTTGTAAAGCCATAGACGCATTAATGATAAAAGTTGGTCGATCTTCACGGGCTTGGTGATGTAATCCGAAGCGCCCGCTTCTATGCATTTTTGCCGGTCGCCCTTCATCGCCTTGGCCGTAACGGCAATGATGGGAAGCGTGCTGTTCTTGGTCTCACGCCTGATCTTCTGCGTGGTTTCATACCCGTCCATCTCCGGCATCATGATATCCATCAGCACGATATCTATATTTTCTTTTTCATTCAGCAGGTAGATGGCCTCCTTGCCGCTTTCGGCCGTGATCACGTTCATGTTATAGCGCTCGAAAGCGGTGGTCAGCGCGAAGAGGTTGCGCACGTCATCGTCAACGATAAGCACGTTCTTGCCAACCAGCACATCCTCTTTGATCCGGATATTCTCGATGATCTTCCGCTTCTCCGGCTTAAGCTCCTTATGCTCGATGTGCAGGTGCATCACCGCTTCCTCCAGCAAACGCTCCAGCGAATTCACGTCCTTAAGCAGGATGCTGTTGGCCAGGCTCCTGAGCTGAGAAGCTTCACGCTTATTGAACTCCTTTGCGGAATACACGATCACGGGAGTTATTTCGGAAGAGGGCCTGCGGTTGATCTTATTGAGCAGCTCTACGCCCGTTATGTCGGGCAGCATATAATCCAGGATCACGCTGTCGAAAGACTTTTCCTTCAGCAGCTTTATCGCCCTGCTGCCCGTACGGGCCACGGTGATCCTGAGCCCGTCATGCTCCAGCATCTTTACGATGTTGGATGAATCCAGCTCGTTATCCTCTACCAGCAGCAGGTTCTTGACCTTTTGTTTGTTGTATCTGGTTATGCTCTTGAACAGTTTGGTCAGCGCCTCGTTCTTCAGCGGTTTGAGCAGGAAGCTCTTCGCGCCCCGCTTCATCGCCAGCAGCCTGTTCTCCTCGCCCGATATCAGGTGTACGGGGATATGACGCAGGTTCAGGTCATTCTTGAACAGGTCGAGTATTTTCCAGCCGCTGGCATCGGGCAGCTTGATATCGAGCGTTACGGCCGAAGGCTTATGCTTGCTGGCCAGCTCGAACACTTCGCTATAGCTGGCGGCTACCAGCGCCTTAAGGCCCTGCTTGTGCGCCATGTCCATCATAATGCGGGCAAAACGCAAATCGTCTTCCACGATCAGCACTACGTTCTCGTTCGCCTGTATGCTGTTCCGGTCATCGCCCACCTCGTTGATGATCTCGTTGACGAAGTCAAGGTTCTTGATCTCTCCCTTCGAGGTGATGACGGCCGGAGTATCCGACTCCGCGGTGCTTACCTCCGAACCTACGCGCTGCGGAACCTCTTTCTTCACCGGCACGTAATCGCTCGGCAGGTACAGGGTAAAGGTGCTGCCCTGCTCGAGCTTGCTTTCCAGCTCGATGGATCCGCCCAGCAGGTCGGCCAGGCCGCGGGAAATGGAAAGGCCCAGGCCTGTTCCACCGTACTTACGGCTGGTCGAGCCTTCCGCTTGCTGGAAGGCTTCGAAAATGATGTTCTGCTTATCCTTTGAAATACCGATACCGGTATCGCTGATCGCGAACGCGATGACCCCGCTGGAGTTGTCGAGGTTCGGGTTCTTGGTCTTCCAGGAGTTCTTGGTGGCCTTGAATATTTTGAGCTTTACCTCTCCCTTTTCCGTGAACTTGAATGCGTTTGACAGCAGGTTCTTGAGGATCTGGTTCAGGCGCTGAACGTCCGTCTCCATCTTTTCCGGCAGGTCTTTATCCACCTCTATCCTGAACTTCAGGTTCTTGGATTCCGACACGTGCTTGAACGTGGAATCCACGAATGAAACGATCTCGGAGAAGCGTATGGGCATGAAATCGGTAGAGATAAAGCCCGATTCGATTTTCGAAAGGTCCAGGATGTCGTTGATGAGCTGGATCAGGTCATCACCGCAGGAGTGGATGGTTTTGGCATAGCCGATCTGTTTTTCGGTGAGGTTGCCTTCCTGGTTCTCGAAAAGCTGCTGCGCCAGGATGAGCAGCGAGTTGAGCGGTGTGCGCAGCTCGTGCGACATATTGGCGAGGAACTCGGACTTGTATTTTGAAGTGAGCGTAAGCTGCTCGGCCTTTTCCTCGAGCGACTTACTGGCCTTTTCGATCTCCAGGTTTTTCTGCTCCAGCTCCTCCTTCTGTTTCACCAGCAGCAGCGCCTTATCTTCCAGCTCCTGGTTGGTACGGCTGAGCTCCTGCTGCTGCGCTTTAAGCTCGTTGGCGAGCGACTGCGACTGCGCGAGGAGTTCTTCGGTGCGCGTATTCGCCTCGATGGTGTTCAGCACGATACCGATACTTTCGGTGAGCTGCTCCAGGAAGTCGATGTGGGTCTGGCTGAAGCGCTCGAACGAGGCCAGCTCGATCACCGCCTTTACCTTCATCTCGAACAGCACGGGCAGCACGATGAGGCTGGAGGGGCGCCCTTCGCCCAGCGCGGAGGATATCTTGATATAGTTTTTTGGAATATCGTGCAGGATGATACGCTCCTTCTCTGCGGCACACTGCCCGATGAGGCCTTCGCCCAGGGCGAACTCTACGGGCACGGTTTTGCTGCCTTTATAGGCATAGGAAGAGAACAGCTTGAGCTTCTGATCATCGTGTAAAATATAAAAGGCCCCGAAGTTAATGGACACCACCTGGGCCAGCTCGGAAAGGATCCGGTTGGTCACCGTTTTAAGGTCTTTTTGCCCCTGCAGCATCTGCGTAAACTTGGCCAGGTTGGATTTCAGCCAGTCCTGCTCCTGGTTACGCAGCGTGGTCTGCCTCAGGTTCTCGATCATCTGGTTAATGGTATCCTTAAGCGCTTCCACCTCGCCCTTGGCGTCCACGCGAATGGTCCGGGTCAGGTCGCCTTTCGTTACCGCTGAAGCCACCTCGGATATGGCGCGCACCTGCGTAGTGAGGTTCTGGGCCAACTGGTTCACGTTTTCCGTCAGGTCTTTCCAGGTACCGGAAGCACCGGGCACGTTGGCCTGGCCGCCCAGCTTGCCTTCCACACCTACCTCGCGCGCAACGGTAGTTACCTGGTCGGCAAATACCGCCAGGGTATCGATCATCTCGTTAATGGTTTCAGTAAGCAGGGCCACTTCGCCTTTAGCGGTAATGGAAAGCTTCTGCCTCAGGTTGCCGGTGGCCACCGATGTAACCACCTTGGCGATACCGCGCACCTGGGAAGTAAGGTTCGAGGCCATCATGTTCACCGAGTCGGTCAGGTCTTTCCAGGTGCCGGCAACGCCCTGCACTTCCGACTGGCCGCCCAATATACCTTCCGTTCCCACCTCGCGGGCCACGCGCGTTACCTCCGAGGCGAAGGAGTTGAGCTGATCCACCATGGTGTTGATGGTGTTCTTCAGGTCGAATATCTCGCCCTTTACGTCAACCGTTATCTTCTTTGAAAGGTCACCGCTGGCAAGCGCCTTGGTCACCTCCGCGATATTACGCACCTGCGAAGTGAGGTTAGAGGCCATCTGGTTCACCGAGTCGGTCAGGTCTTTCCAGGTGCCGGCAACACCGGGCACGAAGGCCTGCCCGCCCAGCTTGCCGTCCGTTCCTACCTCGCGGGCCACGCGCGTTACTTCAGACGCGAAGGCGCGGAGCTGGTCCACCATGGTGTTCAGTGTTTCTTTAAGCTGCAGTATTTCCCCCCTAACGTCAACCGTGATCTTTTTCGACATGTCGCCATTCGCCACAGCGATGGCCACATCCGCGATGTTACGTACCTGTGCCGTCAGGTTACCGGCCATCTGGTTAACCGAGTCGGTCAGGTCTTTCCAGGTACCGGCAACACCGGGCACGTTGGCCTGGCCGCCCAGCTTTCCTTCCGTACCTACTTCACGGGCCACCCGCGTTACTTCCGAGGCGAAGCCGCGCAACTGGTCGACCATGGTATTGATGGTGTTCTTCAACTCAAGGATCTCGCCTTTTACGTCAACCGATATCTTGCGCGAGAGGTCACCGTTGGCCACAGCCGTGGTCACCTCAGCGATATTACGCACCTGGGCAGTCAGGTTATTGGCCATCTTGTTCACTGAGTCGGTCAGGTCCTTCCAGGTACCGCCCACACCGGGCACGTTGGCCTGGCCGCCCAGCTTACCCTCCGATCCCACCTCCACCGCCACGCGTGTTACCTCCGAGCCGAAGGAGTTGAGCTGGTCCACCATGGTGTTGATGGTATTTTTTAATTCGAGGATCTCGCCCTTTACGTCAACCGTGATCTTGCGCGAGAGGTCACCCTTGGCCACGGCCGTGGTCACCTCCGCGATGTTACGCACCTGCAGGGTAAGGTTAGAGGCCATCTGGTTCACCGAATCGGTCAGGTCTTTCCAGGTACCGCCTACACCGGGCACGTTGGCCTGTCCGCCCAGCTTGCCTTCCGATCCCACTTCGCGCGCTACGCGCGTTACTTCCGATCCGAAGGAGTTGAGCTGGTCCACCATCGTATTGATCGTATCTTTAAGCTCCAGTATCTCTCCTTTTACGTCAACCGTGATCTTACGCGAGAGGTCGCCTTTGGCCACGGCCGTGGTCACCTCAGCGATGTTACGCACCTGCGATGTGAGGTTAGAGGCCATCTGGTTCACCGAGTCAGTCAGGTCTTTCCAGGTACCGCCTACGCCTTTTACCTTGGCCTGCCCGCCCAGCTTGCCTTCCGTACCCACCTCCAGGGCCACGCGGGTTACCTCGGACGAGAAGGAGTTAAGCTGGTCCACCATCGTGTTGATGGTCTTTTTCAGCTCGAGTATTTCGCCTTCCACGTTTACCGTTATCTTTTTGGAAAGGTCGCCATTGGCCACCGCGGTGGTTACCTCAGCGATGTTACGCACCTGCGCGGTGAGGTTGGAGGCCATCTGGTTCACCGAATCGGTCAGGTCTTTCCACACGCCACCTACGCCCTTTACCGTTGCCTGCCCGCCCAGCTTTCCTTCCGAGCCCACCTCGCGCGCCACGCGCGTTACTTCCGATGCGAAGGAGTTGAGCTGGTCTACCATCGTGTTGATGGTATTTTTCAATTCGAGGATCTCGCCTTTTACGTCAACCGTGATCTTGCGGGAAAGGTCACCGTTCGCCACGGCCGTTGTTACACCCGCGATGTTACGCACCTGGGCGGTGAGGTTGCTGCCCATGAGGTTCACTGAATCGGTCAGGTCTTTCCATACCCCCGCAACGCCTTTTACGGTTGCCTGTCCGCCCAGCTTGCCTTCCGATCCCACTTCTACCGCTACGCGGGTAACCTCTGAAGCGAAGGAGTTGAGCTGGTCCACCATCGTGTTGATGGTATTCTTCAGTTCGAGGATCTCGCCTTTCACGTCAACCGTAATTTTTTTCGATAAGTCGCCTTTGGCCACAGCCGTGGTCACCTCGGCAATGTTGCGCACCTGGCCGGTGAGGTTGGAGGCCATCTGGTTCACCGAGTCGGTCAGGTCTTTCCAGGTGCCGGCAACACCTTTTACCTGTGCCTGCCCGCCCAGCTTGCCCTCCGTACCCACTTCCAGTGCCACGCGGGTCACCTCGGAGGAAAAGGAGTTGAGCTGGTCCACCATCGTATTGATGGTATTCTTCAGCTCGAGGATCTCGCCTTTTACGTCAACCGTAATTTTTTTCGATAGGTCGCCTTTGGCCACAGCCGTGGTCACTTCGGCAATGTTGCGCACCTGAGCGGTGAGGTTGCTGCCCATGAGGTTCACCGAGTCGGTCAGGTCTTTCCATACCCCCGATACCCCGCGCACCTTGGCTTGTCCGCCCAGTTTTCCTTCCGAGCCCACTTCGCGCGCCACGCGGGTCACCTCCATGGAGAACAGGTTAAGGCGTTTCACCATTCCGTTCACCTCTTTGGCTATGCGCAGGAACTCTCCCTGCAACTGGTGGCCCTGTATCTCCAGGGGCATTTGTTCCGAGAGGTCGCCTTTCGATACCGAACTGATCACGCGGGCGATCTCGATGGTCGGATGCACCAGGTCGGATATAAGCGTGTTAAAGGAATCCACACTGGTGCGCCAGGAACCCCTCGCCCCGGTCAACTCGATACGCTGGGTAAGCTTCCCCTGCTTACCGATGGTATTCGCGGCATTGACAAACTCATGGGTCATGCTTTCGTTCATCTCAATGATCTCATTCAGCATCTCGCAGATGGAGCGAAAGCGGCCGGTACGGTCGACCGGCATGCGCACATTGAAATTACCGTTGCGCACCTGGGTGAGCACCTCCAGCAGCATTTTATCGTCCGAAGCATCCATCGCGGATACTCCTACGTTACCGTTTCCTGATAGAACTTCTTCCATTGGTATAACAAATTTTGTTTAAATCCAGATCAATAGGGGAAAAACATGCCCGAAAAGGCATCCCGGTGTCGTGGAACAGTTTGCACGATACGAATGTGAGCTATTTTTAGCGGGAATTTGGAATTATTCGGTGAACGCGGCCTATCTGTATGCGGAGCCGCCTGTACGGGGGGTATAAGGGGGAAAAAAGTAGCCGGACCCGGTTGCAGCAGCGATAAAACGGAGGGAAAATTGTGAGCCGGGCGGGATTACCCGGGTACGCGGGCAAAGTGAAGAACCCTCTTAAGGAGCCGGAAGCGGGATTTGAACCCGCGACCTGCTGATTACGAATCAGCTGCTCTACCCCTGAGCTATCCCGGCTGATAATTGCGGACTGGCGAATCGTTGCGCGCCCGGTCTGCTAAGCCGCAAATTTCAATAAAAATCGGCCAATGTCCTATTTCTGATTTAAGAGAAACAAATGCCCTTCTGAACGAAAATACAAAAGCTTGCCGGGCCGGCCGGAGTAAATTTACGTTTAAATAAATGCCCTTTCAGCCGGTATTCGTTAAAAAAATATCAGGATGGAACAGGAAAATTTGAACCGGGTCAGTTTCGCACCGCGTGAAAGGAACAGTTTCATGCAGGTGCTTGCCTCCAGGGTGCACGGCTTCCTGAAGGCCAACCGTATCTCGCCCTATGCCAACGCGCAGATGTGGGTAAAAACGGTCATTATGCTGCTCCTTTATTTTGTTCCCTACGCCCTGATCGTAACCGGCCATGCGGCCGGCAATGCCTGGCTTTTTTTCGGGCTATGGTTCGTTATGGCATGGGGTATGGCCGGCCTGGGCACTTCCGTGATGCACGATGCCCACCACGGCAGCTATTCCTCTAAAAAGTGGGTCAACAACCTCATCGGCTATGTCATAGAGATAATCGGGGGCTACTCCGTTACCTGGAAGATACAGCACAATGAGCTGCACCACGTATATACCAACATTACCGGGCTTGACGAGGATATAGACAGCATTAAGCTGCTGCGTTTTTCTCCGCGCCAGCCGCGATACTGGTACCACCGCTACCAGTTTCTTTACGTTTGGTTCTTTTACATGCTGATGACGATAGCCTGGATAACCACCAAGGACTTTAACCAGTTGGCGCGTTACAGGAAGCAGGGCCTGCTGGCCAGGCAGAATATTTCCTATAAGCGGGCGCTCTTCAAGGTCACGCTTTACAAGCTCCTTTATTACGGGTACGCGCTGGTGCTCCCGCTTATTTTCTCAGGCATGCCATGGCACTATGTGGTGGCGGGGTTCCTGCTCATGCATTTTACGGCCGGCCTGTTCCTCTCCTGCATTTTTCAGCCAGCGCATATCGTACCCGCCTCAGAATTTGCAGCGCCCGTGCTGCAGAAAGGCGAAAAACGAATGGAACGCTCCTGGGCCGAACACGAAGTGGAAAACACCACCAATTTCGCGCTGAACAACCGTTTCCTGACCTGGTTCATTGGCGGGCTTAACTACCAGATCGAGCATCACCTGTTCACGGGAATATGCCATGTTCATTACCCCAGGCTGGCCCCCATCGTAAGGTCCGTAACCAGGGCTTTCGGCCTGCCTTATAACGTACAGCCCACCTTTTTCAAGGCCCTTGCGGATCATGTCAGGATGCTAAAAAAGCTGGGCAGGCAGGAAAGGCCAGCCTGATGCGTTTTTCGCGATCTTATCACCGGATAAAGCTAATTCATTGGATTTGCGTGAAGGGCGGCATTTTCCGTGTTTCCCAATGAAAATTCCATTTACAAACGTTTACAATCAACAAAATCCGGCTGTAAGCGGCAACGATATACGAAATGGGCGTGGAGGGAAAATGTAGTAAAATGAGTACTATTTTTGATTTTTTCGGGCACAAGACCCCCGGTGTGGCGCAGCCGGACGCTCTTGCGGATGGCATAGCCCTCAGGTAAGGCGCCTATAGGTTTCGCAGGAAACCAGGAGTATCAATGAACATGTGCAACCTGACCGATGTCGCCACGTTGTGGCCCCTCCCCGGTCTACGTCCTATTAACGGATTACTTCTTTTTGGGCATATCAAGTGCCGATAATTTCATCACCTGATCGAAGGAGGCATTTACAACTAACTTCTTAGCGTACTTACCGACCCGTCTCTTTTTTTTCTTTAATTTTTTTTTCTTTGGCATTTAGTGGTTAAAATGGAAGTTCGCTATCCTTATTTCGTTTTAGTCTTCGCTCTCTGTCAACACGATCTCTTTCTTCTTGCTGTTTTTTAAAAAATTCTTCCTGCTCTTTCCTCTCTTTGTCCACCTGATCCCGATATTCCGAATTTAAATTATACTTTACGTTGTGTGGTGCATTTAATATGCTTGACAATATCCTAACGATAACATAAATTGCAACAGGGAATCCCAAAACAATTAAGGCTGCTATTATGAAATCCATATGCTAATTTAAGTAATTAGTCTTTCATAGGTTAATCTGCTTTCGCTTTTGCGAAGAAATTTATCAAATCTTTCCTGAGGGGTTGCATTGCGCTCGTTAAAACGACTGGCAAACTCATTCAGGTAGCGGTTAAGGTGTTTTTCACTGATCTGATGGTAGGTGCCGTTAACAATACGCTTTAATAGGCTCCAAAAATTTTCAATGTTTTGCGTGTGAACCTTACCAGCTACATACAGTTTTATGCTATGGTTAACGGTGTCGTGAGTGTATATCTTACCCAATCCCCTGTACCCCTGGTGTTCATCGGTATAAACGGTTGAACCAGCGGGAACGTGCTTGGTAATAAACTCTACCATATGCTCTTTGCTCTCGCTGGGGATGTGCTTCAATACAATTTTGCCGTCACGCTCAATAGCTCCAAGCACCACATTTTTAATGTTCACATAGTTGCCTTCGGCATCCTTTGATTTTTTGTTTTTGTGCTTATTTTTCTCTTTACCTCCAACGAACGTAGCATCGGTTTCTACAACCTTATCCGTACCGCCAAGGACAGATGGAGCCTGTGCTTTGAGCATTTCACGAACACGGTGTAGAACGAACCAAGCGGTTTTCTGTGTAATGTTAAGGGTGGTCGCTAACTGGTGGGAGCTGATACCTTTTTTGTGATTAGTAATAAGGTATATGGCCGCGAACCAAGTGCGGAATGGTATTTTACTGCTCTCGAATATAGTACCCACTTTAACCGTAAATTTCTTATCGCAAGCCTTATCTGAACAGCGGTAGCCCCGACTGGTCTTGTAGGGTGCCTTGTCTGTTTTGCAGAATGGGCACACGGGCTTGCCGTTCCAACGTTTCTGCTCGAAATATTGGATGCAGGTGGCTTCATCTTTGAAGTAGTCGAGTAGTTGGGGGAGTGATCTGAAATTCATAACTCATTGTTTTACA
>JBFLYZ010000074.1:0-16421 GCA_040756415.1 Bacteroidota bacterium
ATTTTCCTGCGTTTAATCAAGGTAAAGGGCGATTTATGCGGGAAACGACCAGGCAATTCATAGACTATTTGCGATTTGAAAAGCGTTTTTCGGCTCATACGGTACGGGCCTATGATGCTGATCTGCTTGATTTTATGGACTACATGGATACCGTTTACCAGATTCAGGCGCCCGGGCAGATCAACCATGCCATTATCCGTTCGTGGGTGGTGAGCCTGATGGAGCGTAAGCTTTCAGCCCGCTCGGTCAACCGTAAGATAAGCACGCTCAAAACATTTTACAGGTTCCTGCTCAGGCAGGGTATAGTGAAGGTCAACCCCATGCTTAAGGTGCAAAGCCCCAAGCTTTCAAAGCGCCTGCCTGTGTTTGTTGAAAAGAAGCAAATGGATGATTTACAGGAGTTTGAATTTCCCGATGACCTGGGCGGCATGCGCGATAAGCTGATCATCGAGCTGTTCTATGGAACGGGAATGAGGCTGGCCGAGCTGGTAAACCTCAGGGATGAGGATATTGACCTGCACAAGATGAGTGTTAAGGTGCTGGGAAAGAGGAACAAGGAAAGGATCATACCGCTTCACAGCGACCTGGCTGACCTGATAAAGGTTTACATGGCTAAAAGGAGCAGCGAGCTGCCTTCTGCCGGCCATACCTGTCTTTTCGTGGGCCCAAAAGGTAAAAAAATAAGCCGGAATATTGTTTACAAGGTCATCAAGTTGTATCTTAGCCAGGTAACAACGCTTGGGAAAAAGAGCCCGCACGTGCTCCGGCATACCTTCGCCACACACATGCTGAATAACGGGGCGGATCTGAACGCGATCAAGGAACTTTTAGGCCATGCCAGCCTTTCGGCCACTCAGGTTTACACGCATAATACCATCGAAAAGCTCAAGAACATTCATAAAAAATCTCACCCGAAAGCATAGAATTCACGGAATACAAACTAAAAATCCAGGAACCATGAAAGTCAACATTCAATCCCTGCATTTCGATGCCGACAAAAAGCTGCTTAACCACATTGAGGAGAAGGTCAATAAGCTCAATCATTTCTATGATGCTATCATAGGCACCGAAGTCACCCTGAAGCTGGAAAAATCAAAATCGACCGATAACAAGATTGCCGAGATCAAGCTTCAGATACCCGGCAATGACCTGTTTGCCAAGCGCCAGTGCACCACTTTCGAGGAGGCCACCGATACGGCCGTGGAAGCCCTGAAAAAGCAGATCAAAAAGCGCAAGGAAAAGGTACGCGGCCTGTAGGTTCGGGGCAGCAAGGCATTTTGCGGCATGAAGGCGGGAAACATCTCGCCTTCTGTTTTTTACGCCCCGGAATTTCTCCGAAAAAAAGTATTTTTTTTTGGCCGCGTAACAAATGTTTTATAGATTTGCAGTCCTTTTTCGGGAAGGGGTGCTTTTTTCATTCATAAAAAGTACCGGAAGTTCTTTAAAATCAGGCACTGCAGCTTAACAAGCCGAAGTAGCTCAGCTGGTAGAGCAGCTGATTTGTAATCAGCTGGTCGGGGGTTCGAGTCCCTTCTTCGGCTCTTGAAAGTGTGACAAAGCAAAGCAGGGACGGGCTCCGGGATACGAACGAGGCTCTTTTTGCTCAGCTTATCAGACAATGGTTTGCAGGGGAGTTACCAGAGTGGCCAAATGGGACAGACTGTAAATCTGTTGTCTTACGACTTCGGTGGTTCGAATCCACCACTCCCCACTGCGCTATCCGTAGCCTGTGGTGAAGGATAGCAGAGAGGCAGCGTGCGCGACAGATCAGGTTCATTGAATTGCGGATCATTTCGCCTTATGGGCCTGCCGGGCAAAGCAGGTTCAGATAAACGGGATTTGCCGGTGAATGGTAAATCAAGAATAAGCGGAAGTAGCTCACCTGCCTGCCGGCAGGCAGGTTTGGTAGAGCAGCTCCGGCCGAACAGATTTACCGGTGAATGGTAAATCAAGAATAAGCGGAAGTAGCTCATTTGGTAGAGCGATAGCCTTCCAAGCTATAGGTGGCGGGTTCGAGCCCCGTCTTCCGCTCGTAAGGTGCGAAGGCTTAGGGTAACCAGCCGTTGTAGCTCAGGGGTAGAGCACTTCCTTGGTAAGGAAGAGGTCTCGGGTTCAATTCCCGATAACGGCTCAAATAGAAAGTAATTGAGAATCGAAAAACAAACAACAAAAACAACCAAATCAATTAAACAACAATAAAGCATGGCAAAAGAAAAATTCGACCGTTCCAAACCGCACGTGAACATCGGTACTATCGGTCACGTTGACCACGGTAAAACCACTCTTACCGCAGCTATCACCATGGTGCTGGCTGATAAGGGTCTGGCAGAAGTAAGAGACTTTTCTTCTATCGACAACGCTCCGGAAGAAAAGGAAAGAGGTATTACCATCAATACCTCGCACGTGGAGTACGCAACGGAAAAGCGCCACTATGCGCACGTTGACTGCCCCGGCCACGCTGACTATGTGAAGAACATGGTTACCGGTGCCGCGCAGATGGACGGTGCCATTCTTGTTGTTGCCGCCACTGACGGTCCCATGCCCCAGACCCGCGAGCACATCCTGCTGGCCCGCCAGGTAGGCGTTCCCAAGATCGTGGTATTCATGAACAAAGTTGACGCTGTTGAGGACCCCGAGCTCCTCGACCTGGTTGAGATGGAGATCCGTGACCTGCTGACCTTCTACCAGTTCGATGGCGCCAATACGCCCATTATCCGCGGCTCTGCCCTGGGTGGCCTGAACAAAGACGCGAAGTGGGTGCCCACTATCCTTCAGTTGATGGATGCGGTGGATACCTATATTCCCATTCCTCCCCGCCAGGTTGACAAACCTTTCCTGATGCCTGTTGAAGACGTGTTCTCCATCACCGGCCGCGGTACGGTTGCTACAGGCCGTATCGAAACCGGAAAGATCACCGTAGGCGAAGACGTTGAGATCATCGGCATGCGCGACCAGAGCATGAAATCGACCATCACGGGCGTTGAAATGTTCCGCAAGCTGCTCGATAGCGGTGAGGCCGGTGATAACGTAGGCCTGCTGCTGCGCGGTGTGGACAAGAAGGATATCTGGAGAGGCATGGTTATCGCCAAGCCCGGCTCCATTACCCCTCACACCGAGTTCAAGGCCGAGATCTATGTATTGAAGAAAGAAGAAGGCGGACGTCACACTCCGTTCCACAATAAGTATCGCCCGCAGTTCTACCTGCGTACGACTGACGTAACTGGCGAGATCGAGCTGCCCCAGGGCCGCGAGATGGTAATGCCTGGCGATAACGTGACCATCACCGTTAAGCTGATCGTGCCCGTTGCTATGGACAAGGGCCTTCGTTTCGCAATCCGCGAAGGCGGAAGAACGGTTGGTGCCGGACAGGTGACCGAGATCATTAAGTAATAAAAGAGTACAAAGGAGACTTAAAAGGTGTGTTCTGAAAAGAGCACACCTTTAAGTGCCCTAAAAAGAGGGGTGACAGGAATACAAACGGGCATAGTTCAGTGGTAGAATAGCGGTCTCCAAAACCGTTGACCTAGGTTCGAATCCTGGTGCCCGTGCATCGCCCTCCGAGGCCTGCCTGCCGCAACAAGGCAGGTGTAGCGCAGGGGGGGCATAAAAAGTGAAGAATAATGAGCAAGATCAAAGCATACATTGAAGATACGACCAACGAGCTGCTGAACAAGGTCACCTGGCCTACCTGGAAGGAGCTGCAGGACAGCGCCATCATCGTAATGATCGCTTCGGTGATCATCGCCCTGATCGTTTTCGCCATGGACTGGGTCTTCAACAAGGGACTGGAATTCATTTACAGCATGTTTAATTGATAGATCATGGCCGAGAAACAAGCAACATCCGTTAAGAAGTGGTATGTGGTTCGTGCCATCAGCGGCAAGGAGAAGAAGGTAAAGCAATACATCGAATCGGAGATCGCGCGCCTGAAGCTGGCCAATTACGTGTCGCAGGTGCTTATCCCTACCGAGAAGGTGATACAGATGCGTAACGGAAAGAAAGTGAACAAGGAAAGAAGCTTCTTTCCTGGATATATCCTGGTCGAAGCAGCGCTGGTGGGAGAGATACCGCATATACTGAAGAACGTTCCGGGCGTGCTCGGCTTTCTGGGCGAGACCAAGGGCGGGGAGCCCGTACCCATGCGCCTGAGCGAAGTGAACCGCATACTGGGCAAGGTGGACGAGCTGGCCGAGAACGAGGCTACGCTGATCAACCAGTTCGTGGTGGGCGAGACCGTGAAAGTGATCAATGGCCCGTTCAACACTTTCACCGGTACGATTGAAGATATTAATGAAGAGAAGAAAAAGCTGAAGGTGATGGTGAAGATATTCGGCCGTAAAACACCGCTTGAACTCGGGTTCATGGAGGTGGAGAAAGAGTAAGTTTTAAATAAGAATTGTTACGTTTTGCTTCCACATAACAAACAATTAGGTAAATTTTAATTCAAGACGAAAAATGGCAAAAGAAGTAAGCGCGCTGATCAAACTGCAGATCAAAGGAGGTGCTGCTAACCCTGCTCCGCCCATCGGCCCGGCCCTTGGCGCAAAAGGCGTTAACATCATGGAATTTTGCAAGCAGTTCAACGCGCGCACACAGGATAAAGCCGGAAAAGTCATTCCCGTAATCATTACGGTATACACCGATAAGTCGTTCGAGTTCATCCTCAAGACCCCTCCCGTGGCCGTTCAGTTGCTGGAGGCGTCAAAGGTCCAGAAGGGCTCTGCCGAATCCAACCGTAAGAAGGTGGGATCGGTAACCTGGGACCAGGTGAAGAAGATCGCTGAAGCCAAAATGCCCGACCTGAACTGTTTCACCATCGAATCAGCAATGAGCATGGTGGCCGGCACGGCCCGGAGCATGGGAATAACGGTAGAAGGCCCATCTCCTCTCAAGAAGTAAACGAGTATTAACCCGATGGAGTCTGCCAGAAGCGGACGTTCGCACATCGAAAAAAGATCACAATGGCAAAAGTATCCAAGAACAGAAAGAAGGCGTTGTCCAGGTACGATGCTGCCAAAGCATACAGCCTGGCCGAAGCCGCCAAGATCGTTAAGGACATCACTACCACCAAATTTGATGCTTCGGTCGACCTGAGCGTTCGTCTCGGAGTGGACCCCAAGCAGTCGAACCAGATGGTCCGGGGCACTGTAGCGCTTCCCCACGGTACCGGAAAATCCATCAAGGTGCTGGTGCTCTGCACGCCCGATAAAGAGGCCGAGGCAAAAGCTGCCGGGGCCGATTACGTGGGGCTGGACGAGTACCTCGAAAAGATCAAAGGCGGATGGACCGATGTGGATGTCATTATTACCATGCCCAGCATCATGGGTAAACTCGGAGCCCTGGGTAAGGTGCTTGGTCCGCGCGGACTGATGCCCAACCCCAAGACCGGCACCGTGACCATGGATGTAGGCAAGGCCGTGAGAGAAAAGAAGGCGGGATCGATCGATTTCAAGATCGACAAGCAGGGCATCATCATGTCAGGCATCGCCAAGGTTTCTTTCGACAGCGAGAAGATCGCTGAAAATGCAAATGAGCTGTTACAATCAATCATCAAGCTGAAGCCTGCTTCCGCAAAAGGGACTTACCTGAAGAGCGTGTACCTCTCGAGCACCATGAGCCCGAGCGTACAGATCGACACCAAGACCCTTGTCGCTTAAGCTTTGATCACGTTTTACAGAAAATCAAGTCATGACAAAACAAGAAAAAACACAGGTTATTGAAGACTTGGTTGAGCAACTGGCCAACAGCCGCAATTTTTATATCACGGACACTTCGGCCATGACGGCCGAAAAGACCGGCAAATTGCGCAGGGCCTGCTTCGACAAGAAGATACGCGTGCTTGTGGTGAAGAACACCCTGCTTGAAAAGGCAATGGAGAAATCCGCAGGCCGCGACTACAAGGAGCTGATCCCTGCCCTGAAGGGCAACACCGCGATCATGTTCAGCGAATCTGGCGCAGAGCCGGCTAAGGTGATCAAGGAGTTCCGCAAGAGTGGCGATAAGCCCGTGCTGAAGGCGGCCTTTGTTGAAGAGACCATCTATGTTGGCGACAGCCAGCTCGATTTCCTTGCGAACATCAAGAGCAAGAACGAGCTTATTGGCGACATCATCGGGCTGCTGCAGTCACCTGCCAAGAATGTTATCTCTGCTCTTAACTCGAGCAAGCACAAGCTGGCGGGCATTGTAAAGACCCTGTCTGAAAAACCGGAGTAAACCAGCGAAGGGGGGATCCCTTCGAAACAAAAACAAACAATTCACTCAGTAGTAATTAATCTAAAACAACAAATAAAATGGCAGACGTAAAAGCTCTCGCAGATCAGTTAGTGAACCTCACCGTTAAAGAGGTGAACGACCTGGCAAAAATCCTTAAAGACGAATACGGAATCGAACCGGCAGCGGCAGCCGTTGCGGTAGCAGCAGGCGGTGGCGCAGGCGGTGGCGCGGCAGCAGCCGAAAAGACCACCTTCGATGTGATCCTGAAGAGCGGTGGCCAGGCCAAGCTGGGCGTGGTGAAGATCGTGAAAGACATCACCGGACTCGGACTGAAAGAAGCAAAAGACCTGGTTGACGGTGCTCCGAAGCCCGTTAAGGAAGGTGTATCAAAAGCTGACGCAGAAGCGATCAAGAAACAACTGGAAGAAGCAGGAGCAGAGGTTGAGATTAAATAATTGTTTCTGAATATTTCAACAGGTAAGGACCCTTCCAAATCAGGGGTCCTATGCCTGTTTATGCACCTGTGTGTTGATTTAGTATTAACGTTTTTTAAAAGCTAATCACCTTGGCTCAGCAAAAGAAAAACAACCAGCGAATCAATTTCGCCTCCATTAAGCACCCGATCGATTATCCCGATTTCCTGGATATCCAGCTCAAGTCCTTCCAGGATTTCATGCAACTGGAAACCACAGCCGAGAACCGCAAGAACGAAGGTCTATATAAGGTTTTTTCAGAGAATTTTCCCATCTCTGACGCGAGGAACAATTTCGTTCTCGAATTCCTCGATTATTTCATCGACCCTCCCCGCTACACCATTGACGAGTGTATCGAAAGGGGCCTGACCTACAGCGTTCCGCTCAAGGCCAAGCTCAGGCTGTATTGCACCGACCCGGAGCATGAGGATTTTGAAACCATCGTTCAGGATGTGTACCTGGGCACCATTCCTTATATGACCCCCCGCGGCACCTTTGTGATCAACGGTGCCGAGCGCGTGGTGGTATCGCAGCTTCACCGCTCACCCGGTGTGTTCTTCGGGCAGAGCCGCCATGCCAACGGTACCAAGCTGTATTCGGCCCGCGTGATCCCGTTCAAGGGGTCGTGGATCGAGTTCGCCACCGACATCAACAGCGTGATGTATGCGTACATCGACCGCAAAAAGAAATTACCCGTTACCACCCTGCTGCGCGCTATCGGTTACGAGAGCGATAAGCAGATACTCGAGATTTTCGGCCTGGCCGATGAAGTGAAGGTGAGCAGCAAACAGGCCATGAAGAAGTTCGTGGGTCGCAAGCTGGCCGCGCGCGTGCTGAAATCATGGATCGAGGATTTCGTGGATGAAGATACGGGCGAAGTGGTTTCGATCGAGCGTAATGAAGTGCTCATCGACCGCGAGACCATTCTCGAGGAGCAGCATATCGATACCATAGTTGAATCGGGCGTGCAGTCGCTCATCCTCCACAAGGAAGATGTAGACTCCGATGATTACGCCATCATATATAATACGCTGCAGAAAGACACCACCAACTCCGAAAAGGAGGCCGTGGAGCATATCTACCGCCAGTTGCGTAATGCCGAGCCGCCCGATGAGGAGACCGCTCGCGGCATCATCGACAAGCTGTTCTTCTCCGACAAGCGTTACGACCTCGGTGAAGTGGGCCGCTTCCGTATCAACCGCAAGCTGGGCATGGAAGTGGATCCCGATGTGAAGGTGCTGACCAAAGCCGATATCATCGCCATCATCAAGTACCTCATCGAGCTGATCAATTCAAAGGCCGATGTGGACGATATCGATCACCTGTCGAACAGGCGCGTGCGTACCGTGGGCGAACAATTGTATACCCAGTTTGGTGTGGGACTGGCCCGTATGGCGCGTACCATACGCGAGCGCATGAACGTGCGCGATAACGAGGTGTTCACCCCCACCGACCTGATCAACGCCAAGACCCTGTCGTCCGTTATCAATTCGTTCTTCGGAACCAACCAGCTTTCGCAGTTCATGGACCAGACCAACCCGCTGGCCGAGATCACCCACAAGCGCAGGCTTTCTGCCCTTGGCCCCGGTGGCCTTTCCAGGGAGCGCGCGGGATTTGAGGTGCGTGACGTGCATTACACGCACTACGGCCGCCTTTGCACGATCGAGACCCCTGAGGGTCCGAACATCGGCCTGATCTCCTCGCTCTGCGTGTATGCCAAGATCAACAAGCTGGGCTTCATCGAAACGCCTTACCGCACCGTTACGGAAGGGAAGGTAGACGTGGATAAGCCTGTTTCATACCTTACCGCTGAAGAGGAAGACCAGAAGACCATCGCGCAGGCCAACGCCAAGATCGATGAGAAGGGTAAGTTCGCTGAAGGCAAGATCATATCCAGGCTGGAAGGCGACTTCCCCGTGGTGGAGCCCAAGAAGCTCCAGCTTATGGATGTTGCGCCCAACCAGATCGCCTCGCTGGCGGCCTCGCTGATCCCCTTCCTGGAGCACGATGACGCCAACCGCGCTCTCATGGGATCGAACATGCAGCGCCAGGCCGTTCCGCTCATGCGCCCCCAGGCGCCCATCGTGGGCACCGGCCTCGAAGGCTCCGTGGCCCGCGACTCGCGCGTGCTCGTGACCGCTGAAGGCGAAGGCGTGATCGAATATGTAGACGCTACCGAGATCACCGTGCGCTATAACCGCTCGGAAGAAGAGAAACTGCTGAGCTTCGAAGATGACGTAAAGACCTATAAGCTCATCAAGTTCCGTAAAACCAACCAGAATACCTGTATCAACCTGCGCCCGCTCGTTACCAAGGGCGAAAAAGTGAAGCGCGGGCAGATCCTGTGCGAAGGATACGCCACCCGCGGAGGCGAGCTGGCCCTGGGAAGGAACCTGAAAGTGGCTTTCATGCCCTGGAAAGGTTACAACTTCGAGGACGCCATTGTGATATCCGAGCGCGTGGTACGCGATGATATCTTCACTTCGCTCCACATCGATGAATATGTGCTCGAAGTGCGTGAGACCAAGCGCGGATTGGAAGAGCTGACCGCTGACATCCCTAACGTAAGCGAAGACGCGACCAAAGACCTGGATGAGAACGGCATGATCCGCATCGGGGCCGAGGTGAAGGAAGGCGATATTCTTATCGGTAAGATCACTCCGAAAGGAGAGACCGATCCCTCACCGGAAGAAAAGCTGCTCCGCGCCATTTTCGGTGATAAGGCCGGTGACGTGAAGGACGCTTCGCTGAAGCTGCCTCCCTCTATCCGCGGTGTGGTGATCGACAAGAAGCTCTTCTCGCGCGCCATCAAGGATAAGAAGGCCAAGGCCGATGAGAAAGTGATCCTGGAAAAACTCGATAAGGAGTTTGCCGAGCAGACCGAGGACCTGGTGAGCAAGCTGGTCGACAAGCTGTTCATCCTGGTCAGCGGCAAGACCTCGCAGGGCGTTTACAACAACCTGAAGGAAGAAGTGGTGGAGAAAGGCGTAAAGTTCACGCAGAAGATGCTCGAGAAGATCGATTACATCAACGTGAACCCGAACAAATGGACCACCGACAAGGATGTGAACGAGAAGATCAAGACCCTTATCCATAACTATAATATCAAGTACAACGATATACTTGGCGTGAACAAACGCAAGAAGTTCGCGGTGACCGTGGGCGATGAGCTGCCCGCAGGTATCGTGCAACTGGCCAAGGTATACATCGCCAAGAAGCGTAAGCTGAAAGTGGGCGATAAGATGGCCGGCCGCCACGGCAACAAGGGCATTGTTGCCCGTATCGTGCGCGATGAGGAAATGCCTTTCCTCGAAGACGGAACACCGGTGGACATCGTTCTGAACCCGCTGGGCGTGCCTTCGCGAATGAACCTGGGACAGATCTACGAGACCGTTCTGGGATGGGCAGGCGAGAAGCTGGGACTGAAATTCTCCACGCCTATTTTCGATGGGGCCAGCATGGAAGAGATCGACAAGTACACCGATATGGCTGGGCTGCCGCGCTACGGCCGCACATACCTGTATGACGGTGGGACGGGCGAGCGCTTCGACCAGCCGGCCACGGTGGGCATCATCTACATGATGAAGCTGGGCCACATGGTTGACGACAAAATGCACGCGCGCTCCATCGGACCCTACTCGCTCATCACGCAGCAGCCGCTGGGCGGTAAGGCGCAGTTTGGCGGGCAGCGTTTCGGAGAAATGGAAGTGTGGGCGATCGAAGCGTTCGGTGCCGCCAACGTGCTCCAGGAGCTGCTCACCGTGAAGTCAGACGATGTGATCGGCCGCGCCAAGGCCTATGAGTCCATAGTAAAAGGAGAGAACCTCCCTACACCGGGCATACCGGAATCGTTCAACGTACTGCTGCACGAGTTACGCGGCCTGGGCCTGAACGTAACTATGGAATAATAAAAAGGAATAGTCATTTATATATATAAAAAAACAGATCATGGCTCTTAGAAGAGAATCGAAATTAAAAAGCAATTTCTCCAAGGTCATTATCAGTCTTGCTTCTCCTGAGCAGATACTGGAATGGTCGCATGGCGAGGTGCTGAAGCCCGAGACGATCAACTACCGTACGTACAAGCCGGAAAGAGACGGTTTGTTCTGCGAGCGGATCTTCGGGCCGGTGAAGGATTGGGAGTGTCATTGCGGTAAATACAAGCGTATACGCTATAAAGGCATTGTGTGCGACCGATGCGGTGTGGAAGTGACCGAAAAGAAGGTGCGCAGGGAGCGGATGGGGCATATCAACCTCGTTGTTCCGGTGGCGCACATCTGGTATTTCCGTTCGCTGCCCAACAAGATCGGCTACCTGCTGGGCCTGCCCACCAAGAAGCTCGACATGATCATCTATTACGAGCGCTATGTGGTCATCAACCCGGGTATCAAGGCCGCTGACGGCATCAAGTACCTCGATTTCCTTTCGGAAGAAGAATACCTCAATATACTCGAAACCCTGCCCAAGGAGAACCAGTTCCTGGACGATAACGACCCGAACAAGTTCCTGGCCATGATGGGTGCCGAGGCCCTGTACGAGCTGCTCAAGCGCCTGAAGCTCGATGAGCTATCGTACGATCTGCGTCACAAGGCCAATACCGAAACCTCGCAGCAGCGTAAGAACGAAGCGCTCAAGCGCCTGCAGGTGGTGGAGGCTTTCCGTAACGCCAATACGCACATTGAAAATCGCCCGGAGTGGATGATCGTGAAAGTGGTTCCGGTGATACCGCCCGAACTGCGCCCGCTCGTTCCGCTCGATGGAGGCCGTTTCGCTACTTCCGACCTGAACGACCTGTACCGCAGGGTGATCATCCGCAATAACCGTTTAAAGCGCCTGATCGAGATCAAGGCTCCCGATGTGATCCTGCGTAACGAGAAGCGCATGCTCCAGGAGTCGGTGGATTCGCTCTTCGACAACTCGCGTAAATCCAACGCGGTGAAGACCGAGGCCAACCGCGCCCTGAAATCGCTCTCTGATTCGCTGAAAGGCAAGCAGGGTCGTTTCCGCCAGAACCTGCTCGGTAAGCGCGTGGATTACTCCGCACGTTCCGTTATCGTGGTAGGACCTGAATTGAAACTGCACGAGTGCGGTCTGCCCAAGGAAATGGCGGCCGAGCTGTTCAAGCCGTTTATCATCAGGAAGCTCATAGAAAGAGGAATTGTAAAGACGGTGAAGTCGGCTAAGAAGATCGTTGACCGCAAGGAGCCCATTGTATGGGATATCCTGGAGAACGTGCTCAAAGGCCATCCCGTGCTGCTTAACCGCGCCCCCACGCTGCACCGCCTGGGTATACAGGCCTTCCAGCCCAAGCTGATCGAAGGCAAGGCTATACAGCTCCACCCGCTCGTATGTACGGCTTTCAATGCCGACTTTGACGGTGACCAGATGGCCGTGCACGTGCCCCTGGGCAATGCGGCCATACTGGAAGCACAACTGCTCATGCTTTCATCGCATAACATTCTGAACCCCGCCAATGGCGCGCCCATCACCGTTCCTTCTCAGGACATGGTGCTTGGACTGTACTACCTCACCAAGGCGAAGAAGAACGATAAGGATACCGTAGTAAAGGGCGAAGGCCTTACGTTCTACAGCCCCGAGGAGGTGATCATCGCCTACAATGAGAAGCGGGTTGACCTGAACGCGGTCATCAAGGTAAGGATCGACAATGCAAGGCATGGCGACAAGCTGAAGAAAGAGGTTATTGAGACCACCGTTGGACGCGTGATCTTCAACCAGGTGGTTCCGAAACAGGTAGGTTATATCAACGAGCTGCTGACCAAAAAATCGCTGAGGGATATTATCGGTGACATCATGAAGAAGACCGATATGGCCGTTACCGCCAAGTTTCTTGACGATATCAAGCAGCTCGGATTCATGACCGCTTTCCGCGGTGGCCTCTCCTTCAACCTGGGAGATATCATCATCCCGGAAGAGAAGCAGAAGCTCATCAACCAGGCTTACGAGCAGGTGGAAGAGGTGCTGAACAATTATAACATGGGCTTTATCACCAACAACGAACGTTACAACCAGATCATCGACATCTGGACGCACACCAACTCGCGTGTGACCAAGTTCGTGCTGGATAAGCTCAGCAACGACCGCCAGGGATTCAACTCGGTGTACATGATGCTGGATTCGGGCGCCCGCGGCTCCAAAGAGCAGATCAAGCAGCTCAGCGGTATGCGCGGACTGATGGCCAAGCCCCAGAAATCGGGATCGGGCGGGGAGATCATCGAAAACCCCATCATCTCCAACTTCCGCGAAGGGCTGTCCATTCTCGAGTACTTCATTTCAACGCACGGTGCGCGTAAAGGTCTTGCCGATACCGCTCTGAAGACGGCTGACGCGGGTTACCTTACACGCAGGCTGGTTGACGTGGCCCAGGACGTGATCATCACATCCGATGACTGCGGCACACTGCGCGGGCTGATCGCATCGGCACTGAAGAACAACGATGAGGTTGTAGAATCATTATATGACCGGATACTGGGACGCACCACCGTTCATGATGTGTTCCACCCGCTGACCGGAGAGCTGCTTATACCGGCAGGCTTCGAGATCACCGAGGAATACGCCAAGAAGGTGGAGGATTCCCCGATCGAGACCGTGGAGATCCGCTCCGTGCTGACCTGCGAATCGAAGATCGGTGTATGCGCCAAGTGCTATGGGCGTAACCTGGCATCGGGCCGCATGGTGCAGATGGGAGAGGCCGTGGGCGTTATTGCCGCGCAATCCATCGGTGAGCCGGGTACACAGCTTACCCTGCGTACCTTCCACGTGGGCGGTACCGCATCCAACATCGCTGCGGCCTCCAAAGTGGAAGCCAAGTACGATGGTATCATCGAGATCGATGAGCTGCGTACGGTAGAACGCAAGAACCCTGACGGGCAGAAGGTGAAGGTCATCATCGGCCGTTCGACCGAGATGCGCATCATCGATGCCAATACGCACATCCTGCTTACCACCACCAACATGCCGTATGGCGCGCAACTGTACGTGAAGCCGGGCGACAAGGTGAAGAAAGGCCAGTTGCTTTGCGACTGGGACCCCTACAACGCGGTGATCGTATCGGAATTCGGTGGAAAGATCGATTTCGAGAACATTGAAGAAGGCATTACCTTCCGCGAGGAGGCCGATGAACAGACGGGCTTCCGCGAAAAGGTGATCATAGAAAGTAAGGATAAGTCGAAGAACCCCGCCATCAAGATCGTATCGAAAGGCGAGGTGCTGAAGACCTATAACATACCGGTGAGCGCCCACGTGATCGTGAACCAGGGCGATGCCATAGAGCCGGGCCAGATCCTGGTGAAGATACCCAGAACCTCCGGCAAAACCGGTGACATCACGGGCGGTCTGCCCCGCGTTACGGAGCTCTTTGAGGCGCGTAACCCGAGCAACCCGGCCGTTGTTTCCGAAATTGACGGTGTGGTGACCTTCGGCAAGATCAAGCGCGGTAACCGCGAGGTGATCGTAGAGAGCAAGACGGGCGAGGTGAAGAAGTACCTTGTTCCTCTCTCGAAGCACATCCTCGTTCAGGAGAACGACTTCGTGAAGGCGGGCGAACCCCTTTCTGACGGAGCCATTACCCCGAGCGATATCCTCGCCATCAAAGGACCCACAGCGGTACAGGAATACCTGGTGAACGAGATCCAGGAAGTGTACCGCCTTCAGGGTGTGAAGATCAACGACAAGCACTTCGAGGTGATCGTGCGCCAGATGATGCGTAAAGTGGAAATTGACGACCCGGGAGATACCATGTTCCTGGAAAGGCAACTGGCCAACAAATCGGACTTCATGGACGAGAACGACCGTGTGTTCGGCATGAAAGTGGTCACCGATCCGGGCGAGGCCGAGGAACTCAGGGCGGGACAGATCATTTCCGCGCGCGCGCTCCGCGATATTAACTCCATGCTCAAGCGTAAGGATAAGAAGCTGGCCGATGCACGCGATGCGAAGGCGGCTACGGCCAATCCTATACTGCAGGGTATTACCCGCGCCTCGCTGCAAACGAATAGCTGGATATCGGCCGCTTCGTTCCAGGAGACCACCAAGGTGCTCAACGAAGCTGCCGTGGGCGGAAAGATAGATACGCTGGTGGGCCTGAAGGAGAACGTGATCGTTGGCCACCTGATCCCTGCCGGTACCGGACTGAGGGCATACGAGAAGATCATCGTAGGCTCGCAGGAGGAGTACGACAGGCTGATGGCCAGCAAGCGCGAGAGTGCCGTAGAGGAAGAGGCATAGCCTTTAAGACCATAATAAAAGAAAGGGGAGGGCCAGGGCTTTCCCCTTTTTTCTTAATAACTTCGTAGTATAATCGTTTAACCGTTTCATCATGGAAAACCAGAACCAGAATAACCCGAACCAGCTTAATATCGAATTGAGCGAAGAGGTGTCGGAAGGTATTTATTCCAATCTCGCGATCATTACCCATAGCAACTCCGAGTTCGTCATCGATTTCATCAAGATAATGCCGGGTGTTCCCAAAGCCAAGGTAAAATCAAGGATCGTGCTCACTCCCCAGCATGCGAAACGACTGCTGCGCGCGCTGAAGGACAATATAGCCAAATACGAGGCCGTGCACGGCCCTATCCAGGAAACCGATACGCCCAATGTCATTCCTATGAATTTTGGTGGGCCTACCGCCCAGGCTTAGCGTTCAATGAATCGGTTTTACGGCATAGTTTTCATGTGTGCCTGCCTGTTGCTTTCCTGTGTTTCGCAGAAGAAATACAATGAGCAGGTAGCGCTCGTTGCGCAGCACGAAACCCGCATCTACCACCTTAAGCAGGACAGCATAGCCAAGCAGAGGCGCATCGACAGCCTGGTGAAGGACAGTGCCGAACTGCAGGCGAAGATCGAAGAGCTGAAAAAGACCAGGAACGGCAGCAGCGCTCCCCAGATGGTCTATTATAAATCCACCATCAGCGAGGAAAAGGAGTACCAGCTCAAGACCGTGTATATCTATAATATTGCCGTCAATACGGAGTGGGAGGGCAAGTATAAGTCCGGAGATTTTGTTGTTGGCGTGCTGGGGAAATCGAAGATCGCGGATGAGCTGAAAAAAGGCCTGGCCAATAAAAAGAAATCATCGCAGAGCTTTGTCATCAAAGAGTTCGCCTCCATTGCTGAGATAGGGGAGTGCCATATGCTTTTTATATCCAATGGCTTTTATTTCCAGCTTACCGCTATCAAATCCAAGACCAGTAAGTATCCTGCGCTTTTGGTATCGGAGGAGGATTTCAGCGGAACCTTATCGCATTTCAACCTGGCGGTTGACGGAGAAGAGATCAAGATGTTCGTGAACAGGGAGGCTATTAAGAAGGCGCCATTTAAGGTTTCGAAGACATTGTTGAATATGGCGGCTAATTGAAAAAGTAGGCAGTGGGCAGTAGGCGGTTGGCGGTTGGCAGGTAATTAAAGAAGTATGAATTTGTATGAAGGTATGAGAGTTTTAAAATTTCTTTCAATAAATTTATTCATGCTTTCTTGCGGGCAACCAAACGAGTTACTGGATAAGTCCGAAAGGGAATTCAGAAATGCAGCTGATACAACTACTGTCTATTTGAATGAGGGAGGATATTATACAGATCTGGATTCAGCCTTAAAGGAGCCTAACGAAGTCATTTGGTTAAATTTGTGGGCCCTTAGCTCGGATAGTTTTCCTAAATGTATATTCACCTTTAAAAATCTGGAAAAATTAGATCTGGATAATTTGGGAATTTCTTTCCTTCC
>JBFLYZ010000075.1:0-16002 GCA_040756415.1 Bacteroidota bacterium
TGCTACGATCATGCAGCCAAATAGCTGATAATCAGTGATTTTTAATTAAAATGTTTTAAAAAAGAAACTTACTTAACGAGTAGAGAGGTGCTTATAGGTAGTATCCTTGTGTGTTTGTTTTAAACTAAAGACACGCTTTGGGGAAAAAGGTTGCCTCCGTTCTTAATTTTGCCAGGCAAATGTAGTGATTGCCAGGTAAAAAGCAAATTTTCTCTTTCCTGAAAAAAAGCATGTCCCGCCAAAGGCGGGACTGGCAGTTTTTCAAAGGGCTTATTTGAGCACCAGCTTCCCGCTGCTCACCCGTCCATCCCCGCTAACATAGCTCCAAAGGTACATGCCCTCAGGCAGCTCAGCCACGCTGATGCTGTGCTCACCGCTGCCCAGGTCCTTCCTTATGACTTCATTGCCCAGCATATCCACAAGCCTGAACTCTCCTTTTACTTCGCACCACACGGTCACCTGGTCGGTAGCGGGGTTAGGATACAATGCCTTCAGCCCGCTGCCGCTGAGCTCTTCCACGGAAACTCCTGAAGTATACTCACCGGTTATGACCAGGTTATCCACCAGCCAGCTATCGGTGCTGGAGCTGGAGCGGCCGGTCATGCGTATAGCTACCTGCGTAACGCTTCCCGGAAAAACGATCTCGCAGTTGCTGTACCCCTCGTTGGTCTGCAACCCCGTATTGGCAGGCGCGAACACTACTTCGGTCTGAGGCTGGTAATACACCCGGGCTACACCGGTAGCGCTGAAGGGCCAGTAGCTGTTATTGGCCACCGCACCGCGTATGCGCAGGCGGCCGTAATAGGTAGCGCCACCATCCGTACTTACTTCCGTAAGCACATAGTCCAGGTTATCCGGTCCGCCTCCCGTGCTGATCAGGTTCATGGCCGCCAGGTTGAAATGCACGCGTATGCTGTCGTATCCCGGGGGAATGGTGATATTACCGAAAGTGAGCACAAGGCCCGTGCTGTTGGTGGTAGTTTCCCACGAGCGCGAGCCCCCAATGCCGGTAGGGCTGTTGGCCGGGGCCGCATTGGTGCCGGTCATACCCATGGTATTATAAATGACCGGGCCGGTAAAGGTCCAGGCCGGGTGCGGGGTGGTAGGGATGGAGTCGAAATCCTGTATGGCCAGGGTATCGGTGAACGTGATCTGCCCGAAAGAGGCCAGGCTGATGAACAGGATGGACGAGAGTACGAGTTTTTTCATGGTGTTATGGGGTTTGCTGAAACAAATGTAAAAAATATAAAGCTTCAGGGTATACTCGGGCGGATTGACTAAATTTGCTTGATCGCCTCAACCGTCCTTAAAAACTCCCCCATGAAAACAATCAACTGGAAACTCATTACAGGCTTATCCCTGATAGGCCTGGTCATTGCGCTGGCAACCACCTATGGCCTGATCACCATGAGGGCGGAACAGATCGTGTGGATCGTTGTACTGATGTTCAACGCTTTCGTGGTCGCCAAGATCTGCAGCGGGAAATACTTTTTGCACGACCTGCTCGTGTCGCTGGCCAATTGCGTATGGATCACGGGCATTCACTTCATCCTGATGGACACTTACATCAGCCATAACCCCGATTACCTGGAGATGCTGCACCAACTGCCCATGCCCGAACGGCCGCGCCTGATGGCCCTGATGATGGGACCCCTCATCGGCCTCGTCTTCGGTATCGTACAGGGGCTCATCGCGCTGGGTTTTTCCAAAGTGCTGAAAAAGTGATACAGGTGTGATGTAATATCACGTGAGCACGCTCAAAGAGATACAAGCCATCTTATCGAAGAACGCCAACGCGGCAGCGGCCGAAGCCTGCCGCAAGTTCGTGCCCAGCGCGCAGAAGGTTTACGGCATACGCATGCCCGTGCTGAACGGGATCGCCAGGCAGGTGAAGGAAGATCACCTGTCGCTGGCCGTGCAATTGTGGAGCTCGGGCGCCTTCGAGGAGCGCGTGCTGGCCGGCAAGCTGATCGGCAGGGGCGCGCATAAAGACCCCCAGCGCGCGCTGAAGCTGATCGAAAAATTCTCGAAGGATATCACCGACTGGGCCGTATGCGATACCCTGGGCATGCAGGCCCCGAAGAAGATCAACAAATCGCAGGCAAAGGAGATATTCGCCATTTCGAATAAGCTCATCCGATCCAAAAATCCCTGGCAGCGAAGGCTGGCCCTGGTGCTCAGCGAATGGTACACGCGCGACAAGAGCTTTCACCCCGCCATCAGAAAGCTGATGGACGCTGTAAAGAACGATGAGGAGCATTACGTAAAAATGGCCGTAAAATGGATCAACCGCAATTTTGAGAAGCGCAAATAATCCCGCATGCCGCAGGAGGTCCACGTCAAAAGCATACTGAACAAAAAGAAGCTGCGCGATCCATGGTTCCTCGATGATTATACCATCAACCCCTACAGCGGCTGTTCCTTCAACTGCCTGTACTGCTACATACGGGGCAGCAGGTACGGCACGCATATGGAGGAAAAACTATCGGTAAAGGCGAATGCCCTGGGGCTGCTCGAAAAACAATTGAGCAGCCGGGCGAAGAAGGGACAGCACGGCATTATCGTGCTGTCATCCGCAACCGAGCCTTACCTGCAGTTTGAAAAAGACTACCGGCTTACGCGTGGGATCCTCGAGCTCATCCTGAAGCACCGCTTCCCCGTTCATGTCATCACCAGGTCCGACCTGGTTACCCGCGATCTTGATCTGCTCAGCGAAATAGACAAAAGCGCCATTCTGCCTGCCGGCCTGCCCGGAAGGGATCCGGAACTTCAGCGCGGTGCTTTCGTCTCGTTTTCTTTTTCTTTCCTTGACGACAAGCTGGGAAAGATATTCGAACCGGGAGCAACCCCGCCATCCCTGCGCCTGGAAACGCTGCAAAAGGTTGCAGGATCAGGCTTGCATACGGGGGTAAGCCTTATGCCCCTTTTACCCTGGATCAGCGATACAGCCGAACACCTGGAGCTCATGTACAGCAGCTTTAAACAGGCGGCCGGGGCAAAATACATATTCCCGGCCACCCTTACCCTTTTCGGTGAGGGTCCATCCGACAGCCGTACGCTCGTACTGAAAGCGGTGGAAAAACACTTCCCGCACCTTTCGGAAAAATACCAGAAGTTCTTCGGCAGCGGGCAAACGCAGTTGCCGCCCTATTACCAGAAAGCTTTTTACACCCATATGGCGCACCTGCAGGCGAAGTACGGGATCAGGAATTCCATTTTTTAGCTCACCTGTATAAAATGGGTGCCTGAGCGGCAGGCCGGGGATTCTTTACGGCCAAGCCGGACCTGTGTCCTCCATGAAGCTGCCACCCCTTTCCTTATTATATGCACAACGGCAGTACGCTACCATAGAATATTTTTAAACACCTTTGCTTTTCCGGTTTTTTTTCTTATATCTTTGTTACAGCTTTCCCCGTTCGCATACACACATGCCCTGATGTGTTGACGCGGATGCCCGGGCAAGGCCAAACAGGCTAACCATCTATGTAGCGCTCTCTCCTTTCCGCTCCGGGAACACCAGGTGTTCCAGCGGACCCGCTTTCTGGCCTGTACACCCAAATCACAAACACAACCATTTAAATATCCACTATGTCCAAAAGAGTTCTGATGCTCAGTACTGCTGTGGCAGTGCTGTGCCTTCTGTTCGCCACGCTGTTCCGGTTCGAATCCAGGAGCGCCAAAGAAGAGAACATCAATCCCGCATTCAGCGGTTATGTATCCGCCTTCACCAGCGGAACCATTTCCTCGCACAGCACCATACGCATCCTGCTGGCCACCGATATGGAAGGCGAGCTGGAATACGGCAAGGCGCTCACTGAGCCTTACTTTGAATTCTCGCCAGCCATCAAAGGCACCACCACCTGGCTCGACTCCCGCACGCTCTGCTTCGAGCCGGCCGAGCCCATGCCTTCGGGGCAGGAATACAAAGCCACCTTTCACCTGGGCAAGCTCATCCAGGTGCCCTCCGACCTGGAAGAGTTCGGCTTCGGCTTCAGTATCATTAAGCAGAACCTCGAAGTGAACATCGATGGCATCACGACCATCGACAAGCAAAAGCTCATCTGGCAGAAAGTGGAAGGCAGCCTGCTCACGGCCGATATCGCCAACGATGAGGACGTGCAAAAGATACTCACGGCAAAGCAGGACGGAAAGAAGCTGCGCATAGACTGGCAGCACCAGGGCGAGAACAGACACAGCTTTACGGTCGACAGCGTGCGCAGGGGCGAGAAACCCAGCGAGGTGGTCCTGGAGTGGAACGGCAAAGCCATAGGCGCGGCCAACAGCGACAACCGCAGGTTCCAGATACCCGCGCTGGGCGATTTCAAGGTGATGGACGTAAAAGTGATACAAAGCCCCGACCAGTATGTTTCCATACGCTTTTCTGATCCCCTGCTCGAGAAGCAGGAGCTCGCGGGCATGATCACCGTGAAATCCACCGGCAAGAGCACGAACGAGAACGTCAGCTTCACCTACGTGATCGAAGATAACGAGATCAGGGCCTACCCGGTAACGCGGCAGAGCGGGGCCAAGATCGTGACCGTTCAGAACGGCATTAAGAACATACTCAATTACCCGTTCAAGGAAAAGAGCGACTGGGAAGTGGAGTTCGAGGAGCTGAACCCCCAGATCGAGCTCATCGGCAGGGGCGTTATCCTCCCTAACAGCGATGAGGGGCTTATCTTCCCGTTCAAAGCGGTAAGCCTGCGCGCGGTCGATGTCAAGATCATAAAGATATTCGAGAGCAACATCGCCCAGTTCCTGCAGGTCAACAGCCTTGACGGCAACCGCGAGATGAAGCGCGTGGGCCGCATGGTACTGAAGAAGACCGTGAAGCTGAACGCGCAGAGCGAGCTGGAATACCAGCGCTGGAACACCTATTCGCTCGACCTGAGCGAGCTGATCGAGACCGAGCCCGGGGCCATTTACAAGGTGGTGCTCAGCTTCAAGAAGCAGTACGCGGCCTACCACTGCGATGGCGAGATCGCTTCTGAAAAGGAACTCGAAGAGGTATCCGACAACGAGAACGAGGACCCCAGCGATGATTACCCTTCCGGCTATTATTACGATGATTACTACTACAACGATTATTATGATTACGATTACAACGAGCGCGACAATCCCTGCGATAACTCGTACTATTACAACAAGAGCTACAGCCGCAACATCCTGGCCTCCGACCTGGGCATCATCGCCAAGAGCGGAACGGACGGCTCGATGAATTTCGTGGTGGCCGACCTGAAAACGGCCAAGCCCATGGGCGGGGTAACGCTCGAGCTGCTCAACTACCAGCAGCAGACCATCGAGAAGATCACTACCGATGGCAACGGCATGGCCAAGGTGGAGCTCAAGAAAAAGCCTTTCCTGCTCATTGCCCGCAACGGCAAGCAGCGCGGCTACCTCAAGCTGGATGACGGCTCATCGCTGTCGCTGAGCGCGTTCGATGTGTCGGGCGAGGTGGTGCAGAAAGGCGTGAAAGGATACATCTATGGCGAGCGTGGCGTATGGCGGCCGGGCGATTCGCTTTTCCTCACCTTCATGCTCGAGGATAAGCTGGGCACCCTGCCCCTCTCCCACCCGGTGGCTTTCGAGCTGCTCAACCCGCAGGGGCAGGTGGTGAAGAAAATGACCAGGAATACCGGCCTGAACGGCTTTTACAATTTCAGCACCAGCACCGATGCGGGCGACCCCACCGGCAACTGGACCGCGCGCATCAAGGTTGGCGGAGCCTGGTTCACCAAGCTGCTCAAGATCGAGACCATCATGCCCAACCGCCTCAAGCTGAAGCTCGATTTCGGCAAGGAAAAGATCTTTGCTGGCGATGACATCAAGGGTACGCTCATGGTGAAATGGCTGCACGGGGCCATTGCGAAGAACCTGGACGCGAAAGTAGAAGTATCGCTCAACGAGATGGAGACCAGCTTCCCGAAATTCCCCGGCTTCGTTTTCACCGACCCGGCCGTGAACTACACTACCGAAACGCAGACCATTTTCGATGGCAAGCTGAACCAGGATGGCGAGGCGGAGATCAAGCCGAACATCAGCGCGAGCAACGCCCCGGGCATGCTGCGCGCCAGCTTCGTGGCCCGCGTGTTCGAGCAGGGTGGCGCATTCAGCATCGACCGCTTCTCCCTGCCCTTTTCGCCTTACGACAGCTACGTGGGGCTGAAAATGCCCAAAGGCCATGGCTGGGGCAATATGCTTTTTACCGATACCAACAATATCGTGCAGATCGCCACGGTGGATGAAAAAGGAAATCCCGTATCGCGCAAGGTCAAGGTGCAGCTCTATAAAGTGAACTGGCGCTGGTGGTGGGACGAATACGATGGCGACCTGGCCAACTACGTAGGCAGCGATTACCACCTGCCGCTGGAAGAGAAAGAGATCAAGACCGTGAACGGCAAAGGACAATACATCCTGCGCATCGACCGCCCGGAATGGGGCCGCTATTTCGTGCGCATCACCGATCAGGAGAGCGGGCACTCCTGCGGGCAGGATGTGTATATCGACTGGCCCTGGTGGGCCGGCAAGAGCGACAAGGGCGAGAACGACAAAGGCGCGGTGATGCTCTCCTTCAACGCTGACAAGGAAAAATATGCGGTTGGCGAGCAGATCAAGCTCACCATTCCGTCAGGCAGCGAAGGACGCGCGCTGGTGAGCATAGAGACCGGCTCGAAGGTTTTGCAGGCGAGCTGGGTGGATACCAAAAAGGGACAGACCGAGTTCAGCTTCGAGGCCAGGCCCGAGATGGCGCCCAATATCTATGTGCACGTGACCCTGGTGCAGCCCCACGCGCAGACCGAGAACGACCTGCCCATACGCATGTATGGCGTGATACCCGTGCTGATCGATGATCCCAATACGCACCTGCGCCCGGTTATACAAACGGCCAACGTGTGGAAGCCCGAATCGAAAGAAACAGTGACCGTGAGCGAGGAGAACGGCAAATCCATGACCTATACCCTGGCCGTGGTAGACGAGGGCCTGCTCGACCTCACCCGCTTCCAGACACCCGACCCCTGGGCGGCCTTCTACGCCCGCGAGGCGCTGGGCGTCAAGACCTGGGATATGTACGACATGGTGATGGGCGCGTATGGCGGAAAGCTGCAAAGCATACTGGCCATTGGCGGTGACGGTGAAGTGGAAGAGAAAGAGGGCAAGAAGGCCAACCGTTTCAAACCCATGGTGCGCTTCATCGGTCCATTTTTCATTAACAAGGGAGAAAAAAAGACGCATACCATCGACATACCGCAGTACATCGGATCGGTTCGCGTCATGGTAGTGGCCGGGCAGGATTTCGCCTACGGCTCCAGCGATAAGACCGTGCCCGTACGCAAGCCCCTCATGGTGCTGGCCACCCTTCCGCGCGTAGTGGGTCCGAACGAGGATGTGGAGCTGCCGGTGAACGTGTTCGCCATGGAGAAGTTCGTGAAGAACGTGAGCATCACCGTGAGCACCAACGAATACCTCAGCATCGATGATGCCAGCAAGAAATCGCTTACTTTCAAAGACATTGGCGATGAGGTGGTGAACTTCAAGCTGAAAGTAAAGCCCAAGCTGGGTGTGGGTAAGGTAAAAGTCGTTGCGGTGAGCGGCAACGAGAAAGCGACCTACGAGATCGAGATCGATGTTCGCAATCCCAATCCTCCCGTGGTGGATGTGATCGAGACCGTGCTGCAGCCCGGCCAGAAATGGAACGTGCCCTACACGCCCGTAGGCATGACGGGCACCAACAAAGGCCTGATCGAGCTTTCCAACCTCCCTCCCATCGACCTGGGCAGGAGGCTGCGCTACCTGATACAGTACCCGCACGGCTGCATAGAGCAAACCACTTCATCGGCCTTTCCCCAGCTCTTTGTAGGTGATGTGATGGACCTGCCGCAAAAAATGAAATCAGAAGTGGAGCAGAACGTCAAATCGGCCATCAGCCGCATCAAGAAGTTCCAGACCACCAGCGGTGGCTTTGGCTACTGGCCCGGGTCGAACGACCCCAGCGACTGGGGCACCAACTATGCCGGCCACTTCCTGCTGGAGGCCATGGCCAAGGGTTACTCCGTGCCCGACAACCTGCTGAACTCCTGGAAAAAATACCAGAAGCAGACCGCCAACGACTGGGAGCCCAGGGAAACGAAATCATACTATTATTATTACAACGATGACCTGGAGCAGGCCTACCGGCTCTACACCCTGGCCCTGGCCAAAGCGCCCGAGCTGGGCGCCATGAACCGCCTGCGCGAGTACAAAGACCTTTCGGTGCCCGCGCGCTGGAGGCTGGCAGCCGCCTACCAGATTGCCGGCTATCCCAGCGAAGCCAAAAAGCTGGTGACGAACGCTTCCACTACGGTGAAGGATTATTCGGAGCTGAGCTATTCTTTCGGCAGCGATGAGCGCGATGAGGCCATGATACTCGAAGCCCTGTCGCTCATGGGCGAAACGGCCAAAGCCTTTTCGATCGTGAAGCTTCTTTCGGCCGAGCTCAGCAATGAAAAGAGCTGGATGAGCACGCAGACCACGGCTTACTGCCTGATCGCCATCTCCAAGTTCGCCAAAGCGGGCAGCGCCTCGGGCAGCTACAGCTACACCTACAGCATCAACGGCTCGGCTCCCAAAAGCATGAACGGCAAGCTGGCCGTATCGCAGGTAGAAATGGACATCAAGAACAGCACCAGCCCGGGCAACGTGATGGTGCAGAACAACGGTACGGGCATCCTGTACGCGCGCATCATACTCGAAGGCATTCCCGAGGCGGGCGACCAGAGCGCTGCCGAGAACGACCTGAAGATGAGCATTACCTACAAGACCATGGACGGCAAAACCATTGACCCGGAGAAGCTGGAGCAGGGCACTGATTTCTATGCCGAGGTTTCCCTCACCAACCCCGGCCAGCGCGGATATTACAAGGAAATGGCGCTCACCCAGATCTTCCCTTCAGGCTGGGAGATACACAATACCCGCATGGACGAGGGCGAAAATGCCATTAAGAGCTCAGCGCCCACGTACCAGGATATACGCGATGACCGCGTGTACACCTATTTCGACCTGGCACAGAACGAGACCAAGACCTTCAGGATCATACTCAACTCGGCTTATATGGGCAAGTTCTACCTGCCCACCATCTATTGCGAGGCCATGTATGATAACACCATCAACAGCCGCAAGCCCGGCAAGTGGGTGCAGGTGGTGAGCAGCGGGGAAAGCATTTAACGCCCTTCTGCGTTACCAGGAGAATATTGGCATAAAAGTCCCGGGCTTTTCCGGGACTTTTATTGTTTAACTCCAATTTGATTTTGGGAGAAATTTTTTTCGTTCAAATTACCTGTCGGGCATCCGGTCGTTGAGCTTGAAGCCGCCCTCATCGCTGCCTTCATCGTCTGACGAATGAAAGGCCAGGCCCAGCGTGGCCAGCAGCATGTACCCGGTCATCTTTGTCTGGAAAGAAAGTCCCGGAAGCTGGTCTTTTTTCGCTTTCCATTTTCCGTTGGAGATATCATAGGTGTAGAGCCCCTTCAGGCCGAGGGTGATGCCCACCGATCCCTCTTTCTTCAGAAAATTGAAACGCAGGTCGGCATGGCCATGAAGCATGAAAGAGGGATTGGTGTACTTTCCCTTGCTCACGCGCTCGGGGCGGTACAGGTCGGTGTAGTACATCTTGAAACGCCCGAAATCGTAACCTACATTGAGGATGAGGTCGAGGAAATTGCTGTTGGAGAACACATCCCTTCCCTTGGAATAGGAAATCATCCAGCCGCTGATGCGGTAGCTCAGCGAGTCGTTTCGGCTGATCAGGTGAGGTATAAAGCTGCGCACGGAAAAGTCAGCGTCCACCTGCGTTTTCATGAACAGGAACTGGTCCGTTTGCGAATGCACCGCTATGCCCCAGGTGCGCAGGGAATCCCCGAACGACATGTTATCGTAGGTAAAGATGTAATCGTTCATGTTCCTGAAATCAGGGAAGAAAAGACCCTGCTCGTGCTCAATGAAGGTATGACGGCTGGTCTGGAACAGTTGTGCCCGGGCATTGGCAGCCAAAACAAAGGAAAGCACGAGGAGAAGGATGTTTCTTTTCATACCGCTTATCATTGTTTTGTAAATTTAGGCATAAATTTTCACTAAAATTACGGCCCTATGCTGTATAACTATTACCAGGTGCTGGAGGTGGCCGAGACCGCGAGCGCAGACGAGATCAAGCGCGCTTACCGCGAAAAGGCCAAGCTGCTTCACCCGGACGTGAACCGCACCAACGAGGCGCAGGAGGTGTTCACCCTGGTGAGCGAAGCCTACGAGACCCTGGGCAATGAGAAAAAGCGCGTGATGTACGACCTCAAGCTGAAGAACGCTGCCTCCCGGAAACAGGCCATTCAGAACTTCCATTACGACTGGGAGAGCTTCCGCAAGGCCGGCTTTGCAAAAAAGACCCCCATCCATAATGTACGGGCGCATGTCCTTTACCCCGCCCAGATGTTCGCTGGCTTTGTGATCGCGCTGGTGCCCGTTACCGGTATTTTCATGTTCGACTGGGCGGCATCCGACCTGCTGTACAGCCTGCCCGGCATATGGCTGGTATGGGACGCCTGGAAAGGGATCACGGGAAAGAAAAGCTTTATCGGCCGCCTGCTCATCAGGCGCGATCCGAACGACCGAATGCCTCTGTGAGGGAGTTTAGATAGTTCAGATAGTTACGGTGGTTCGGCAGCATTGAACTAAACGTAACCGGTCAACCATGCTTTAACTATCACAACCATCCCAACCAGCCAACCATCATAACCTTTAACTATCCATCCTAACCCTTTTCTTTGAACTTCGAGAACGCGATAAACGCCACCGCGCACAGCACAAACCCGCATATGCCGTTGAGCCGTAATCCCAGGTCATTGCCCGGGTCTTTGCCGTAAAGCGTAAGGAAGGCGAACAAGGCTATCCCGAAAGTTTGTCCCAGCTTGACCACAAAGTATTTTACCGCAAAATACAACCCCTCCCTGTTCTCACCGGTGCGCTGGGCGTCCTCTTCAGCGATCTCGGCCAATATGGCGGGCGGCAATATGCCCAGCGATGCCAGGGGTAAGGAAGCCCCTATCACCAGCAGGTACATCTGGCCGACCTTGTCCATGGGAAATTTGCCCAGGTAGTAAATGCCCAGGAAAAGCAGGGCCAGCATGGCGAAAGAAAAGAGCACGATCTTCTTCTTGCCTATTCTATTGGCGAAAAGGTTGATAAAAGGATAGAACAGCAGTGATACGCCCACCATGGTTCCCATCAGCAGAACGCCTTCCGACTCGGGTCCCCCGCAGAGCACCGTGAGAAAATACAGCAGGCCGCTGGTGATGATGTACATGGCCATGTAGTACGAAAAATCAGCGGCTATGTAATACACAAAGTTCTTGTTCCGAAACGAATGCCTTATAGCCGCTATCAGCGGAGTGTGCGAAGGTTTTCCACGGCAGTATTTGCGCTCATCGATGGCCAAAACGGGGATCAGCATGAGCACGCCTCCCAGCCCGCACAAGCCCCAGATGGCATACTGCACCGCCTGCATGCGGTCGCTTATACCGAGGCCGTTCTGCACCAGGTCGGCTATGTTGTTCGTTGCCGATGCCATCACGATCCCCATCACGAAACCTACCTGCTGGTAGGTGGAAAAGCGCACCTTATCCGCTGCGGTATGCGCCATCTCGGGCATCAGGGCATTATAGGGAATAATATAGGTGGTGGCGGAGACAAAGAAGAGGATGAGCGTTACCGTGAGCCATATGGCGTTGGAGGCGCTTTCGCTGCGGTCGAGGGGCAGGAACACCAGCGCGCAGAACACAACGGAAGGCAGCACGCTCAGCTTCATGAAGGGGATGCGCCTGCCTTGGGGATTCGCGCTGCGGTCGCTGAGCTGCCCGATAAAAGGATCGTACACCGCATCCACCAGCCTGCCCGCGGCCGTGATCAGCGATGGAAGGTTGAGCACGCCCAGTATCATCGCCTGCGAAAGCAGGTTGACCATGCCCGAATTGGAGGGGGGAAGGTAGAAGTAGATCAGCAGCACCCCGATCATATTCACCAGCACGCTCCATCCCATCATGCCGAAGGAATAGGCGATCAGCCTGGAGTAAGGAAGATTTTGCGCGCTGCCCTGCATAGACAGCACGAAGATAAAGAATGAAATCGAGGAGCTGCGGGGCGGCCTGTCAGCTCAGCGCCACCACCAGGTCGTCCGTATTCACCCGTATGCCCTCCTTCAGGTAGATGTTCTTGACCTCCACGTCCATCGGGGCGGTAACGGTGGTCTCCATTTTCATGGCCTCGATCACGAAAAGCGGCTCGTTCTTCTTCACGGCCTGTCCCTTCTTCACGAATATCTTCGAAAGCATGCCCTGAAGGGGAGCGCCCACATGCTTGGGGTTGCCGCTCTCCGCCTTCTGGTTTTCTTCTTTCCGGATGTTCAGCGAGCGGTCCAGCACCTCGATGTTGCGGGTTTGACCGTTCACCTTGAAAAAGACGGTGCGCATGCCGTTCTCTTTGGGCGGGCCCACCGACAGCAGGCGCACGATAATGGATTTTCCGGGAGCGAAATTGATGATGGTTTCCTCGTTGAGCTCCATGCCGTAGAAGAAATTCTTAGTGGGGATACGCGACACGAATCCGTACTCCGTCCATTTTTTGAACGTATCCTCAAATACCTTCGGGTACATCTTGTAAGAAAGAAAATCGGTGATGTCGAGCGGGCGGCCCAGGTCGCTCTCTTTGAATTTCTTTTTGAATTCCCCGAACTCTTTGTCAAAATCCACCGGTTCAAGCTGCGCGTTCGGCCGCGTGGTATAGGGCTTCTTGTCTTTCAGCACCAGCTTCTGCAGTTGCCTGGGGAATCCCCCCGGGGGCTGGCCCAGGTCGCCACGGAAAAAGCCCTGCACCGACTCGGGGAAGGAAAGGCTCTCGCCTTTCTCCAACACGTCCTTCGCTTTCATCCCGTTCGAAATCATGAACAGGGTCATATCCCCCACCACTTTCGAGCTGGGCGTTACTTTGACGATATCCCCGAAAAGCTGGTTTACATCGCGGTAGGTATCTTTTATCTCCTCGAACTTCTCGCCCACTCCAAGTCCCGCTGCCTGCTGCACCAGGTTGGAATACTGCCCGCCCGGCATTTCGTGGTAATAGACCTCGGCCGTGCTGGCCTTGAGTCCCGATTCGAAAGGATAATAGTATTCCCGGACGTCTTCCCAGTAATTGGAGAATTTATTGAGCGAAGCGATGTCGAACTTATTCTCCCGCTTATGGAACTTCATCATCTCCACGATCGAGTTGAAGTTGGGCTGGGAGGTGAGCCCCGATAGCCCGCCCAGGGCCACATCCACCACGTCTACCCCGGCTTCTATGGCTTTGAGGTACATGGCCGACTGGAGCGAAGAGGTATCATGCGTATGAAGATGAATGGGGATTTTGACCTCCTCCTTCAGCGCGCTGATGAGCTCGTAGGCCGCGTAGGGCTTGAGCAGCCCCGCCATATCCTTAATGGCCAGGATGTGGGCGCCCGAATTCTCGATATCCTTAGCCAGGCGCAGGTAGTATTTCAGGTTATACTTCGTCCTGCTCTTGTCCTGTATATCCCCCGTATAGCACATGGCCACCTCAGCGATGCCGCCTGTTTTCTTACGGATGGCCCTGATGCTGGGTTCCATGGCCTTGAGCCAGTTCAGCGAGTCGAACACGCGGAACACGTCAATGCCATGCTCCCATGATTTCTCGATGAACTTCTCCACCAGGTTATCGGGGTAAGCGGTATAGCCCACCGCGTTCGAGCCGCGGATGAGCATCTGCAAAAGAATGTTCGGGATGGACTTCCTCAGCTCATCCAGCCTCCTCCAGGGATTTTCGTAGAGAAAGCGCATGCATACGTCAAAGGTGGCCCCGCCCCATACCTCCATGCTGAACACCTGGGGATGGTTCCTGGCAAAGCTCTCGGCCACGCGCAGCATATCGTAGGTGCGCATGCGGGTGGCGAGCAATGACTGGTGCCCGTCACGGATGGTGGTATCGGTATAATGTATCTTCTCCTCTTTCCTCAGCCATTTGCAGAATTTTTCCGGCCCCAGCTTGTTGAGCAGGTCCTTGGTGCCGCCCGGGTACGATGCGTACGGATCGAAATCGGGAACAAGGGGTTTCGGGAACTTCCTGTTCTTATCGGCCGCCTTCACGTCAGGATTGCCGTTCACGATGGTATCGCCTAAAAATTTGACGATGCGGGTGGCCCGGTCGAGCCCTTTGCGGAACACGAAGAGCTCTTTGTTCTTCTCGATAAACGAGACCGTGGCCTTTCCATCATGGAAGTCCTTGTTGTTGATGATATTCTCCAGGAAAGGGATATTGGTCTTTACGCCACGTATGCGGAACTCCTGCAGGGCGCGGTGCATCTTGCGGCAGGCCCCGTCCAGCGTGCGCGAGTGGGCCGATATCTTCACCAGCATGGAGTCGAAGAAGGGGCTGATGGTGGCGCCCTGGTAGATGCTGCCCGCATCGAGGCGTATGCCAAAGCCGCCCGGGCTGCGGTAGGTGATCACCGTACCGTAATCGGGCTTGAAGTCGTTCTCGGGGTCTTCGGTGGTGATGCGGCACTGTATGGCGTAGCCGTTGGTGCGTATGGCCTCCTGCGAGGGCACCTTGATCTGCGTATCGCTGAGCTTATAGCCGCCCGCCACGAAGATCTGGGTCTTGACCAGGTCGATGCCCGTCACCATTTCGGTCACGGTATGCTCCACCTGTATGCGGGGGTTCACCTCGATGAAATAGATCCTTTGCTGCTCATCGACCAGGAACTCGACCGTACCCACGTTATTGTAGTTCACCGCGCGGCATATCCTCAGGGCGTAGTCGTACAGCTTTTTTCTTACTTCTTCGGCCAGCCCGAAGGAAGGCGCTACCTCCACCACTTTCTGGTACCTGCGCTGAACGGAGCAGTCGCGCTCGAAGAGGTGCACCATATTGCCGTGGTTATCGGCCGCTATCTGCACCTCGATGTGCTTGGGGTTCTCCACGAACTTTTCGAGGAATACCGTGTCATCGCCAAAGGCGTTCTTCGCTTCCCTGCGCGCCTCATCGAACACCTTTTCCAGGTCTTCGCGGCTGCGCAGCACGCGCATGCCCCTTCCCCCACCGCCTGCCGCGGCCTTGAGCATGAGGGGAAAGCCTATGCGCAGGGCCTCTTCCAGGGCTATCTTGATATTCTTAAGCTCTTTGGCCGAGCTCTCGATGATGGGAATGCCGTTCTCTTTGGCGATCTTCTTGGCCGATATCTTATCGCCCAGGGCCAGCATCACCCCGGGGTCGGGGCCGATGAAGATGATGCCGTTCTCCCTGCACTGCCGGGCGAACCCGGCATTTTCGGATAGGAAGCCGTAGCCGGGGTGTATGGCGTCCACCTTCTTCTTTTTGGCGATGTGGATGATCTCATCGATGTGCAGGTAAGGCTTGAGGGCCTCGTCATCGCGGCCCACCTGGTACGACTCATCGGCCTTGTAGCGGTGCTGCGAGTAGCGGTCCTCATAGGTGTAAATGGCAACGGTCTTCAGGCCCAGCTCGAAGCAGGCGCGGAAAACACGGATAGCGATCTCGCCACGGTTGGCGACAAGCACTTTTTTGATCTGCATGGTACGCGGAAAAGGATTTTGGTTAGACATGGCCCCTGGCGCGGCAAAAGTAGAGGGATTTTAAAAGTGCTTCGGGAACAAATAGATAACAAAATATTAACGTGGGCCTAGAGCAGGAAAATTAAGGCCAGGAGGGCTTATTTAACCGCCAGAGCTAACAGCGGAAAAAATTCAAGCAGGCTTATCCCCAAAAAGTTAAGGGCTGGTGCGGTTTTGCGATACTGGATTACTGCCGTGATCCTTAAGGGCAGCCTAAAACAAAGCCCTTTCGGACGCTCCGCGTCCTATGGTCTTTTTGATTTCTCCGCTTATGAAAGCCTGGATTATCTGTCAGACTGGATTATCCCGCTAAAGCGGGATGATCCGAAGGGGCGGC
>JBFLYZ010000076.1:0-15954 GCA_040756415.1 Bacteroidota bacterium
TATTTCTTGGCCTGAGGCAGGAACTTTTTCAGATCCTCGATCCGGGTCTGGTCATTCGGATGCGTGCTGAGTATCTGCAGGGTGTTGGAGCCATCCTTGGCCATGCGCTGCCAGAACGCCACCGCTTCTTCCGGGTTATAGCCCGCCAGGGCCATGAACACAAGCCCCAGTTTATCGGCCTCGCTTTCGTGGGTGCGCGAATACTTCAGCAGGCCGAGCGTGGAGCCCAGCCCGTACGACTGCATGAATATCTCCTGTGCCGCCTGCGATTGGTAGGCCACCGCTGTTGCGAGGGCCGCCTTGCCGAATTCAGCTATCATGGCCTGGCTCATGCGCTCGTTGCCATGGCGGGCCACAGCATGGGCTATCTCATGACCCATGACCACCGCCAGGCCAGCCTCGGTCTGCGTAACGGGCAGCAGGCCCGTATACACTACCACTTTCCCGCCCGGCATACACCAGGCGTTAACGGTCTTATCATCCACCACGTTGAACTCCCATTTATAACCCGCTATGCGCTTGCTCAGCTTTTTCTCCTTCATGAACTGCTCCACGGCCATCTGTATCTTGCCGCCCACGCTCTTGACCATGACCACGCGGCTGTCGCTATTGGGCAAGGGAGGGTGCTTGGCCAGGAACTGAGCGTATTGCTTCACGCTCATGGCGATCATCTCGCTTTCCGATACCGCCACCACCTGTTTCCTGTTCGTGATCGGAACGCGCGAACAGGAGATAACGGTTGCCGCCAGCACAGCGCACAGGAAAAAGGATACAAAGATCCCCGCAGGCGAGAATTTGATTTTGCTCATGGTGGGTTATTCGATGGTTGCCGACAAGCCGCGCTCAAGCAACGCCTCGCACATCGGCCTTAGTTTATTGAACTCTCCTGACTTAACGGTACATTTGCCCTTATAATGAATGATATAGGCGCATTGCTCGGCCTGCTCCGGCTCATGGCCGCATATCTTCACAAGCGATTCGATCACATGATCGAAGGTATTCACATCATCATTGTAAAGCACAAGCGATTTGAGGTCGGTGACCTTTTCTTCCAGTTGCCGCAGCAACTCCGTGTCTGTTAATCCCGAATACATTGGCTACACGTTTATTGCAACAAAATTACGCTTTTTGATCCAAAAAAGCCAGCCCTAGTAAGGGTGCACGCTTTCCAGCAGCTCGTCCTTTACGAACGGGGCAATGCTCATGACCGCGGTGCGCGAATGGTTGACCACCTGCTGGGCATAAGGGCCGATGAAACGGCCTGAAAGGTTCTCCTCCTGGTCGGTCATGATCACGATAAGGTCGGCACCGATCTTTTTAGCGTGCTCCAGCGTCATTCTGGCCTGGTTGCTGCCTTCCACGCGGGTGGTCGTTGAAATGATCCCGCTTTTTTCGATATGCTTATCCACCTGCTCGAGCTTTTTCTCGAACTGCCGGGTGTCTTCGCCTTTGCTCAGCACGGCAAGCACGTGGATGGTGGCCCCGTATTTTTCGGCCAGCGCCAGGGCATAGTCCACTTTCTGAAGAGTATGAGGGGAAGTGTCGATGGGCAGCAGGATATCCTTGAACCCCTTTCGCTGCGGGTGTGTCTGCACCGATAGCACGGGACAAGCCGCCCTGTTCACCACTTTATAGGTATTGCTGCCTACAAAGAACTCCTCAAATCCCGATACGCCATGGGTCCCCATCACGATCAGGTCGGTATCATACTCCTTTACGGCTTTTACGATCTCGTTGCAGATATTACCGGTGGTGCAGATCAGCTTCGAGCTCACGTTATAGTCTTTTTTCAGGCGCTCGGCCACCTCGGCCAGCTTATCCTCCGCTTTGGAAGCGAAAGCGCTGAAATCCTTGATGCCGACCCCGGAATCGATCACGCTGAAGCTTTGCCAGTTATCCTCGATGACATGGATCAGCACCACATTGGCCCCGAACAGTTCGGCCATAAACCCGCCATGCTCAATGGCCAGGTTGGACGTTTCAGAAAAATCGACCGGGATAAGTATCTTTTTAATGTCAAATGTTCTCATAGAATCTGGTTTGTTCATTTAATAGGGTTTGAATACGGAGGTATCCTTCTTGGGCATGGGAATGATGCTCATGACCGGTACTTCCGAGTTATTGATCATTTCCTGGGCAGCGGATCCGATGAAGTAAGGAGTAAAATCAACCTCCTGCTGGGTCATGATCATAATAAGGTCGCCCTCCACCTTATTCGCGTAATCGATGATATTCTGGGCCAGCGTTTCCTCGCCCTTGATGCCTTTGATGATCTCGGCAGTGCATTCGATACCGCCCGCCTCGATGAAGGAGCGCACCTGCCCCATCTGGCGGGTCAGCCTGTTCACCACGAACTCATCGGTAGTGAAAAGCACCGATACCACCCTGATCCTTGCCCCCTTATAAAGCCGGGCCAGCCACATCGCCTTGCTGACCTTCTCCTTTGTTTCTTTGGTCAGGTCAAGCGGCAGAACAATGTTCACGCAGCCATCGCGATGCCGTTTCCCCCGGATGGTGATAACGGGCACCTTAGACTCACGCACCACCTTCAGGGCATTCGATCCGAGAAACTTCTTCTTTATGGTCTCCGTGCCATTCTTGCCCATAATGATGAACGTGGCGTTGATCATCTCCGCCACTTCCGTGATCTTTTCATACGGAGCGCCCTTCGCGATCATGGTTTCCACCTTCAGCTTGCTCTTCTTCTCGGCCTCGGCAGCCACCTTATCCAGCTCCTTCTGGATATTCTTCTTGATATCCGCATGCTGTTTTTTGGAAAAGAACTGGAACAGGGCTCCCCTGTCCTCGATCACGTATAAAAGGGTAAGATCGGCATCGATCTCGCGCGCCAGGTTATACGACTGGCTGAGCGCGATATAGGATTGTTCGGAAAAATCGATCGGGATTAAGATTCTGTTCTTCTGGGTTTTAGCCATACATCAGGATTTTTGGTTACTACTGACTCCCAAAAATACAAACCTAATGGTTTTTATTTAATAACCAATTTCGCGGGCGCGGTAAATTAACGGCCCTGGTTCCGGAAAAAAACTGACATTTGTCAACAGCCTTACTGACTCCTCTCATGCAGGAAACCGAGCTTATCCTGAACCCTGACGGCAGCGTTTACCACCTGAAGCTGCGCCCCGAGCACCTGGCCGAAACCGTTATCGTTACCGGTGACCAGGGGCGCGTTGCAGCCGTATCGAAGTATTTCGACCGGGTGGAGTTTAAGGTCCAGAACCGGGAGTTTATCACCCATACCGGGTATTCCGGCAAAAAAAGGATCACCGTTCTTTCCACCGGTATCGGCACCGATAATATCGACATCGTGATGAACGAGCTGGACGCGCTGGTGAATATAGATCTTAATACCCGCGCGGTCAGCGCTGAAAAGCGCAGCCTGGACATTATACGAATAGGCACCTCGGGGGCCCTGCAGCCCGATCTTCTCCCCGATTCCTTTGTTGTTTCGGCATACGGACTGGGGCTTGACGGACTGCTCAATTATTACGGGGAGACCGACAGGCTATACGAGAAAGAGCTGTCGGCTGCATTTATGGCGCATACTTCATGGGATGAGCGGCTGCCGTATCCTTATGCGGTCAGGGGCTCTGACGAGCTGGCCGGCCGCATAGGGAAAGGCCTGGCAAGCGGCATTACGGCCACCGCCCCGGGCTTCTATGGCCCCCAGGGAAGGGCGCTACGGCTGAAGCCGCTCATGCCGGGCCTGAACGAGGCCCTTACCTCGTTCCGCCATGAACAGCTCCGTATCACCAATTTTGAAATGGAAACCTCGGCTCTCTACGGGCTGGCCCGACTGCTGGGCCACCGCGCCTGCACGGTTTGCACCATTATCGCCAACCGGGTGATCAAAAAATACAGCCCTGACCATCACCCTGCCATCGACCGCCTGATCCGCCTGGTACTGGAGCGATTAACTTCTTCGTGTTAAAAAAACGGCTGCCCTCATTTTTTCCCGCAGTGCGATTGACGTAAATTTGTGATACAGATGGATAAGAAGGAAATATCCGCGCTCATCAGCCTGCTTGACGATCCCGATGAACGGGTCTTCGAGCAGATCAAGGATAAGCTGCTGTCCATAGGCCAGGAGGTGATACCCGTGCTGGAGACCGCCTGGGAGAATTCCTTCGATTCGCTCATCCAGCAGCGTATAGAGAACATCATCCACAAGATACAGTTCGGCAAAATACTCGATGAGCTGAAGCTCTGGGCCAATCCGCTCAACCAGAAGCTTATCGATGGGGCTATACTCATCGCGCGCTACCAGTATCCCGACCTGGACGATAAAAAGATCCTCAAGCAGATCGAGCAGATCAAGCAGGATGTGTGGCTGGAGCTCAATAATAACCTCACGGCCCTGGAAAAGGTAAGGGTGATCAATCACATCATATTCGACATTCACGGCTTCAGCGGGAATACCATGAACTACCACGCCCCGCAGAACTCCTATATCAATACGGTGCTGGAAACAAAGAAGGGCAACCCGCTTTCCCTTTCTATCCTTTACGCCATTATCGCCCAGGACCTGGGCATTCCTATTTATGGAGTGAACCTGCCCGAGCACTTCGTGCTGGCCTATGTTGATGCGGGACTGTCGGAGGACCAGGGCGACAAGGTGCTGTTCTACATCAATCCCTTCAGCCGCGGATCGGTGTTCAGCAAAAAGGAGGTGGATTCTTTCCTGCGCCAATTGCGCCTGCCCCAGCAGCCAGCGTACTACGAGCCCTGCTCCAATACCGACATCATCAAGCGCATGTTACGCAACCTGATCAATTCATACGAAAAACTGGGGTATACCGATAAGGTGGCCGAGCTGGAGAAGCTCAGCAGCGCTATTTAACCTCCCGCTATCCGGGCCAGTGTCCTGAAGATAATTTTGAGGTCGGTAATCAATCCCTGCTCGCGTATATACTTCAGGTTAAGCGCCAGCTTGGCCGGCATGATCTCGCGGATATACGCCTGTTCGGGATCGCTGCTATTTCCGAGTATCTCGTTCTCATTCGCGTAGGCGATAGAAGCATAGTCAGTGATGCCGGGTTTAACCGAGAGCACTTTGCGCTGCTCAGCGGTATACAGCTCCACGTACTTTCTCACTTCGGGCCGGGGGCCCACCAGGCTCATATCGCCAAGCAAAACGTTCAGCAGTTGCGGGAGCTCATCGAGCTTGTATTTACGCAGGAAATATCCTACAGCGGTAACCCGCGGGTCGCGGCCGCCCACGGTAAGCAGGCCCTTTTTATCCGCCCCGGCACGCATGGTCCTGAACTTGAAAAGCTGAAAGTCGCGCCCGTTCAGCCCTACGCGCTGCTGGCGGTAGAAGACCGGGAAGCCCGAACCGGCAACAATGGCCAGCGCGATGAGCAGCAGGAACGGGGAAAGCAGGAGAAGGCCGAGCGCTGAAAAAATGATATCGGAAAACCGCTTCATTTCAGCACTTCCTCTGCAGATCGGATCACGGCATCGGCCACCGTGCGCGCCTGCTCATCCGTCAGATCATAATACACGGGCAGGGATATTTCCCGCGCATAGCAACGGTAAGCTACCGGGTAGTTCCTGATCCTATACCCGAGCTTTTTGTAAAAGCTCATCATGGGTACCGGTATGAAATGCACATTAACGGAAACCTCTTTATCGAAAATCCGGGCAATGATCTCATCGCGCTGCTTTTCCCCGGCATTCTTTATTCGTAAAGGATACAGGTGGTAAGACGATTCGCGCTGCCCGTCCTTCAGCATGGGAAGCTCCGCCCAGGTCTGATCCCTGAACAGGTTGTTGTATGTTTCACAGATGCGCTTCCTCCGCTGCAAGGTATCGGAACGGTATTGCTCCAGCTCCACCAGCCCCATGGCAGCGGCAAGATCGGTCATATTGCATTTATAGCCGGCCTCTATGATATCGTAGCGCCAGTTGCCCCGCTGCGTCTTGGCCAGCGCATCCTTGTTCTGTCCGTGAAGGGTCTTTATGCATAGCTGGCGGTAGATGTTCGCGTTGTCGAAAGGCGCGGGCAGGTTGAGGCATACGGCCCCTCCTTCGGCCGTGGTCAGGTTCTTCACCGCGTGGAAAGAAAAAACGGAAACATCCGTCAACGCCCCTGCCTTTTTCCCTTTAAAGGACGCGCCAAGGGAATGAGCGGCATCGCCCAGCACCAGTATGCGCTTCAGTTTTTTTTGCTCTGGCGTTGCCGGCCTGAACTTTTTCCTGATCTCCCTGCCGCTGACCAAACCGTTGATGGCATCGTAATCGCAGGGCAGGCCCCCGAAATCAACGGGCATGATCACCTTGGTGCGCACCGTGATCGCCCTGGCGATCTTTTCCGGGTCAATATTAAAATCATCTTCCCTCACGTCTACAAAAACGGGCCGCGCACCGCAATGTATCACCACATTGGCTGTAGCGGCATAGGTATAGGCGGGAAGGATCACTTCATCGCCCCTTCCCACTCCGTACCATCGCAGCATGATCTCGAGCCCCGCGGTGGCCGAGTTCAGGCAAAGAACATTGGGCACCCCGCAAAACGCTGCCAGCTTATTTTCGAGCAGCTTGGTTCGGGGACCGGTGGTGATCCAGCCCGAGCGAAGCGCTTCTTCCACTGCCTTCACGACCTCATCCGTGATCTTCGGTGGCGAGAACGGTATCATAGTTTTTCCGGTTCAGAGAACAAAAGTAAAGAATTAAAGAAAGCATAAAATACCACTCCCGCCTGCAGCTCAAACACCGATTCGATCATGCAATTGAGAATGATCAGCGCCAGGAATGCCGCGTAAAAACGGTTAGCGGTATGCCGGCATCGCCACAGCGGAAGGAAAAGAGAGGCCGAAAGGGCGACCAGCCCGCCCAGCCCCAGCGTGATGAAAGTTTGCAGGAACTGGCTGTGCGCGTTCAGCTCTTCTTCCAGCGCAAAGCTCAATCCCTGCCGGGCGTATTCGCTCTTCAGGGCATCCCGGTCATCGCCCGTTCCCGTGCCGGTCGCCCAGTTGTTGCGGATCACCCCGGCAGAGGCCTTCCAGGCTGCCAGGCGCGAGGCCGTGCTTTCCTGGCTGGTTCTAACATCCTCCTTCCCCGAAAGCGTACTGAACAAGCCCCTGATGCGGTCAGAGAACTGCGGGGCGAAGAAATAAAAGAGCAGGAAGATGACCGCGCAGGCAGCCATTCCCGCTACGGCTGCCCTGGCCCTTCCCTGCTTAACGATCATGTTCCAGGCTACGTGGGCACCCAGGAGCAACAGGGTGAACAACCCAGACTTGGAGCTGAAAAGAAAAACAAACACGACCAGCACCGCAGGGATCACGAACTGCCTCCAGGCGCTGCGCAGGCGGCTCAGGGGATCGGCCAGGTACAAGGCCCCGAGCGCCATGACAAAATACATGGCCCGGTAACTGGGATGTATCCATACCGAAAGCCTTTCCTTGAAGAAAAAATGAACCCCGTAATCCCACACAGCCACCCCATGGGCCAGGTCGTACTTCGTACGGAAATACCTGTATATGGCATAGATCAGGCAGACCAGTGCGGCAGCGAGGCATCCGTACACGAATGCCCGTACCACAGAAAGCAGTTGCTCCCTGCCGAACCGCGCGGAAGAATAATAGATAAGCGGGAGGATAAGCAGCGACAGCTTCGTTTCCAGGTTAGCCAAAGCCCTCTGCATATTCTCCGAATACAGCAGGCCGGCCAGGTAAAGCGCATACAACGAGATAAAGAGCAGCAGGTATTGCTCTTTGCCGCTTTTGCGGAAAAGGTTCAGCGCCCGGCCTCCGGCCAGCCAGTTAAGGGCAAGAAGTATAATAAGAGGAGGGACGGCCATCGGCCAGACCGGGATGAAAAAAGCCAGCAGGCAGGTAAGGTAAAAGTGAACTCTTATATTGAGGTCTTGTCCCAAATTTATTTCTTCAGGTAATAGGTATCCTCGCACCTGAACGCTTTCAGCAATTCCTCATCTGTTTTTCGCGTATCGCCAATAACCTGTGCCGGGTTGCCAGCGGCAATGGCAAAATCCGGAACGTCCTTTGCAACCACGCTTCCGGCCCCGATGATACAGCCCTTGCCGATAGTGACCCCCGGCAGGATCACGGCCGAAGTGCCGATAAACGTATATTCACCGATCGATACGGGCCGGAGAATATAACCCGGCCGTTTTTCAGCAGGTACCTCCAGGTATTTCCTTCCCAGCAGGCGCAAGGCATCCTGGCTGCTGTGCGTATAGATACAACTGTGAGAAGCCACGTGTACCCCTTCTCCGATCGTGATGCCGCTGATCCCGTCAAGCAGGCAGTAATGGCCTATCCAGACGTTGTCACCGATATCGATCGCTGCCCGCTTCAGGAGCTTTGCCGATGAGCTGATACGCGTCCGCTTCTGGAATTGGCCGCGTTTCCTGTTAAAATGGCCGTACACCATAAAAGGCCGGTGCCAGAATGAAAAAAAATTAAGCACCCCCGAAATGATCATGCCCAGGGGAGATAAATAGATCTTAGACTTGAGCGACATTAGTTTTCTTCAATTAATTACAAAGCCCGCTTTTCGATGACTGCAATGATATGACTTCTTAGGAAAGGGAACAAGAAATTAAAGACCGGATATAAGACCCCCACCCGCCTTCCGAGCGGTGGCGCCAGCATGACCCGCCAGAAGGTGATTTTTTTCGCCCCGGGAAAAAGCTTACGGACCTCCGCCTTCTTGACGCCTTTTACATCCTTGTTCCAGGGGTTATCATAAATAAAGTCGTACCATAACACGATCCCTCCCGGCCTGGTCATATCGAACATCTTTAAGGCTACTTCCCGCTTGAGCTTATCGCTTAAAATAGACGTGAACACGGTAGACTGAAAACAGATATCAAACTCATCTTTGAACGAAAGCTCCGAGGCGTTGCCCGCGCAGACAACGGATGCCGGCAAAAGGCTGCCTATTTCCGCGCACTTATCCGGTCGCAGCTCGTTCGCGTAGATGTTCTTCTCATAAAACCCAAGATCGCGGAAATACGCCAGGTTAGTACCGTCACCTGCCCCGACCTCCATGATCTTTGCTGAAGAAATATCGGCAATGTACTTGCGTACCACGCGCGCATATACCCGCTCTCTTTCCAATTGCGTGTATCTGCGGTAATGCGTGAACCGGTACTGGCGCTCGTCTACCCGGTTGATGTCCCTCTTCCGGTAAGCCTCCAGTATCCTTTGTATCTCATCCATGTTCTTCCGGGGTGTGAGCTTTATAGTTTACCGTAGCGTATTTGTGCAGGTTCTCGCGTATTCCCCTTGAAATATCCAGGGTATTGAGCACCTCTGCCAGCCCTTTGCTTTCTGATTCTATATGCTTCAACGCATAAAGATCGGTATAACTTCCTTTGTAAGAGCTGAACGCATACTCAATGACCCTGGCCGAATCCGATACTACCTTCATGGCCTTTAACGATGCCAACGCTGCCGATCGCGCCTCTTCTTCCGTTCTGTTCTCCATGAAGGAAGAATAAAGACCCACGCAGATCAGGCGCTCATCCTTATCCAGCTTAAGCTGCCTGCTCATATCGCTGATACGATGGATCATGGCATTGTTGAATATCCTCCAATAAGACAACTTTCTCAGTTCCGGGTCATTGAGCAGCAGGTGGATGTGCACAAAGGCATAGGGCCTGCGCTGCAGCATCCCCGTCTTATCGTTCCCGTCAATAAAAATATTACTAAAACTGGTATTATAGGTAAGCGCCAGCCGGTGCGCGCTGATGGTCTTTCCGCTGTCTGTGGAGAGGGTGACCGTACCAGAACGGGTATCGATACGCACGGCTGCTATAGTCGTGGAGAGCAACATCGGTATATCCATTGCCTTTACCTGCCGTATCAACGCATCTATAAACGTCAGCGAATCCCGGGGAAAGCTCCGGTAATCCAGGTTCATCTGCCCCAGTTCCTTAAGCATAAGACCGAGATCATAAGCCAGTTGCTTCCCTCCCGAACGGCCGAAATAAGCGCGCAGGTTACGGTAAATGAACAGGAAGTTCTTCAGGTTATAAGGCACCTGCCTCCCGCGGATCAGCACCTTTGGCGAAGGGCGCAAAGCGGCAAGCTCAAGGCCTAATTTATTCTGTAGAAAACGAAAGACCCTGCGGTCCTTTTCAAAGATGTGGCATCCCGTTTCCACATTCCTGATACGTTCAGGGCCAGGGCTGATCTTCTTCCACGCCCCGCCCGGCTCAGCGGCTTTGTCGACCAGGCAAACCTTTTCGCCCCTGCTGTGCCAATAGATGGCTTCAAGTAAGCAGACAGGGCTGCTGCCGATTATGACCTTATCGTAGTCCATCAGTTGTTGGGCGCGCCCTGCGACAGCCAGCACCTTAATTTGCTCAATTCGGCTTCGGTCAGCGGTGGTGCGCTGTCGGCATTGTTGACCGGGGGCATATTCTTTTCCACCATCACGCGCTGCTGGAAGCTTCCCTGGTCGACATACAGCTTGATCGAGCCGTAATCCGTTGCCCAGGTATGGCAGCTTGCGAAAGGAGGGCTGGAACAATGGGTGATCATGATCGGAAGAATATCGTTATTGAAGGTAGCCGGGCTGGGGCCGCAATCGATCAATGGGCCTTTATCACGCGTACACCCCAGGTACACCGATCCGTAAAGAATAATGATATAGGCGCTGATCCTTTTCATGCGTCCAGGAAGCCGATCATCCCGCTGCCGCTATAGCTTCATAATACAAAGCCGCGTTGGCCGGGGTGAAATCGAAAGAGGCCATACGCGCGTTCTCCTTCAGCCGGCTCAATTCTGCGTTATTCTGCGAAAGATAAAGAATATAATCGGCTATGGCACGGCAATCAGATCCCTGGAATATCCTGCCGCATTGGTACTTATCCACAAGCAAACCCAGCTCCGACTCCTTTGATGCAAGCGCGATAACGGCCGATCCGGCAGCAAAGGTGTAATAGGTTTTGCTGGGCACCGATACGCTCTCTGCGCCTTCCCCCAGGGTAACGAAGCCTATATCGGCCGAACCGAGGGAGAACGGCAGCACTTCCTTATCCTGGTAGGGCAGCAGCAGCACGTTGTCAAGACCCTTTTCACTGACCATTTGAGTGATCTTCGCCTTTTTGGCTCCTTCACCGATAATGAGAAAGCGGATATTCGAATGCTCCTTCAGCAGCTCTGCCGTATTGACAATAGCTTCTATATTGTGCGTGATCCCGAGGTTGCCGGAGTACATCACCACGAATTTATCCGTCAGCCCGTAACGGGAAGCGAAAGCGTTCTCCGCCCTGGGGACTGGCTTAATAAAAGCGGTATCGACCCAGTTGGGCACGATAACGGGCGTTCTTTCCGTGTATTTGCCCATAGCGTGCGCCAGGTGCTTGCCCAATGTGAAAAGCGTGGAAGCCCGGGCAAAACACCTGCGGTTCATTTTCTTCCATACGCGTGCGAGCAGGGAATTTTCACGGAGCATGTTGAAGTTGATCATGGCATCGGGGTAAAGGTCCCAGATGATCAGGTGATAGTTCTGGTTGCGCAGTTTCTTGAATATCCATCCCAGGAAAACGACAAAGGGCGGGGAAGTAATGAGTATAAGCTCCCTTTTCCTGCTGCGAAAGAGCACGTGGAAGAAGGCCGATACGGTGAACACCATCCATGTAAAAAGGCGCCTGAACGCTGATGTGCTGTTGTATTTTATCAGGTAGGTGACCCTGACTCCCGGATCAAGCTGGGCATAGTTCACCTCGATAACACCGGTTATCAGGTGTACTTCCGCCCCCTGCCTGTGGAAATGGTTGATCATATCGATCGACAACTGGCGGGTAACATTGACAATATAGAGGTACCTTTTCCGACTCATGGCTGGACCTCCCGGGCGGCCTTATACTTTTCTATCAGTCTTTTTGTATTAAACACATTGTAGCGCCCCACCATTTTGATGAGGTATTTGATCTTCCCTCTGATCCCTTCATTATGAATAAGCGTGAACTTTTTCAGGGGAATATCAAAGGCGGGGTCAACGCGTTTTACCTCCCGCTCTATTTCCTGCAACTCGATGATATATGGCGCGTACAACTGCTCTACCACCGGCATGGTCGGATGCCGCCACCCCAGGTCCACGATATCGTTCAGGAAGAAGCGCACATGATGAAAATGATAAAATATGGCCTCGAACTCGCTGTTCGCTGCCTTATCCCTGAACAAGATACGGTTGCCTTTCCTGCTGATCAGCGGGTATTGCTCCACGTTCCAGCAGGCCAATCCCCCTCCCAGGTGCTGCAGCACATGCACCCCTTTGAACCGCTGAAGCCAGTCGTCAAGGTATTTCTGATCTCCGAACTTACCGTCCTCGTACCGGTCATAGCACCAGGCTATACAGGCGTCACGCCACCAGCGAAGCGCTTCCATCCCGTTCTTGTCGTTGACAAAGGTGATGAACTGTACACAATAGATGCCGGAAGAGGCCGTACGGTTGAAGCGCGGAGGGTAGCGGTGCTCGGTCAGCAGAATAGAGCGGTCTCCCATCTCCTCGAACAGCACCCCCGGGTCCTGGTAAAAGTACAGGTCGGCATCGAGATAGGTGCAACTGGGCACCCCGAATTTCTCAATGACATACAGGATCGTAGAAGGTGTGCAGGTCCAGCAGTACTCGGCCTTGGAGCGGCCGGGCTTCACAGCCAGCAAACGGTCATCTTCGAATTCTTTCAGCGGGATGATCGTAGCTTTCCTCAGCGCCAACTTGTTCAGCAGCTCATAGCTCTTGTCATCAAAGGCAAAGATGTACAAGTGAAAATTATCGCATACCTTTTCCAGCGAGCGGTACATGGCCAGCCCGCGGGTAAGGTAGAATGAGTCGAAAAGCGTGCAGAAGTTGAACATCGCGCGTTTAAAATCTGTTCATGACCTCCACTACGCGGCTCACATCGGCTTCGGTATGGAAAGACGATATGGGCAGGCTCAGGGTGGTGCGGTGTATCTCCTCGCTCAAAGGGTAGGATCGGCCCTTCATCAGGTCCTTCAGCGCTTCCTGCCTGTGCGGAGGAACGGGATAGTGAATGTCCGTTCGGATATCGTTCTTAAGCAGGTATTCCTTTAACTCATCCCGTTTCGGGTGACGCACGTTGAAAATGTGGTAAACATCGTAATGATCGTTTTCAATCACAGGCAGTATAAAATCGCTTTTCAGGCCCCCGAGATAAACGGACGCCAGTTTTCTTTTATGCGCGTTGATGCGGTCGAGGTGCTTCAGCTTGACCGACAGGAAAGCAGCCTGCACCTCATCCAGCCTTGAGTTATACCCTACCAGGTCGTTATAGTATTTTTTTTCAGATCCATAGTTCCTCAGCTTGCGTACCAACCCGGCCAGCCCGTTGTCGCTGCAGGTCACCGCACCTCCATCGCCCAGTGCACCCAGGTTTTTGGTGGGATAGAAGCTGAAAGCCCCGAAATCACCGAAAGTACCGGTTTGCCTGTTCTTATACCTGGCCCCGTGCGACTGGGCGCAATCCTCGATCAGGCGGAGATGATGCTTTTTACACAAAGCCACGATGGGATCCATATCGCAGGACTTACCGTACAGATGAACGACTACGATCGCCATGGTCTTCGGGGTGATCTGCTCCTCTATCCTGGCCGGGTCGATGTTATAGGTATCGATGCGGGGTTCAACCAGCACGGGCTTCATGCCGTTCTGCAATATGCTGATGATGGTGGCGATATACGTATTCGAAGGGACGATGATCTCGCTCCCCTTCTCCAGGTTACAGGCGTGTATGGAAAGGGTGATGGCATCGAGGCCCGAGGCGACACCTATGCAATGCGGGGTCCCGGTATATGCCGCAAACTCCTCTTCGAACCGCCTGACCTGCTGGCCCAGGATGAACCATCCCGAGCGCAACACCTGCTCAAAGGAAGAAACGTATTCGCTGACGAAAGGCCTGTTGACCAGGGCCAGGTTCTCGTATTCTATCATCGGTAGGCTTCAAAGATATAATCGTTCTGGTCAAAATACTCGGAGGCCAGCACCATCAGGATAGAATCCTTGCTGAAGCTGTGCATCTTATGCCAGTCCTTGGGTTCAAGCACCAGGCACTTATCTGGCGAGTCGAGCACAAACTCCTCCTGCCTGCTGTTATCGTCATTATAAATGGTACACCTGCCTCTCAGGCAAATGGCCGCCTGCACCGTTTTTTTATGGCGGTGGCCGCCCCGCACCGAGTCATCCACCCCATAAATATAGAATATACGCTTGATGTCGAAAGGTATCACCTTCTCGATCACGGTCAGGTTGCCGCGTTTATCGGTAAATGTCTTCAGGTTTAACAGGTAGGCCATATGCAGAACAGGGGCTTTATTTTTTTCTCTTCATAAAATATCCTTTCAACGCAGCACGCCTGATGTTGATGCGCTCGGGCGTTTCAAAATCAAAGAGCAGGTCATAGCTGCCTGACAAACAATTCAACAATTTCTTTTCGCTCAGTATACGGCAGGGGTAGCTGGCCTCATAGATGCGCCTGGGCACCCGCTGAACAGTGATACGGTCATCCCCTTGCGTGAAAACAGGAGTCCGGTCGATAAAAACATGGCCGATACCCCGTGAAAGCGTTTGGTCAAGGAAAAGGTACGGGCTTTCCAGGTACTGCAGAACGGAAGCGAACAGTATCAGGTCAATCCTGTGTTCTTTCATGCAGCTTTCTATGGTATGGAAAAAACGAAGATGCTCATCGGCAAAGGTCCTCTTCCCTTCCTCCACAAAGTGGGGCTGCTCTACCACACACCAGTTGAACTCTTGCAGGTCCCTGAAAAAACCCCTGTTCTGGTAGTAACTGCTGCCCAGCGATCCGCCAAAATCCAGCACGTTCAGCCTTCCCTTGTTCTCCAGCGCTATCAGGCTGAGGGCGGAAAGCAGCGGGAAAGAGTATTGAATCCTGTCAAAAAGAACCGAATCCTTCTCGTATGCGGCCTCGCCTGATCTTACCTTGAGCGAAGCTTCCTTCACCTTCGACAGGATGACCTTGCTGTCGTAGCCCGAGCATTTCTCCTTCGCCTCGCCCCAGGTGGCATAATTACCCCTCCACCCGTAGAAAAAACCGCTGAGGTAATTCAGCAGCAAGGGAGGCATGAGTTCTTTTAGCGCGGCACGTTTCATTTTACATTCACTCACTTATTTATTTTCAGCAGGTACACGCTTCCAAAATACAGGTCCTGGTTGCCGGGTAGAACATAAGAGATCAGCCCCAGCAGGTTGTTCAAAAAGCTCAGCGGAACGATCAGGGTCCAGGCCAACAGGCCCGGCAGGTACTTCTTAAGAACAGTATAGATATAACTGTTGATCAGCAAAAAGATCAGCCTGGCATCGGTAAGGTATTTTTTACTGCGTATGACCTCAAACCCGTGTTTCTCGAGCAGGTGCCTCAGCCCGAAGGAGGAATAGCGCGCGTAATCATAGGGCTGCTCGTGCTCGCCCCACATAAAAGGCACGGTGATGAGGCAGTATCCGCCCGGCTTTACCACGGTACGGATCTGGTCCAGGAACGTATCCGGGTTAAACACGTGCTCCAGCACCTCAAAGAACACCAGCGAATCAAAGGTGTTTTCCCCGAAAGGGAAGCGCTGTCCGTCATAGAAAACATCGATCTGTTCCAGCTTGTGGCTATGGCCGGATTGCTCGACATCCAAACCGATATATTCAGTCGCATTCCTGAAAAGATGCAAATACGGCTTGCTTCCACATCCCACGTCCAGGGTCTTACCCCTGACGTATCCTGAAAAACGCTTTACGTTGATATACATCGCGCTTCTTCCCAAAAAAAACGGATTGATAAAAAAACCCAATAATCCCGGACGAAAAAACTGCTGCAGCAGGTAGGCCTTTATTTTTAGCATTCCTTAGTGATGTCAGTGCGGTCCCTATTCGGTTTTCGTTGTTGAAGTTAAAGAAAATTTATGTTTCAGGGACAGGAAGTAACTTTCCACG
>JBFLYZ010000077.1:0-15584 GCA_040756415.1 Bacteroidota bacterium
AAGCAACTGTTTTGTTTCCCCTACGTTCGCTGCGCTCACTACGAACCGCGCCAGAGTCTCTGTAAAAAATTACGCATTGATTTTGCCCCGACATGGAAGAAATATAAGGGCTTGGCGGGTGGTGAGGTTGGCTTAAAAGCGAACGGGACTCCCTCTTTTGACAGAGAAAGTCCCGTGTGGCGGTTACTGTTGGACGAAGTTAGAAAGTTTTTCGAAAAAGGTAGTTACCGAGGGCCCATGAGTGCCGCTGAAAAGCGGGACGAATAATCCCGTCCTGAAGGCAGTGTAGGTCTCATTTGATGTTGACGATGGGTTGCCGAGGGCCCATGAGTCCCGCTGAAAAGCGGGACGAATAATCCCGCCTGCTTGCACCAACCTCATCCCTTAACTGCTTTCCGGAAGCAGCAGAGGATAAGCCTCACAGGCATTTCCATTCCTAACAGGAGGACTTTAAGCCTTTTTTCCCATCAGCGCCTCCCTCACCATAATAAACTCCAGGATGTTCTCGGCATCCAGCACGCCCGCCACCCTGCCCTGCTCCTCCACCAGCAGCAGGGCCGGCTTTTTCATGTGAAGCTGCTTGTACACCTCTTCCAGCGACTGCTCCGGCCCAAGGGTGACCAGCCCGCGGCTCATGACGCTGCGCACGATAGCCTGCTCTCCCCCTTCGGCCAGGGCTTTGATGATCTCATCGCGGCTCAGGGTGCCCACGGGGCGGCCGGCCTCCACCACCAGGAAATTCCTGCTCTGGCCGTTCAGCAGCATATCCACGGCCGTCTTTACCGGTGCGCCAGCCTCCAGCGAAGGCACCTGCTTCATCATCACATCGCGCACCTTATAACCCCGCAGCAGCGCCTGCGCCTGGGTTTGCTCGGCCTCGGCCTGCGCGCCCAGGAAAACAAAGAGACCGATAAAGGTCAGGAACGGATTGACCACGAAACCGGCAAAGACAAAACCAACGGCCAGTATCTGCCCTACGCGCGCGGCTATGTTCGTGGCCACATGCCTCTCGTACCTCATCGAAAGCAGGGCCCTCAGCACCCGGCCTCCGTCCATGGGGAAAGCGGGTATCAGGTTGAACAGGGCCAGCCACATATTGACCATGAAAAAGTTCAGGAAGAAATTATCCGCGCTCATCCCCGCCTCCATCAGGGCAGGCAGCTCACTGGGCCCCGGCATATCGATGAACAGCCAGGTGAGGGCGGCCAGCGCAACGTTCACCGCTGGCCCGGCAAGGGCTACCTTCAGCTCTTCGGATGGCTTCTCCGGCATGGATTCCAGCCGCGCCAGGCCGCCTATGGGCAGCAGCGTGATATCGAGCGTGCGTATGCCGAACCGCTTCGCGGTAAGGGCATGGCCCAGCTCGTGCAGGAAAACGGTGGCGAAGATGGCCAGCACGAACAGCAGCGACCAGCCCATCTTCTCCGCCCCGTAACCCCTCAGGTAATCGCTGAAAACGATATAGGCGATGAGGATGGCGAAGGTCCAGTGAATAAAAACCTTGATCCCGGCAACAGAGCCCATTTGAAAAGAACCTTTCATAATGGATACGTTTTCAGGCCCTGTCTTTCACCCCGGTTTCCCCGCCCTTATTGGCGCAATGGGCGCAGCAGTATATTCTACCGTTCACCTCAACTCCATGGCCGATAATGGCGCATTCGCAATGCCCGCATCTGGGCGCCATGACGCTGATGGCGCATTCAAAGCTGTCGAACGTACCCTGCTTCTCTCCCATTGAAACGGTAAAGGTCTTGTCGTACTCATTTCCGCATTTATCACACTTGGCCATATTCGATCATTTGATGTTAATTCCCCTGTTCGGGTTCCGGTTTTTTAGGCTTCCCAGGCTTTTCGGGGCTCAGGTTACCCGCCTTATCAATGCATTCGCCCGCCTTGAGCATGAAAAGAGTGCCGTCTTCCTGCACCACCGATCCATCCGGCCTGATCGTGATGCCGTTCGGCAGCTTCACATCCTCTATGATCTCCTTTCCCTCGTAGACCACCACCAGCATAGCCTCCTTCATGCGCGCGCAGTATTTTTCAGGAAGATCCTTTACGGGCAGTATGCTGTCTTCGCTGGCGCGGCTTACCGCTTTCCAGGGCACATAGGCCCTGCGCGCGGATGACATCTGCGCAGGTTCATTTTTTCTTTCCCCCGTGCCGGCCGCCATATGGTCCAGGCCGTAAAACGCGCCTCCCGCCAGTATTGCAAGCAGGAAGACCGCTGCAATTTCCTTTTTCATGCTTATCGGTTTATACCAGGGATAAGGCAAATTCCCGACCAGGGTTAAGCGCCCGGCACTAAGGCGGTTAAGCGGAAATACGCGAGAAAATTATACTGGAACTGTAGAATATCGCCCTCAGGGGCTATCCCCCGATGAGGATCATGCTGCGGTTGGCCTGGTTCCGCTCCGGGCTGGAAAGATCGGCAAAAGTGCTCATGCCGGCCCGCACGGCTTTCTTGCGAAAGATGTTCTCCAGTATGATCGGGCGGATATCCTCTCCCTTGCGGAAGGGGCCGAGCAGGTTGGTCTCCGCGCCCGAGAACAGGCAGTTCTTTATTTTCCCGTCAGCCGTAAGGCGTATGCGGTTGCAGGTATCGCAAAAAGGATTGCTTACCGAGCTGATCACGGCAAAGGTGCCGGCATATCCCTGTATCCTGTAATTCTTCGAGGTATCGTTTTTCCGGTCTTCTATGCGCGTGACCCGCTCCCCGTAAACCGAGGCCACGCTGCGCATAATATCGCCATAGGAGACCCCCTTGCTCCAATCCCATTTATTCCCGTCAAAAGGCATGAACTCGATGAAGCGCATGTGCAGGGCCTTATCGCGGGTCCACTCCACGAAATCGGCCACCTCATCATCGTTCACGCCCTTCATCAGCACCGCGTTCACTTTCACGCCAAAGCCCTCTGCGAGCAGCAACCCGATATTGGATATTACCCGGTCGAAGAAATCCCTCCTGGTGATCGCGGCAAAGCGCTCCTTTTTCAGCGTATCGAGGCTGATGTTGAGCGAGCGCACTCCCGCCTTTCTGAATGTTTCGATATACTGGTCGGCCAGCGCACCGTTGCTGGTCAGGGTAAGCTCAGCGGGAAGCGCGGAAAGATCTTCCATGATGCCAGCGGCATCTTTTCTCAGCAAAGGCTCGCCCCCGGTAAGGCGTATCTTCTTTACGCCCATGCTTACAAATACCCCCGCTATTGCGGCCACCTCCTCCCGCGACATCAGCCCCGGCCGGGGGGTCAGCCTCACCCCTTCTTCGGGCATGCAGTAGGTACAGCGCATATTGCAGCGCTCGGTGAGCGAGATGCGCAGGTAATCGTGCACCCGCCCGAACTGATCGCGTATCATCGTTGCGTTCTCCATTCTATTCATGCCTGGCCCCTTCCATGATCCTGAACACGTGCAATACCGAAGGGAACAGGCAATCCATGGTTTCTTTCGCTCCCCTGGTCGAGCCGGGAAGGGTGATGATAAGGGTATGACCTTTCAGGCCCGCCACTCCCCTGGAGAGCATGGAATAAGGCATGCGGCTTTGCCCGTAGGCCCGCGCGGCCTCCATAATACCGGGTATCTCGCGGTCGAGCAATGGCCGCACCGCCTCAGGGGTTACATCCCTCCCCGAAAGGCCCGTGCCGCCCGTGATCAATACGAGATCGGCCCCGGCTGCCGCATACGCATTCACCTTTTCCTGTATGACGGCCGCCTCATCGGGTATGATGGCATAGCCGCTTAGCTTTAGGCCCAGGGCTTCCAGCTTTTTCATGATCTCTTTACCGGCCTTGTCTTCCTTTTTGCCAGCGGAGATGCTGTCGGAACAAACGATGACGGCTGCGGAAAGCTCTTTTTTGAAGGTATCCCTGTAATCCGACTTGCCTCCTTTCTTTTCCAGCAAACGTATGGCGCTTATCTCTATTCCCTTGTCTATGGGCTTGAGCATATCGTACATGGTAAGCGCCACCACCGAAGCCCCGTGCATGGCCTCCACCTCCACCCCGGTCTTATAAATAGTATGCACTTCCACCTCGATGCTGATGTCGAGCCCGGATACCGCATGCCTGACAGCGGTAAACTCAACCGGCAGCGGATGGCAGTCGGGTATCATATCGCTGGTGCGCTTGACCGCGAACAGGCCAGCGGTTCTCGATACTTCAAAAACATTCCCTTTCGGAACCGCGCCCGCCTGAATGGCGTCTATGGTCTCCCTGCGGCTCACCCTGAGCACCGCCTGCGCCACAGCGCTGCGGAAACTGGTGTTCTTATGCGTGATGTCTATCATATGGCTTCTTTATTCTGCTTCCAGGAGTAGCTCTCATCTTCGAAGATCTCCTTCCCCCATACCGGCACCTCCTTTTTGATACGCTCTACGATCTCGCGGCAGGCATCGAAAGCGGCCCCGCGGTGGGCTGACGACACGAAAACGAAGAGGGATATCTCCCCCGCCCTGACCAGGCCCAGGCTATGGTAAATGTGCATGCAGGTCAGGTCGTATTTTTCAAAAGCATCCTCTCTTATCCGGTATACGGCCTCATCGGCCATCTCCTCGTAGGCGCTGTAGGCTATCGCCTTTACCTCCTTGCCGTTGATCACGTCATTTCTCACCTGGCCCAGGAAAATATCGTGGGCGCCTATATTCGTTTTTACGCTGTGCTTCGCAATGGATTCAGCGATGAAAGCGGGGCTCACGGGCCCCTGCATGAATACCTTATGTTTTTTCTTCTCTTTCATTTTTCAGCCTCCTGAATAGGGCGGCAGCACCGCCACCACGTCCTGGTTGCCGAGCACCGCCTTTTCCTGCACGACCTGTTTGTTCACGGCCATCAGGAAGCCCAGTTGCCGCAGTTTTGGGAACAAGCCGAGCAGCCTTTGCCTGAGCTCATCCGTATCCACCGCGCCCTCCAGCACCAGCTCGCTCCGCCCAGCCGCATCGGCAGCCGGGCCAAAAAAAAGAACCTTAACGGTCATCGTTCATTCCCCCGTATTTCATTATTTCCTCCGGGCTGTTGAGATTGGCCAGCAAACGCCCGTTATAAAATGTTTCTTTTTCCACGTTCACCTCCTCCAGGTCGAAGGCGCGCACCAGCTCCTGCATCCTGAGGTTCCCTTGCCGGATCAGGGCCTCCAGCTTTTCAAGGCACGACCTCCGGTAAACACCGCAAAGCGGTTCGGGCGCGCCTCCATGCACAGGCAGGGTGATCTCATGCCCGCCTGACCTGCCAAGCAGGAAGGCCAGGAGCTGCGATGAAACGAAGGGCGTATCGCAGCTTACGATCACATTTTTCTCTGCTTCGGAAAAAGAAAGACCGGTATGGATGCCTCCCGCGGGACCGCGATCCTTTAGCAGGTCGGCATACACCTTATACCCCAGGCCATCGTAAGCCGGGCCATTGGCGACAATAATGATATCGCTCACCACCGGCTCCAGGGCCGCGATCACATGCTCGATGAATTTTCTGCCCCCTATCTCGGCAAAGGACTTATCGCGCCCCATGCGCGAGCTTTTTCCACCGGCCAGTATGATCCCTGTCACTTTTTCCATCAGGTAATGATCAGTTTAAAACATGCCACCATCAGCACAAGCGCCAGTATCCTTTTCAGCACCGGTATGTTGAACCGGCCGCTGCCGTAATACGAGCCCGCTATGCCGCCCAGCACGCCCGCTGCCGCCAGAACCATCATATTGCTGTCGGGCGAAAAACCCTTTTCGGTCAGCAGTCCCGCAAAACCGGAGACCGAATTGGCAAAGATAAACAGGGCCGATGTGGCGGCCGTCTCCTTCAGCCCGCCCCATCCCAGCAATAAGATGAGAGGCGAAAGGATTATTCCACCTCCTATACCCATCATGCCCGACAGTAAGCCGATGAGCAAGCCCGCGGCCAGGGCGCCCGCAAGGCTTACCTTTCCCCTTACCCCGGTATCCATTCTGCCGAGGAGGCCCAGCAGGCGGAGAACAGGAAAGAGCAGTACCAGGGCCAGCAGCTTTTTATAGAGGTCATCGCTGAGTCCGATGTACTTGCCGGCCAGGAAGGCGGCCGGAACCGAAGCGACTAAAAATGGCCAGGTCAGCTCCCAGCGAAAATGGCCCTGACGGGCGAACTGGATAAAGGCGATCAGGGAAACAAAAATGTTCAGCGCCAGGGCCGTTGGCTTCATGACCGAAGCGGTCGCCCCGCATACGGCAAGCACCGCCAGGTAGCCGCTGGCACCGCCATGCCCAACGGAGCTATACAGGAAAGCTACGCCCAGTACGGCCAATGATATGTATGCTATGTTCTCCACCTATCGTTATTTTCACCAGGATACAACGATCCCGAAAAAAAATTACTTTACCCCTTCCTTACAGAATGCTTTTTACAGAACTTATCGAATTCGGCCAGCACCTTTTTGAAATACCTGATCGCCTTCTCTCCTTCGGCTGTCACGATGGTGCCTCCTCCTCCCTTTCCTCCCGGGGCCTTGATCACCAGCGGCTTCTTCGATTGCCTGTTCATGGTATCCACCATTTTCCAGGCCTTTTTATACGACATGCGTATGGACCTGGCGGCCCCCGATATGGAGCCGTGCTCGCGTATCTTCTCCAGCAGCGAGAGCCGGCCCAGGCCGAGGTAGGTGCCCCCGGAGCCGTTCACCCATATCCTTCCTTTTACCTCGAGCATGATCTTACAAATTTAGGGTAAAATGTGAACTTTCACAAAATCCCCTTTCCTCACCTGCTCAGTCTTTTCATCCAGGAAGACCAGGCAGTTCGCCCCGGCAAAAGAGCCGAGCTTATAGGATTCCTGGCCGGGAAGAATATGAACTCCCGCATCCAGCTTCCCCTTGAGGAAATGCGACATGCCGGCCCGCTTGCTATAGGCGCTGCGCGAGGGAGCCTTTACCTCATCCATGAAAAAATCAGGATGCCCGCTCATTTTTCTCAGGGCCGGGAAAACATATTCATAAAAACAGGTAAGCACCGAGGCGGGGTTTCCGGGTAGCGCGAAAAAGAGCTTAGCGCCCTTTTTGCCGAAGAAAAGAGGCTTGCCGGGTTTTTGCCTTACCTTATGGAAAACGGTACGGACACCGATATTTTTAAGCGCGGCTCCGGCAAAATCGTAATCTCCCACCGATATGCCGCCCGTCAGCAGTACCATATCCGATCCCCTGGCGGCCTTGCGCAGCGTGGCGCGTATCCGCTCTTCCTTATCGGGCGCACCATAGCATGTCACATCGCTCAGGCCCATGCGCCTGAGCGCTGCCAGCAGCGCCACCGAGTTGGATTCGTATATCTTTCCAGGCCTCAGCTTTGTTCCGGCCGGCTGCAGCTCGTTGCCCGTTACCAGTATGCTCACACGCGGGCCGGCATATACGCTTACGCTTTTCTTTCCCATGGAGGCCAGCAATCCCGCGGCAGCCGCATTCAGCATCATTCCCCTGCGCAGGGCCAGCGCACCTTTCATAAGATCCGATCCAGCGGGGCGGATGTTGGCCCATCGGACCAGGGCCCCTTCCTCCACCGTGATCACGCGGCCCGATACCTTTACTTTCTCCTGCATGATGACCGCATCGGCTCCACCGGGCACCGGGGCTCCCGTAAATATCCTTACGGCCTGCCCGCTTCTCAGCTTGCCGCTGAACGAGGCTCCCGCGGCAGTTTCAGCCATCACCTTAAAGGAAACCGCATTGCCATCGAACTTCACCGCGTAACCGTCCATGGCCGACTGATCGAAGGGAGGTAAATGGAGAGGGGAATAAACATGCTCTGCCAGCACCCGGCCGGCAGCACGATCGGGGGGAATGACCTCAGTAGCCAACAGGCGCGCATGCTCCGTTACCAGTTTTTTCGCTTTGCGTACAGAGATCATTTTATGGAAACAAGAAAGTTTATTTTTTCCAATACCAGTCTTCGCGCGGGCTGCTTTCCCGCTGCTTCCAGTAAGCGGAACTTACGATCTTGCCCCCGGGCGTTTTAAGCTGCCTGTTGAATACAGCGGTGATGGGATCGAAGGAGAGATCGGTAACGCCAACGATAAAAGTATCCGGAGGCGGAGGCGGTGTTTCGGCCGGGATTTCGGGATTCACCGCTGCTGCAGGCTTTGCGGGGGCCTTGGGAGGCGGGCCCTTGACCACCACCACGGTAAACCCGTTGAACTCAAGCAGCGTTTTCAGGAATTCAACGCGCTCTGGCGTGCAATTCTTCTCCACGATGGAGCATTTCACTCCATCCAGCTCTTCAAATGCATGGTTCGGGTTTAATGCCATGTTCTTAAACCTTAATGAATAGTGACACGATGTACTCGAACAATCCGCTTACAAATCCCGTAACGATGATACCCGCCATGCAGATGGCCAGCGACAGGCCCGACATCAGGCTGCCTTCCAGCTTGGCGATCGGGCTCTCGCTTTTATCCACGAACATGGCCTTTACCACACGCAGGTAATAGTACAGCGAAACAACCATGTTGAGCGCGGCTATGGCGATAAGCAGGTAATTTCCCTTGCCCGCGCCCGCGGTGACCAGGAACATCTTTCCGAAGAAGCCGGCAGTGGGCGGTATGCCGGCCAGCGAAAAAAGCGCAAGCGCCATGACCAGGGCCAGCATGGGGTTGGTGGAATAAAAACCTTTATAATCATCGATGCCCTCCTTACCGGTTGCGGCCGAGACCAGCGTAACCACACCGAAAGCGGCCAGGTTGGAGAAGAGATAAACGATGAGGAAATAAATGGCCGATGAGAAGCCCGTTTCATTGCCTGCCGAGAGGCCCAGCAGGATGTAACCCACCTGCGTAATGGAGGAAAAGGCGAGGAACCGCTTGATATTCTGCTGGCGGATGGCGAACAGGTTGCCGACCACGATGGTCACGATAATGGACAGGTAAAGCACATTGTACCACATGCCTTCCAGGTCGCGGAACAGGCCGCCCAAAACGGTGATGAGCACAAACACCATGGCGGCCTTGGATATCACGGAGAGATAGGCCGTGACCGGGGCGGGCGCTCCCTCGTACACATCGGCCGTCCACAGGTGAAAAGGAACAGCGGAAAGCTTGAAGGCAAAGCCCGCAAAGACCATAATGAAGGCAAAGAGCTGCAGCTCGCTGCCGTGCAGGTAATCGGCCATGTACGCAAAATCCAGGGTGCCGGTAGTGCCGTACAGCAGGGAGATGCCGAACAGGCTTATAGCTGACGCGAAGGCCGAGGAAATGATCATCTTGAACGCGGCCTCGGACGAGCGGGGCCTTTCCAGGTCGAAGTTGACCAGGGCCGCCAGGGGAATGGCGGATAGCTCGAGGCCCAGGTAGAACATCAGGAAGTTCTGGCTGGATATCATAAAGAACATACCCAGCAGCGTAGACAGCAAAAGGAGATAGAACTCCAGCAGGTGCTTATGGTTCTTCAGCCAGTCGAAGGCCTGCAGCGAAACAAGCAGGGTGCCGAAGTTCAGGATGTTCTTTTCAAGCGAAAGCACATCGTTGGTTACAAACATGCCGCTGAACAGGGCGCCTTCGCGGTTCATGAAGAAGCCCGCGATAAAGTTCAGGAGCAGGAGCCCGTTGGCGATGTGCATCAGCGCAGCGTTATCCCGTATGCCCTCCCCTATTTTCAGGATAAGCAGGATAAAGATGATCACGGTAAGGATCAGCTCGCTTTTCATCAATATGAAGAAATCCATGTTCACGGGCTTACTCCTCCTATGATCTTGTTCATGATGAGCTGTGAATCGGGCATAACGAGATCGGTAAGCCAGAAGGGGGCAAAGCCGATGGCCAGTATGGCCAGGATCAGAATGGCGGAGGCCAGCTTCTCGTTCCAGGCCGCATCCTGCAGGCGAAGGTAGCCCTCGTTCCGGATGGGGCCCATGACCGATGCGCCCAGGGCGCGCAGGATGTATACCGCGGTAACCACTATGGATGCGCATCCGATGATGGTGGCTGTGCGGTGAAAGGCACCGGGATTCTGCCAGGAGCCAACGAACACGGTCATCTCCGCCACAAAACCGCTCAGCCCCGGCAAGCCGAGGGAGCAGAGGCCGGCTATAAAGATGACCACGGATATGAACGGCAGCGTTTTCAGCAGCCCGCCCAGCTCGCCCACCTGTCGGGTGTGGGTGCGCTCGTAGATCATGCCTATGGCCGCGAAGAAAAGGGCCGTCATGAGGCCGTGCGATACCATCTGCATGATGGCCCCGGCCACCGCGGTGGTGGTGAGCATGCCTATGCCCAGCAGCACGAAGCCGCAATGCGAAACGGAGGAATAGGCGTTGATGTATTTGAGGTCCTTCTGCATCATGGTGGCGAAAGCGCCATACAGGATGGCGATGGAGGCCAGAACGATAATAAGCCAGGAATACTGCTGGGCCGCTTCGGGCATCAGGTAGGTGGCTACGCGCAGGCAGCCGTATCCCCCGAGCTTCATGGATATGCCGGCCAGGAACATGGATGCGGCCGTAGGGGCTGAAGAATGTCCGTCAGGCGCCCAGGTGTGGAACGGGAACATGGCCGTGAACACGCCAAAGCCGATAAAGATCATAGGGAAAAGCAGGCTCTGCAGTCCGGGAGGGATCCCCGCTTCCGCTATCTTCATGAGGTCGAATGTATTTCCGGCACTGTAATACATGCCCAGCAGGCCCACCAGCACCAGGGCCGATCCGCCCATGAGCATAAGGGCCAGCTTATTGGCGCTGTACACCTTCTTTCCGCTTCCCCAAATGGCGATGAGCAGGTATTTGGGTATGACAGCCAGCTCGAGGAAGAAGAACATCAGGAAAAGGTCGAGCGAGATGAAAAAGCCGTAAGCGCCCGCGCTGAGGAAAACGATAAGGAAAAAGAACTCTTTAGGCTGCTGCTGCACATTCCAGGAGAATAAAATGCCGCACAACACCACGATAGCGGTGAGCAGGATCATGGCCACGGCAATGCCGTCAACGCCCACATGGTAATTTATACCCAGCGAGGGATACCATTCATGCATCGATTCAAAAAGCATTTGCGCGGTGTTGCCGGCCTTGCGCTCGGCCCGGTAGCCCCAGAGCAGAACGAGCGAGATGACCAGTTGCAGGGCCGACCCGAGTAAAGCGGCCAGGCGTACCTGCCTGGGGTCGCGCAGCAGCAGCAGCACCAGGGCCGTGACCAGCGGAACATGAATAAGTATGTGCAGGATCATGTCCATTTTACATCCAGAGATAGATAAACAGAAGGGCAAAACCGATCACGCCAGTAAAGAACCAGATCGCGTAGCCTTGCGCCTTGCCCGACTGCATGCCCCGTATGGCCTCCGAAAAGTTTTCGGTGACCACCGCGGTGGTATTCACCAGGCCGTCCACCACATTACGGTCGATCCACGCTGCCGGGCGTCCGAGCAGGTTGAAAATGATCTTTTTGGTGACGAACAGATAGATCTCGTCAATATAGAACTTGTTGTAAGACCAGTGGTACGCGCTTCGCATTGCGTTCGATAAGCGATGCGGCACCTCCGAAGCTTTCCTGTACATGAGCATAGCTGCCAGTATTCCCGCCAGGGCCACGCCTATAGGCAGCATGGAAAAATCCCAGTGCATCTCCGTATGCAGCGGGCTGCCATCAGCGGAAACATAATTTCCGAAAGGCACGAAGCCGGCCGCGACCGAACATAGCCCCAGGATGAGCAGCGGAGCCAGCATGGAAAACGGGGCTTCGCCATGGTGATGATGTGCCCCGTGCGGGCGGTATTCCTTGTTCCAGAAAATTGAGAAGAACAGCCTGAACATGTAGAAGGAAGTGATGCCCGCGGTAACAAGAGCAACATAAAAGACGGTCTTATCCGAATGGAATGCAGCGGTGAGTATCTCCTCCTTGGAAAAGAACCCGGCAAAAGGCGGGATGCCGGCAATGGCCAGGCAGGCGACCAGGAAGGTAATATGGGTGACCGGCATGTGTTTTCTCAACCCGCCCATATCCAGCATGTCGTTCGAATGCACGTAATGGATCACCGCGCCAGCGCCCAGGAACAGCAAGGCCTTGAACATGGCATGCGTAAACAGGTGGAACATAGAGGCCGTATAGCCCAGCCCGCCTTCAGCGTAGTAGCCCGATACCCCCAGCGCGAACATCATATACCCGATCTGCGACATGGTAGAATAGGCCAGCACACGCTTGATATCTGTTTGCGTACAGGCGATGAGGGCGGCCAGCAGGGCGGAGAACGCTCCCACGTAAGCCACCACATCGAGCGCCACCGGGCAGGAGATGGCAAAGACCGGGAAGAGGCGCGCGACCAGGAACACGCCAGCCACCACCATGGTGGCCGCGTGGATGAGCGCAGAAACGGGAGTAGGGCCTTCCATGGCATCGGGCAGCCAGATGTGCAGCGGGAACATGGCCGATTTGCCTGCACCGCCCATAAATACAAGCACCAGCCCCCAGGTAAGGGCGCTCACGCCCAGGAAGCCGGCTGTGGTGATGCCGATCAACTGGGAGGAAGCCGGATCGGTAAGCCGCTGGATCAGGGTCGGGAAATCGAGCGTTTCGCCATAAAATGCGAGAATAAGAATGCCTATGAGGAAACCGAGGTCGGCAAAGCGTGTTACGATGAAAGCCTTCTTGGATGCCGCCACGGCCGAAGGCTTGTCATAATAAAAGCCGATGAGCAGGAAGGATGAAACACCTACCAGCTCCCAGAAAATATAGATCTGGAACAGATTGCAGGCCAGCACCAGCCCCAGCATGGAGAAGGTGAACAGGGAAAGGAAAGCGTAAAACACGGAGAACCGTTCCTCGCCTTTCATGTATCCCAGCGAATAGATATGCACCATCAGCGAAACGAAGGTGACCACTACGATCATCATCACCGAGATGGGATCGAGCAGTATGCCCATATCGATCGATATGTTCTCGCTGAAGGGCAGCCAGGTATATTTCAGAGCGGTGATCTGCCGGTACACCCCATCGGCCTGTCCGTATACAAAAAAATACTGGTACGCTACGTAGAATGAAAGCATTGCCGATACCAGGATGGAAGCGGTGCCCAGCATGCCTGCCGCTCCCTTCATGCGCCTGCCGAACAGGCCCAGCAGGAAAAAGCTGGCCAGGGGCAGGAGGGGTATCAGGGCTATATATTTTCCGCTCAGCATCAGTGTTTCATCTGGTCGGCATCATCCACATCCACCGACTTGTAATTACGATACAGGCCGATGATAATGGCAATGGCCACGGCCGCCTCAGCGGCCGCAATGGTAATGATAAATATGGTGAAGAAGATGCCCTCCAGCTTATCCGGATAGAGGTAGTGGTTGAAGGCCACGAAATTGATGTTCACCGCGTTCAGGATCAGCTCGACTGACATGAGCATGGTGATCATGTTCCTGCGCGTAAGAAAGCCGTACACACCGATAAAGAACAGGGCGGTGCTCACGATGAGAATGTGTGAAAGGCCTATCTCATTCATGCTTTGGTGCGCGTTTTAATGGCGATCACAATACAGCCTATCATGGCCGCCAGCAGCAGTATGCTTACCGCCTCGAAAGGGAGAATATAGCCGTGCTCGGTAAGGCTCAGCATCTGCGTGCCTATATTCTTCACGCTTGCCTCTACGGGGGCGCCCTGGCTGGGGTAAAACTCCTGCCTGTTGATCAGCATAAGCGTAAGTATAAGCGCGAAGGCGGCCGCCAGGGCCGAGAAGAGCATGCGTCCGCGCCCGGGCCTGGGCATATCGGCCCCGGCCTCGTGCGTGAGGAAAATGGAAAAGATGATCAGCACCACAATGCCGCCTACGTACACCACGATCTGCACTGCGGCAATGAACTCGTAGTTCAGGTAAAAGTACAGGCCCGCGATGCCCAGCAGGGAGAACAGCAAATAGATCGCAGCCCGGAATATCTTGCGCGAAGTGACGGCCAGCAGGGCCCCGCCCAGGATGGCGGCAGAAAGAATATAGAATATGACCGTTGACGCGCTCACCTACTCTACCCCGTCCTTTAGTTTGGATCCCGGCCTGTTCAGGATCTTTTTCAATTGCTTCTTGTCAAAAACGCTGTGCTCGAAGTTCTGGCCCATGACAATGGCATTGGTCGGGCAGGCCTCGATGCAGTGATTGCACATGGTGCACAGGTCAAGGTGGTATACCCAGGTATCGATACGCTTTTTCTTTTTCCCGTCCGCCTGCACTTCCTGCTTGGTGATGATCTTGATCGAGCCGTTGGGACAGGCGATCTCGCAGGCCTGGCAGCCGGTGCAGCGGTGCTCGTTCAGCTCATCGTGGGGCATGATCACCTCGCCACGGAAGCGTTCGGCCATGGGAGCCCTGTATTCGGGATACTGCTCCGTAACGATCTCTTTAGGATGCGTGAAATAGTAGCCCGTAAGCCTCATCCCCTTCAGCAGCGAACGTATGGACCTGAAAACCGTACCGAAATATTCTCTCAAAAACATCCTTTGCGAATTATAAACCCCTTTAAAACTTTACACTTTCAACTTACAAACTTTCAACTTACAGATGCCATCCCATTATCGCGATCACCGTCATCAGCAGGAGGTTGATCATGCTGATGGGCAACAGGTACTTCCACTCCAGGTTCAGGAGCTGGTCCACGCGCAGGCGCGGGAAGGTCCAGCGGAACCACATGATGACAAAAATGATGAAAAATGTCTTAAGGAAGAACCATACGGATGAGGGAATATAGTCCATGACGCGGTTGAAGCCTTCCAGGTTCCAGAGGTGCAGGGGCATCCACCCTCCCAGGAACAGGGTTGCGGCCACCGCGGCCACCACGAACAGGTTAATGTATTCCGAAAGCAGGAACATGGCGAACTTCATTCCCGAGTATTCCGTATGGAAGCCGGCCGTGAGCTCCGACTCGGCCTCAGCCAGGTCGAAGGGAGCGCGGTTGATCTCGGCCGTAGACGCCACAATGAAGATGACAAAGGCGATCAGAGCGGGAATATGTCCCTTCACGATCCACCAGCAGTCGGCCTGGCTCATGACAATATCCGAGAGCCGCAGGCTGCCGGTAAGAATCACGATGGTGATGAGCGACAAGCCGATAGAGAGCTCGTAGCTCACGATCTGCGCCCCGCTGCGCATGGCCCCCAGCAGGGAATACTTATTGAAGCTCGACCAACCGGCCATGAGTATGCCGATTACGGCCATGGAGGAAACGGCCGAGACGTAGAGCACGCCTATATTGATGTCCCAGATCGCGAAATCTTTGGCGAACGCGAGAGGGGCCACCACCAGCATGGAGGTAACGACCATAATAAAAGGAGCGAGGTTGAACAGGAACTTATCCGATGCCTTCGGGGTGAGGCCTTCCTTGAACAGGAGCTTGATGGTATCCGCAATGATCTGCAGGGTACCCTTAGGTCCCACCCGGTTAGGGCCCAGCCTGATCTGCATGAATGCCGCCACTTTTCTTTCCATATAACCTAATGCGAAGCTCAACACCACAAGAAATAAAATGAGGCAAATGCCTGTTATCACCATTTCCGCCACCATCACACCCGTATCGCTCCCAATACGGGCATAAAGCCAATTGTGGATTTTGGCAGTCAGGGCAGAGAAACTTATTTCCAAAAGAGTTTCCAGTTCGCAGTTCCGGGTTTACAATTGAATTAATTATTGGTCCTGTT
>JBFLYZ010000078.1:0-14646 GCA_040756415.1 Bacteroidota bacterium
CTCGCGCAGGAAGCGATCCGGTTCAGCGGGTCGACATCGGCCTTTGTTGTCGCCTTCTTTATCGTCATCGGGTGGCTCGCCTCCGGCTACCTGTTTGGCTTCAGCGATACATGGCAACTGGTGATCAACACCGCAACCACCATTGCCACTTTTCTTATGGTTTTCCTGATTCAGCGCATGCAAAACAAAGATTCGCGGGCCCTTCACTTAAAGCTAAACGAGCTGGTTGCCTCTCTCAAAGGACCCAGCAACCGGTTGATCGATGCGGAGGAAATGACGGAAGAAGAGCTTGAGATGCTCAGCCGGTATTACCGGAAGCTGGCGCAGATGGCCAGAAAAGAAAAAGACCTGACCGTGTCTCACTCGGTAGAAGAAGCGGTAGCGCTTCACAGGAACAAATACAAAGGGCCGCCAAATGACAAGCATCACGCGCTCAGGTGAGAATGATCATATGTTTGGCCCGCGTGTACGGGTAGCTTTGCATGAAAAACCTCTAACCATGTCGCTAATTAAAACCAGGAAAAACAGGGACCTGTATCCCTCGCTGCTTTCAGACTTTTTCGCAACAGACCGCTTTTTCAGTCCCGGGTGGCTGGAAAGGGAATCGGGGCAAACGGTCCCCTCGGTAAACATCAGGGAGAATGGCAAGGAGTTCCACGTAGAGCTTGCCGTTCCGGGCTTCAGCAAGACCGACTTTAAGATCAGCGTTGAAGACAATGTTCTTACTATCAGTGCGGAGAAGAAAGAGGAAGAGAAAGAAGAAAACGAGCGTTTTACCAGGAAAGAGTTTTCCTATAACTCGTTCTCCAGGTCTTTCACACTCCCTCAAACGGTGAATGCCGACAAGGTTGACGCCAGGTACGCTGACGGCATTCTGAAGCTTTGCATTCCCAAAAAGGAAGAAGCCAAAGCTCTTACGAAAAAGGAGATCAACGTAGCCTAAAGGCGGGCCCCTTCTTTTTTGTATCGAAACATGGCTGAACAGGAGTTCATACGATTCTTCGACCAGATCCGCATCGCGGACCTGGCGGCTGTAGGAGGGAAAAACGCCTCGCTGGGAGAGATGTATACCCTGCTTACCGCCAAAGGTATCCGCGTTCCTTACGGTTTTGCCCTGACCACTGCCGCATACTGGGAATTCATCTACCGCAACCGGCTGAATAAACCTATTGCCGATACGCTGGCCGGGCTGAACAGAAAGGACTTCTCCAATCTGCGTGATGCGGGAAAGACGATCAGGGACAGGATACTGGAAGCGCCTTTGCCCTCTTCGCTGCGTACCGCTGTCGGTAGGGCCTATGCCGCTTTATGCGATAAATACGCATACCAGGTCGAAGTGGCCGTACGGAGCAGCGCCACGGCCGAGGACCTGCCTTCGGCCAGTTTTGCCGGGCTTCACCAGTCTTTTCTGAACATACGCGGAGAAGGGCAACTGCTGCTGGCCGTACACCACTGTTTCGCATCGCTTTTCACCGACAGGGCCATCAAATACCGTGAAGATCATAAGATAGGCCATGAAGGAATAGGCCTTTCGGTTGGCGTTCAGAAAATGGTGCGCTCCGACCTGGCCTGCTCCGGGATCGCCTTTACGTTAGAGCCCGAATCAGGGTTTAAGAACATTGTTCACATTGCAGGAAGCTGGGGACTTGGCGAGAATATCGTTCAGGGTACTGTAAGTCCTGATGAATTCCTGGTTTTTAAACCGGCACTACGAAACGGGAAAAAAGCGATCGTGTCAAAAAAACTCGGCACCAAAGCCAAAACTATGGTCTATGCCGACCATACCGATCACGAGCCAAGCACCACCATTTGTAATACCGAAACGCCCGCAGCCAAGCGGGATCGCTTTGTGCTGAACGATGCGGAAGTGCTGCAGGTCGCTCAGTGGGCCCTGATCATTGAAGGCCATTACGGAAGGGCGATGGACATCGAGTGGGCCAAGGATGGGATGACCCATGAGCTCTTTATGGTGCAGGCCCGCCCTGAAACGATTCACCAGGACGTCAGGCCCGGCAAGCTCGTTGAATACACGCTAAAGGAAGAGGGGCCCGTACTGGCAAGCGGTAGCGCGATCGGAAACCGTATAGCTTCGGGCCTTGCCCGCATCCTTTCATCTCCCCTGGAAGCCGACAAGCTGCGGGATGGCGAAGTGCTCATTACGGATATGACCAATCCCGACTGGGATCCTATCCTGAAAAAAGCATCGGCCATCATTACCAACAAAGGTGGCCGCACCAGCCATGCTTCTATCGTGGCCAGGGAACTGGGAGTGGTTGCCGTGGTAGGAACCGGCAACGCTACCAGCGCCATAGCTGACGGGCAGGCCATAACCGTAAGTTGTGCCGAGGGAAAAACGGGCTTCGTGTACCAGGGTAACCTGAAGTGGGAAGAAAAAGAATTTGATCTTTCGGCCGTTAAAATGCCAAAGACCCGGCCCATGCTCATACTGGGCGACCCTGAAAAGGCATTCAAGTACTCATTCTATCCCAATGACGGGGTGGGCCTCATGCGGCTGGAATTCATCATCAGCAACAGCATAGGTATTCATCCTATGGCGCTCGCCCGGTTCAGTGAGCTAAAGGACCGTGGCGCGAAAGAAAAGATAGCGAAGCTTGCAAGGCATTATCCGGATAAAAAAAACTACTTCACCGATAAATTGTCGCAAGCCGTGGCCATTATTGCCTGTGCCTTTCACCCGAAAGAAGTAATCGTGCGCATGAGCGATTTTAAGAGCAATGAATACGCGAACCTGACCGGGGGGAAGCAGTTTGAGCTGCAGGAAGAAAATCCGATGCTGGGTTTTCGGGGAGCATCGCGCTATTACGATGAGCGCTACAAGGATGGGTTCCGCCTGGAATGTGAAGCAATGAAGATCGTGCGGAACGAAATGGGCCTGACGAATGTCAAGCTGATGATACCTTTCTGCCGCACGATAGAAGAAGGCAGAAAGGTCATCGCGGTTATGGAAGAGTTCGGCCTGAAAAGAGGAGAAAACGGCCTGGAGATCTATGTCATGGCCGAGATACCTTCAAACGTTTTGCTGGCCGAACAGTTTGCTGAGCTGTTCGATGGCTTTTCGATCGGATCCAACGACCTGACCCAATTGACCCTTGGCATCGACCGGGATAATGCCGTTATCAGCACGCTATTCAGCGAAAAGAACGATGCCGCCACGCAGATGATCGCATTGATGATCAGGAAGGCCAAGAATATGAAAGCCAAAATAGGGCTTTGCGGCCAGGCTCCCAGCGATTTTCCGGAGTTCGCCCGTTTTCTTGTTAAAGAAGGAATTGACAGTATTTCATTCAGCCCTGATGCGCTGCTCAAGGGTATTGCGAACATCAATGCGGCCGAAGGTCCGGCCGTTAAAGGGAAAAAATACGGTGTTACGTTCAAAAAGCAGCCTAAAACCGGGAATAATATATCGTGATACATACCCCCGATGAAGCTCTGTTCCTCCTGTTACCTTCGCGGCTGATCACGGACCCCAAAAGCATGCCGGCACGATCCGTACCGAACTGACAAGGGTCATCAGAACGCCTGAGCGGCCTCATATCCCTTGTAATCATACCATTTCATATTTGCACTATAAATAAACCCAAGTAACATGGAAGCACAGCAAAAGAAACTGATCGGTGATTTCATTATCGATGGCCTGAGAAAAGCCGCCACCGATCTGGAAAAATTCCGTTTGCAGGCCGCCCTCGGCAAGGCCGAAGCGCGCGACCTGTATGAACGATCAAGAAAGAAGTTCGGCAGGTACGTGCAGGAGGCAAGGCTACAGCTCGACTCCGCTAAAAAGACCGTGAAGGCGAAGACCGGCAGCCTGCGTGCCGCACTGGAGGCGCTGCAGGTGCAACTGGCCCTGGGTAAGGCCGAATCGAAGGAGCTCTTTGAAAAGCAGCGAAAAGAAATACTCCGGGCCCTGAAACAGGTGGAGATTGCGATGCAGAAGAACAAGGCGTCAGGCGAGTTCTATTCGCGCCTTCACATGGAGATCGAGAAATTCAAAATAAAGCTCGATATCATGAAGCTGCGTTATGAGCTGAACAAATTGAATGTCAGGGATGAGTTCGAGGATAAAAAGCTGGATTTCTCAAAACGGCTTCATGCCATCAGGCAACGTTTGCTGCATACCGATAGCAAAACGGAGAAAAAATGGGGGCGCTTCCGCAAAGAGATCTCCGCGGCATACGGACATATGAAAAAAGCTTTCGCAGTATAGCGCCTGGCTGGGCTTCCGCCCGACCCGCCCGATTATTCATCATTCCAGCCCTTCCAGTCATCGTGATCTCCCTTGCGGAGATCGCGTAACATCCCTATGAGAATAATTCCGGCAATGATCAAGCCGGTTACCCCGAGGGCCGAGGAACTTCCCCATAAGGGCGGCACATGGCTGGCGAGAAGAAGGGATGATCCGATAACAAGCCCGGATAAGATCACGGCAGAGATGATCTGGCGGGTCACCCGGTTGATCGTGTGAACGAGCGGGTCGATGCCTTTATGGCGCAGGTCGACCTTTATCTCCCCTGCGTTTATCCTGCGTATGGCGTTCTTCAGGTCGCGCGGAAAATCCTCCATGTACATGCCCATTTCGTATATGGAATTGAGCACGCGCTTGGTGAACTGAACCGGATTGTAATGCCGCGCCACCGTTTTGATCAGGTACGGGCGGATGAGCTTTCCCAGGTCGAGGTCGGGATCAAGATGATGAATTACCCCTTCGATCGTGACCATGGAACGCGCCAGGAGGAAAAAATGCGTGGGCACCTTGAGGCCGTGCTTGATGACGATATCTTTTAATTCGATCAGCACCGTGCTCATTTCATTGGCATGTATGCTGCGGAAGACATAATTCTCAACGAACTCGGAAAGATCGGCTTCCAGCTCGCGGAAATTCCGTATCACCGGGTTGTCTGACAACTGCTGGAGGGCGCGGATGATCCTGCGCACATCCTTTTTATTGACGGATATGAACAGGTAGCCGAACTGCTCAATATCCTTTTTAAGTATGCTGCCCATCATGCCGTAATCCAGGTAGCAGATCACATTGCCGGGCAGCACCAGCAGGTTGCCCGGATGGGGATCGGCATGGAAATACCCGTAATTGAACACCTGCCTGAAATAGGAAACGGCCAGCCGCCTGGCGATCGCCTTGCGATCCAGCCCGTTGTCGATCAGCCGCTCGTGGCTGGATATTTTGATCCCGTCAATGTATTCGAGGGTCAGGACCCGCGAAGTCGTATACCCGCTGTATACTTTGGGCGAATGTATCCATCCTTCATCCTGCTCATCCTTTATAAAATTATTGTGAAACCGCTGAACATTTACCGATTCATGAATGAAATCCAGCTCCTGCATCACGCTTTTTTCGAAGTTCATGACCAATCCCACCGGGTCGAAGCTTTTCAGGGAAGGCATTCGCCTGCTAAAGAGCTCGGCCATATAGAGCATTACTTTGATATCCGACACAATGACTTCGCGGATACCGGGCCGCTGAACCTTTACCACCACCTTTTCGCCTGTTTTGAGAACAGCGCGGTGGACCTGGGCCATGGAAGCAGATGCAAAGGCCTCTGCCTCGAACGACAGGAACAGATCGCTGATCTTCCCTTTCAGCTCCTGTTCAATGACACCGGCCGCCAGCGCTCCCTGCACGGGAGGCACGCTGTCCTGGAGCTTTTCCAGCTCACGGATCAGTTCGGCAGGCAGCAGATCGGGACGATTGCTCAGTATCTGGCCGAACTTGACGAAAGTAGGCCCCAGCTCCTCGCAAACCATACGCATTTTTTCCCATTTCGTCAGGTGAGTGGCGTGCTCATACGTGCTTTTGGGAATGAGCTTTTTAAGGAATTGGAACCGCTTCTTTTCCTCCATGTAGGAGACCAGATCTTCAAAACCATACTTCAGCAGAACGGTTATGATCTGGTTATAGCGCCTGATCCGGTGGTATTTTTTATCTATGTAGGAAAAAATACCCATCAATGCTTCCTCTGTTCCAGGTTAATGATCCTGGATTCGGCAAGGGCCAGTTCGCGTTTCAGCCCCGCCACCTCCTCGGCCAGCTTGTTTAGCTGATCGGTATGGGTAATGTGCATTTTCTCGTATGCCCGGGCCACCGTTTCTTCTATCTTCTTCTCCAGCTCCTGCCTGGCCTGACCCGCCTTATGGAGCAGGCGCCCGATCAACTGTTCGTGTCCCTCTTCTTCTTCATTGTCAGAGAAATCGTCTATCAGGTCATTGATCTTTTCCTTACCCTTTTTCGCCATTTCCGAAAGCTTCTTCATCAGCTCCTCGTCCCTGGATATCATATACAGGTTCGTGGAGAGCGTTAGCAGTTCTATCAGTGTTTTTACGCGCATGTTACCCGGTTTTTTGTCGATACAAAAATGGGAGTACGCCCGGTGGAACAAAATGATAAGCATCAGGTAAGATGCGGCTCAAACTGATTTTGGTCATGAGCGGCCGGTGAGATGGGGAATACTTTTGTAAAAAAGCCGATCATGGATCTGAATATTCCCATTTCACAGGTAATGACAAAAGAGGTCGTTTCGGTAAGTCCATACCAGAAACTGATCGATGTAAAGCACATTTTCGAAAAGAAGAATTTCCATCACCACATTCCGGTTGCGGAAAAAGGGCGGCTGAGGGGTATGATCAGCCTCGTTGATTTTTTATACGCAATCAAGAATGCATCGCTCGATGACAGCGAGCCGGTATATACCGACCTGCTGGTTCGGGATATCATGAGAGAAAATCCGGTCACGAGGCCTTCGTCCTCTACGCTAAAGGATGTTGCGCTGGAGCTCGCCAGAGGCGAGGTTCATGCGGTCGTGATCGCAGACGACCTGCAATTGAAAGGGATCGTTTCCACTGCCGATGTGATACGGCATTTTCTTAACTCAGAGTAAAATTTCAACGGCTTTCGCCTGGCTCGCCTTCATTTCATTAAGATGGTCGCCCGGGCTTCTTCTCGGTTCAGGCTGATCTGGGCCCAGCGAGACTATAAAAGAAAAGACCGCGGCAAAGCGCGGTCCTTTCTTTTACGCTCCCCAGCCTGGGCTCGAACCAGGGACCCCATGATTAACAGTCATGTGCTCTAACCAGCTGAGCTACTGAGGAATCTTCCCTTGCCAGCCTCAGGGCCAACCAGGGAAAACCCTTTTTCGCTTCATGCCCTTATGCCTTGGCATAAGTAAAGCACGGGAGTTAAGGGGCCTTTTTAAAGGGAAGGCAAAATTAGTGTTTTGCGATAAATATGCAATATCTTAGCGCGAAATTTTAAGCCTTTCCCATGAGCCTTTTAATAGTAGGTACAGTAGCGTTCGATGCCATCGAGACCCCTTTCGGCAAGACCGACCGTATCATAGGCGGTGCGGCCACCTATATCGGCCTTTCCGCCTCGTACTTCACCAAGAGCATCAACCTGGTTTCGGTAGTGGGCGATGATTTTCCCCCTGAGGCCCTGGACATGATGAAAAAGCACCACATCGACCTGAAAGGCCTGCAGATAAAAAAGGGCGAGCGGAGTTTTTTCTGGAAAGGCCGTTATCACAACGACATGAACACCCGCGATACCCTGGCCACCGAGCTGAACGTGCTGGGCTCGTTCGATCCCGTATTGCCCGAAGAATACAAGAACTGTGATTTTCTTATGCTGGGCAACCTGATGCCCAGCGTACAGCAGCTGGTCATGGACCAGCTTCCCAAACGGCCCAAGCTGATCGTGCTCGATACCATGAACTTCTGGATGGACACCGCGCACGATGAGCTGATGGCCACCCTGAAAATGGTGGATGTGCTGACCATCAACGACTCGGAGGCCCGCCAGCTTTCGGGCGAATATTCGCTGGTAAAGGCCGCGCAGAAGATATTGAAAATGGGCCCGCGCTACCTCATCATTAAGAAAGGCGAGCATGGCGCCTTGCTGTTCAATAGCGAACAGGTGTTCTTCGCGCCCGCCCTCCCCCTGGAAGACGTCTTCGACCCTACGGGTGCGGGCGATACCTTTGCCGGGGGCTTTATCGGCCACCTGGCGGCTACCAAAGACATATCGTTCGAGAACATGAAACGCGCCATCATTTTCGGGTCGGCCATGGCCAGCTTTTGCGTGGAAAAGTTCGGGGTGGAGCGGCTCGTCAACCTGACGCAGGAGGAAGTGGACGAACGGGTACAGGAGTTCGTGGACCTCGTTCAGTTCGATATTTCGCTGGTCTGATAATTTCTGATCCGGCCGAAAACGCCCAGGGGCAGCTTTAATCCCGTTTGCGAATGCAGGAACAGCTCGCCCGTCTGCAGGCTCTCTTTTGCGAAATCCCTGAGCAGGTTCTCGATGACCATTGACGAAAAGCCAAGGGAATACGCGTTAAGGACCAGGAAGTGCTCGCGCTCGTCCAGCAACTGCAGTACGCCCTTCATCATTTCATTGATATTGTCTTCCAGCTTCCATTTCTCCCCGTCAGGGCCATGCCCGTAGGCAGGAGGATCGAGAATGATCCCGTTATACTTATTTCCCCGTTTTACTTCGCGCCTTACAAATTTCAGCGCATCCTCCACCACCCAGCGTATGTCTTTCAGCCCGCTCAGCTCCATGTTCTCCCTGGCCCAGCTTACCACCTGCCTGATCGAATCCAGGTGCGTGGTATCGGCCCCCGCGGCCCGTGCCGCCAGCGAGGCCCCGCCCGTATAGGCGAAGAGGTTCAGAAAACGGGGCCGCTCCGTTTTTACCGAGCGAAGCGAATCATAAATGTAATCCCAGTTAAGCGCCTGCTCGGGAAAAACGCCTACATGCTTGAACGAGGTGAGCGAAAGCCTGAACTTAAGGTCCATCTCTCCGTTGCGGTATCCGATGTTCCACCGCTCGGGCATCTGCCTGAGCTTCTTCCAGTCGCCCGAGGAAGATGACCGGGGCACAAAACGTACATGGGCCTGCCGCTCCCATTCGCGTGCCGGCAGCTTTTTATCCCACACCGCCTGGGGCTCAGGCCGGATAGTGATGTAGCTGCCGAAACGCTCGAGCTTTTCGAAATCACCGCAGTCGATGAGCTCGTAGTCCTTCCAGTTCGCGGGGCTGAGCAATTCCATGCGGCAAATGTACTATTTCGCATGTTTCAGGAAAAGCTTAGCTTAGTCATATGAAAAAAGTTGCGGCCGGCATGGATATAGGCGGCACCAATACCGTGATGGGCCTGGTCGATGAAAAGGGCAGGGTGCTGGCCAGGGCCGGCATTCCCACCCGGCAATTCAAAACCCTGAAGGCGTACATCGGGGCGGTATCGGGCACCATCAGGGAGCTGGCCGGCAATAAATACACGCTGATCGGTACGGGAATAGGAGCTCCCAACGGCAACTTTTTTACGGGGTGTATCGAGTTTGCTCCCAACCTGCCCTGGAAAGGGAAAGTTCCCCTGGCCAAACGGTTTTCAAAAGCGCTGCGGTGCCCGGTCATACTGACCAACGATGCCAATGCGGCCGCCCTGGGCGAAAAGCTGTTCGGTGCCGCCAAAAAGATGAACGACTTCATTTTTATCACCCTGGGAACCGGCCTGGGCAGCGGCATCGTGGTGAACGGGGCGCTTGTTTACGGTCACGATGGCATGGCGGGCGAGCTCGGCCATGTGATCGTTGAAAAGAACGGCAGGCCCTGCGGCTGCGGCCGCAGGGGATGTCTTGAAACCTACTGTTCGGCCACCGGGATAGTGAGCACATACGTGCAACTGACCGGTAATTGCCGCAACGAGACAGCCGCTGATTCTATTGATGCCCGTTATGTTTTCGAGCGGGCCCGGGCCGGGGAAGAACAGGCCATAGAGGCGTTTCGTTTCACAGGAGAAGTGCTGGGGCTGGCCCTGGCAAACAGCGTTACACATACCAGTCCCGAGGCTATTTTTCTCTTTGGCGGGCTGACCCGCGCGGGCAGGCTGCTGTTCGGCCCCGTGAAACAAAATCTTGAAAACAACCTCCTGAAGGTATACAGGGGAAAGATCAAATTGCTTCCATCGCGCCTTCCCGAAAGCGATGCTGCGGTACTTGGCGCAGCTTCGCTGATATGGAATGAAAAAAATACTTTATGACCACTCGCAGAAAATTCATCCGCTCCGCAGCGCTGGCCGGCAGTGTAGTTATTACCGGGCTGCCCGAGCTGCTTAAGGCTTCTGAAAAGAAAAGGCCGGCCGAGGGCAAAAAGCCCGTTGTTGTCTCAACCTGGCAGCATGGCCTTGCCGCCAACGAAGGCGCCTGGAAAATACTTTCTGCAAAAGGAAAGGCCCTGGATGCCGTTGAAAAAGGCGTGAACGTTACCGAGGCCGATTTCACCAACCTGAGCGTAGGGCTGGGCGGATTGCCCGACCGGGAGGGAAAAGTTACCCTTGACGCATGTATTATGGACGAGAAGGGAAATTGCGGTGCCGTAGCTTTTCTCGAGCGCATCAAACACCCGGTTTCGGTCGCCCGCATGGTGATGGAAAAGACGCCTCACGTCATGCTGGTTGGGAAAGGGGCGCAGCGGTTCGCGCTTAAGAACGGCTTCCGGCTTGAGTCGAAAAAACTTTCGCCAGGGGCGCGTAAGATGTACAAGGAATGGCTGAAAAAACCGGAGTTCAAGCCGGTAAGCAATTTTGAGAACCATGATACCATAGGCATGATCGCCCTCGATGCGAACGGGAATTGCGCGGGCTCCTGCACCACCAGCGGGCTGGCCTTTAAAATGCACGGGCGGGTTGGCGACTCGCCCATTATCGGGGCCAGCCTGTACGTGGATAATGAGGTGGGCTGCGCAACGGCCACCGGGGTGGGCGAAGAGATCATGCGTATTTGCGGCACGCACACCATCGTGGAGCTCATGCGCAGCGGAAAATCTCCCATGGAGGCCTGCAAGCTTGCTATTGAGCGCCTGGTCGAAAAAAGCCCCAAAGACCTTAAAGAAATGCAGGTCGGTTTCCTTGCGCTCAATAAGAACGGTGAGCCGGGAGCCTATTCGCTGCAAAAAGGATTCAACTATGCGGTGCATGATGAAACGGGGAACAAGCTGATCGAATCGGACTATCACTTCAAATGATCAGAGCTCATCCAGCGCCTTCAATATCCTCCAGTTCTTAGGATAGTAGTTATTGACCCGGTCGCGGAGGATCTTGATCCAGCCCAGGTTATACCCGCGGTATTTGACAAGGGCCCATCCCGGCTCCATATTGATGAACGGAATGTTCTCCCTGCGGAGGTATTTGAGCGCTGTTTCCCGGTCCACCTCCACGGGGCGTATCTCCTTTTTCAGCAGCCTGCTCATGGCCAGTTGATGATCGGGAACCAGTTCGCCATGCGCGATCTCCCCCACGGCCGTTCCGGCCATACGCACATAGAGGCCGTCTGCCAGCCGGGCGTATTTATCTTCAAGCGCTCCGGGCAGGGCCAGTATCCTGTTTGCCTCGCTGAAAAAAACATAGCGGTCGTAATGATCTATCCACTTTTCGATGATGGCCCGTTCATTCTTCTGAACAACCCGCAGCCGGGATGTGTTCCTTCGCAAAGGCTGTTCGGCCTCATGCTCTTTCCTGAATACGGCCGCAAAAAATCCTTCGCCTTTTACCTTCCCGGGATAGAAGCGGTAGCCGTAGCATTTTTTGTTTTCAGAAAGACTTTCTACGATGCCCCATTCCTCTTCGACCGGTATACGCACCGATGAGAGGCGAAGCTCTGCCGCCAGCCAGTCTGCTATATCCTCATTTTCCGCAACGGAATAGGAGCAGGTAGAATAAATAAGAATACCGCCCGGCTTCAGCGCGGGAAGCACAGCAGCCAGTATGCGCTGCTGCCGCTGGGAGCATAGCCTTACATTATCCAGGCTCCATTCCTGAACCGCTTTTTCGTTCTTGCGGAACAATCCCGACCCCGAGCAGGGAGCATCCACCAGGATCGCATCATAACAGTGTATGTGCCGCAAAAATTGGCCGGGGTCATTGCTGCTGACCACCACATGGGGCGTTCCCCATTTGATCAGGTTCTCTTCCAGCACAGCGGCACGCGACCGGATGGCCTCGTTGGAAAGAAGGATGCTTTCGGGCGAAACCAAGGAGGCAATATGGGTTGATTTACCTCCGGGCGAAGCGGCCAGGTCGAGCACCGTAAGCGCTTCGCGCAGATCGACCGTATGCCTGAGTATATGCTCCAGGAACATGGATGAGGCCTCCTGGACATAATAGCAGCCGGCATGGAACAGGGGATCGGCTGTAAAGGCGGGGCGCTTTTCCAGGTAGCGTCCTTTCGCGCACCAGGGAACCTTTTCGCATTGGTCAAAGTCAGGAACAGGCTTGGCCGGGTTCAGCCTCAACGACACAAGCTCCTGGTCATTCGCATGAGCGGCCAGAAAGGATCCCTCATCGAACCCGGGGGCCTTTCTGAGCTCTTCCATGAGGGACGGGGGCAGGGAAACCGGCATACGGCAAAGGTAGCTCAAGCCATTGGTTTACGCACCCGCTTTTTTTATCTTTGCCCGCCCCAAACAGCCGCCTCCATGGAAAGAAAAGTACGCGTACGGTTCGCCCCCAGCCCCACCGGCCCCCTGCATATGGGCGGGGTAAGGACAGCGCTTTATAACTATCTTTTCGCTAAAAAGCACGGTGGCGATTTCATTCTCCGCATTGAAGATACCGACCAGGAGCGTTTTGTTCCGGGTGCCGAAGAATATATTGTTGAATCGCTGAAATGGTGCGGCATAGCTCCCAACGAGGGCGTTGGCTTTGGCGATGGCCCCTACAGCCCTTACCGGCAGAGCGAAAGAAAAGCCATGTACCGGCAGTACGCTGAGCAGTTGGTGAACAGCGGGCACGCGTATTATGCCTTTGATACCCCCGATGAGCTGGATGAGCTCCGCAAAAAGGCTGAGCAGGCCAAAAGCGCTTTTTCCTATAATGCCGTTACGCGTCAAAGCCTGAAAAACTCCCTCGTTTTTTCGGAGGACGAAACGGCCAGGCGCATTGCTGCGGGCGAACATTACGCGGTGCGTGTTAAGATACCGCGTAACGAAGAAGTACGCTTTCACGACCAGATAAGAGGATGGGTGGTGGTGAATACCTCGCAAATGGACGATAAGGTGCTGTTCAAATCAGACGGCATGCCTACCTACCACCTGGCCAATGTGGTGGATGATTATACGATGAAGATCACCCATGTGATACGGGGTGAGGAGTGGCTGCCTTCCGCACCGCTGCATGTGCTGTTATACCGGTATTTGGGCTGGGAAGAGGTGATGCCGCTGTTCGCCCACCTGCCCTTGCTGCTGCGGCCTGACGGGAACGGTAAGCTATCAAAGCGCGATGGCGATCGCCTGGGTTTCCCGGTCTTCCCGCTCAGCGGAGAAATGCCCGACACGAAGACGGGTAAAATGGAGAAGTTCACCGGGTACCGCGAGGCGGGCTATTTTCCGGATGCTTTTGTTAACCTGCTGGCCCTGCTGGGCTGGCATCCCAGCGGCAACAGGGAGCTGTTTACGTTAGATGAGCTGGTGCAGGAGTTTTCGCTCGAGCGGGTAAGCAAGTCGGGGGCCAAGTTCGACCCGGAAAAGACCCGCTGGTTCAACCAGCAGTACCTGCGCATGCGCAGCGATGCCGAGCTGGCCCGCGCCTGGATGCCCGAATTACAGGAAAAAGGCATCAGGGCCGATGAAAAAAGAGTGGAGGCCGCTGTAAGGCTGATCAAGGAGAAGGCTGTATTTGTAAATGACTTCTGGACGCTGGGGAGCTTTCTTTTTGTTCCTCCCGGAGCTTACGATGCGGAAGTGGTCCGGAAGCGATGGAACGAAAGCGCCAAAAGCTTTATTTCAGAATTAAAGGATGCTTTTTCACGTTTGGCCGACTTTACCGCGGAAAGCGCGGAAGCCTGTTTTAAAGAAACGGCAGAAAGGTTGGGGGTCAAGACCGGTGAGGTCATGCAATTGTTCCGTGTTTGCCTGAGCGGGATGGCGGGCGGGCCGGTATTGTTCGAGATGGCGGCATTCCTGGGAAAAGAGGAGGCGGTAAGAAGGTTGGAAAAGGCACTTAATACTATTAAATAATGGCAAAAATATTTGTTGAGGGCATTAAGCTGTATGCCTACCATGGTTGTATGGAGGAAGAGGGCAAAATTGGCCGCAGCTTCGTGGTGGATGTGGTCATTGATACCGATCTCTCAAAGGCCGCCCTTTCCGACAAGCTGACCGATACGGTGGATTATGTTAAGGTCTACGAGATCGTAAAGGCCGAGATGGAGATCCGCTCGAAGCTGATCGAGCACGTAGCCAAGCGCATACACATGGCCTTGCTGAAAAAATACCCGCAGATACAAAAAGCCGAGGTTAAGGTAACCAAGCTGAACCCTCCGATCAACGGTAATGTGGAGAGCACGAGCGTGCTGGTTTCAGAATAAAAATTATCTTTGTTGTCCTTTAAAAAAGGTCGCGTGGCCGAGCGGTTAGGCAGAGGTCTGCAAAACCTTGTACAGCGGTTCAAATCCGCTCGCGACCTCATCAAAATCCCGCCCGAAGGGCCGGGATTTTTTGTTTGAAGCCACTCGAGCCGAAGGCTTGAGGTGGCGTAAAACAAAAAAGACCCAACGGCACGCTAGTGCCGGGATTTTGATGCATTGGGAGCCCTACAGATTCACGACAGTAAATCCGGC
>JBFLYZ010000079.1:0-14564 GCA_040756415.1 Bacteroidota bacterium
CTTCTTCACCAGATAATTATCCTTGCTACCTTCCTTCACCCGCAGAATGTACGTTCCGGAAGCGATGGCCGGGCTCAGCTCGATCTCTTCCTGGCCGTCCAGGAAGGTCAGCTTCTTATTGTACACCTCCTGGCCGATCAGGTTGAATATCTGCACCTGGAAGTCTTCTTCCTCTGAAGGGCCCCTGCTGATCTGAACAGTGAACTTTCCAGCGGTCGGGTTGGGAAATATATTTTTGAACTCGAACACCGCGCTGGCTGCCGGTACGGTCGAAGTCCCGGGCTCGTTCGTTCCGGTTGTGATGTAATCCGTGCAGGTAGGCGGCTGGTTGTTCACCGCATTGCCGATGAGCGAATACTCGCATTTGCGGATAATGACGCCTGCCGCGTTGAACACCAGCAGGGTGGTCGACTGGTTTTGTATCGTACCGCTGTATTCCGCACCGACACCGGCATTGATGTTTATCTTAAGCGCATTGCTGCCCGAAACAGCGCCCGTATTCAGCCTTACCGTGTAATTGAGGTTAGCGGCCAGGTCCTGGTTCATGATCATCACGCAGATCTGCTGCGCATCCTTGCTGCCAAAGGCCTTTACATTGGGCTGGTTATCCGTACCATCGGCATAGCTGCCTTTGAAATTATCGGCCAGCATCTTAAAATGATGGTAGGCCGGTTTTTTATTGCCGGTGCCGGGATCGATATAGCCGATGCTGCTGGCAACCGAATTACCTTCTACCACGCTCCATATGTTCATGAAATCGACCCCGCTCTTCATGCCGATACCGAACATTTCAGCAATGAACTGCCCCCCGATGAAGCTGTTCACGCCTAGCCCGTACAGGTTGTCCGCACCGCTGTTCTGCCAGTTGATGTTGGCCTCGGTCACCGCGGTCCTGAGTGCCGCGGCACCGGTGCGGTTGTGTGCCGTGTTGCATGCGGTAACGCGCTGATTGAGGTAGGCCAGGTTATCTTTGAAACCACCGGCCGAGGTCAGTTTGCTGATGACCTGCGAGCGGGTCTGGCTGCCGTTGAAAGGATAGGTATGGAATGAAATGACATCGATATACAGCTTGCCGGATTGATCGCGCCCGGTGATGTCGTCAGGACCATTTGGCGTGGTGAGTCCGGTGATAATGCCCTGGTTGAACCAGGCGCACTCGGGCCCGATGATCTTGATGGTGGGGTCCACGTTTTTCATGGCAGAGGAAAACGGCCGGATATACGCTGCGATCTGAGCTGCCGTTGTATAGGCGTAACCCAGGTCGGGCTCGTTGCCGATCACCCAGTACTTTACGTTCCTGCCCTTGGTGATGTTAACGTACTGCACGATGTTGGCGGCCTCCTGGGCCGAATAGCGGTATTTGTGGAAGGGCACCTGCATCACCGGCTCCATACCGTTGGCGCGTATGGAATCGATCATTTTGATGTATTGGTAATTGGTAGGCTTGTTCTTATCGGGGGTAATGCCTCCGAAACGGACGATCTGCGCACCGCTGTTCTTCACATTCTGCCAGTGCTGATGGAGCTTTCCGTTCAGCAGGCAAGGCGGATCCACGCAGTTGCTGGCGCTTCCTATGGTATCGGGCATCCATGCGTTCTGCCCGAAAAAATGAGTGGAAATAGTTTGCGAAAAACCTTTCCCTGCGAGGCCCGACAGAAATAATACTGCCAGACCGATCTTCCAAAATTTCTTCATGTGCTTGATTTAAGTGGTTATGACTGCTCTTACCCTGCTTAGCTTTTCCCTTTCAGTCTCCGGCTATCCGTTTTGCCGTTTGACACTCATTGGAACCAGGCCTGAACGCGGAATAAGGGCTTACTGGCTATTGGAAAGCGGCTTTCGGCTGCTTTTTTCCGGCTCATGGCTATTTCGATAGACGGTTGCGCCATGGCGATATTGTATCCCGGCTATTCTTTCTCCCTTTTTAGCTATTCCATCCGGCCGTTCACCGGCCATTATGAGCATTCTACCCGGCTGTGGACCAGAGTGCTGGGCTGCCGCGGCTATGTTACCCGGGAATAAAAGGAGATTTTTCAGGGTTGGGCTATGGAAAAACGACCGTGAACGAAATCGGGGCCATGCGGCCAATGACCGCGTCTACATTTGCATAACGGAATTACTAAAATCAAAACGTTATGAAAAACCCTCCTGAGACCCACAAGGCAGAGTATCCGCTCACCCTTGTGCCCACGGCCAAGCAGCCGAACGAAACAAGCGCAGATTTCTCCGCTGAAGAATTGAGAGAATTCAAAGACCTCATGCTTTGCATGCTGGATGAGAAACGAATGGATCACGAGCTGTTGAAATCAACATTATCATTTCAGCAGAACAGCTCGGCAAGCTATAACTGGCTGGAAGACGCAGCGGGCGTTTTCTTTAAGAAGGAGACCGCTCACCTTGCTGAAAAACAAGCCCGGTTCATCGAACGGCTGCAGCTCGCGCTGATCCATATCGAGAACAAACTGGCCTCAAAAAAAACAAACCGTATCGCAGTATGATACGGTCTCGCTGAAATGAACGGACAAAGCAAACAGGACGGATTACGCGGCCGCAGCGGCAGGAAGGCATTTCGTGCCTGCAGGATCTTTACCCGCTTCGGTTTCCGGTCGAAGATGAGGAAGCTCAAAGACCCGCATCGCTTCGAGGTTTTCGTGATCAACCGCGTGATTATCTGAAGCGGGGTGCCACCGGCTGTTTCGGTATGGGGTGGCGTATGCCTTGTAATAATGGGATCGGGCGACCGCCCTTTTAAGGCCGGGGTCGCTTTACAGCGCTGAGCGCATCGCTCACTTTCCCAGCATGGCGTAGATCGTACTGGTTCCTGACTTGAAGTATCCGTCTTTTACCACGCTGCTTACGAACGCCTGCAGCGCAGGCACCGAAGAGTCGATGTGATAGGTCTTTTTCTCATTGAACCAGGTCAGCAGCCTCACTTTGCTCATATCCGTTTTCAATGCCTCGCTCATCTGCATGATCCATCCTGCCTTATCCTGGCCGCCCTTTGCCTCCGAAGGCAACCGTTCGCGCGAAGCCACCTCGCAAATGAGCAGGGGCTTATCGGGCATATATTGCGTGAGCATAAAATAGTTCTCTATCCCTTCTTTGCGGAAGCTGCGCCAGGGCTGGAAACCGTTGCCGGCACCGTTGTAAATGTCGAGCCCTACAAAATCCACCCATTCATTCCCCGGGTAAGCATCCATGATGAAATTCCAGCTTTCCTGCGGAACCGACATGGAGTTCGGGCACCAGATGAACTTCACGTTCTCGGTATGCTGCGCATAAAAAATATTCCGGATATGCCTGAATGCATTAACCAGCAACTGGGGATTCTTATCGTTTTGCGCGATGCACCAGGGGTACCAGTCGCCATTGAACTCGTGCAGTATTCTCAGGAGCACCGTACCCTTCACCTGCTTGATCTGCTTGGCCCAGTCGATAAAAAACGCGTCCAGGTGCTTCTCCACGATGCTGTAGAGGTTAGGCTGCTTGGCCAGTGGCGAGATGTTCACAAAATGGTCTTCGAGCGTGATCATGGGAATGTATCCCTGGTCGATCACCTTATTGATCCGCTCCACCGAAGGGTAAAGGTTTTGGGTGAGGCCCCCATCGAACGCAAAGGGCTGGAAGAAATGGACCACCCCCAGCTTTTTCTCAAAGCCGTAATGCTTCTCAAAACCATAGGCTATATCCGCGAAATTGGCGGTATTCCCCTCTTTCGACCAGGCGCCCAGGCTGCAGAAATCACCAGGCTGGGCCGCAGGCGCGCTGAACAGGTCTTTGCCCAGGGGCAGCTTGTTTTTCGAGAAGCAAATGAAATCGAAGCACCAGTACTGCAATGCGGAGCTTTTACCCGCCAGGCCGATCACCAGCGAGAACAGCTTTCCCTTTTTGTACGAGACATTGAACAACCCGTCACCACCGTAGTTATCGTCTTTGAACTGGTGAAGCGGTATGGACACCAACTGCCAGGAATTTTTGAATGCCGGTTTATGCACATGTATCCAGAGATCATCATTATTCTTGCTGAACACGCTGTTGCCGTCATCATCTTCCTGCAGTTCTATTTTCAGCGTGGCCGTATCGTTCGAAAAGAAATAGAAATTGAGATGGTCGGTGCCGGCATCCAGTTCGATATGCAGGCCGGCCCCCTTTCCCCAGCCCCCGAATTCCTTGAGACCAGCGCGCTCCACCCTGATGTACCTGTCGCCCGCATACGCACCGGGCGAGCCGCTTGTTTTCTCGATCGCGGCCCTGGCATAGCCGTAAACGAAAACACCGTTCGGCTTGAGGTCGTAAGGTCCGTAAGCAAGCCCCTCGAAATCCTCGAGCACGAATTTAAGCTGGGCCACTGTTGTTGCCCAGGGCAAATGCAGGAGGATCAGGAGCAGGATGGTCTTCATGTTGTGTGCGTATTTACCAGATCCAGTTGACCACAAACCTGAAATCCCCGTCCGGGAATCCGTAGTAGGGATATGCTGTTTTGTTCCAGGGGAAGCGGTTGATGGCCCAGTTACCGTAGGTCAGCGAGAAGCGGAAGTGGCGCCAGTCGAAATACCCGAAGCCATAGGAATAATCGGGGTCCCAGGGCTGCTTTTTCTCTTCGCTCACATAGAGATATACTGCGCCTTCGATATAGATGTTCCACACGATGGTATAGCGCATGCCCGCCCCGAAAGTGGGTTTGCCCGCAAAAAGGCCACCATGGGTGACCTCGTGCTCATCGCGGTACTTGATGGCATAGCGCGTAACGTAGCTGAACTTGATCTGGCTGGTACTGTCTATCCGTATCTTATCCATTACCTTTTTCGGGAGAAGGTGGCTGTAGGAGACAAAATAATATCCTTCCAGGAACTTGCGCCTGAACACTTCCCAGTTGTCAGAATACTTATTGTTGAGGTAGTTCTCGTAGCCGAAGTTAAAACGCTTGGGCTTCCAGTGATAGCGGCCGATGGAATAGTTATAGTCCGAGGTCCATCGCGCGGTGGCCGCGGGATTAAAATCCTTGAAGAAGGTAGTGTTGAAGCTGAACTCCTCGAAAAAGCGGATACGGGTGTAGAACCCGATGGCCTGTCGTATCTCCGGGTAAAGCTCGCGCCCGTCATCGATCATTACGCGGCCGGTGTGGTAGAATATCCGGCCCCATATCCTTTTACGGCCCAGCAGGAACTTGTCTTTATGGAATACGTCCCTGAAATCCTTCATATCGCGGAGCTTGCGGATGCGCTGGTGAGTGCTTTCGTAGTAAAGCATGCGGGGCTCCTCCTCCGCGATGATCTGTGCCCGCAGCCCGGGCACCGGAAGGATGACAGCTAAAAAAGTAAAAATGCGTAAGGAGGTTTTCGCCATGATTTTGCCGCAAAGCCATTGAGAAATGGCCCTGAGGCGGGTGCAGCCTGATGTCATGTTCATTTATAGATGGTGATGTAAGCTTATGTATGCCGTTATCTGTTTTTATTTGCAATGCACGACCAGGAATTCATAGGCCATGTTGCTGCCCAGCTTTACCGCCTTATTGAGATCGTCACAGCCCCCTTTGCGGTCGCCCGTTTCGTAGCGCGCCAATCCCCTGCGGTAATAGGCATCCTCGTAATCGGGTTTATATTCTATGGCCAGCGTGTAGTCTTCAATTTCTCCCGCATGGTCGCCCAGCTTGGCTTTGGCCAGGCCGCGGTTATAATAGGCTACAGCGCAATCGGGTTTTAGCCGCAAGGTTATGGTATAGTCGTCTATCGCGGAGTGATACCCGCCCATGTCATATCCCACGTACCCGCGGTTCAGGTAGGCAAAGTGGTATTGCGGGTCGGCTTTTACGGCTGAAGAATAATCGTCAAAAGCACCCCGAAGGTCACCCATCAGGTATTTCACCGTGCCCCTCCTGTTGTAGGTATCCGCATCGGGGTGCAATTGAATGGCCATATTAAAATCCTTAAGTGAAGCATCGTAATCCCTGATCTCGTAATAAACTACCGCCCGGTTGAAATAGAACCAGGAATTGGTATCCGTGATCTGTATGGCCTGGCTGAAATCTCCCAGCGCACCCTGGTAGTCGCCAATAATGGACCGGATAATGCCCCTGCTGTTATAGGCATATGGATCGGCCGGTCGCAGCGCAATGACCTTGTTCATGTCGTTAAGCCCTCCTTCGTAATCACCCATCTTGCCTTTTACAATGCTCCGGTTGAAATAGGCATCGGCATAGCGCGGGCTGATCTTGATGGCGTAATCAAAGTCGTACATGGCATCCTGGAAGTTCTGCAGCAGCGCAAGCGTAAGCCCGCGGTTATAGTATGCCTCGAGCGACTCCTCCCACGATTTGCTATGCAGCAGCGCGCGCGTATAATCGTTCAGGGCGCCCTGGTAATCCATCAGCTTGTTCTTGCAAAAAGCCCTGTTCAGGTAAGCTTGCGCAGATGATGAATCGAACTCGATGGCCTTGTCAAAGCAGGTGATGGCCTCAATATAATTACCGGCATTTTTCTTCTCCTCCCCCTCATGGCAATAGGCCCGGGCCGAATCGCCCGGATTCACCAGCCATCCGAGGGAGAGGTAATGCCATGTACCGCTTGCCATCGTGCCGGCTCCCGGGTAGCCGAAACGCCCGAGGCAAACGAGGGGAAAGAAGAGTATGAACGCGTAAAGTTTGTTCATATTGGCGGCTTTATTATGGAACAAAATTAACCCCGCCTGCTCCCCTGCCGGCCGCATATTCGTTTACACGACCATTTAAGTAGCTTAAAAAGGAAAATAATTATCCGTGGTGCTTCTCCTCAGGAAGGGAGGAAGATCTTGATCTTGTCGCGATCGGGCAGCTTTCTCATGTTTGCCGCCTGCTGCGGGTCATGTTTTTTTTCTATGGTCAGCGCATATTTTTTGTTCTCCCAGTTGCGGGAGTCGTGCCAGTAAAACGTAAAGTTGACCTCATGGCCGTGGTCCAGGCCAGCGGTGGCGATATCGGTGTAATGTATGCCGATTCCCGTATCGAGCGTAAAAGCCTCATTGACGGTCAGCCAGTTGTCGCTCGACCAGTGAATGGTAGCCGGGGCCTGGCACTGAATGCGCAGCACCTTTCCTTTAGGAATAACCGACCCTGAACTTTTGAAGTTCCAGATGAAGAGATTGGATGTTGTTTTTTCCACCAGGTAGCGCTGCCTGGTCTGCGGGGGCATGTCGAATATCTCTTTGGATCGCAGCGAGCGGCAAAGTTTGATGTATTCAGCGTGCGCCCAGGCCAGCGGCATGGCCGAGCCAGAAGCTTTTCCGTAATACAGCTCCAGCTCGGGAATATCGTTCGAGTCCCATACCTGCTCGGGTATAAGGCCGGTCTCATTGGCGTAGTTCTCAATGGCCGTAAGCAGTTTTTTCGCGTAGGCATAGTTGCCGGCTGCGATCTCGTAGTGCGCACGCTCACCGGTTAGCAGGGGCCATGGGCGGCCTATCCCGGTACCGTTGAAGGCGCTCCCGTCAGCATGCTCGCCATACCCGTCACGGTTATACCGGTACCAGAGGGGGCCCAGCGGGTTATCCATTTTCAGGGTGGCATCGATCACTTTGATGGTGTTCAGAATGCGCGGGTCGTCCGCAGCGCGCAGGCCGAATCGCACCAGCGCCAGCGCGTCAGGACTCACCATTTCGTTGGCCGGGCAGATGTTCTCGCCTTCGGGGCGGTTGGATATGGTAACCAGATCGGCACCGGGAAAATCGTTCTCGAACGATTCCCTTGAATTGATCCTGACGTAATAGCCGTCCACACCGACAAAGCGGCCTAGATCCGAGCCCGTTACATAGGTCCAGCGCTCGATGTTCGCGTTCCACGAATCGGCTGTTTCCCTGAGGTAAAAGGCCAGTTGCGGCTCGTTGTTCATATCCGCGTGCTCGGCAGCGATCAGCAGGGCGGATATCTCCACGGCCAGCGTAAAGGTGGAATATCCTGCATTCTCCTCCCACCGGTCCTGTTCGGTAGTGGGGCCGTATTTGGCCAGGTAGGAAGCGGCCCTGCGTATCATGGGCCAGAATTTTTTCAGCTCCTCGTCCTTCAGCTTCATCTCGCGCCCTACCAGGTCAACGAGCATGATGGGCAATGCGGTCTGGTCCATTTGAATTCCTTTCCAGTACGGCTTGCCGTCCAGCCACATGTTCTGCGGCCAGTGCCCGTCATCCTCCTGTGTAACCATCAGGTAGTTGAGCACCCTGCGCGCGTCTTCAAAGGCCCTTGCGGCCAGCAGGCCGCCAGCCGTTTGCACCATATCCCTGGGCCAGACCAGGTGGTAGCCGCCCAGGTCATCGTCTCCCTTGTTATATCCCCAGGGTATGGAAAGGCTGGCGATGAGCCCGCCCGGGTGTCTTTTCGATTCGTGCACCCTGAGCATGGTGGCGCTGATGTTGAAATAGCGCGGCATGGGATTTTTCCTGGCGCCCGGATTGTACAGTTTTTTCTGCCACTGCTCCCATTCCCTGATGAAACAGCTCCTGGCGTATTCAAAATCTTCGGAGATGCTGGCGCGCGTACGCTGCCCGGCCTCCTCCGGATTGCGGCCGAAGCCCAGAGCGAGGATAAAGCCCTGGCTGCCCGCCTGCGAAAAATCGATCTCAGCGGTGAGCGCCACGTTGCCGTTCTCGGCACGCTCGAACTCCCAGGCCATCTGCTTGTGCAGCATAAGGTCCTGCCATCCGTCAGAGGTTCCCACGAAGCCCGCGGAGCACTTCTTAAAAGGCACGGAACAAGCCAGGGCGAGCGAAGCGGCTCCGCGCTGAGCAAAAAGCATAGGCTTGCCCTTGTAATTTCCCACCCAGGCCGTATTGCCGCCCCCCGAATTGCCCAGGTGCGGAGCCAGGAGCATGAACAGCTTGAGCTCCTTGCCTTCCGCGGGATAAAACCGCACGCGCTGCAGCACGGTGTCGCGGAAAGGGTCGGATATGATCTCTTTTTCTATGCGGTAGAAATTGCGGTTGCAGGTGTTGATCAGGTAATACCCGGGAATATCGGCAGCGATGTGCTGTATCCGCTGCACGGTATGCCTCTTCTCCTCCGAAAAGAAATCCTTTCCATCGGTAACGATAAAGCCCATATCGCGGGTGCAGGCCTCATCCACCTGCGGGTAATAGATCTCATTGAGAATGCCATGGCCTATGGAATACCAAACCTTGCTGGCCGAATTGAGCGAAGTGCCTACACCGCTCTTTGCGCTCGAGGTCCAGCGCGCGTCAATTCCGGGCCAGCCAAAAGCAAATTTTTCATTTCTGTACATACGGTCTTACCTGGGTTTCGTGTTAGCGTGGCGATCACTTGTCTGACATCTGCCTGGCAAGCACAGGAGGGCCGGTAATGTCATCAAAATAATACGTATCGGAAGTTGACGAGTTGGGATTGAACAGAAGCGTGATCTGGTCCACATCGGTCGAGGCGGTCTGGCTGCCTGTGGGTATCTGCGAGAACTTGAACTCCAGTTCCTCCCATGCACCGCTCACGGTGGTATAGGCCTGGTACTGGCTATGGGTGCCGGCCGGGTAGTCGTTATTGCCTTTTTTGCTTCCCAGCAGTATCTCCACCAGCGTTCCGGCCGGGGCCGTGGTATACACCTTCATCCGTATCCGGGGAGGCGTGCCCGTATAAGTTGCGTAAGGGCTGACATCAGCCAGCTTGCCCGGCAGTATCATCTTGATGTTGTCGAACTTCTTCTCGCTGTTGCGTATGTACTTGGCGCACTTCTGCGAGCTGTCGATCTTGTTCGGGGCAGGGTTCAGGGCCGCAGTATCCAGCTTGCCGGTACGCGCACCGTACTGGATGCTCTTTGCTCCTTCGAAATTATCATAGTTCTGCGATTGGTTGAGCAGGGCTCCCCCCGTCAGCACGACAGAGAAGATCAGCATGTATTTCCTGATGTTAGGCGCTGATCCGCCAGGTAGTTGTGTTTTCATGTTCATTTTTGGATTTAGGTGACAGGCGCAAAACTATGGTCGGAGCGCGGCCATCCGGGGCTATATTCGGTGATACAGCGTTTTTTGTAGCCTAAACTGGCTTATTCTCGTCCGGCTGTCCGGCTTGTTCCTGGCCCCGCCTGCGCCTTTGAAAAGCCCATTTTCCCAGGCAGGCAGAAAAATTCCTGGCCGGCATCCGTATGCGCTGACCGCTGCCGGGCCGTCAAATCCCTTTCTCGGCTATGGAATACTCCCGCTTACCGAATCGGGGGGCCGCTGAGCTGCCGGCACTTCTAATTTCACAGCGATAAACTCACTTAACCCACCATAGTATGAAGATCATTGTGCCGATGGCCGGTATGGGAAAGCGCATGCGCCCCCATACCCTCACCACACCCAAGCCCCTGCTTCCCATCGCGGGGAAGACCATTGTTCAGCGCCTGGTAGAAGATATAGCCAGCGTATGCCCCGAAAAAGTGGACGAGATCGCGTTCATCACCGGCCGCTTTGGCCAGGAGACGGAAGATCATCTCCGGAAGATAGCCAGCGACCTGGGCGCCCGCGGCAGCATCCACTACCAGGACCAGGCCCTCGGCATCGCCCACGCCCTGCTCTGCGCCAAAAAGGCCCTGCACGACAAGATCGTAGTGGCCTTTGCCGACACGCTTTTCAGGGCCGACTTCAGGATGGATGATACGCATGACGGTGTGATCTGGGTGCAGAGGACCGATGATCCCAGCTCGTTCGGGGTGGTAAAGGTGAATGAAAAGAACATCATCACCGATTTTGTTGAAAAACCCAAGGAGTTCGTATCCGACCTGGCCATTATAGGCGTGTACTATTTCCGTGACGGTGCCAACCTCAGAAAAGAGCTGCAGTACCTGATCGATAACGATATCAGGGAGAAGGGGGAATACCAGCTTACCAGCGCCCTGCAGAATATGAAGAACAAGGGCGTGCAATTCACTACCGGGCAGGTAAGCGAATGGCTGGATTGCGGTAACAAGGACGCCACGGTGCATACTAACCAGCGCATCCTGGAGCACAACAAGGGCAAGAACCTGGTATCAAGCACGCTCGTTACCCAGAATGCGGTCATCATCGAGCCCTGCTATATCGGTGACCATGTAAAGCTGATCAATTCCATCGTAGGGCCTTATGTATCCATCGGCAGCAACTCGGTGATCGAGGATTCGGTGATCCGCAACAGCATCATACAAACCCATACCAGGGTATCCTGCGTGAACATCCATAACTCCATGCTGGGCAATTACGTGGACCTGAAGAACAAGCGCCTGCAGTTGAGCATTGGCGATTATAACGTGCAGCATAACGAATAGCCCGCCCCGGGAAAAAAGGGAAGCGGCATACTCACCGGAGCATGCCGCTTTTTATTTTACCCGTTTTCAGGTCAGATCAGGTTCAGCTTCTTCAGCAGGTTCTTCTTGAATTGCTCCCCGATGGGTATGGGATGCTTTTCGAGGTAGGCCGTACCTTCTTCGATGGCGTCCACCTGGTCGAGGGCTACCAGGTACGAGCGGTGCAGGCGGTAGAACTTGTCGCGAGGCAGCTTCTCCTCTATCCCGCGCAGGGTGATGTGAACCGTGTACCGCTTGTTCTTGGTAAAGATGTTCACATAATCGCCCAGGGCCTGTATATAGATGATGTCGCTGATCTTGATCTTGGTGAGCACGGAATGCGAGCGTACAAAAATGTACTCCTTGCTCTTGCCGCTCACCTCCACGTTCTGCTCGGCCTCAAACAGCTCCTTGGCCCGCGATACGGCCACCATAAAGCGGGGCATAGCCACCGGCTTTACGATGTAATCGGCCACGTTCAGCTCGAAGGCTTCAACGGCATAGTCTTTCTTGGAGGTGATCAGGATGATAAGGGGGCGCTTCTCCAGGTTGCGGACCAGTTCGATCCCGCTCATGCCGGGCATTTCAACATCCAGGAAAATGAGGTCCACCTGCTCGTTCTGCAGGTAGTTAAAGGCATCCAGGGAGTTGTAACATTCCTTTTTAAGGGTAAGAAATTCAACCTGTTCGATGAGATGGCGTAGCGAGGCGCATACCATTTTGTCGTCATCGACAATTATACAGCTCATTTTCATGTGCAAGGAGTATTTGGTTTATCAACACGCTTACCCGGTCTTTCTGAGCGGGAGCACCCTAAGCATTGAAAAATCATGCCAACGGGCGGGTACAGCCACAGGAAAGCCCTGCTTACAGTGAAAAGAATCGGGATTCTTCCCACAGTGAGGAATTATTTCCTCATTTTATTTCCTGTTAACCGGGTGATCGTGCCTGATCTGGCGCAAACCTATGTTGTAACTTCATTTGCGGGGGAATTATTCGGTGAACAGCGCTCAATAACGACTGTACACGATCTTTTTCCTGATAAACGCATTTTGCGGGTTTTTCAGTTCCGGAAAAAATAGATGCTCCGTGCGCTTGTATCCGCCAGCCACCTGGCTCCGCACTCATCAATGGCCACTGTGATCCTGCTGCCGTTCCTGATGCGGCCCGTGATGGTGCATCAGGTGAGGTGAAAAGCGGATATAGACCTCGGCCGACATGGGATATTCGCCATAAATGGCGTTGAGCCGCTTATCCGCGATGAATAAGGAACCCTGAAGGCCCAGGGCGAGATTGTTTCCATAGGCTCTCACAAAGGTTTGATTTATGCCCAGGGTAATGGCCTGAACAGGAAACAGGATCCCGTGCCCGTTGAACTGGTGAAGGCCCAGCTCCTCACCGGGCTTTTGCACCCATTCGTACCGGCCATACACCGCTGTTCTATCCAGTTGCAAAACAGGCTCGATCAGGAGCGAGTGCTCGCCATGGTCGCTTTTATTATAACCCCATACCAGGGCAGAGGAGAAATAGCGATTTTCCATCGATAGGGGCAGGTGGTAAATGGCCGAAGCCGTGGTCTTTCGCACATTTTCATCCGGCTCCAGCGCATCGGGCGACCTTACAAAGGCCCCCGAGGCCTGTAAGGCTATACGGCCGGTGGGGTTGAACAGCACGCGAAATGAATACGAATCAAAACGCGGGCGGTCAAGATCGTACCTGTTCTCATCCGGCTCGCGCCCGGTGAACGAAGAGCCTTCCAGTTTGAGCTTACCCAGTCTTACTCCCAGGGTAGCAACGCCAAACGTGATATGCGTGGCATCCTGCCAGTGATGCCCGAGGGGAGCATCGGGATTGTTCAGGGCCGAAAGGCGGTGCATAAAAGCCACCGGTCCCAGGGCCGGCTCGCCCGGGTATCCGAAATAAGCCGTGATATCCGTATTTTCCGAAACCCGGTGGGTATATGCCAGGGCCAGCTCGGAAAACAGGTCGTGCGGATGCTGCCTGTCGATCAGGGGATTCCCCTGGTAAGTTTCTCCCGTTTGAAACAGCAGGGGGTAGCCCTCCCCGCCCACCGAAAGCGGATCGAGCGAGAACATTCCGCTTATGTGCAGCAGCCCCCGCTTACCCGCCTTCCTCTGCCCCATCAGCATGAGCCAGTTGGGCGCATCGAATTTTTCACCGCCCCTGCTGCCCTTGCCGGTAACATCCTGCCTGTTGTATCTCAGGAACAAGTTGCCGTGAAACATCAGCATCCAGCGCTTTCCCATATACCCGTGGCCATACATCAGCGATGCGTCAGGGAGCCAGGCGGTGCCGGAGCCATTCCTCGACATGGGCAGGCTGAGGGAAAAGGAATGGTTCATGTGCGGAACCGAATCAGGTCTATGCCGCACTTTTGTGCTGTCAGCGGGCAGGCTGTCTTTTTTTGGCTGGTGATGATGGTGGTGCTGCTGTGCCCACGCGCAGGTGTGCACGATGACCAGGATCAGGATGAGTTTTGCTTTCATGTTCATGGTATGTTTAGTTCGTTAGCAGATGGATCAGGGTGAATAGCGACATCAGTATCATGAGCGCGTCTTCTATGATGGTAACGGTGCTCATGGGCAGGTTGAACACCTCGCCCAGGCAGGCGCACCGTATCTTTCTTTTGTTCAGTACGCTCTGCAATACGCCAACCAAACTTACGCTCATGACCAGGAACGTGATCCCGCTCACCGCCAGCGGCTCTATGCCGGCCAGGTAGGCAATGCCCAGCCCCAGTTCAATAAAGGCGTAGATAAAGCCCCATGCCCGCCAGCGTTTGGCTATGATGTCGTAGGTCGAGTAGCTGTCGGCAAACCCGCGAAGGTTCAGCAGCTTGAAAAATGAAAAGGCCAGGAAGAAGCCGGCCATGAAATGGCTCATCCACAGCATGGGATCGAACTGGCTGAGCGGGCGCTGGACAAGCAGCGTAATACCCGTTATAAAAGCGAAAATGAGCAGCACCGGTTTGTAGGTCTGGAGCCATGCCCTCTGCTCTTCCTCAACAAAATGGGGAGCATTCTCCTCTTTTTCGGAAAGCCGGTAGTTCGGGTAATCTTTCAGGGCCTCCTGCAGGTTTGCCACTGCAATGTGCTTATCCATCGTCAGCACCGCTTCGCCCTTGCGCCAGTCTACGCTTACATCGCTTACCCCGTCAATGCTTTGCAGGGCCTTTTTCACTTTTTCCTGGCAGGCCCCGCAGGTCATGCCGGTAATATTATAGGTATGTGTCATATGATGATGATTTTTTATGACACAAAATTATTGCCC
>JBFLYZ010000080.1:0-14489 GCA_040756415.1 Bacteroidota bacterium
AAAAACAGGTAGTTCATTGAAGGAGTGCCTCATTCGCTTGAATGGGGTGGTGTAGAAGGAAAAAAATCGGTAAGGCAGCCGGATGAAAAACGCTGGCGTGCAAATTATTTTTGAAAAAAATTTGCAGAATCCAAAAGCCTTATCTACTTTTGCGTCCCTTTTTAAAAAAGGAAGTTCTTTATAACACTGAAAATATTGATTTTTTCGCTCTGTGAAAGAGCGGGAAAAAAAATGATCGATATTAAAGTTCTTTGAATTATTGAAGTAGGCTTATGAAACAGCAAAAGTCCGTTCCGGCCGAGATTGCCGGAACAGGTAAAACAATTCTGAGAACAACAATTCCGAATCTTTTCTAAATGAAAAGTCAGGAAAACAATCAAACTACTATGGAGAGTTTGATCCTGGCTCAGGATGAACGCTAGCGGCAGGCCTAATACATGCAAGTCGTACGGTAACAGGCGTAGCAATACGTGCTGACGAGTGGCGCACGGGTGCGTAACACGTATGTAATCTGCCCATAACTGGGGGATAGCCCGGAGAAATCCGGATTAATACCCCATAACACAACGAAGCGGCATCGCTTTGTTGTTAAACCTCTGGGGGTTATGGATGAACATGCGTCCGATTAGCTAGTTGGCGGGGTAAAAGCCCACCAAGGCTACGATCGGTAGGGGTACTGAGAGGTTACACCCCCACACTGGTACTGAGACACGGACCAGACTCCTACGGGAGGCAGCAGTAAGGAATATTGGACAATGGAGGCAACTCTGATCCAGCCATGCCGCGTGAAGGATGAAGGCGCTATGCGTTGTAAACTTCTTTTGAACGGGAGAAAACCCTCTTACGTGTAAGAGGCTGATAGTACCGTTAGAATAAGGGTCGGCTAACTTCGTGCCAGCAGCCGCGGTAAGACGAAGGACCCGAGCGTTATCCGGATTCATTGGGTTTAAAGGGTGCGTAGGCGGATTGGTAAGTCAGTGGTGAAAGCCCCAGGCTCAACTTGGGAACTGCCATTGATACTGCTAATCTTGAGTGCATATGATGTGGGCGGAATATGACATGTAGTGGTGAAATACTTAGATATGTCATAGAACACCGATTGCGAAGGCAGCTCACAAAACTGCAACTGACGCTGAGGCACGAAAGCGTGGGGATCAAACAGGATTAGATACCCTGGTAGTCCACGCCTTAAACTATGATAACTCGATGTTGGCGATACACTGTCAGCGTCCAAGCGAAAGCGTTAAGTTATCCACCTGGGGAGTACGTCCGCAAGGATGAAACTCAAAGGAATTGACGGGGGCCCGCACAAGCGGAGGAGCATGTGGTTTAATTCGATGGTACGCGAGGAACCTTACCTGGGCTTGAAAGTTAGTGACCGCTCCTGAAAGGGAGCTTCCCGCAAGGGCACAAAACTAGGTGCTGCATGGCTGTCGTCAGCTCGTGCCGTGAGGTGTTGGGTTAAGTCCCGCAACGAGCGCAACCCCTATCTTTAGTTGCCAGCGAGTAATGTCGGGGACTCTAAAGAAACTGCCCGCGCAAGCGGTGAGGAAGGTGGGGATGACGTCAAGTCATCACGGCCCTTACGTCCAGGGCTACACACGTGCTACAATGGCAGATACAAAGGGCAGCTACATGGCAACATGATGCTAATCTCTAAAACCTGCCTCAGTTCGGATTGAGGTCTGCAACTCGACCTCATGAAGCTGGATTCGCTAGTAATCGGATATCAGCAATGATCCGGTGAATACGTTCCCGGGCCTTGTACACACCGCCCGTCAAGCCATGGAAGTTGGGAGTACCTAAAGTCAATTGCCGCAAGGCGTTGCCCAGGGTAAAACCAATGACTGGGGCTAAGTCGTAACAAGGTAGCCGTACCGGAAGGTGCGGCTGGAATACCTCCTTTTTAGAGCAGAATTGTTAATCATGCTTTGCATGATCACTTTTGCTGTTTCGCCTCTTCAATTATTTAATTAAGAAACCCAAAACGAGCTCAGGGGTGCATTCTACTACCGCAGAGCGAAAGGATTTTACGAGTCAAATCGTAATCACAAACAGTCCCGTAGCTCAGTTGGTTAGAGCACCACACTGATAATGTGGGGGTCAGCAGTTCAAATCTGCTCGGGACTACCATGTAGGTTTAGGGTTTAGGGTTCGGTTTAGAGTTAAAGTTTCTCAACTCCAAACTTCCTAACTCCAAACGTGTAACTCGTTTCGGGGGTGTAGCTCAGCTGGCCAGAGCATCTGCCTTGCACGCAGAGGGTCATCGGTTCGACTCCGTTCACCTCCACAAAATCTGAAATACGTTTTCAGATACGGTTCTTTGACATATTGAAAGAAAATACAAATCTTAAACAAAGTAAAGTAAAAGGTTCAATCAGAACCGATACGAACGTTTCATTGATAGTGAAAGTAAATAAGAGCGCATGGAGGATGCCTTGGCTCTCAGAGACGATGAAGGACGTGATAAGCTGCGATAAGCCACGGGTAGGAGCAAATATCCCGTAATCCGTGGATTTCCGAATGGGGAAACCCCTTTAGTTGAAGACTAAAGATCCGAAAGGAGGACAACCCGGGGAACTGAAACATCTAAGTACCCGGAGGAGAATAAATCAAACCAGAGATTCCCAAAGTAGTGGCGAGCGAAATGGGAACAGCCCAAACCAGAACGGTTACGGCCGTTTTGGGGTTGTAGGACTGCAATGTGGACTGTAAATTGGAAGTGGAAATCAGCTGGAAAGCTGATATCATAGAGGGTGATAATCCCGTACACGAATCCGGTTTGCTACCTAGCAGTATCCTGAGTACCGCGGGACACGAGAAATCCTGTGGGAATCTGCCGGGACCATCCGGCAAGGCTAAATACTCCTGAGAGACCGATAGCGAACTAGTACTGTGAAGGAAAGGTGAAAAGCACCCCGAACAGGGGAGTGAAATAGTACCTGAAACCATGCGCTTACAAGCGGTAGGAGTCCCTTCGTGGGATGACTGCGTGCCTTTTGCATAATGAGCCTACGAGTTACTCTTCTCTGGCAAGGTTAAGGACCAAAGGTCCGGAGCCGTAGCGAAAGCAAGTCTGAATAGGGCGCTTAGTCAGAGGAGGTAGACGCGAAACCTTGTGATCTACCCATGGTCAGGTTGAAGTGGCGGTAACACGCCATGGAGGACCGAACTGTTGAGCGTTGAAAAGCTCTCGGATGAACTGTGGGTAGGGGTGAAAGGCTAATCAAACTGGGAAATAGCTCGTACTCTCCGAAATGTTTTTAGGAACAGCCTCGATGTTAATTGTCATAGAGGTAGAGCTACCGATTGGGCTAGGGGCCTTCACCGGCTACCAAACCCTGACGAACTCCGAATGCTATGACATATAATCGGGAGTGAGCCCGCGGGTGCTAAGGCCCACGGGCGAGAGGGAAAGAACCCAGACCAGCAGCTAAGAGGTCCCCAAATCTGTGTTAAGTTGATAAAACGTGGTCCAGTCGCACTGACAGCTAGGATGTTTGCTTGGAAGCAGCAATTCATTTAAAGAGTGCGTAACAGCTCACTAGTCGAGCGATTGGGCGTGGAAAATAAACGGGCATCAAACACAGTACCGAAGCTCTGGATTCTTCGTAAGAAGAGTGGTAGGAGAGCATTCCAACAGCTGCGAAGAAATAGCGTAAGCTATCTTGGAGCAGTTGGAAAAGCAAATGTAGGCATAAGTAACGATAAGGAGGGCGAGAAACCCTCCCACCGTAAGACTAAGGTTTCCTGATCAACGTTAATCGAATCAGGGTTAGTCGGGACCTAAGACGTATGCGAACGCAAAAGTCGATGGACAGCCGGTTAATATTCCGGCACTTGTATTAATTGCGATGGAGTAACAGAGGAGTGAAAGATCCGCGTACTTACGGTATAGTACGTTGAAAGGTGTAGATATATCTGTGGCAGGTAAACCCACCATGGATGTCGAACCCAATAGTACCTCGAGCCCTCGGGCAAGAGGATAGAGATCCTAATCAAACTCTCAAGAAAAACTTCTAAGCTTCAGATTAATACAACCCGTACCGCAAACCGACACAGGTAGTCGAGATGAATAATCTAAGGTGCTCGAGTGATCCGTGGCTAAGGAACTCGGCAAATTAACCCTGTAACTTCGGGAGAAAGGGTGCCCCCTTCGGGGGGCCGCAGTGAAACGGGAGCGGCGACTGTTTATCAAAAACACATGGCTTTGCTAAAACGAAAGTTGAAGTATAAGGCCTGACACCTGCCCGGTGCTGGAAGGTTAAGAGGAGAGGTTAGACGCAAGTCAAAGCTTTGAATCGAAGCCCCAGTAAACGGCGGCCGTAACTATAACGGTCCTAAGGTAGCGAAATTCCTTGTCGGGTAAGTTCCGACCTGCACGAATGGTGTAACGATCGCTCCACTGTCTCAGCCACGAGCTCGGTGAAATTGTAGTATCGGTGAAGATGCCGATTACCCGCAACGGGACGGAAAGACCCCGTGCACCTTTACTATAGCTTAACATTGATTTTGGATAAAGGATGTGTAGGATAGGTGGGAGACTTTGAAGCGGTGGCGCCAGCCATCGTGGAGTCATCCTTGAAATACCACCCTTCCTTTATTCGGAATCTAACCCCGCAAAACGGGGGACATTGTTTGGTGGGTAGTTTGACTGGGGTGGTCGCCTCCGAAAGAGTATCGGAGGCTTTCAAAGGTGCCCTCAGTACGCTTGGTAACCGTACGTAGAGTGCAATAGCATAAGGGCGCTTGACTGTGAGACTGACAAGTCGAGCAGGGTCGAAAGACGGATATAGTGATCCGGTGGTTCCGCATGGAAGGGCCATCGCTCATAGGATAAAAGGTACGCCGGGGATAACAGGCTGATCTTCCCCAAGAGCTCACATCGACGGGGAGGTTTGGCACCTCGATGTCGGCTCGTCACATCCTGGGGCTGGAGAAGGTCCCAAGGGTTAGGCTGTTCGCCTATTAAAGTGGCACGCGAGCTGGGTTCAGAACGTCGTGAGACAGTTCGGTCCCTATCTGTTGTGGGCGTAGGAAGTTTGAGAGGACCTGACTCTAGTACGAGAGGACCGAGTCGGACAGGCCGCTAGTGTACCTGTTGTAGTGCCAACTGCACCGCAGGGTAGCTATGCTTGGATGAGATAAGCGCTGAAAGCATCTAAGTGCGAAACTCGCCTCAAGATGAGACTTCCCTTAAGAGTCGTAATAGACTATTACGTTGATAGGACACAGGTGTAAAGACAGTAATGTCAAAGCCGAGTGTTACTAATTACTCATGAACTTTCATTATCAAGTTCAGGTTTTGATTGAACCTTAGATTTGTATTTTCTTTCTTCATATGTCATTATAGTATTTCCGCGAAAACGGAAAATGATTTATGGCGACTATTGCGAAGGTGCCCACCTCTTCCCATTCCGAACAGAGCAGTTAAGCCCTTCAGCGCAGATGGTACTAGGGTAATTCCTGGGAGAGTATGTCGTTGCCACTTTTCAGAAAGCCCCATTCCTTTTGGTTTGGGGCTTTTTGTTTTATTTTTGTGATAGGAAAACAATTGTCTGAGATATTACCACTTCATAATTACTTTACTGCTTTATTGTTCCAATGCATTTGCACAGGGAACCGATTCGTTACATAGAGACAGCACTCCTTTTGCAGTAAATTATTTTTCTTGCGCAGAGTTTCAACTGCATTCGCCTTTGGTTTTTAAAAGCGGGCGATTTCCATTCTTTGGGGTAGATACAACAATTGACAAGTTTCAGCGCTATTTTTTTCGAAGTTTTCGGGGTGGCATTGCTACACCCTCGATTAAACTATTTACTCCTTTAGTTGCTGAAGCAGGATTTAAAAGCGGGTTTGCAATGTTTGATCTTCAAGGCGAACCCACTAAGTATTTTAAAACAAGAACACCGTACACGGAACTTTTTCTGGCAATAGGCCAGGGGAAAGAACAGTTTTTCAGGCTTATTCATACTCAGAACATTAGCAGGACATGGAATGCGGCACTTAGTATTGACAGGATTACCAGTGATGGAATGTATCTGAGACAAAACGCAGTGTTTAATAGTATTAATTTAACGTCTAATTTTCTTTCAAAGAATAACAGATATTCTTTTCTTCTTAAGGGCACCTATTGTGTTTTCAAACGGGATGAAAACGGTGGAATCAAGAACGATTCAGCGTTCATGGAAAACGAATTGGGGAACCGAAAGCTTATTGGAATAAACCTGGCCGAAGCAAGAACCCGGACTGGCGTGCGCTCGATCGCCATGGAACATTTTTTCTATATCGGCAAACCATCAGAAAATTCAAGGGATACGGCTGAAAAAAAAATTATCGTCCCGGCCAGTTATTTTTCGTATACTTTTTCCTATGCTGACGAATGGCATGTATACGATGACAAAAACCCACAGGAAGGATATTATATTAACGTTCTACGGGATACACTGCGTACATTAGATTCTACCTTTGTTTCAGGCATATACAATAGGTTACGGTGGAGGCGCCTGGGTAAACATGTTTCGGGAGGGGTGTCTTATCTGAACAGTATCCATGACATAAGGAATAAATACCTTCCTGATAGCACGATGACAAACCATATTGTATCCACAGAACTGAATTCTTCCCGATCAAATCGCTTACAATTCGATTTTTTGGCTGAATATATAGCCAATGGTCCGCTTAAGGGAGATTATGGTATAAGCACATATATTGGCAATGTGCGGTGCTTAAAGGGAAGAGGAAGGGTAAGCTTTAAGCTAAAGCATGCTTATCGATCGGCCGAATACTTATACACCAAATATGCATCCAACCATTTCGAGTGGGTGAATGAATTCGAAAAATTGTCTGAAACAGAGGCGCAATTGACCTTTTATAACGAGAGAGGATTCGTGGCGATCAAAGCATATAGCGTATTCAACTTCATCTATTTTGATACGGCCTTTTTACCTGTGCAGCATGAAAAGCGTATTACGATCGGGTCGGTTGGAGGGAAAATGAGAGTTTTCAGATTGCGGAATATAGTCCTGGATGCCGAAATATGGCTGCAGAAACCAGCCAGTTCTGACAGTATCATACGATTACCCTTAATTTATTCGGACGTTTCGATGTTTTACGAGGATTATTGGTTCAAGAAGGCCTCTGAGGTTCAGGTGGGCATAGACCTGTTATGGTACTCTCCCTTTTATTCAGATGCTTACATGCCGGCTTTGCGGGCTTATTATCAGCAGCAAGAGCGACAAACCGGAGGATATCCCTATATTGACTTCTTCTTCAATATGAAAATAAGATATGCGCGTTTATTCTTTAAGGTTGAAAACGTCACCGCGGGATTATTCGGATACGATTACTTCAGCGCACGGCATTATCCTTCTTATGACCGAATATTCAAATTCGGGGTGAGCATGAAGTTCTGGGACTAGTAAAATCAGGTTTTTTGCTTTTTCTTTTTCGCAGCGGGAAAAAGAATGTTATTAAGAATTAACCTGTACCCGGGAGAGTTAGGGTGAAGACTAAGATCTGTGGGAGGATCTTCCACACGATGCTGGTAATCCTCCGGGTCGTGGCCGGCATAAAAAGTCCAGGTGCCCTTGCCAAACTCGCCATGAATATAGCGCGCTTCGTTAGCCGCTTTATTCTCGCCCATTATCAGAACATCGCTTTTGATATATTTCTTATTAAATGCAATGGTCTGTCCCCAAAAGCCCTTGATCACGCTTTCATGATTCTGGCATAGCATAGTTGGGACCGGATCCCATTTGGCCGAAAACTCAAACAAAGTGAACAGGTCATTCTTTTCGGTAATGCCGTACATCTGCTGCCTTGTCTGATACGTATCGATAGTAGAGAATTCGTACTCGGCAGGATTCGTGCTCAACGTAAAGTTCTTAAAGGCGAAGCATTTAGAGTAATCTAATTTTGAGTTCATAGAGGGATCGGCTCCGTCACCATCGAACATGCTCTCGCAAATATCAACGCCTTCGGCCGCCAGGGCAATATCGTATGAATCGGTTGCGGAGCACATAGCAAATAAAAACCCGCCCCCGGCTACATAATCCCGGATCTTTTTGACGACCGCCAATTTCAACTCAGAGACCTTATTAAAACCCAGGGCTTTGGCACTGGCTTCGCTTTGTTTTTGCTCCTCGATATACCAGGCTGCGTTCTTATACTGCGACCAAAACCTGCCATACTGACCCGTAAAGTCCTCGTGATGCAGGTGCAACCAGTCATAAAGGGCCAGCTTATCGCCCAGAATGGCCTCATCGTAAATGACATCATATGGAATTTCCGCGTAAGTAAGCACCAGGGTTACCGCGTCATCCCAGGGATTTTTAGCCTTGGGTGAATACACGGCCACTTTAGGAGGCTTTTCCAGCAAAACGGCATCCATATTGACTTCGGGATTGGCGATCTCAGCCAGAATGGAGGTCGACTTGGCATCTGCAATGATCTCAGAGGTTACTCCGCGTATCGTACATTCCGTCTCAAAACTTGGGTCGTACTTGAACATAAAGCTTCCGCCACGATAGTTCAGCAACCACTGGACGTTCACTTCTTTCTGGAGAATCCAGTAAGCTATACCGTAAGCCTTCAGGTGATTTTTCTGGCTATTATCCATGGGAATGAGGATATAGGATGAAAAAGCCTGAAAACCTGCAAGCATCAGCGTGCAGAGGGCAATAATTCTTCTGGTTTTAAACATAGTATCCCGGACAGGGCAAAAAATTAAAAAGGCGGTTCCTCCTCGATATCGTTCATCTTGGATCCCCTTATGATGGTGTTTTCCGGATCTGAAAAATCATCAGAGGGAACGATACCAGCGGCAGGATTATACGACTCGCCCGAATCCGCATCAACAAATTTAGCTAATCTGTCAATGAATCGCAAATTCACGCTTCCTACCGCGCCATTGCGGTGTTTGGCAATAATGATCTCAGCAATACCATTGGTAGGGTTACCGTTCTCATCTTCGGTAAAACCATAGTATTCCGGGCGGTGTATGAAGATGACCATATCCGCGTCCTGTTCAATGGCTCCGGATTCGCGCAGGTCAGACAACTGAGGTTTTTTGGTGCCTCCGCGAACTTCAACCGCGCGGCTTAGCTGGGAAAGGGCGATTATGGGGATATCCAATTCCTTTGCGATACTTTTCAGTGATCGGGAGATCGTACTTATTTCCTGCTCACGATTTCCGCTCTTTACATCACTTCCGGCATGCATCAGCTGCAGGTAATCGACAATAATGAGACTGATGTTGTGCTGTTGCTTGAGGCGCCTGGCCTTGGCACGCAGTTCGAAGATGGTAAGAGCAGGCGTATCATCAATAAATATGGGAGCTTCGGCCAGACGCGTTATTTTAGAGTTCAATTGCTGAAATTCATGCTCTTCGAGCTGGCCTTTCCTGAGCTTTTCGGCAGAAAGTTCAGACTCGCTGGCAATCAGACGATTTACCAACTGTAAAGAAGACATTTCGAGGGAGAAGACGGCAACGGGGCGATTAAAGTCGACCGCTGCGTTCCGCGCAAGGGAAAGCACCAGGGCCGTTTTACCCATGGCCGGGCGGGCGGCTACAATGATAAGATCGGAGCGCTGCCAACCTGAGGTGTAGCGGTCGAGCGCTGTAAAGCCGCTCTCTACCCCGGTTACCCCGGTCTTGCTTTCGCGGGCCTTCTCAATTTCCGCTATGGCGCCCCGTATCAGGGTGCTCATCTTGTCGTAGTTCTTGCGGATATTACCCTCTACGATGGTGAACAGGTCCTTTTCGGCCTTATCAAGAAGGTCAAAAATATCAGAGGTATCCTCGTAGGCGTTTTTGATCGTATCGGTAGAAATGCGGATGAGCTCGCGCTGAATATGTTTTTGAGCGATAATACGGGCATGGTATTCTGCGTTGGCAGCCGATGCCACCCGATTCGTAAGCTGTGTAATGTAATACGGGCCGCCTACGATCTCCAGTTCACCGCTTTTCCGGAGCTCATGGGTTACGGTAAGTATATCAATAGGTTCAGAGCGCTGGAACAAGCGCTGAATAGCACTAAATATGCGCGTATGGGCCTCTTTATAGAAGGAGGCCGGTTGCAGAATATCAATGACGTTGGTCAGCGCATCCTTATCAAGCATAAGGGCCCCTAAAACCGCTTCTTCCAGGTCAACGGCCTGCGGGGGCAGCTTTCCTATTTCGAATAACTGCTGCTTTATCGAACTCAGCTTGGCCTGCTTTGCGCGCGTAACGTCACGTAATTTTTCATCCTGGTCACTCATAATTCAAATTCTTTTGTGTGCGACACAAAAATATCCAAACAGGTAAAGGAGGCTGTCCGGATTTTCTCACAAATGTAAGACAGGATTTTAACACCTTAAAGTTTTACTTCATCTAACGATAAAACCGGTAAAAAGTTGGTTTTCATTCGGGCGGGTTTTCAGCTTTTTTATCAAAAGAGGCAAAATCCGTATCTTTAAAACGTGAAAAAAATATTTTTCAACATTCTTGCGTATTTGCTCCTGATTGTTAGCGCCCTTGTTTCGTGTAAGAAAGAAGAAGGCGATGGGAATGCCCCATTTATAACGATCTATAACCCGGTTGAGAACCAGTTTGTAAATGTGTTTGACACCCTTATCGTCAATGCAGACGTTAATGACGATAAGAACCTCGAAAGCGTTTCCGTAACCCTTGTTAACGAGAACCTTGTTCCCGTTCAGGCCTCGGTCGCCATAAATGTCAACGATAATTTTGTTTCCTTCTCGCAGGCCTATATTATTTATGATATTCACCTGGTGTCGGGTGTTTATTATATCAAGGTCAGCGCCTCAGATGGCCTGAACACTATCAGCTCGTACAGAAAGATAAATGTGATAGCCGCACCCCGCAAGGTTATGGGCTATTATCTCATTACTAACCCTAATGTCAATAATATGCTGATTTCCAGTATAGATACGGGGTTTTCTGCGATCAATCCCTACTTTAATTACGGGGGTGACTTCAGCGCTGCGGCTATCAGCGCATATAACCAGGAGCTATATACTTCCGGTCATTATTCCGGAAGCGCCAATGCGGTTTCCCTCACCACAGGGGGTATCAGGTGGTCTGTACCCTCTATACCGGGCTCAGACCCTTATTTTAAAGGCATAATCAACCAGGATAAGACCACCTACCTGGCCTATTTTAACGGACTTGTCAGGGGATTTAACAGCAATGGGGCTATCGTTTTTAATGGTAACATCTCTGCCGGATATTATCCATTGAAGCTATTCAAGCATGCCGCTTATATCATTTGTTCGGAAAAGAGTATTACGGGCGCATTCAGAAAAATCATTGTGCTTCAGGGGGAAACCGGTGCCGGCATGCAGGAGGCTCTGATGAGCCAGGATGTCGTAGAATTCTTCACCAAAGACAGCGACAATGTTTTTGTCTTCGGCAACAGCAGCGGACAGGGAGTAATTGAGATCTACCAGGTGAGTACGAACGGTTTCTGGAGCCCGCACACGCTGGTGCCTGGAGTTTTATTATCGGCCGAGCAGGTGGATAGCGACACCTATCTTATAGGGCATAGCAATGGCACGGTCTATAAATATATTTACAGCACGAACAGCTCCACTCCGTTTATTACTGGCGTTATGGCGCGCAACATAGAATATGACGACATCAACCAGGAAATAATTATTACGGATGGCAGCGCAGTGAAAAAATACAGTTATGGCAATGGCGGCCTGCTGGGCACGCTGACCGCGCCCGACTCTATTTTTGACCTGCATGTTTTATATAACCATTGACCGTGAAGAAAGTAATACTACTTGTAGTTTTCGTTTCGTTTTTCAGCCTGGCCTCGAGGCGAAGTTCCTCCGCAGGCATTTTTTATGCCGGCCCGGCCGCTGATTCCATACAGGCGGTTGATTCGATCTTTATTTCGGCAAAGGCCGATAGCATAGTGGCATTTGCAAAAACACTGCTCGGGACCCCGTATAAATACGGAAGCTGTTCACCTAAGGCATTCGATTGTTCAGGATTTGTTTATTATGTACTTAAAAATCACGGCATCGAGGTTCCGCGATCATCGTACGAAATGGGAAAGGCCGGAAAAGAAGTTCCCCTGAGCCAATGCCGAAAAGGAGATATCATCCTTTTTCGCGGCACGAATGCCAGGAATCCGCGTATCGGGCATGCCGGGTTAATCATCTCCGAACAAGGCCAGCCGGTGCAATTCATTCACAGCTCATCCAATAAAAAAAAGTGGGGGGTGATCATTTCCAGCTTTGATGAATCGGAATATTACGCCAAGCGATTCGTAAAAGTGGTGCGCGTGCTATACAAAAAGGCTCCCGGGGGAGCCTTTTTTCGAAACAAATCAATTCTTTACATCTTGCTTATTTTTCCGGCCGTGACATAAGGACCGGAAGTGATCTTGTAGCTATAGATGCCTGCCGGCAGATCGGCAATATCCAGTACGTAATTATTCCCGGCCGCTACACCTTCCAGCTCTTCCATAATGATCCTTTTGCCGATCATGTCGTAGACCTCTACGCGCACCTTTTCATAAATACTGTTCGAAAAGTTGAATGTAACCGCGTCCCGGGCAGGATTGGGATATACAGTGAGACCGGCAAGGGGGCCGGCCGGCTCATCGATACCGATCAGGATCACGTTGTGACAGGTGGTGTCGTTGTTGCTTTGCACATCGGTTGATTTGGATGTCCAGACGCACAGCACATCGTTTGCCGAATAGGGCGGTGAGAGCAGCGTAGTAAAGGTAAAGAGCGTGGAATCACCCGGCTGGATGGGAGGCCCCGTGTAGTTCTGCGAAATAGTATTGCCCGAAAGTCCCAGCTTATAATTCACCACAATGAAATAATTATCGGGCTGGGTGCCGAAATTCTTTATACGGCATTGTACCTGTACGGGAGAGGAAATGGTCTGGTTATTCACCGGGGTGATAATACGCGATACGCCTACATCCTCGGGAACAGCTTTTACCACATTGGCCCCGATCAGGAAATCCTGGGTCTGCTTATCGCGGTAGTCGCTCCAGATATTGGCGAACACTTCATACGTATTCAGGGAGAAAGGCGGGGTCCAGTCGGTTCCGATGTTAGAGCCTACGCCTGCCATATCCCACAACACATAAAATCCACCGCTGGGAATAACCACATTGGAACCAACGGGAACCGTTGTCACGCCACCGATATTGACCGAGGTAATGGGAACCGCAACGGAATCCAGCAGGGTACCCGGTATTCCACCCGGCCCGTTGTCATCGTATATTTTTGCGTAAAAGGAGGGGCCGGGGCCGTTGCCCACGATCACAAATTTGGTTGAAACCACGCGGGCGGGATAAATGGGAGGTTTTATATAGACCCCTGCACCGCCCGAGCCGCCCGTCCAGCCGATGCTGCTTGTGTAGGTGTTCGTGAAGTTATTGTTGTAATCGAGGCCGATAATGGCCTGGGTCGTATCTACGACCACTATCTCCTGTATATTGGTATCGTTCAGTTGTGATGCATCGCCCGTGATGTTTGAGATATAGCTGCGGAACTTAAACGTTCCGGCCGTATTGGTAGGATAGTTGTTCGCAAAGGTGATGGTTGTATCCTGGCCTGGGTTGAGTGAATTCGTAAAGGTGGTATTCGCTACGATGACCGAATTGTTCAATGCCAGGATCTGGCCATCGACCTGGAAAGGGGGAATGACCTGGTTGCCCTGGTTCTTGATATTGCTTACCAACTGGAAAGCGGGGCCGTTCTGCTTCAGGAACATTCCCGTATTAGCCGCAGAGGTGTTCCACTCCGCGCTTCCGTCAGTAACCTGAAGGCTGGGATTGGAAGGAGCATAATACCTGATCGAATAACCATTAACGGGCACGGTATTGTACGAGTGCATGAGGCCGATCTGGCCGGTCACATTTTCGATGCCGATGCAGCTATTGCCGTTATAGGATGGCCCCTGCATGTTCTGGTAGTTGAGCGTGATGGTGGAATCGGCACGGTTCAGGATGATCTGGAAGGAGCAGCTACCGGTGTTTTGCGGAGTATTCCAGTACGGAACATTAACATACGAAAGGCAGAAGGTATCCTGGTTGAAATAATAATAGCATTGCGCCTGGTTGTTCGGGCCCAGGAAATTGAGGTCTGCGGCAAAACCGGCTATATAATTGTTTACACCTCCGGAATTGGGGATCATGGGGAAAGGCGAAGCCAACTGCCCGTTATTCATAAAGGTAAGATAGCCGTTCGACCCGATCCAGACCTTATCCACCTGGTACCAATAGAACTGGAAATTTCCGCCAATGGGTTTGGGCCCGATAATATTATCATCGCCCAGGCCGGTAACCGGGTTGCCGATCTGCGATATGTCAAACCAGGAGTAGGTGGGCCCGCCCGGCTCGTTGCTGTCTTTCCAGATATAGCCATAGGTATCAGGGCCTCCCTGGTTGGCAAATAGGAATGCAGAAAATGATGCCAGAGAAACAAGTGTGAGTAAGGTTTTTTTCATTACT
>JBFLYZ010000081.1:0-13637 GCA_040756415.1 Bacteroidota bacterium
AATATAAGGAGGCCATTGGAGTGGTCAAGCAATCCATAGCCGTTTTTGAGTCGCTGGGCTCCAGGCAAGGCGTGGCCCTGCGGCTTTCCTCGCTGGGGAAAGCATATTTTTTCAATGGTGAAAAGCAGAAGGCGTTCGATGCTTTTAAGAAAGGATATGAGCTCGCCAGAACCACCGGGTACTGGGGCGCGCTCCAGGAATCGATGGACGGCCTGCTGTCGTACTATGAGGACGCGGGCGATTACAGGAACGCGTTTTTCATTCAAAAAGAATATCACCGGCTGAATGATTCGATCAGCAATGCCGAAAAAGCCACGCAGCTCTCCGCCCAGCAGCAGGCATTTGAAATGCGGCAGCAGGAAAAGATACAAAAGCTGATGGATGAGAAAAAAGAATCGGAGCACCGGGCCGAGATCAGGCAGCAGGCAATCATTACCTGGTCAGTGATCATCGGCTTGCTCCTGGTCATTGTCTTCTCATTTTTTCTTTTCAGCCGTTACCGCGTAACACAGCGCCAGAAATCGATAATTGAGGAACAAAAGAAGATCGTTGAGGAGAAGAACAAAGACATCCTGGACAGCATTCACTACGCCCAGCGTATCCAGCAATCCCTGCTGCCAACCGATAAGTACATCCATAAGAGCCTGTCGCGGCTGGGCACCGACCGGTCTATTCGCTGACCGGCTTTTTCGTGCTGCGCCCCTAAGCACGGATCGGCAAAGGCCAAACCTTTTATTGCTCCTGCCTTGCGCTCGTCTGCCGTAAGTTGAAAATTACCATATCTTTGATCTGCTCATGAACAGGGTTTTGCTTCTACTCATTTCCCCGCTCTTCGCATTCGCGAGCGCGCAACTAAGCCCTGCTGATTCTCTCCGTCAGCTTTTGCAGAAAGACAAGGAAGATACCAACAAGGTGATGCATCTCATACAGGTAGTGCGCCACTATGAAATTGCGGGGGATTTTGAGAACGGGATCAAATACGGGAACTCTGCCCTCCAGTTGGCCAGCCGCCTGAATTGGAAAAAGGGTATGGCCATGGCTTATGGCAGTATAGGAAACTTGTACCTGGGACAAGGTGATTACCCGAAAACACTCGACTACTACCTGAAGGCGCTTAAAATAGATGAAGACCTGAATGACGGAATTGGGATGACCAAACGCCTGTGCAACATCGGGATCGTTTACCGCAACCTGGGGGATCATGAAAAGGCCCTGGACTATTACCAGAAAGCCTTAAAGACAGCGGAGGAGACCGGGAACAAAACCATGATAGCCACCGCGCTGAGCCATATGGGCAATTTATATTTCGCGAAGGGTAATTATATCCGGGCAAAGGAGTATTACCTGAGCTCGCTGAAGATCAAGGAAGAGATAGGGATCCCCTCCGAGCTTGCCATCACGCTGAACAATATCGGAAATGTATGCATCGCCCTGGTCGAGGACTCTATCGCTGGGCCTGAAAAGCACGATAGCCTGCTTCGCAGCGCCCTGGATCATTTCCTGCGCGCGCTGGCAATCGATTCCGCTACCGGAAGAAAGAGCGGCATCGCCATACGGCTGGGGAATATAGGATCCGTCTACATGCTTCAGCAAAAGTATGCGGAAGCGGAAAAATACCTGTTCGATGCGCTGGCGCTTGCCCGCGAACTGGGCGCGATCAGCCTGGAGAGGCAATTTGAAGAATTCATCAGCGAGGTCTACCAGCGAACCAAGCGTTATCAGTTGTCGCTCGAGCATTATAAAAGAGCAATGGCGCTGAAAGACTCTTTATTCAACGAGAGCAAGAACGAAGAGATCACCCGTAAGGAAATGAGCTATGAGTTCGAGAAGAAAGAGGCAGCCGCGAAAGCTGAACAAGATAAGAAAGACACTGTCACCCGGCTGATCATTTATTCCGTCAGTGCCGGTTTCGGGTTGGTGCTTTTACTTGCCGTTTTCATTTACCGGAGCTACCGGCAGAAGCAAAAAGCCAATGAGATCATTTCCGCCCAGAAGGAATTAGTGGAGGAGAAACAAAAAGATATCCTGGATTCTATCCATTACGCTAAACGGATACAACAAAGCCTTTTGCCTACTGACAGCTATATTCAGAAAAACATGGACCGCCTTCGTAAAGTCAAATAAGGGCCGGGGTAGCCCTTACTCCTCTTTTCGCAACAGCCGTTTAAAGGCCCGCTCAATGTATTTTTCTGTCGGAAGCAGGCTCTGCTGTATCCTCCTCGCGTAACGTATGCTGTCGGTAATGTCTTTGTTCTTTTCCTCCAGCATCGATTTTTGCTGCGTAATGGTCTCCTGGGCTTTGGAGATCGTAGACGTATGGCTCCAGATGGCATAGATGCATAGTACAATAGGAACGAACATCAGGAAGAGAGGGGGATCTTCAGCGCCATCCTGCACCAGCCAGGGCCAGGTGAGCCGCCCCTCCTGGCTTTTGTTCACGATCACATACACGATGGGAAGCCAGCCGAAGAAAAAACAGTACAGCACCCTGGCCCAGCCCCGTTGCAGCAAAGCGCTGATGGCAAGGAAAAAGATGAGCCAGGATACGGCTATGGGCTCCAGCCTGGCGGGCGACAGCATCATGGTGGCAAGCATGGAGGAGAAAAAAATGACCAGGAAAACAAAGTTGACTACATGGTTGAGCTTGCGGGCATGCCGCATAATGAAGAGGGAGGCAATGATCATCAGGCTGTCGATACCATGCAGTACGATGGCTTTTTCATAACCCAGGGCGATATCGGTTGCGAGGGGGATCATGAAAAGAAAAAAGAAGAACAGGCAGAGGCGGTAGAGCATGGTGATACGGGCCTGTTCGAACACATCCTCCGTGCTATTAAGGAAAGATCCGATGAAATACGTCCTCATCTTCTTCATCAGGACAAATATAGGACAATCCGGGTATGTAATTCTGAGGCGGCTAATCCCTATGGTGAAAAATCACCGCCAGAATTCTCACCAACGGAACAAGGCTATAGACAAGAACAATGAGCGAATCCCTTGACCGCATAAGAAGCAGCAATGAACGTCATCCGGGCTTGTTTTGTACCTTGTTGTTAAACTCAATTATTTTATATTTGATCTATGAAAAGGCCCCTACTCGCCTGCCTCCTTTTTCTGCCCTGCAGCGCTGCTATTGCCCAGAGCAGCTATTGGGGCTTCACCTTCGATCATAATTCCTCGCTTCACAACCCCAACACCTTCGCTTTCGGGGTAGATATACAGGCCCGCATCAAACGCTCGAACTGGTACTTCAACTGGCATTATTCGGCCGGGCAGAATACCAATATGGAGCTGTACAACAGGGCCAATATCACCATCCTGCTTTACGGCAATCCCGATTATTGGGAGTATTCGTTCAGTGACTGTGAATCACTGGGTGAATTTTTTGGCCTCCTCCTGTTCCCCGCTGTTTGCCCCATCGGGGTCACCAACTATTTTTACAATTCCCCTTCCGGAAGGCTCAGGGCGGGTTTTTATCTCAATCCGCTTCAGCTCGATCAGTGGGACATGGGATCGCGACAGATCACTTCCTGGTCGGTTGACGGTGGCTTTCGCTTCCTTTTCAATACGCACAAGACCAGTTGGATGTACCTGAGCTTTGGCGGCATGCAGCTCAACAACATCGGGAGCAATCCTGATCCGGCCAGCAACAAATTGCTATTCAATTTCTCGGTGGGTAATCTCTGGGGTTCTGCAGCGCATTGAATTGAAGTAAGGTCGAATACAGAACAACCCTCCATTTCTTTATCCGGTACGGGTTCACTAATTTTGGTATATGAGAATTATTCTAGTCTTACTCCTGCTTTCCCCGTTTTTACGGGCCCAAACTACTTTTCACAGGATATATACCCCTATTCAGGGTGCAGGATCGTATGCGATGCTCTTTGATATTGCAAATTCGCCTGGCGGTGGTTATCTCACTACCGGTGCTTCTTCAGACACAATAACCGCTTCTTTTCTGACCCGAATGAACAATAATGGCGATGTTATTTGGACACGAAGACTATTAACCAACACGATCATTTATTCCCTGGAAAGGTCATCCGCCAATGGATATTATTTTGCCAGCTACATGAGTCCTCCAAACCGAACAGTTTTCTTTGCTACCGACTCAATGCTTAATGTTAACTGGAGTATAGGATATGCCGTGCCCAATAGTGCGGTTTTCACAAGAAGCTTCAAACAGACCAATGACGGAAGCTATATTTTCGGAGGCATTTTTGCCACTCCTTCAAAGCCCTATGGTTTTATAGGAAAAATCAGCCCGAATGGGGTTCCCGCCTGGTCAAAAACCTTCACGGTCCCGAACAAATACGCTATTGAAATCAAGGACTTCATTGATGATGGGAATGGATATTATATTGGTACGGGACAATGTACATATAACGATGATATATTTTTTATAAGAAGCGATACGGCTGGAAATATCCAATGGGCCGGATCATATGACCTAGATAGCACCTACGAGTGGGGAAGCGACATCGATATAACTTCCGATGGTGGATACGTGATTACCGGCTATTACCGCAAAACCCAAAACTCACCGGCCAAGATCCTTCTTCTTAAATTCGGCTCAGATGATAGCTTGCAATGGGCAAAGGCTTACTCCCGACAATTACCCGGATTATATCTTGGCGAAGCACCGCAGTGTACGGTTATTCCAAATGGACAAGGCTTTGCTATTACGGGCGTACTACAGGTAAGCGCTGGAGAGTTTCCGTATCTTATGTTTGTTGATACCGCTGGGACTTTTTTGACCGGTAATTACTACTCTTTATGTAGGGTTGGAAACATAAGTAACATGAATATACGTCCAAGGATCACCAATGATGGCGGATATATCCTTTGCTCCTTTGCTCTTGCAAACACTTCAGCTAACTTCGGTCAGGCCGGTCAGATTATAAAAACGGACAACCTGGGCGCTACAGGGTGTTTTGAAACTCCATTCCAGCTTACAGATTCCGCTATTACTCTCAATCTGGTCCCTGGCGTGGTCGATTCGCTCGGTATTAATCCCTTAGCTATTCCGTTGGTATTTGACACCATTAATGTCTACTACTCTTCTGATTGTGAAATCAATGTCGGGATGGATGAACGTGGTGAAGACAAGAGAATTTATCTATATCCCAACCCCTCCAGCGGAACCTTTATCATTACATCCGAAGAAGCCATACGTAGCATAGAAGTGTTCGATATGCTTGGAAATAAGATATTCACCGGGGTTTCGGATAGTAAAGAAATCACCTTGGAATTACCCAACTCATCTTCGGGAGTGTATTTTGTTGTGGTTCATACCTTGAGCTTCAGCAGAGCCATGAAACTGATCATTCACTGCTCATCTGTTTCCCGATAAACTTTCCTATTTTTAAGTCAGACAACACCATTAAGGCAAATTATGAGGAAGTATGCACTTATCTTGTTTACATTAAGCTCTTCGTGCAGCATTATATTGCAGGCCCAAACCCCGAAGATCGACTCCCTGCTGGCCGTGCTCGAAAAATGCGGTGATGATACCAACAAGGTGAAATTGCTGAATGAGCTGTACGGTGAATTCGAGGAGCGCAGCAGCGATGCCGCCTTCTCCTATTGCCGGCAGGCTCTTGGGCTGGCCGCCCGCCTGCAGTACAAAACAGGCTTGTCGCTTTCCTTGAAGAACATGGGGAAGGCCTTTTACAACCAGGGGGCCTACGACAGCTCTCTTTTCTACCATCTCGAAAACCTCAGGATCAGGGAAAGCATGGGCAGCACGAGCGGGGTCATCGTGGCTTATAACGAGATCGGAAATGTGTATAAACGCATGGGTAAGGTGGATATGGCCCTCGAATATTTCCAGAAGGCCCTTGCCCTGCTCGACCAGAAAAGCAACAGCCACAACCTGGCCGTGACGCTCAATAACATGGGCTCGATCTACCGGAGGAAGAAAAAATATGACGAAGCGCTGAAATATTACCAGCGCACCATGGAAATATTCAGGATCACGAACGACAGCCAGGGCCTTTCCATTTGCCTGAACAACATGGGTAATATTTATTTCGAAACAGGTAATGATTCCAAAGCCCTGGAATGTCACCTGAAATCACTGGCGATAAAGGAAGAGCTGGGCGATAAGAAAGGCATGGCGGCAGCGTACGCCAACATAGCGCAGGTCTATGCCGAAGCCGGTCAGACCCAAAAGGCCTTCGACATGTTTGAAAAGGCTCTTGCGCTGGCCCGGGAGCAGCGTATGAAAGAGCTCGCCAAGGAGATCTACCTGGCCAGGTCGGAGCTCTATGCAAAGCTGAAAAGATTCGAGCTGGCCTACCAGGACCATATACGCTATTCGGCCATGAAAGACACCCTGCTGAACGAGGAAAGCAGCAGGCAGGTGAACGAGATGCAGACCAAATATGAAACGGAGAAGAAGGACAAGGAGCTGATCCGGAAAGATGCGGAGATCACGAAGCAGAACGCTGAAAACCGGCAACGCGAGACGGAGCGCAACGCATTCATTGGCGGCTTTGTGCTCATGATCGCCTTAGCCTATTTCATTTTCAGGGGCTACCGCCAGCAGCGGCATGCACACGCGGAGATCTCGCGACAGAAAGATGTTATCGAGGAAAAGCAAAAGGAAATACTGGATTCCATCCATTACGCCAGGCGCATACAGCGGGCTATATTGCCTACCACCCGCTATATTGAACGCTGCCTTGAAAAATGGAGATGAACCTAGCGGGATCAATTCCCGTGCTGCACCGCTTTGAACCTGATCTCGAACACCGCTCCATCCCGGTTATAGGTCTTCATCGTGCCGCTGAGCTGGCTGGTGAGCATGCTCACCAGCTCCAGGCCCAGGGTGCTGGAATTCTCGAACTTCACACCGGGCGGCAGGCCCGGACCGTTATCGGAATAGAAGAGCAGGTAACCATCGCCCTGGCGGGTTATGGATACGCTGATCTTTCCGTCACGCCCCCCGCCAAACGCATATTTATACGAATTCGAAAGCAGCTCGGTGAGGATCAGCCCCAGCGGTATGGCGGTATCGATATTAAAATGCTTTTCAGCAATATCCAGCTCGCAACTGATCTCTCCGGGCCCTTCATGATACATTTCGCTTACGTAAGACGAAAGCTGGCCCAGGTACTCGCCAAAATCTATGCTCCCGTAGTTCCCGTCCTGGTACAGCTTCTGGTGTACCAGCGCCATCGACCGGACCCTCACCTGTCCCTGCCTGACCACGGCCAGCGCTGTGGGATCGCTGATGTTGTTCGACTGGAGGTTGAGCAGGCTCGATATGATCTGCAGATTGTTCTTCACGCGGTGGTGGATCTCTTTCAGCAGCAGCTCTTTTTCCTGGTTGCTCCGGCCCAGCATGCGGGTCTGCTCCGACAGCTCTTCGGTCCTTTCCCTGACCATGCGCTCCAGCTCCGCTTTGGCCCTGCGCAGCTTCCCGGTACGCATACGGTAAACGCCAGCGGCCGATCCAAGCAGCACGATGGATGACAGCCCGTAGAACCAGAACGTTTGCCAGTACGGTTTTTCTATCGTAAAGCTGAAAATAGCGGGGCTGTTGCTCCATACGCCTTCGCTGTTGCAGGCCATCACCTTGAACACGTACCGGCCGGCAGCCAGGTTGGCATAGGTGGTTACGTTCTCAGGCGTGGCGGGCGACCAGTCCTTGTCGAAGCCTTCGAGGAAAAACCTGTAACGCACTTTGCCCGGATCGGCAAAGCTCAAACCCGAAAAATGAAAGGTAATATGGTTCTGCGAATACGGGAAGGAAGCGAAAAGCGGAATACCGGTACGGTAATTCACGCTGTCGGCATACCTGCTCCAATCGGGCGATTCGTGAAAGAGCAGGATATCGGTAATATGCACCTGGGGGCCCTGTGCCGCTTTTTTAAGCTGGCTTTCGCTGTAGCGCGCAGCTCCCTTCAGGCAACCGAACCACATGCCTCCCGATCCATCGCACCACACCGCATTCTGGTTGCACTCTATGCCTTTAAACCCCTCGCTCTTCCCGAAAAAGGCATATACCGGCTGATTGGTCTTCATATACTCCTTCACATCGATACGATCGAGACCTTTTACCGTGCCCGCCCACAGCATGCCTGACCTATCGAAAGACAGGAGCAGCACGGCATCGCTGCTAAGGCCGTTGCCGCTGTTAAAATAGCTGAACCTTTTCTCGCTGCCCTCCGCGTGCGGATTATGGCGTACGATGCCGCTGCCGTAGGTGCCGAACCACAAGGTGCCGTTCTCTTCAGCCACGATGGCGTAAACAATGGCGTTTTTCAGTTTTTCATCCTCCTCAAAGGCAATGAACTTCTTTTTTGCGGCATCATAGCGGGTGACGCCACCACTGTAAGTGCCCAGCCACATATTGCCGTCCTTATCTTCGACTATGGTCCTCACCCTGTTATGGCTCAGCCCATCCTTATCGGTAAAAGTGGTGAAAGCCTGCCCGCTTTTTATGGTCACCCCACCGTCAGTACCTATCCACAGCTCACCGTTGCTTCTTTCGGCAATGGCATACACCATATTGCTGGGCAGATCACCCGTATGCACGGAGTAATTGCGGAATTTTCCATTCACATACTCCGTCAGTCCACCGGTAGTGCCAAACCACATGCGCCCGCTATTGTCGCGAAAAATCTTCCACACCCGGTCGCTTCCCAGGCCATCGGCTTTGGTAAAATTCTTCACCCCGGCCAGGTCCTGCCCGCCCGACAAGGTCAGTTCGGTCACCCCGCCCCCAAAGGTACCCAGCCAGACACTGTTCCCGTGCCCCTGAATGGAAAGCACTTTATCGTCATTAAGACCGGCCTGCTTGTTGAACATCACAAAGCTGCTGGCAGTATACAGGTTCACCCCGCCATCCGTACCCAACCACATGTTATTGTCCTTATCCCTGAGCACCACACGCACCCGGTTATGACAGAGGTTATTCTTTTCGGTTATATAGCGGAAGCTCTTACCGTTGTAAATGCTTACGCCACCCGCATCGGTGCCAAACCAAAGATCGCCATAAGGGTCCTCGCTGATAGAATAAACTATATTATTGCTGAGCTCATCAGAAAAACGAGCGAACGTGGAACCATCGAAGCGGGTAACGCCATTGCCGTAAGTGCCGAACCATATATTTCCCTTGCTGTCTTCGTATATGCTCCAGACATTGCCCGGCAGCGAATGGCCTGAATCAGCTTTCACGAAGCTCTTCCCATCAGCCGAGCAAGCCAGGCCTTTGCCTCCCCCCGCCCAGATGCGGCCCTTGCTGTCGCAGAACACGGCCTGCAGCTCATTGCTCTCCAGCCCTTCGGATAAGGAGAACAGAGTAAACTGCGCGTTCCCGTTCTGCTCCGCATCGAGGCGGCACAAGCCCTTGCCGTGAACGGTCATCCAGATGTTCCCTTTCTTATCTTCGGCTATGGAATAAATGATATCGGAGGGCAGGCCGTTGCCGGTGCTGTAGTTGACAAAGCTCTTGCCGTCAAAGCGGCTTACACCGCCACCGTAAGTGCCTATCCACAGGCGCTGCTTGCTGTCTTCAAAAAGGCAGAGCACGCGGTTGTCGGCAAGGCCCTCTCTGACCGTATAGTTCCTGAAACTTTTCCCGTCAAACCGGCTGATACCACCGCCATAGCAGCCAAACCAGATATAGCCTTCGTGGTCCTGCAGTATAGCATATACTTCAGAACCTCCCAGGCCGTCTTCCACGGTATAGGTATTGAAGTTATAGACCTGTGCTTGCAGCGGGGCGGGAAACCGGAAGGCAACACTCAAGCAGATCAGGAGCATGCCCCTGAGCAGTTTTTCCATTAATGCAATAATAGGGAATTTGAGTGAGCGAATCAGTACAAATTAGCGGCTTTTCTTACATGCTGGAAAAAAAGGTAAAGTATCCCCTGGCAACTCGCTTTTCAGCTTTGCTCATAGAGTGGATAAGGCTATATATATCCTCCATGGTCTCGCCTGCAATATTAGGCAAATATAAGCAATCGAATGTCACAAACCTAACAACGAAATGTTGAAATTTCTTACATACTATTCTATTTATCTGATAGTTACAAAAATAGCTTAGACAAAAAATGGCAAAAATGAATGTCACACGGAGGGCTATTTTTCCAAAAATATCCGCCCCGCCCTGACTTCCTTTGCGCCAGTAATCAATAAAAACACACCAAACCGTTAAAACAAAAACAAATGAAAACGATTAAAAAAATTCTGTTTGCAGCAGCAATTACCCTGGCATTATTCACACTCAATGCCTACACATCCGTTTCAAACGCCTCGGCCGCATCCCTTTATGAGGAGGGCACCGGTGGGGTAAGCGACCAGCAGGTAATCGATTATCTCATTTCTGTAGGCTTCAGCAATGTTGTAATAGAAAGGACCCTGGCCGATGGCGACCGCATATGCTGGGCCAACGATGCCGTAGGGGGCCTCCTGCATCTCCTGGTCAATGTTGAAAAGGGTGCCATTATCGGCCATGAAATCATCGAGTAATGTCAAAGTAGCTTCGATTATAAACTTTCAATAAACGTATCAAATTTCTGTTATGAAAGTTGCCCAATTTGAACGGATCTTCTTGCTAGACGCTCATCAGTACGAGCTTGGGCAAATAAAACGGACCCTTGAGATGATGGACCTGGCACGGCAAACCTTTACGTTTTGCCGTGCCGGTGAGGCGCTGAGCCAGATGATGCAGCCGGGCCGGGTGCCCGATGTGCTGATCAGCGCAACACGGATGCAGGACGAAAGCATCAGGGGTTTTATGCGCAGGTTCGAAGCCCTGCCCCGCTGGGTAACGGATAAGGTAAAGGTGTTTGTGTTGGCCCCGCCCCTGAGCATGTTCAATGATGGCGAACCCTACCATCACCGCCTCATCCAGCGCACCATGCACAAACCCTTCTGCGTTTATGAGCTGATGGAGGGGATAAAAAGCCGGTCCCCGCTTTATGAGTATTCCTAAATCAAACATAAGCCTATGAAGAAACCGGACAAAAAAAGCAGCATCAGCAAGATCAAGCACGAGCTGTACGTAAAGCCGCTCTCGAAAGAAGAGCAGAAGCACAGGAAACTAATGGAAAAGCTGGAGCGCGAAGCCTACGAGCGCCTTAAGAAATCACAATCAAAATAGCGCGGCAGATCATGAACAGAACGGCATACACTTATACTCTTATGGAGGAAAGAATCAAAACGCTGGAATATACGGGAGCGGAGATCGGGTATAAATACGAATCCGTTCTGCTGATCGAGGACAGCGAAACGGATTTTTACATATTCAGGCGGCTGTTCGAAAAAGGCCGCGTGGCCCGGAAAATGAGGCATTCGCTCAGGGCAGAAGAAGCCCTGGATTTTCTCTTCAACTGCGAAGAGCAAGAGGTTCCGGATGTGATCGTGGTGGACGTGAACCTGCAGTACGGCATCAGCGGGCTGGATTTCCTGGCGGCCTACTACAGGAAGAAAGGAGGCAAAATGCCGCGGATCGTGCTCACCACATCGCACGACTATTCGGTGAAATACAACCTGGATACCATACTCAGGCGGTTCACGGAAGTAAAACTGGTGGTAAAACCCATTAACAATGTGGTGCACCGCGAGCTTCAACTGGAACCTCCCGACAGCGAGAATGCCTTTTCGTTCAGCAGGTATTGAAGGGCCAGCGGTGTTCATGCGGTTTCCGGGCAATATAGCCTCGCTCACCTAAAAGTTTATACATGCATGAAAGACATTTTACCTTCAGCAGTCACGCCAGCGGTCCCCAATCTTATCCACACAGCCTGATCCGCTGCTTCCTGGGTGACGGCCCTTACTCGGATATGGAGCTTATATCCGGTGCCCGACACAAACTCTCGCTCTCGCTAAGCGAAGTGGAAAGGCGGCTGGGCCAGGGGCATGGCTTTTTTCGCCCGGACAACTCCATACTGGTAAACGGGCACTATGCACTGCGGATTGCAACCGGGAATCGCTCCCTTCTGATCATGACCATAGGCCGCCCTGTGCGCATATCGCGCAGGAAAAAACGTATTGTCAAGGCCTTCCTGCGTCAGAAATCGACCGGATGTTAACACAACCGACCGTTCGTTAACAATCCGCTTGCATCCCCGCCTTCCTCCTTTAAATTGCCCTCCCTGAACGACCATACGTTAACAGGCCTGATCCGACTGTTAGCCGGAGCAGGCCGGCTAAAAAAGGAGGTGCCCGCACAAGAACATAAAGCTAAATCCCGCTGCCGGTTGCCAGGCGATCCGCAGCGCTGGGCTGAAAAGCCGCATGTCCATTTCCCATTTTAACCTAAACACAACATACTATGCAAACGTTCATCAAACTCATCTTTACTGCCGCGCTGCCATTACTGTTCTGCCAGCAGGCAATGGCCCATGGCGAATACCAGACAAAGACCGCCTGTACCTGGGGCTGGCAATACAAGGTGAAGGCCCGCACCAACCACCTGGCACTGGGCATTTCCTCGCAAACCACACAATCCTGCGCCTGCTGCGGGTTCGGAAGCGGCCTCACCGCATCGGCCAGCAACCATTGCGCAAACCAAACCAGCAAGTACTGCTGCGGCACGCTCACCTTTACCGGCAGCGTATTCTGCCACAGCGGGCATACCAGCCGCGGCTTCGGGCTATCGCAACTCACGAGCCACCTCATCCCCATGACCGCTTCTCCCAACAACAACAGCGAGGAAAGCAATTTGATCATACGGGAGGTCCAGATCAATCGCAGCGGCTACACCATCAACATCAATGGCTATATTGAGGTCTCGGGCAAAAAGCTGACCAGCTCGCTGGAGCTCATCGCCTGGGCTCCCAGGCACGGAATCGCGGAAGACACTACCATTGACGCATCGGAGATCGTATCCAGTGGCGCGGTGCGGGTATTTAACGGGCAACTGATACTGGAAGGCATCTTCGCGGGCGACAATATACAGTTTGCCGAAGTATCGAATAAAGTATGGCGGGCTACCTTCACTAATTTCAACAAAACCATTCTCGCTCCTGCCAACGTGAATGGCGACAGCATCGTGTATGTGCTTCGCAGTGACGGACAGGTGGAGGAAGAGGCCCTGCGCCAGTCAGCGCTGGATGAAACCACGGCCGACAGCGATGTAAAGTTCGACCTGTTTCCCAACCCGGCCGCATCGGACATCACCATCACCTATACGCTGCCATCGGATGAAAGCGTGACAATGAACATCTTTGATGAACAGGGAGCGCTGGTAGCCACGCTGAGCCAGAACCAGGCGGGCAAGGACAAGCAATATGAAGTAAAGATCAACGTGGGCGAGCTGAACCTGCAAAGCGGGGTGTACTTCGTCTCGCTCGAGCTGGCCGAACAGACCTATCTCAAAAAACTGATCATCGCGAAATAGCGATCCACCTTCAACACTATGGCGAATAAAACGTACATTCGCCATAGTGTTCCTTAAGATGTATTTTCCCCTTCATAGCGCCCTCCTGCTCTCCGCCATTCTTTCCGCAGGCCTGCTGCAGGCTCAAAGCCGCACAACCTGGGGGCTGGGAGCCGGTCCCAACCTGAGCTGGGCCAAAAAAGTATCGGAGCCCAGCAGGAAAGTGATCAGCCTGAAGCCGCTCCCGGGCGCTTCGGTCTGTTTTTTCGGACGGTACAGGCTTAACGATAAAATGGCGCTG
>JBFLYZ010000082.1:0-13509 GCA_040756415.1 Bacteroidota bacterium
TGCGGTATAGGGTCTGGAGCCATGATTGTTTATTTGTTTCATTTAATAAAAAAGTCCCCGTGTAAGGCAGGGGACTTTTAATTTCAAATCAGGTAAGCTTATTCCTTGATCACTTTTTTGACAGAGACCCCCTGCTCATTCTTTATTTCAATGAAATAGACTCCTGCTTCCAGGTCCTGCTTTTCGATTCGGGCAGAGCTGTTCATGATCAGTGAGCTGTAAACGTTCTCGCCAAGCGCGTTGGTGATGGTCAGCCGTGATCCGGGTGTGATATTTTCAATGATGAAGAAACCGCTGAAAGGGTTGGGATAAATTGTAAAGTCGGTTCCGGATACCAGGTTCCCGGTGCCGGTGCAAAGATCGACCGTGATCTGCTGCGTAACGGAATCGGTGCAGCCGTTCCCATCGGTATAGGTGTAAACGATGTTCCAGGTGCCTTGTCCCGCGGCCGAAGGATCGAACGTGCTGCCGCTTACCCCGGGCCCGCTATAGGTGCCGCCCGAAGGAGTGGCTGCCGAAAGGGTGAAGGCCGGCCAGGTGACGCAAACGAGCGAGGGGGACTGAGAATAGGTGATGACCGGAAGTGAATTCACGGTTACCGTTACCGTAGCGTTTTGGGTGCAGCCACTGGCATCGGTTACCGAGCAAGTATACGTGGTGGTGGCGGCCGGGCATACATTTTCAGTGCTGCCCGTCATATTACCGGGAGTCCACAGGTACGTATAAGGGCCTGTTCCCCCGCTTGCGCTTATTGTGATATCCGTGCATCCGCCAGCGCAAAAGGAGGGGGAAGTGGCGCTTGCATTGGCGCTGATAACTGCAGGCTGGTTAATGTTGACTACGGCCTGCAGCGTGCAGTTGTTCGCATCGGTAACAGTACAGGTATACGACCCGGCTGCCAACCCGCTTGCGACAGCGTTCGTTCCTCCGATGGGCGCCCATGCATAAGAGTATCCGGGAGTGCCTCCGTTTACCGTGAGCGTAATGCTGCCGCTGGAATTTCCGAAGCAATCCACATCCGTGCTGGTAAAGCTGGAGGATAACGCAGCGGGTTCTGTGATCGTAACGGATTGTGTGATGGTGCAGCCGTTGGCATCGGTCACCGTACAGGTATACGTGCCGGCCGCCAGCCCGCTTGCTGTGGCGGCAGTGCCACCGCTGGGTGTCCAGTTATAGGTATAAGCGGGGGTGCCTCCGTTGGGTGTGACCGTGGCTGATCCATCTGAGCTGCCGTTGCAGCTTGCATTGACCTGTGATGAGGTGGCGCTCATTGCGGGAGGCTGAGTGATCGTAACTGCCTGTGCAAGCGTGCAGCCGTTGGCATCGGTCACCGTACAGGTATACGTGCCGGCCGCCAGCCCGCTGGCCGTAGCCGCAGTGCCACCGCTGGGCGCCCAGTTATAGGCATAAGCGGGCGTGCCCCCGGCAGGCGTGACCGTAGCGGAACCATTTGAGCCACCGTTACAGCTCACGTTTGTCTGCGTCAGGGTGGCTGAAAGCGCGGGCGGCTGAGTTATAGTAAGGGTCTGCGTGATCGTGCAGCTTCCGGCATCGGTAACGGTGCAGGTGTAGGTACCCGCGCTCAGTCCGCTGGCCGTGGCGTTCGTTCCTCCGCTGGGCGCCCAGCTATAGGTATAAGGCGCGGTGCCACCGCTTACGGAAACCGTGGCGCTGCCGTTGCTTCCCCCGTTGCATGAAACGTTCTGGCTGGTTCCCGTTATTAATAATGGCGACCCGTTACCAATAATGATCTGGTCATAATTGGATGTGGATGAATTAAGGTTATAGATGAACAGCCTGTCGACAGCCGTGGTAGTGGCGGAGCGGAAAGGCCAGGCTGAGAGAATAAGTGCGTTGTTCACGTAGATATCCATGGTCCGCGCGGTCCAGTTCAGGTTCCGGGCCTCTACATGATACCAGGTATTGGCGCTTATCGGATGGTTATAGCCGGTGGAAGAGAAAAAACGCAGGAAGCCACCGGTGGTGATATAGCAGAATAGAATTCCGTTATTCGTTGAGGTATTGGCGTCACCAACCACGAAATAGGCATTGGCATTTGACGTGTTGCTGGACTTTATCCGCCAGGATATATAGGTGGGCTGACCCGAAGTAAAGGTGGCATAAGGCCCCATGTAATGGCCTGAAGTGCCGGTGAGATCGAGGTTGTAAATCCCAACGGCAGGATTGGCGTTATTGACCGTCATGGTATGGCCGGTTCCGGGAAGCCAGGCCGGGTTGGGGGAGCCGGTCTCGAATCCATCATAAAATGTGGGATTGCATTGTGAGCTGACCTCAATAGCAATACAGAAAAGGGTCAGGAGTGTGAGCGTAATTTTTTTCATGATTGGGGTGTTTTTTAAATCCGGCTCCAAAAATACAAAAATAAAGCCCCGCGGTTACGGGGCGAGTGCTTCCAAAATTCTGCGGCCATGCTCAATGTTTCAGTTTGTCCTTGAACACCTTTTTGAACTTCTCCACCTTGGGTTGTATCACGTACTGGCAGTAGCCTTCGCTGCTGTTCAGGGCATAATAGTTCTGGTGGTAGTCTTCAGCTTTGTAAAAGGCGCCCATAGGCGAGATCTCGGTCACGATAGGCTTGTCCCAGGCCCCGCTCTTATCCAGCTCGGCCTTGTATCTCTCGGCCAGCTCTTTCTGCTTTTGGTTATGGTAATAGATCACCGAGCGGTACTGCGTGCCCACATCATTTCCCTGCCGGTTCAACTGCGTGGGATCGTGGGTCTGCCAGAAGGCTTCCAGCAGCTCGTCATAGCTCAGCTTCGAGATGTCGTATACCACCTGCACCACTTCGGCATGGCCCGTAGTGCCCGTGCATACTTCCTTGTAGGAGGGGTTCTTGACATGTCCGCCACTGTAGCCCGATGTGACCGATACCACTCCATCCAGCATCAGGAACTGGGCTTCTACGCACCAGAAGCAGCCGGCCCCGAATGTAGCCGTGTCGAGGGCGCTGTCGGCACCGGTCTTTGAATCGCTGGACATGTTCTTGCTGGTTGATTCCATAGCAGGATCGTTTTTGGGTTGCTGGGCGCATGAAACGAGGGTGTTCGCGCTCATGGCGGCCAGGAACAGGGTTGTGAATAGATTTCTCATAAGATCAGATATAAAGTTACGGTTTTCGCTTATCATGGCGTTTTGCCGGTTATCAGCATTTACGACACCATGGTCATGCCGGATTTGCCGTTTAGCGAAAACAATCGTTAAGAAATGTTAAAATGCTTAAACTTGCCATCCCTGAAGCAATACTATGAAAAACACTATCCTGCTCACCCTTATCCTTTTCGGGGCCATGCTGACCCGCGCCCAGCTAAAAACACGTTCGTATATCATCGATCCGCAGTTGGCTCCCCGCGAGCATAATGTCGATTTTCAGCATTTGCGGCTGGAGCTTTCTTTCCTGCCTGCCCAGGGGCTGGTCAAGGGAAAGGCAACGCATATTTTCACCCCGCTGCGCCCCAGGGTGGATTCGATCTGGCTGGATGCCATTCGTATTCGCTTCTCCAGCGTGAAAGTGAACGGAAAGGATGCTAAATTCAAAGTAAGTAAAGACAGCTCGGGTTACTGGATATTCTGCCCGCAGAGCCTGGCCTGGGAGACCAAGGACAGCATGAGCATTATGTACGAATGCAACCCGCGCAGGGGGCTTTATTTCATCGGCTGGAACGATCCGGATAACCTTTCGCGCAAGCAGATCTGGAGCCAGGGGCAGGGCATAGACAACCGGAACTGGATACCGATGTATGACGAGATGAACGATAAGATGACCACCGAGATGATCGTAAAATTCGAAAAAGGGTACAAAGTGCTGTCGAACGGGACGAAGCTTTCCTCCAAAGAGAAGGACGGCATGATCACCTGGCATTATAAAATGAAGCATCCGCACGCGCCCTATCTCATCATGCTGGGCATTGGCGTGTACGACATCCTCCAGACCAAATCGAAATCGGGCGTGCCCATGTACCTGTACTATTACCCGGAGTGGAAAGACCGGGTGGAGATCACGTATAAGTACAGCGAGATGATGATGGACTGGTTCGAGAAGGAGATCGGCATACCCTATCCCTGGGAGAGCTATTCGCAGATCCCCGTGCAGGATTTCATGTTCGGGGCCATGGAGAACACCACGGCCACCCTGTTTGGCGATTTTTTTCTGGTCGATGACAGGAGCTTCAACGACCGCAACTATGTAGGGGTAAACGCCCACGAGCTGGCGCACCAGTGGTTTGGCGATTATGTAACGGCCCGCAGCGATGCGCATCACTGGCTGCAGGAGAGCTTTGCCACCTACTATAACCAGATGTTCGAACGCGAGGTGTTCGGCATGGATTATTTCAACTGGGCGCGCAGGACGGCCCAGGTCAATTCCATCGAGGAATCCAAAAAGAACAAGCTGCCGGTGGCGCACAGCGAGAGCGGCAGCGTTAGGCATTATCCCAAAGGCGCATTCGTGCTGAACATGCTCAAGAACGTACTGGGGGGCAGGGAGGTGTATAACAAATGCATCAAGCATTACCTGCAGCAGCACCCGTACGGCAACGTGGATACCGAGGACCTGCTGGTGGCCTGCGAGGAGGTGACCGGCATGGAGCTCGACTGGTTCTTTGAAGAATGGGTGTATAAGGGGGGAGAGCCGGCCTATAGCGTTACCTATAAAGAGGTGAACGGCCTTACGGAGATCACCGTGATGCAGGTGCAGGAGCTGAGCGAGGTCACCGGCCTGCCTGTTCAGAGCGGTGTGCCGGGCAACAGCGTATCAACGGCCGATTTCATCGGCTTACCGGGCGAGTCAGTTTACCGGCCGGCCGGCCTGTGGAAGATGCCCATCTGGTTCGAGGTGTATTATACGGACGGAACGGTGGATAAGAAATTGCAATGGATCGAGATGCAGACCGAGGTGGTAAAGATCGCCAATTCCTCGGGCAAAAAGATCGATTACATTCTTTTCGATCCCAACAACGAAGTGATGAAATCGGTGAGCTTTGCGAAGAGCTGGGATATGCTCAGATCGCAGGCGCTGAAGGCAGTCAGCATGCTCGATCGCTTTGACGCGGTGGCGGCCATGAAGGATATCCCCGTGAGCCAGAAGCGGGATGTGCTGCTCCAGGTATTCGAGAAGGAAAGCTTTCATGCCGTTAAGGTGGAGATCATCGCGCAACTGGCAGCCGATGACGATGACAAGACCATTGCCCTGTTCAAGAAGGCCTGCAGCGATAAGGAAACCCTGGTGCGCAGGGCGGTGATCGAGAAGGTCAAGCGCATACCCGCGGATATTCTTCCCGACCTGGAAAAGCTGCTGAGCGATCAGTCGTACGAGACCATCGTTCTGGCCCTCGAGATGCTTACAACCGCCAATCCCTCAAAGACCAAAGACTACCTGGAAATGACCAGGAACATCAAGGGTACGGTGGGCCGGAACGTGGAGATCAAGTGGCTGGAGGTGGCGTATGAAAGCACGAAAGACAAGCAATACCTGGATAAGCTGGTGGAATATACGAGCAGCTCGTACGAGTTCCGTACGCGGGTCAATGCCGCGCAAACCCTCAGGCAACTGAACTATTTCAACGAGCAGCTTATGAAGAACCTGCTGAACGCCATGCAAAGCGCGAACGGGCGCCTGGCCAATCCCTGCGGTGAAGCGCTCAGGTTCTTTTTCGAGCAGAACGCGCATCACGATACCATAGCGGCTTACGTTTACTCCCAGCCCTGGCAGAGCTGGCAACTGAATGCCATTAAAAAGTATATTTCCCTGTAGTTATTTCAGCACGCCAATGCTGTCGAGCTCCTGCGGGCTGACCGCGGGGGGCATGATGTTGTTACGCACCTTGTGAGCGATGAACTCGCCCGCCTTGCGGGCAGCTTCGGGGGTCTTGAAACCGTTGTTGCCGGGCATGGCCGGAATGCTGTACTGGTGGATGTAGCGCTGCCCATCGATGTAGATATCGTAACCGTAACCGGTCGATTTTACATCCTGTTTCACGGTATCGTTGTTGAACACGCGCACTTCGATCACCGAATTGGCGTAAGGATTGGGGGCCGGCTTTTTCGTCTCCTTGCTTAACGTGTCGGCATCCCCGCGCTCCTTCGTTTTGCCGTTGTCGGACGAGCAGGAGGAGAGTGCCAGCAGGGATAAGGCGAGAATGGAACAGATGGTATTACGCATAACAGATCTATCTGCGCTAATTTACTAGAATTAATTTTCCGTTGCCCAGGTGGTAATCCTTTTTATCGTTTATGGTATAAACATAGGTGCCGGGAGGCAGGCCGCTGCAGGGCAGGCTTACTTCCGCGCCCGAGAACTCCAGCCTGCGAACCAGCTTTCCGTGGAGGTCATATAATGAAACGAAGGCCTGCTCTATGTTCTGCGCGGTGCTGATGCTGAAATGCGCGTAATCGCTCGCGGGATTGGGATAGATCTTGATGGAAACATCGCTGTAGTCGGGCTCGTCTATGCCGGTGAAGGTGGGGTCGAATTCCCAGAAATCGGTGGTGGGTACGCTGTCGAATCCCGTACCGAAATAGCCTTTATTGCCGATCGCGAAGGCGGCAGCGTTGGCCCGTTCCGTACCGAAGAAACTGGCTTTCTGCGCCCAGAAATTGCTCAGCGGGTCGTACTCCCAGAAATCGCGTTTGTTCTGCAGGGTATTGTCATAGCCCGAACCGATATAGGCTTTATTGTTGATCACGAAAACGGCCGCCCCATAGCGCGGGGTGCCCGGGAAGTTCGATTTCTGCACCCAGGTATTGGTACCTGGATCATATTCCCAGAGGTCGTTCCTGAAGGCATTGGCATCGCCTGTGCCGATGTAGCCCTTCCCGTTAATGGCAAATCCTACCGCCAGCCTGCGCGCTCCTCCCGTAAGGCTGGCCTTCTGGGTCCAGGTGTTGGTAGCCGGGTCGTACTCCCAAAAATCACTTTTCATGCCCAATGAATCCTGCCCGGTACCCACATAGCCTTTTCCGTTGATGGAAAAAGCAACGGCTCCCCGCCTTCCTGACGAAGTGAGCGGGGCTTTTGCGAACCAGGTGTTGATGGGGGCGTTGAACTCCTGGAAATCCTTCAGGTAAGGGGCTCCGCCCTGTCCGGTGCCCACCCATGCGCTGTTGCCGATCACGAATGCCACCGCGCAATTCCTTCCCAGGCCGCTTCCCATGGCGTTGCCGAAGCTGGTCATTTGTATCCACTGGTCAAGGGCGGGGTTGTAGCGCCAGCAGGTGCGTTTGAAATCAGCGCTGTCATAGCCGCAGGCGATATAGCCCGAAGGGGGTATGGCAAAGCCAACGGCAGCCGTTCTTTTGGCGCCTCCGGCATAATCGGCTTTGCGTATCCATGCGGGCTGGGCGGACAGGTTCAGCGCCAGGACGAAAAGAGCGTTCAGTATAAATATCTTTTGCATAGGCTTTTTATTCAACGATCAGTCGGGCGGTTCCAAGCGTCTGGCCACCGCTTACAAAGTGCAGCAGGTATATCCCTTTGGTCAAAGTTCCTTTTTCAATAAGTATGGTATTGCTTTCAACATCCGTTTTCCGGATCAGCTTCCCGCAAACATCGCTGATGAGCAGTTCGCCCGAATCGAAAGCGATCCTGCTGTTTATGCTTACCGTGCAGGAAGCGCTCATCGGGTTGGGAAAAATGCTCATGGCCTGATCGGGACTCAGTATCTCATCGCTGCCCAGGGGCTGGCCAAGAATATACTGGTAAAAATCGCGGTGGGTGCCATCCGCTCCCTTGCCTGTTCCCACGTAACCTTTTCCGGATAAGGCGAAGCCGGCTGCCGAGCGCCTGGGGCTGCCCGGGAAATTGGCGCGCTGCTGCCATTGGTTATAGGTGGCATCGTATTCCCACAGGTCGCCTTTGTAGCCTCCGTCTATGCCCAGGGCTACAAAGCCCCTGTTGCCGACCGCGAACGTGGCGGCCGAATAGCGCGCTGAGCCCGGAAAGCTGGCTATCTGCATCCAGGTATTACTCGCGGGATTATACCTCCAGAAGTCCTGCACAAAATAGTTCTCGTCAAGGCCTATACCCACATAAGCGTACAGCCCGCAAACGAAGGAAGAGAGCCCGTACCGTACCCCTCCCGGATAAGGAGAGCGCTGCGCCCACTGGTCGGTGATGGGGTTGTATTCCCACAGGCGGTTGGAGTAGTTGGAGGCGCCATACTTGCCGCAGCAAACATATCCCTTTCCGTTAACGGCAAATCCGGTAGCGAAGTAAACGGGCTGGCCGGTGCCGTTGGCAAAAGGCATTTTAGCCGTCCAGGCATTGGTCACCGGGTTGTACTCATAAAAATCGTTCAGGGGGTTGCCCAGCCAGGCATCGGCATTATCTATACCCGTGCCCACATAGGCTTTTGTCCCGATCACAAAGCTGATGGCATCTCTTCTCGGTACGCCCGGGAAATCGGCCTTCTGCGTCCAGGAGTTGGTGCCAGGATCGTACTCCCACATATCGCGCAGCATCATATTGGCGGTATCCTGGCCCAATGCGATGTAGCCGCGGTTGCCCACCGCAAAACCCACCGCTCGCTCGCGCTTGCTCCCGCCCACCTTTTCCTGTTTTACCCACTCGTTGCTCCACGCGAAAAGCGAACAGGAAAAGAGGATAAGGGCCGAGGAAGCAATGATCTTTTTCATCCTCATTCAAAAATCAATTTACCTGAATGTAAGAGCACTGCCCCGGAATAAATGGTATATACGTAACTCCCGGAAGCAATATCGTCCCGCAAAAGCAGGGTTTCCTCGCCAGCCAGCTCCAGCCGCCTGACGAGCTTTCCGCTCATATCATAAAGCTCGAACCATGCGGATTCCTCCTGGTACCCGGCAGAACCGAGCTGGATGACGGCCTGCTGCGATACCGGGTTGGGAAATATTTTTACGCTGATATCTGTCTCCGTTTCGCCTTCACCGCTCATCGAGCCGTATTCCCACAGGTCCTGGTAGTTGATTCCGCTTGTGCCCAGGCCGGCATAGGCGCGCGTGCCTATGGTGAAAGAGCAAAGGTACCTGCGCGCGGAGCCTCCGAAGTCCTGCACCTGTGTCCATGAATTGGTGAGCGGATCGTAGCGCCAGAAGTCCTGGTAATTGGTGCCGCTTGAAAAATTATCGCCCGTGCCTATATAGCCTTTTCCCAGAAGGGAGAAACCGCCCGCTTCCATTCTGGGAAGGCCGGGCAGGGAAGCTTTTTGCGTCCATGAGTTGGTAGAGGGGTCGTACTCATATAAATCGGCCGATGGTCCGCCCGTATCACCGGTGCCTACATACCCCTTGTTCCCTATGGCAAATCCCACGGCCGATATCCTGCCGGGGCCGGGAAGTGAGGGAATGGGGCTCCAGGAGTTGGTCATGGGATTATAGCGGTAAAAGTCGGCTGTGCTGGACCCCGTTCCCACATATCCCATTCCGTTGATGGCGAAGGCTACCGCCCCCCGCCTGGCCGATCCCGGGAAATCGGGGATCTGGTTCCATACGTTATTAACAGCATCATAGCGCCAGAAATCCCGTTTGTTGGCAAAGGTGGTATCTCGGCCGGTGCCGACATAGGCATAATTGCCGATGGCGAAACCCGCGGCATGGTACCGTCTTCCCGGGGGGTAATTGGCCTTCTGCGTCCAGGAGTTGGTACCCGGGTCATATTCCCACCAGTCTTTGAACTGAACATCGACCACCGAGTTGATGTGGCCCAGCCCCATGTAGCCGCGGTTACCTATGGTCACGCCCACGGAACGGTGCCTGGCTGTACCTCCGAAAGTGGCTTTCTGAATCCAGGCGTAATCCTGGGCCAGAGAGGAAAGGGAAAAGCAAACAAAAATAAAGAGTAATGACCTTTTCATCAGCGCGATTCGGTGAAGGAAAGTCGAGTGGTTGGGGGCGCTTAACTTTCTCTTACAAAAGTAAAATATAATTCCGCAAAAGCAAAATGCTTTCGCGTTTAATTATACGGGGCCTCAGCGGCTGCTCTGTTCAGGCATGAATCTCTTCTCTCTGGCCAGCAGAAGGCTGTCGTAGGTAAAGTCGCGCTCGCGCGTCCAGTCGCTGAGCTTCAGGCGCGGGTAGATCCTGTTGCAGCGGTTTTCGCCTTCATCCGGATTTCCGAAAACGAGGGTATTGCTGTCGGGCATGGCCAGGTAAAAGCTCTTCCATACCTCTCCGTCATCATAAAGAAAGTAGAGGCTGTCGCTGCTGAAGCTGTAGAGGATGGGCTCCACGGGCTCTATGCGCATGGGCGCATGCACGTAGAAATACAGGGAATCGCTGATCTCCACCTCGGTGTACATGCTGTCGCTGTCGATGAACTGCCAGGTGCCCTGAATGACCTCCTTTGTTACCTGGAGCGGTGGTGGAGGGGAGGCGCAGGAAAAGACGAGAGCGCAGAAGATGAAAACGTTCAGGAGTTTCATGATTGTCTGATGTCAGCCGTACGCGCGCTCCAGGCCTGGGGTTCAGCAGCAAATAGAGGCGTCACCCTGCTCCATACCGAGCGAAAAAGCTCCGAGTTGCGGTATTCCATCAGGTGTTGCTCGCTTTCCCAGTGGCTGTACGTAAAGAAGACGGAGGCATCGTGCACATCGCGCAGCAGCTCCAGGTGGCTGCAGCCTTCAAAGTTGCGTATGCGCTCTTCAGAAGCCCTGTAAATGTCCAGGAACTCCTGCTCCCTGCCTTTGACAAAGGTCAGCTTTACGATGCGCGTGATCATGCAAACTGTATGGTCACCATTTCGTTAATTGAAATATTTTCCAGCCGGGAAAGGGCGCCCATGCTCTGGGCGATTTCCAGGAACCCCGATGAATTGAACAGGGCCAGCACCTCACCGCTGGGCACATCGCTGTACCGCTCGCTGACCGTATCGATGGTCAGGTTGCGGATATTGAGCAGGAAGGGCCTGCCTTTGCCTACCTGCCGGAACAGCTCTTTGCTGATGTTGCAGATGATGTTGTTGTACGAATCGATATACATCACGCTGCCGCGTATGCTTTTGGTGTCGAAGGCCGGCTGGAGCTGGGGAAGCGTGTTCACCTTGTCGGTGATACGACCGATCACCTCCAGTGTTCCCCCGCGGGCCAGGTGGCAGGCGGCCTTGGTGAAGATATCCCGGGTGGGAAAGGTCAGCACATCGGTATCCTGCTTGAGGTTGAGCTCCACGATCTTCTCGGGCACGCGGTCGAAGAGGAAGGAAAAGATGCCGTTGTCGGCCCCGATGAAGTAATGCCCCTGCGCCAGCACCCCGATGTGAGGCGTTTCGAGCGTACCCTCCGCGTTCACACCAATGATGTGTACGGTGCCGGAAGGAAAATGGGGGAAGGCGTTTTTAAGGATATAGGCGGCTTGAAGCAGGCCGAAAGGAGGCACCAGGTGGGTTATATCTACAATGCCTGCTTCGGGAAGCTGGCTGAGTATACTGCCTTTGATCGCGCTCACATAGTGATCCTTCAGGCCGAGATCCGTAGTGAGTGTGATGACGGGCATTGTTAGTATTTTGTGATTATCTCTGTGGTGAAAAGAAGTAATTTCGATGCGCCAAAAGTAAGTAAAAAACGCTTAAAACTTTTTAATGGGCGAGCGCGTGATCCGCATTGAGTCGGCCAATCCGGTGGAAATTTACGGAGTGAACGACAGCCACCTCGACCTGTTGCGGAAACATTTTCCCAGGCTCAAGATCGTGGCCCGCGGAGATACGCTCAAAGTGACGGGGGAGGAGGAAGAGCTGGCCCATTTCGAGATGAAGCTGAACTTCCTGCTGGACTACTACGATAAGTTCGGCAAGCTCAGCGAAGGGGATGTGCAGCACATACTGGGCGGTGGGGATAACATCAGGGAAGAGATCGTGAAGGATGCGGATAACGTGATCCTTTTCGGTAACAACGGCCTGGTGGTGAAAGCCCGCACCGCCAACCAGCGCAGGATCACGGAAAGCATTGTAAAGAACGACATGGTGTTCTGCGTGGGCCTGGCCGGTACCGGCAAGACCTATACCGCGGTGGCTTTGGCCGTGAAGGCGCTAAAGAACAAGGAGGTGAAGCGCATCATCCTGACCCGTCCGGCCGTGGAGGCGGGCGAGAACCTGGGCTTTCTTCCCGGTGATTTCAAAGAAAAGCTGGACCCCTACCTGCAGCCGCTTTACGATGCGCTGTATGACATGATACCCCCGGAGAAACTGGAGACCTTCATCGAGAACCGCATCATCGAGATAGCGCCCCTGGCCTTTATGCGCGGCCGCACGCTCGACAATGCTTTTGTGATACTGGACGAAGCGCAGAACGCCACCGAGAACCAGGTGAAGATGTTCCTGACCCGTATGGGGGCCAATGCCAAGTTCATCGTGACGGGCGATATCACCCAGATCGACCTGCCGCGTAACCAGCCCTCGGGCCTGGTGCAGGCCATCAAGATACTGGAGGGGATAAAAGGTATAGACTTTATTTTCCTGGACGAGTCGGATATTGTCCGCCATAAGCTGGTCAAACAGATCACCCAGGCCTATGAAGCAGAAAACAAAAACAAAAAACCATGACTATAACCATGAATGCCATTACCGCTACTCATTTCAGATTTCCCGGCCAGAAGAGCTTTTATAAAGGGAAGGTCAGGGATGTATATAACATTGATGATAAATTCCTTGTTATGATCGTGAGCGACCGCATATCGGCCTTTGATGTGGTGCTGCCCGAGGGCATACCGTACAAGGGCCAGGTGCTCAACCAGATCGCGGCCAAGTTCCTGGAGGCCACGAAAGATATCGTGCCGAACTGGGTCATTGCCGTACCCGATCCCATGGTTACGGTAGGCCATTACTGCGAGCCGTTTAAGGTAGAGATGGTCATTCGCGGATACCTGAGCGGCCATGCCTGGCGTACCTATAAATCGGGTAAAAGAGAGCTTTGCGGTGTAAAGCTGCCCGAGGGCATGAAAGAGAACGACAGGTTCCCCGAACCCATTATCACACCCACCACCAAGGCCAGCGTGGGGCATGACGAGGACATATCGAAAGAGGAGATATTGAAGCAGGGCCTTGTATCGAAAGAGGACTACGAGGCGCTGGAAAAATATACGCTTGCCTTGTTCAGGCGGGGCACGGAGATGGCCGACAAGAAGGGGCTGATCCTGGTCGATACCAAGTACGAGTTCGGTAAGAAGGATGGAAAGATCTACCTGATCGATGAGATACACACGCCCGACTCATCGCGTTATTTTTATAAGGAAGGCTATGCCGAAAGGCAGCAGAAGGGCGAGGCGCAGAAGCAGCTTTCAAAGGAGTTTGTGCGGGAGTGGCTGATGGCAAATGGTTTCCAGGGCAAGGAGGGGCAGCAGGTGCCGGCCATGACGCCCGAGATCGTGAGCAGCATTTCAGAGCGGTACATCGAGCTGTACGAAAGTATCACCGGTGAGAAGTTCCGGAAGGCAGACGCCTCTGACGTGCTTAAAAGGGTGGAGGAAAACGTAACGGCCTTTCTCAGTCAGGCAGCCGCGAAATAAGCAGGAACGGCAGAATAAAAAAGG
>JBFLYZ010000083.1:0-13354 GCA_040756415.1 Bacteroidota bacterium
TCATGTAAAAATTTTTGCATTTTTTGCAAAAGAGCTCAAAAAAGATATACAAACGCATAGCTCCTGCAACCCCCGGGTACAAACCGGCACCCGGCCCTTGCCGGCAGGGCCGCGGATACCGTTCATCACATTTGAAAAACAAAAGGATAAAGGGGCCTGAAAATGCATATATTTGCGGCCTATCCCCGTTAACAAATTGCTTGTTTTTATGTTGAAGAACATCATTTCATCATTGATGATACTGGGCCTGCTTGCCTGTTGGCAGGGAGCGGCCGCGCAGAATGCCACCATCCGGGGATTCGTATACGAGAAGGCCACCGGTGAGCCCATCCCCTCCGCCAACGTGTTCCTGAAGGGTACCAAGATCAACGTGGTGTCAGACGGTAACGGCTACTTCTCTCTCTCCGGACTGGCCGCGGGCACCTATACCCTTATGATCACCGTGGTGAGCTTCGACACGGTAAAGCAGAACATCACGCTCAAGGCGGGAGAGATTTTCAATAAGAAATTCTACATGGTCGAGTCGGCCACGATGCTGGAGGACGTGAACATCACGGTGGAGGAACAGAACAAGACCAACGAGGTGAACATCTCGGTGATACCTGTTACCGTGGATGACATCAAGCGCGTGCCTTCAGTGGGTGAGCCCGATTTTGCCCAGTACCTGCAGATCCTTCCCGGGGTGACCTTTACGGGCGACCAGGGCGGGCAGCTTTACATACGCGGTGGAACGCCCATACAGAACAAGGTGCTGCTCGATGGCATGATCATTTACAATCCTTTCCATTCCATCGGTCTTTTCTCCGTGTTCGATTACGATATCATCCGCACAGCCGATGTGTACACGGGCGGATTCAACGCGCAGTACGGTGGGCGTATCTCCTCGGTGATGGATATCACCACGCGTGACGGGAACAAAAAACGCATGGCCGGAAAGATATCGGCCAGCACCTTCGGTGGCAAGCTTCTCCTGGAGGGCCCGCTGAAAAAAATATCGGAGGAAAATTCCAGCTCGGTCTCTTACCTGCTCTCGGCCAAGACCTCGTACCTCGACAAGAGCTCCAAGATCGTTTACCCCTATATCGATAAGAACGGGCTGCCCTACAGCTTTCTCGATCTCTACGGCAAGACCTCCTTCAATTCCGCTAACGGCAGCAAGCTGAACGTTTACGGGTTTAATTTCAACGACAAGGTGAACTACCGCTTCGTGTCCAATCTCGAATGGAAATCTTTCGGTGCGGGCAGCAATTTCCTGATCGTTCCCAACAATTCGGCCCTGCTGGTGGAAGGAGCATTTGCCTATTCCCAGTACGGCATTACCCTGCTCGAGGCCGATTCCAACCCGCGCACGTCCGACATCAACGGCTTTAACATGGGCCTCGATTTTTCCTATTTCAGGGGTAACAACGAGGTGAAATACGGCATCGAAGTGCTGGGATACCAGACCAATTTCCAGTTCTATAACGCGGTAAAGCGCAAGATCGTCCAGGAAGAGAACACTACCGAACTGGCCGGCTACGTCAAGGCCAAGATCATCAACAAAAGCAAAAGGCTGATCATGGAGCCCAGCCTTCGCCTGCACTACTACGCATCGCTGCGCAACTTTTCGCCCGAGCCCCGCCTGGGTATGAAGTTCATCGTGAACGATAAGCTGCGTTTCAAGTTTGCGGGCGGCATGTATTCGCAGAACCTGATCAGCGCCACTTCCGATCGCGATGTGGTGAACCTCTTCTACGGTTTCCTTTCCGGGTCCGACAACCTGCAGGACGAGTTCGTGGATGAGAACGGGAATGTGAGGCCCATCAAGCATAAACTGCAGAAAGCCAACCACGCCATCCTGGGCCTGGAATACGACCTTACCGACAAGATCGATATCAACCTGGAAGCCTATATCAAGGATTTCACCCAGCTTACCAACATCAACCGCAACAAGCTCTTTGACGATGACGAGGAGCACGTGGACATCGCGGATGAACTGAAAAAGGATTTCATCATCGAAACAGGCACCGCCAAGGGCATAGACCTGCTGATCAAGTACGATTACAAGCGCCTCTATATCTGGGCCGTGTATTCGCTGGGTTTCGTGGAGCGCTGGGATGGCCTCAGATCGTACATGCCCCATTTCGACCGCAGGCACAACATGAATTTTGTGGCCTCTTACACCTTCGGCAAGGACCTCGACTGGGATGTGGACATACGCTGGAACCTGGGATCGGGCTTTCCTTTCACCAAAACGGCCGGCTTTTACGAGTATGTGACCTTTGCTGACGGCATCAACACCAACTATACGCAGGTAAATTACGACCCCAATAATCCGCAGTCGAACAGCCAGTTGGGCATACTGTACGGGGAGTATAACGCTGGCCGCCTGCCCTACTACCACCGCCTGGATATAAACGTTAAAAAACGCTTTTCGTTCGGTGAGAACTCCATGCTCGAGATCGCTGTGGGGGCCACCAACCTGTATAACCGCCAGAACATCTTCTATTTCGACCGCATACGCTATGTGCGCGTCAACCAACTGCCCATTTTGCCCAATCTTTCCATGAGCTGGGAGTTCTAGGCCGCCTTCGACCAGTGTTGATAACTTTTCGTTAAAACGGGATTTTTCCCCCGTCTAAAGTGAAACCTTTTTAAAGGCGGTTTCGTTTAATAAACAATTTAAACACCCCTCGTTCTCATGAGACAGTTAAAGATTTCCAAACAGGTCACCAACCGTGAAACTGCATCGCTGGACAAATATCTGCAGGAGATCGGCCGGGTGGACCTGATCACCGCTGAGGAGGAAGTAGAGCTCGCCAAACGCATCAAGCAAGGCGACCAGTCCGCCCTCGAAAAGCTCACCAAAGCCAACCTGCGTTTCGTGGTGTCTGTATCCAAGCAGTACCAGAACCAGGGCCTTAGCCTTCCCGACCTGATCAACGAGGGCAACCTGGGCCTGATCAAGGCCGCCCAGCGCTTTGATGAAACAAGAGGCTTCAAGTTCATATCCTATGCCGTATGGTGGATACGCCAATCCATCCTGCAGGCGCTGGCCGAGCAATCCCGTATCGTTCGCCTGCCCCTGAACAAGATTGGCGCCATCAACAAGATCAATAAGACCTTCGCCAACCTCGAGCAGCAGTTCGAGCGCGAACCCACCGCTGACGAGATCGCCAAGGTGCTGGAGCTGTCGGAGATCGATGTAAAGGAGTCGATGAAGACGAGCGGCCGCCATGTTTCCATGGACGCCCCGCTGGCCATGGGCGATGACAATACCAGCAGCATGTATGACGTGCTGGAGGCGGAGGATTCGCCCAGCCCCGAGAAGGGATTGATCACCGAATCGCTGCGCAGGGAGATCGAGCGCGCCCTCACCACGCTCACCGCCCGCGAGGCGGATGTGATACGCCTGTACTTCGGCCTGTGCGGGGAGCATGCGCTCACCCTCGAGGAGATAGGCGCCAAGTTCGACCTGACCCGCGAGCGCGTAAGGCAGATCAAGGAAAAGGCCGTGCGCAGGCTCAAGCACACCTCACGCAGCAAACTCTTAAAAGCATACCTCGGAACATGAAATAAAAATTTACTCTCTGTAAAAGCGTCCCGCGCCACGGGACGCTTTTCTTTTTATACTTTTACCGCATGAAAAAGCCGCTCATAGCCCCTTCCGTTCTTTCAGCCGATTTCGCCAACCTGCAGCGCGATGCGGAGATGATCAACGCAAGCGATGCCGACTGGTTCCACGTGGATGTTATGGACGGGGTGTTCGTACCTAATATATCGTTCGGGTTTCCGGTCATCAGGGCCATAAAAAAGCACGCCAGAAAGCCGCTTGACGTTCACCTGATGATTGCCGATGCCGACCGCTACCTGCAGGAGTTCAGGGATGCGGGAGCCGATATCCTGACCGTGCATTACGAGGCCTGCACGCACCTGCACCGCACCATCCATGCCATCAGGGCCCTGGGCATGCAGGCCGGGGTGGCCATCAACCCCCATACGCCCGTCAGCCTGCTCGAAGATATCATTACCGATGTGGACCTGGTTTTGGTCATGTCCGTGAATCCCGGTTTTGGCGGGCAGAAGTTCATCGAGAACACGTATCAGAAAGTAGCTACCCTTAACCAGATGATAGCTACTGAAAAATCGAAAGCGCAGATAGAGGTGGACGGTGGCGTTGACCTGAAGAACGCTGTCCGCCTGGTGCAGGAAGGGGCCGATGTGCTGGTGGCGGGGAATACGGTCTTCTCTTCTAAGGATCCCGCAGGCACCATTACCCAACTGAAAAATTCCATTTGATCTTTTTCAGAAAGTATCTGTGAAACTCTGTATGCTCTGGGGTAAAATATTTCACCACAGAGCACACAGATTAACACGGAGAAGTTTTAAATTTACCTCATGTACATTCCCCCTTATTATAAGGAAGAAGATACCGGCAAGCTCCTGGATTTCATGCGGGCCAACAGCTTTGCCCTGCTGGCAGGTCATTCGGCCAGCGGGCTGCAGGCCACACATCTTCCTTTCGTGGTCGAGGAGATGAACGGAAAGATCAGCCTGGTCAGCCACCTGTCGGCCGCCAACCCGCACTGGAAGATATTTGAAAGCCACCCGGATGCCCTGGTGGTCTTCAGCGGCCCGCACGCCTACATCTCGCCTTCCAATTATGAGAAGCAGCAAAACGTGCCCACCTGGAACTACATCGCGGTGCATGCCAGCGGCAAGGTCAGGGTCATTTCAGGCAAAGAGCAGGTGCTGGCCAGCCTGAAGAAAATGATAGGAGCCTATGAAGAAAAGTACATGGAGCAGTTCAAGGGCCTTTCCGGGGATTATGTTGAGGCCATGCTGAAAGGTATCGTGGCCTTCGAGGTAATGGTGGAAAAGCTGGAAGGGAAGTACAAGCTGAGCCAGAATAAAACGCAGAACGAGCAGAAGAAGATCATCGCATCCCTGGAGCGCTCAGCACACACCTGGGAGAAAGAGATCGCTGAGGCCATGAAGCAAAATCTCAGGTCATGAAAAAAACATTCCGCCTTTCGCATTTCATATTTCTCATTTCACATTTCGCGTTTCTCATTTCCCCCGCCCAATTGCCCGACACCGATATCTGGCTCCTCGATGTTTCCGATTCGGCCGGGGTGATCAAACTGAGCAATCCCGTCAATATTACCAGCCGCAAAGGATACGATAACCAGCCCGCTTTTTCTCCCGATGGGAAATACATCCTCTTTACCTCCATACGCGACAGCTCGCAGCAATCTGACATTTATAAGTACGATCTGAAGACCAAACAAACCACGCAGTTCACCAATACACCAACCAGTGAGTATTCGCCAACCTTTATGCCGGGAGGAAAGGTAATATCCGTGGTGATGGTTGAGGAAGATTCCAGCCAACGCTTGTGGAGGTTTCCTCTCAAGGGAGGAAAGCATACTTGCGTATTACCCAACGTGGATTCGGTGGGATACCATTGCTGGTTAAGCAAGAACGAAGCAGGTGTTTTCATTTTAACACAACCATTTACGTTGCAACTGGCGCATATTCAATCCGGAGTGTATCCGAAAATATTGGCGGATAGCATAGGCAGGACCATTAAACCGGGAAAGTCATCAAGATCGATGTATTATACCGAAAAGACCAGAGATGATAAAAACCAGTTATGCCATTTCAACTATCCCGGTCTGCATACCAGGAAATTACCGCTGATCATAGATGGTGAGGATTTTACGATGTATGATCTTCATAAGGAACAGATTGTGTACAGCCAGGGGACAAAACTTTTCACCGCGGTGGTATACGATAACAATAGCAAAAAGGAAATTGCCGATCTTTCAAGCCTCGGCATCAAGAACATCACACGCATCGCCATTAGTCCTGACGGGAAGAGGATGGCTGTTGTTTGTACATCCAATTAATAGAGAAGCCTTTTGTTCCAGGAGGGGCAAGTAGGCAGTATACACCAGGCAGTAGGCAATCGTAGGAATGGTGCTTATTGCGGGTGTTGAATGTTGATCAGAAAGGTGCTTCCTGTTCAAGATAGGCAAGTTAGGCAGTACACAGTCGGCAGTCAGCAATCGTAGGATTTACTCTTGCCTATTGTCTACTGCCTATTGTCTACTTCTTAATTAACTCCCTTATTATAGAAATTGACCTTCACCAGCTCCGTGAGCCAGGTACGCTCGCCTTTGTATACGGCCGTGATCCAGGCATCGGTAATGCCCTTGCGTATCACCTGCTGGCGGAAGGCCTCGGCTTCGCGCAGGGTAGAGTACTGGTGCATGGTAAAGCGCGTAATGCCATCGGGGTAGGCGATGATCTCGGCAGCCCCGAACTCGGCCAGTTGGGGGTATTTGAAATTCTGCGGGAAGCGATACGCGCCTATCTGCACCTTGAAGATCAGTCCATCCACGCAGAAGTTGCCGTTGCCCATGCGGATAAGCTTATTGTATACAGCGGTATCGTTGAAATCCTTGTCGATGAACCAGGCGAAGTCGAGCGAGGGATCGGCCTTGCAGGGCCCGAAGAACTCCTTCACGGTCTGGCGCTGCCCGAAGTAGAATACCGTTACGAATGAGCAGGAGAAGTTAGGCTCCTTTTCGATGAGCATTTTCTTGAAATCCTCCGCTTCTTTCAGCGTGGCGAAAGGCCCCATGGTAAAGCGCGTAATGCCGTCAGGATAGGTTTTCTTCTCGATCTGGCCGTACTTCGAAAGCTTCATGATCTCCGCGCTGCTCGTATCCTTGGTCGCGCAGATCTCCACCTTGAAGCTCAGGCCTTCTATCTTCTTGGTGCCGTTGTCCTTCAGGATCTGCTGGTATTCCTTATCGTCCGATAATCCTACGATGCCGCTCTTGCTGGCTATGAGCTTGGTCTCGCTGAGCGTATCGCAGCCTTCGGACTGGTATTCTTTCTTATAGTACTGCTTGACCAGCCTGCGGTTGCCGTCATCAATGATGGTGACCATGGCATTGGTGAAGGAGGGGTCGGCCTGCAGCACTTTTTGCTTGAGCTGCTCGGCTTCGAGGAGGGTTTTAAATACCCCGATCGAGAAAGTGGTATGGTTCAGCACGTTCGCTTTTGACTGGATGGCGCCCAGGTTCTTGATCTTCTCTCCATTGAAGTCGGCCGAGCTTTCGTAGGTGCCCAGCTCCACGATGTATGAAACGCCTTCCTTTTGCACCGCTCCGTATTCGGTCAGCAGGCGCTGGTACACTTTGGCCTCGCAGAGCTCGGGCGCGTTCTGCTGCTTGTATTTCTCAAGCTGGGTCTCGATCTTGGTCTGCAGGGTATTGCTGGTATCGGATATGGCCGTAACCTTGCCGTTCTCGGTCTTGAACTGCACATCGTTCTGCACCTGCACGAAGGTTTCCAGCTTCTTCACGTTCACGTACTCCACTTTCTGCTGGCCCTCCACTTCAAAAGCCACCTTGTAGTTCACACCGGGCGTTAGCGCGATGATGTAATTACCCGTGGCCGAATTCGATTTGAAATTTCCTTTGTTCTCGCCCGTCTCCGAATCGGTCACTTTGATGTCACCGGTCACCGGTTTGCCGTCAAGCGTGATGGTGCCGACCACCACGGCCAGCACGGGCTTATCGCCCGGGAAGCCGGGAGAGGCGGTATAGATATCCTGCTGGCCGAAACCGCCCTTGCGGTTGGAGGAGAAGTAACCCCGCTCCCCGTCAGCGCTGATCACGTAATACAGGTCATCTTCTGTGCCGTTGACCGGGTAGCCCAGGTTAATGGGCGAGGTCCAGCCCACATCGGTCTTAACGGCATACATCACATCGTAGCCGCCCATGCTGTTGTGTCCCTTGGTAGAGAAGAAGAGGGTTTTGCTGTCAGGATGTATGTAAGGCGCATCGTCATCGAAGGGCGTGTTGATGGTGGGCCCCAGGTTCTCGGGCTTGCCCCATTTGCCATCGGGCTGCATCTTTGAAACATAAATATCCCTGCCCCCGTAGCCACCCGGCTTTTCACTGGCGAAATACAGCGTTTGCTCGTCAGCAGTCATGGATACGCTGCCCTCCCAGTATTTGGTGTTTACGTTCTTGCCGAGCTTTACCGGTGAGCTCCAGGTGGTGCCATCCAGCCTGCTCATGTAAATATCGCCCCCGTCCTTGCTGGTGCTTTTGAAGATGAACAGCTTTTGCCCGTCAGCCGAAAGGGCGATGCAGGCATCGTGCTGCCGGGTGTTGATGCTGGTGCCTATTGGCTGCGGGGCCGTCCACTTGCCGTCCACCTTGGTGCTGATGAATATATCTTCGTAGTACTCACCGTCAGGATCGGGCTGGAACTTGAGGTCCTGCAACCCGCCCGTACTCTTCACGCCACGGTAGGTGAAGATGAGCACCTTTTCATCGAGCGAGAGCACCGGCACGTATTCGCGGTTCTCGGTGTTCACCGGAGCGCCCAGGTTGTCGATCACCACCTCCACCTCTTCCTCCACCAGTTTTTTGGCGTTGTTGCAATATTCGATGTAACGGCTGGCGGCCACCTTGTTGTCGCCATCGGTGGTCTCGGTCATGAATTTGTTGAACCAGGCAATGGCCTCATCGAACTTGTAGTTGATGTGATAGGCACGGCCTACGTAGAACGAGATGTTCTCCAGTTGGTGGTTCATGCTGTCGGCTGCGGTCAGGTAGGGAATGGATTTTTCCTTTTCCGCGCCCACGTTCAGGTAGCAGATCCCTGCCCGGTATTTGAAGAAAGCCTCCTGGGGATACTTGTCGATGAGCTGGAGGTAAAGCGGCACAGCGCGCAGGTAATTGCCTTCCGAAAAAAAGTATTCCGCATCAAGGAATATCTCCTCTTCGGCCGGGCTGAGCTCGACAATTTCGGGGATCTTATTTTTATCCTTGACCTGGGCGAAGGGAACGGAAGAGAACGCTAAAAGAAACAATAATCCCGCAAGGAATCTTTTCATGGTCCCTAAATTCCTGATAAATGCCCTTTGACCAGGACGGGGCTTTTTGAACTTATAAACAGCAACCTGTTAAAAGGCCGGCCTGTTTTTATTCTATTTTTGAGCCGAAAAAAATGCCCGAACATGGAATTCCTTGATGAAAAGATCGAAGCGTACGCGCTTGCCAACACATGCGGTGAAAGCGAGGTGCTCAGGAAGCTGAGCCGCGAAACACAGGCCAAGGTGCTGATGCCGCGCATGCTGAGCGGCCACCTGCAGGGCCGGGTGCTGAGCATGATCAGCAGGATGATACGGCCGGCACGCATACTGGAGATTGGAACATATACCGGTTATTCCGCCATCTGCCTTGCCGAAGGCCTGGCGGAGAACGGAATGCTGCATACCATCGATATCAATGAAGAGCTGGCGCCAATGGTAAAACGGTATTTCGCTGAGGCGGGGATAACGGATAAGGTGAGCTATCATACCGGTGATGCGCGGGAGATCATCCCGCAACTGAACGAGAGCTGGGACCTGGTGTTCATCGATGCCGATAAGGAGAATTACCCGAACTATTACGACCTGGTGTTTGACCGGGTGCGGCCCGGAGGCTTCATCATAGCCGATAACGTGCTCTGGAGCGGAAAGATACTGGACGATTACGCGAAAATGGACGCGGATACCCGCGCTTTATACGATTACAGCAAAAAAGTGGCCGGTGATCCCCGCGTGGAGCAGGTGCTGCTGCCGGTACGTGACGGGCTGATGATCGCGCAAAAAAGATAGCTCAGCGCGAAGAGAACTCGAAACCGATGAATATTCTCGGCAGCTCCGGATAGTTCACGGGATAGCTCTTGTCGAACATATTGCTTAGCCGGTATTGCCCCCAGAAGGCAAAATTGTTCCAGCCGATGCGCGCGAATACCCCGTAGTTATGCCGGCTGATGTAAGCCAGCCCGTGTTTTTTAATGGTCGTTTTATCGGAAGCGCTGCCGGCCGCGTTCTGGTCGCGGTAAACGTGGGTGCTGGCAGCAACATAATCGCCATACACGCCAAAATCGAAATAGTTGCCGATGATATCGCCCCGCTTGGAGAAATTGATGCGGTTGAAGAAGGCCCCGCTGATGTTATGCAGGTTCAGCTTTTCCTTCTCATGCAGGATGGTATCGGGCAGCACTTTTTCCGGGCTTTGCTTGATGCGGTAGGACACGAACTGGTAGTACACATCCAGCCCCAGGGCGTAATAGCCGCCCAGCTTCAGTTTATAGCGCAGGCCGTAGTTGAGGTACCAGGACTTCCAGGGCTTGATCTCGGCCCCGGCCGAATCGGAAGGACCTAAGATGAAGCCAGAACCATAGAAGCTCTGGATGTAATGCGTGCGATTGGGGCCGAAGCGCGATACCACCGAATCGCTTTTCACGTCCTCGTGCAGCAGTATGATCTGCGCGGGCGCATACAGGCAGAGGAGGAGAAGTAAGATGCCGCTGGTCAGTTGCTTCATAGCTCAGAATTCGTAGACCCCCGTATAACCCCTGAAGTGAACGCGCAGCTTCATGCCCTGCTTGTAATCCGAAACATAGAACTGCACCACGTTCTTTTTCTCTACCGAGTAGACCCAGTAATCGTCCAGCACCCCGCTGGCATTCTCGATATGGCAGTACAGGACCGATTTCAGGTCGCAGGATTTATCGCTGAGGCACCAGTCGCGCACCTGCACTTTCACGATACCGTTCTCCACGGTAAAATCGAAGGTGGTATCCGCGGGCGCACGGTCCGTATCGGTAAAAAACCCGGCCTGGGGTATGCCGTAGCCGTGCGCGTAATCGAAATAGGGATAAAGGCTGCCCGAGCGCTGCAACTGGTGGAAAAGCTCCATATTGGTCATGGAGGTGTCGATCTGCCAGGCGCAGGCCGCGAACCCCGCCACCAGGGGCGTGGCGAAGCTGGTGCCGGTGCTGTATTTCATGCTGTATTCCGATATGACGATGGCCTCACCGAAGGCGCAAAGGTTCGGTTTCATGCGCTTGTCGGAAGTAGGGCCGTATGAGCTGAAGGGAATGTGAATTCCGGTAATGTATTCTATGCCGCCAATGGTCAGCGCGCTGTCGGCATCGGCCGGGGTAAGCACATATTTCCATTTGCGGTCGCCTTCGTTGCCGGCAGCGGTCAGCACCAGCATGCCCTTGCGCGCGGCCATGTTGGCCGACTGCGATACGAGGCTTACCTTGCCGTTCATCTCCTCGAAGAAATACCTGAACCACGAATGCCCCAGCGAGCTGCTCACGATCATGGCCCCGTTCCGGTCGGCCCACTCGAGGCCCGCCAGCCAGTTCTCCTCATCGCTGAAGAACTCACCGGTGGCATCTTCGGTTATGCCCAGCAGGAACTCGGCCCCCGTGGCCATGCCGGTCTTATAGCCGTCCATCCAGCCGGCAATGCAGCTCAGCACTTCGGTGCCGTGGCTTTCCCAGCCGTACACATCTTCGCGGTTCTTGATGAAATTATAGGTCTTGAGTATGCGATCCTCTTTGCGCAAATGAGAAAAGGCCGGGCTGTAATCGACCGAAAAAAAGCCAGCGTCCAGTACGGCTATGCGTATGCCCTTGCCGTCAATGCTGTCTTTTTCGAACTTATCGGCCTGCATTACCGCGGTCTGGTTCTTGAGTATGAGCCAATCCATGGCCGTGAGCTTCTGCTGGTCATCGCGGGTTTGCTCCGCACTGGAGGCTATGTAAAAAGGGTTGGCGAACATCATCTTCACGTCCTTTACGAAGGGAAGCTTTTTGATCTCGGCCACCTGCTCCTGGCTGGCGTAAACGGCCAGGGCGTTGAACCAGCGGCTGGGCCAGGAAACAGAGTCAGACAGTTCCTTCACGGAAGCGATATAATTCTCATTCACCGGGAGGTCGGTGGGGTCGTACAGGGAAAGCCCGTTCTTCAGCCTGCGCTCGATGGCCTTCCGGTCGAAGAACGTATAGGGGTCGAAGTCCACCCCGTTCTTATCGGTAAAGAACACCCAGTACTTGTCGTTCGCCTGCGATGCGGTAAAAGAAAAAAGAAAGATGAAAAAAAAGAAAGTATTTTTGAGCTTATTGAACTGCATTGGCACCCCCTGTAACAGAACTTAAAGATAACAACAAAAAGCGTAAGAACTAAATCAAAGCCGCGAATTATGCTAATTGACCTGCGAAGCGATACCGTAACCCGACCAACAGCGGGTATGATGGAGGCCATGACAAAGGCCAGGGTGGGAGACGATGTGTTCAACGAGGACCCAACGGTGATCGCGCTGGAAGAGAAAGCGGCCGGGCTGTTCGGCATGGAGGCCGGGCTGTTCTGTCCCTCGGGCACCATGACCAACCAGATCGCCATCAAGGTGCATACCCATCCGGGGGATGAAGTGATCTGCGATGCCACTTCGCATATCTATAATTACGAGGGGGGCGGCATTGCCTTCAACTCGGGCGTGCAGGCCAAGCTGCTGCCGGGTGAGCGGGGCCGCTTCAGCGCCAGGCAGGTAGAGGAGGTGATCAACCTGCCCTTCGACTGGCTGACCCGCACGCGCCTGGTGAGCGTGGAGAACACCTGCAACCGGGCGGGGGGAAGCTTTTATACGTATGAGATGATGAAAGAGATCGGGGAGCTGTGCAGGAAAAAAGACCTCAGGTACCACCTTGACGGGGCCAGGATATTCAATGCCCTGATCGAGTTCAAAGACGGGGATAACACCGCAAAGCGGGCGTATAGGACCGGCCGGCTCTTTGATTCCGTATCGGTTTGCTTATCCAAGGGCCTGGGCACTCCGGCCGGGTCGGTGCTGCTGGGTACGAAGGAGTTCATCCGGCAGGCCAGGAGGATACGGAAAGTGTTTGGCGGGGGCATGCGGCAGGCCGGTTTCCTGGCGGCCTGCGGCACCTACGCCCTCGACCATCATGTGGAGCGTTTAAGGGACGATCATGCCCGCGCGAAGAAACTGGGCGCTGAGATCGCGAAGCTGCCTTATGTGAAGGAGGTGATACCGGTGGAGACGAACATCGTGATCTTTAACCTGGATGAAAAGATGCACCACGAGGAATTTGTCAGGAAGGTGCGCGAGCACGACATCATCGCGGTGAGCTTCGGCCGCCAGGCCATACGCTTTGTCACCCACCTGGATTTTACCGATGCCATGCTGGACAGGACGGTGGAGGTGCTAAGGAAAATCAGTTAGTTTTCTCTCCACGTCAAGGATAATATCCTTTTCCTGTAAGGAAATTAGTTCTTTTTTAGTGAATATTTTTCGAAAAATATAGTCCTCGCTTTGTGTGGTGTAGAATTCGTCCTGTTTTTGAAAAACTCTTCTGTTCATCATAAACATAAAAGTGTCGGAATGCATTCTCATTAATATAGCGGTAGTATAGTGGTTGCTGCTGACCTCGATCTTGTATATATCATATAATTTAGGATTTTGTATTCTTTCGAGATCGATAGAAT
>JBFLYZ010000084.1:0-13220 GCA_040756415.1 Bacteroidota bacterium
AAAGCTTACCCGGGGCCGGGGCCGGGGCGTAATTTTGGAGTGAAAATCAGGGAAGGATACAAGTAAAAACACAGGCACCATGCTTAGAAAAATTACGCTCATTTTATTCTTTTTCCCCATCGCAGCGCAGGCCCAGGTATATAACGGCAGCGGAGGAGGGATACTTAACAACGGCCAGAAGACCTATTTCACGTTAAACGTATCGGGCCTGCCCGCCCAGCTCAACGGCAGCTTCGGCATCGAAGAGGTAGCTTTCAACATCAGCCACCCCTCGGTTGACGAGCTGAGCGTTTTTTTGCAATCGCCCTGGGGGATGGTCGTAGAACTGACCGTGGGCAGCAGTTGCAGCGGCACCAACTATACCAATACGGCCGTAGAAAGCAGCACGGGCAATAATTCCATCACCCTGGCCAACGCGCCTTATACCGGCCTCTACAGGCCAGTGGGGTACCTGGGACGCTTCAATAACGGGCAGGCCGCCAACGGCAACTGGAAGCTGATCGTGCATGACTACCTGGCCTTTGTCAATTCGGGCAGCCTGGTGAACTGGAGCCTCAAATTCGGCAACTCGCCCCAGCCTTACGTCAACTTTACCGATTCCAACCTGCCCATTATGATCATCAGCACGCCCGGCAACCAGCCTATTACCGACAATGAAATGCTGGTGACCATGGGCATTATCGACAACGGGCCCAGTAACCGGAATTATATAAGCGACCCGTGGAACGGCTACAACGCCAAGGCCATGATACACGTACGCGGTAACTCATCGGCCAACTTTGAAAAGAAGCCATACAAGTTCGAGACCCGCAATGCGCAGGGCGGTGAGATGAACGCATCGCTGCTGGGCATGCCTGCTGAATCGGACTGGGTGCTCATCGCCTCGTACCAGGATAAGACCCTGCTGCGCAACCAGCTCGCCTATCACCTGTTCAGGCAGATGGGACATTACGCGGCACGCTTCCGCAACGTGGAGCTCGTGATCAACAACGAATACCAGGGCGTATACGCGCTCATGGAAAAACCCAAGCGCGATCCCAGCCGTATCGATATTGCCAAGCTCGAACCCAATGAGAATACCTACCCCGACATTACCGGGGGCTATATCGTGAAGATCGACCGGCCTGACGAGCCGGGATGGTACTCGCTCATGCCGGGGAACTCGCCCATGAACACCAAGTTCTATTATCAGTATGTCTACCCGAAAGACTCCGATATCACCGTTCCGCAGAAAGCCTATATCAAAAGCGTGCTCGACAGCTTTGAAACGGTGATGAACTCGCCCAATTACGCCAACACGCTGACAGGTTATCCGAAGTACATCGATGTGGGCTCGTTCGTGGATTATTTCATCCTCAACGAGCTGAGCAAGAACGTTGACGCCTACCGGCTGAGCACCTACCTGTATAAACAGAAAGTGACCGATGGCAATAAGATATTCATCGGCCCGGTATGGGATTTCGACCTGGCCTGGCACAACTGCGATTACGGCAATGCCTTTAGCCCCAACGGCTGGCAGTATCCCCTGCCCATCAACGACCTGCCCAGCCCCAAATGGTGGATCAGCTTCATGCAGGACAGCAATTTCACCAACGCGCTGTATTGCAGGTGGCAGGAGCTGCGCCAGACCATCCTGAGCAACAATTACATTTATGCCTTTATCGATTCTACCGCCAATGTGCTGAACGAATCGCAGCAGCGCAATTTCGTGCAGTGGCCCATACTTGGCGCCTACATCTACCCTAACCCGCAATACCAGCCGGGGGCCAGCTACCAGAGCGAGATCACCGACCTCAAGAACTGGATCGCCAGCCGCATCGGATGGATGGACTGGGCCATACAGGGCAATTGTTTCCTGCTGCCTTCATCACAGCAGGAGATGCTGCCGGAGATCAGCGTAATGGTCTACCCGAACCCCATGAAGAATTCAGCCACGTTCTCGATCTACCTGCCCCGTGAGGAAAAAGTGACCCTGAAAGTATATAACCTGATGGGTGATGAGATCGGCCTGCTGGCAGATGAGCGGAGGCCGGCCGGTGAGCTGAGGCTGGTCTTCAGCCGGCAGCAATTGCCCGCAGGGGTATATTTCTATCAACTGCAGGCGGGCAACCTCATGCGGACGGGTAAGATCGTTATGGAGTAAGTTCTTTGGTTGATCGGGGCAAGAAAGGGGATGATTCCCGTTGTTGAGGGCGCCATGCCGGAAGGCATCCAGCGCGTAGGGAAGATAACGGGTAATGGTCTCCTTTTTTTTATCTGCGGATCAGCCTGAGCAGGCAGACCGGCCCTTCCTGCGATTCGATTCGCAGAAGGTAAATCCCGGGAGCATACGGGCCCAGGTCAAGAACATGCTTCTGCGTTTCTGCCATCCCCTCCCAAACACAACGCCCGAGCGGGTCATGCACCGATAGCTTTGCCCCCGGCCGGGCACCGCGGAGCGAGAACAGGGCGCCAGAGGGATTGGGGTAAACAGAAAAATCCGGTCCGTCAGCAGCAGGTGCCGAGGTAAGGAGGCCGAGCTTGGCCGCGAAGACATCATGCGTATTGCCGGTATTATCCGCGTTGGTGAGGGTAAGCGGCCCGAAGCTGATACCCGCACTGGCGAAACCGCCCGCTGCGTACAGGTTGCCCGCAGGATCGAGCGCGATGGCATTGGCGAAATCATCGCCAGGCCCACCGTACGACCCGGCCCAGAGCACAGCGCCTGCCGAATCGTATTTGGCGATAAATACATCTTCATTTCCGGCAGCCGCATTGGTAAGCGAATAGGGCCCGAAGCTTACACCAGCGCTCATGTACATGCCGCATGCCCAGGCGTTGCCGGCCGCATCGGCCAGAACGGAATAAGCGAAATCATTGTCGCTGCCCCCATGGCTTTTTGACCACATCACCGTGCCCGCTGTATCGTACTTCATTACGAACACATCGCCCATCCCGCTGTTGTTAAGCGTGGTGGAGCCAACCGTGAAAGAGGCGCTGTGGTAATGCCCCGTGATATAGACCTCGCCATTCACCACCCGGCTGGCCCATACCGCATGGTCATTATCGCCCCCGCCTTCGCGGGTTGCCCAGATCACGTTGCCGGCCGCATCGTATTTCACAAAGAAGATATCCGGGAAGCCAGGCCCCGCATTGGTAAGCGTGCTGCTTCCAAAGGTGATAGAGGCGCTGGCAAAGCCACCGGCCTGGTAGATACGCCCCAGCGCATCGATAGCGATCCCGTTCGGCAGGTCGTTATTCGCGCCTCCAGCGGTGCGTATCCATAGCTCATTGCCCGATGCATCGTATTTGGCCAAAAAAGCATCGATCGCTCCCGCGCTGCTTACAGTGGAAGAAGCGAAAGTGCAGGAAAGGCTGAATCCACCGGTAATGTACACATCGCCACCCGGCTGATCCGCGGCCACGCACTGCGGGAGGTCCCAGTCAGCGCCACCCGTCCGAACGGCCCACAGCACATTGCCGGCCGCATCATACTTTGCCAAAAAAATATCTCCCGATCCCGGACTCGCATTCACGAGCGTATATGAACCAAATGCGATAGACGCCCCGGAGAACCATCCGGTGACATACACGTTACCCGAAGCATCGGTAGCTACCGAAGTTGCCGCGTCATCGGCCGCGCTGCCTGCCGCGCGCGCCCACAGCACATTTCCCGAGGCATCGTATTTTACAAGAAAGATATCCGCACTGGCGGTAGAGAGGTTGGTAAGCGTGGTAGAGCCAAAAGCAATGGAAGCGCTGTAGAAGACTCCCGCGGAATAGACATCGCCCGAAGAGGAGGAGCATACGGAATAAGCATAATCCGTGTTGGCGCCCCCAGCCCGCTGGGCCCAGACCCATGAAGGGGTTTGAGCGAACAGCGCTGTTGTAAAAAACGATGGGAAAAGAAACAGGAATTTCTTCATCTCACAAAGCTACGAAAACGGAACGAAAAGGGTAACTGCAGGCATGCACCTACCTGACCGAGAACTTGCCCGATACGAATGTTCCTTTGTCGGAAGCAAGCGTGTAAAAATATATCCCGGACGCAAGATGGCCCCGCTCCATCACAAAGCGAGTGCCGCTGAACATATGCTGTCCTAAAACCCTGCCCGAGGCATCATAGATCTTCAGCACCATATCCCCCTGGATCGCTGAAGGAAGCTGGAAGGTGACGGCTTCAGAAGCGGGGTTCGGGAAAACCTTTACCTGAATATCCTCAGCGCTGATCTCACCATCGCCCAAAGCGCCCGTGATCTTGGCCCTGCGGTAGATCACCTGGTTACCCGCCACATTCTGATAGACGATGTGGAACGTGCCATTATGGTAAGCAATATGGGGGGTGACCTGGTTACCCAGCACCGCGCTGTCGTTGATCATGACCGTATTGCCGAACCCGGCCGTACCGTTCAGCGAAACGCTGATAAAACAATCGGTGCCTGAGCCGTAGCGGTTATCGTCCCAGGCTATACCGATGGTATCTCCGTTGCCGGCAATGGACGGGTGGCGCTGCACCGTTCCGGGCGCAACGCTGGTATCCGCGTAGTAACTGTCACCGAACTGCAGGGTGTATGCATGCATGGTACCTATGTTGATGCGCGCAAAGCTGCCCGGGTCGCTCATCCACACGCCTACGAGCGTATCGTTCCAGATATACGGCTCAGGGCCCTGTGAAGGGCAGCCATTGATATACCAGTACGAATAGTCGATGCGCACCGCGGTATCAAAGCTGTTACCGTAATTGGACGACACCGCGCAATAAATGTCGCGCAGGTTGTTGATGTTGTTGCGGTAAAGCATATAAACCATGGAATCTTTCAGCGCGATGGATGGCGGGCAGCACTCGCAGGGCTCGCCCGGGGCGGAATCGCTGGCCGATACCTCGGCAGCAAAGCTTTGCCCTCCATCGCCCGACTTATTGAACAGTTGCTGCGGAAAGCTCAGCGTACTGGTGCTGGTCTCGTAACAGAGATAGGGATCCCCGCCTGGCGCGATAGCTACAAAAGGAGAATAGGCGTATTTGTTCACATTGGGGTATTGGTTATCAGCGCGCACGGTATCGGAAAATGTAATTCCGCCATCGTAGGAATGGTGAACATAGATCTTGGTGATTACACCGGCCATGGAAAAATAGGTGATATAGACCGTATCGCCTTTCGCGGCTATATTGGGCCCATCGTTGGCATTGGTGTACGTGTTCAGCGCAGCGGGCGATACCTGCAAGGGTGTGGTGAAGCCGGTGCCGTTCCATTTGCTGACAAAGACCTTACCTCCCGGGCTGGGCTTGCCCCAACTGATAATGGGAATGCTGTCGTTGACAAGGGCAATGCGGGGTTTGGTGGAGTTATACGTTGTACCGCCCGCCACTACGATGGGAGGGGAAAGCTGCAGCACTGCGGATTGGGAAGCGGCCTGTACCGAGACAGCAAAAAGCGCGGACAAAAAGAAAAAACGAGCGACCATGGCAGAACAGCAGTTTATAAAGACGCCCGGCATGAGCGTCTTTATACCGTATTATTTTTATTTTTTAATCATTTTTCTTGCATGTATTCCCTCTGACGTTTCGATATAAACGAGATAAATGCCGGGTACCAGGTCGGCCAGGTTAAGCTGAACCTCGCTACCCGAACAGGCAACCGAGTACACTTTGTCGCCCATAATGTTCATCACAGTAATGCCTGTAATAGGGCTTCCTGCTTTGATGCTTACCATATCGGCAAAGGGATTGGGGAAAACATTTATCAGTGTCTCCTGCTCATCGTGAAGCAAATAAACTCGCAGGTCATCCATCGGCACCGAGTTGGCAGGAGTGGTCACAGTACACACCGGGCCGTAGCTGCCCCATACGCCACCGACATAAGCCCTTACCTCTACAGAATAGGATGAACTCAACTGAACACCGGTTACCCAGCTCATGGCAAAGTTGGTCAGGTTATTACCCCTGGTGTAAACATAATTCGTCAGGTTGGGGCCATTCAGGCGATACTGGTAATTGCTGGCGCCTATAACCGCATCGCAGTTTACCTGTTGGCTCATTGTCGACAAAGTGATGCCGCAGTAAGGAGCAGATAGCTGTGTGGTTGGGAAAGCCGGAGTGGTCAGGTTGCAGGCGGCACCATACGCGCTCCAAATCCCGCCTACGTAAGAGCGAACTTCTACGGAATAGGTACCACCGTACTGCGCCCCGGTCACCCAGCTCATCGCAAAATTGGTCAGGTTATTGCCCCTGGTGTAAACATAATTTGTCAGGCCGGGTCCATTCAGGCGATACTGGTAATTGCTGGCGCCTGTTACCGCATCGCAATAAACCTGCTGGCTAAGGCTAGATAAGGTGATGCCGCAGTAAGCGGGCTGCAACTGGGTAGAGGGAATCACGGCTGGAGTGGTAAGGGTGCACACGGTGCTGTAAGCACCCCATGTGGTTCCTACCCTAGCGCGCACCTCTACCGAATACGTTGCGCCATACTGCACACCGGGGATAAGGGTAAGGTCGAAATTCGTAAGATAATTGCCTCTGGTATAAACATAGTTGCTCACATTAGTGCCATTCACTCTGTACTGGTAATTATTCGCATTGGTAACAGCCACACAGTAAACCTGTTGATTGAGCGAAGTAAGTGTAATACCGCAGTAGGCAGGGGCTAGCTGGGTATTCGGCACCCCGCAATTCATACCTACTGTTATGTTACCACTCACCGTGCAGCCGTTATTATCGGTGACCATACAGGTATAGGTAGCAGCAGAAAGGCCTGTTGCGGTTTGTATTGTTTGACCGCCCGGTGTCCAGACGTAGGTATAAGGAGAGGTACCGCCAGATGGCGTAGCGGTTGCGGTACCGTCATTGTTTGCGCAGGTGGCATCGGTCTTCGACATAGTGACCGAAAGTGCGGAAGGCTGGGTTACGTTAAAGCTGTTCTGTACGGTACATCCGTTTGCATCGGTAACAGTTACCGAGTAAGTGCCCGCTGTAAGCGAAGTGCGGTCCTCCGTGGTCTGGCCCGAAGGATTCCACAGGAAAGTATAAGGAGATTGGCCGCCAGAAGGGCTCAGGTTGATCGCTCCATTGCTCCCGCCATTGCATGAAACATGTGTTACGGTGCCGCTGGCGGAAGGATTGGCGTTAACGGTAATATATCCGTTTACCGTTTTGGTATCGCTGCCGCTGCCGTTCGTAGCTACAAGGGTTACCGCATAGGTTCCGGGCGTATTATAGGTAACGCTTGGGTTCTGAGAGGTGGAAGATGAGGGTGTCCCGCCCGCAAAGGTCCAGGCCCACGATGTTGGTGTATTGGTGCTCAGGTCAGAAAACGACACTGTACCACCAGCACACAGGTTGGTTGGCGTCCCCGAAAAATCCGCAACAGGCGGAGAGCCGCAACTGTTAACCGTGATGTACCCGCTTACAGTTTTGGTGTCGCTTCCACCGGCATTAGTGGCCACGAGGGTGACTGCGTAAGTGCCCGGGGTGTTATAGGTTATGGTCGGATTCTGGGCGGTTGACGATGAAGGGGTGCCCCCGGTGAACGTCCATGCCCAGGAGGTGGGCGCGTTGGTGCTCAGGTCGGTAAATGAAACCGTGTTACCCGCACAAAGCGTAGTAGGTGAGCCGGAAAAATCCGCAACGGGCGGAGTAATGCAGGAATAGTTGCTCATTGCTCCCGGCCCGCACACATTGGCAACGATGCTCTTTGCCTGCACGTAATCACCACCCGCCTGATCATTGGTACCGAGCGAACGGTTGGATGATCCGTTAGAAATAGCATAATGCATAATGGCTCCGGGGCTGATCACATGCCCCAACTGATGGCCGTGGCCCAGCTCATGAACAGCCACCGTTTCAAAGTCGTATTCGCTTCCCGATGGCGCGGCAGGGCCATATTCCCAGGTAAGAGGAGAAATATTGCTTCCATCATCAAAGATGATATCAAGCTCGTTTACATACCAGATAATGGTCGGACCACTGGCGCAACCCGACCAGTAACTGTAACAAACGCCAAGTATGCCGGCCGAGAGCGGTGCGGTATTATCGAAGCAGATGATATTCGTGCCATCGCTAACCGCATCGTTGATCGATGTGGTGGCGCCAATAGTCCAGTTCACACCGGTGTTACACCTCCAGGTATCGAATGCCCTCAGGAAAGAGGCCTTGGCAGAAGCGTTGCCGTCAAAGCCCGTATTCATTCTCCAGGTATAGCCCCCGCTGCCATTGTCGTTGATGTGATCGGTCTCGTAGGCTATGGTGCCGCTGCCGGGATCGAAATCAACGTTCAGGTGCGCGTAACTTACGGTAAGCGTTTGAGAACTGGTAAAGGTTTGACCCTGGACAACCTGGATAGTTCCCGTGCCCGCGTTCTGCGGCACCTCCACCACGATCTGGGTGTTGCTCCATGAAACGTATTGCGAGGCAAGAGGGGTAATGGTGGTGGAACCGCCATCATCCGCATTGCGGAAACGCACCACGCCCGAACCCTGGGTAGCACCGAAGTTGGTGCCTGTGATGGTGATGGTCGTGCCTGTGCCCGCTGTTACCGTAGTTGGCGAAAACCCGCTGATGGACATCACATCGGGATAAGGGCCACTTTTGTTCGTGCTTGCATTAGAATAAATGTCGAAAGGGATAACCGTTTGCCAGGTCTTTTTCGAAGACAAAAGGGCTTTATACACCTCAGCGTTGATATCCGTATACACCCGGAATGGCTCCGCGGCCGTTAAACTGACGAGGTCGTACTTAATAAAACCCTGCACGGAAGCATACGCTTCGTACTGCGGAACTGCGCTCTTCGAAACAGGCACCTTGAAACGCTTTACCGTTTCACAGGTAAATACGCCTACATCGCCAAGGTTCAGCTCCAGGGAAGGCTCTACCCTGATCATGTAATTACCCACGGTACCGCCTTCCGTGAGCACTTCGATCTCCGTACCGGCCAGGCTGCCTTTGAAGATTTTATACACCTCCACCCTGTTCGCGGTATATATCTTTTTATGCTCCGCATCCCAATAAGAGTTTTTGGCAATAACCTTGCCTTCAACGATAAGGTCGGATGCGCTGGCGCGCTGTGCCAGCGATACTTCTATTAAGGAACACTGCCCGGTGATCTGAAGAGCGCTGACAGCCGCGATAAGTGTGAGTAGAATTCTTTTCATACGATTTGGCTTTAAATCGCTAATGTAATAGAATGCCGCCTGAATTACGAATATTTTCAAGAAATAATTTAAAACCCTTTGTTTTACTTATGACGCTCGAAATTCGTCAGTCAATAAGAAGAATTCATCGAAGTGCGACCCGGCTTATTTGCCGATGAGGGTTACCGTTCCGCTCTGCTCGAAATACTCGCCATTGCTGGCCTTGAACTTGATGTACCATGCGTAAACGCCCTGCTGGCATACCTGGCCCCGGTAAGTGCCGTCCCATCCGGTAAAAGGATCTGCGGTCTCGAACAGCAGGTCGCCCCAGCGGTTGTAAACAGAAAAAGTGTAATCCGATTTATCATAGAAGGAGCCATTGGGCAGGAACACTGAATTCATGCCGCCCGGAACAAAGGCATTCGGCACAAAGAACTTGTGCGGCTGATATGCGGGTGCGTCATTACTGCTGCTCTGCGCGGTGAATCCGTAGGGATTGCCCGCTCCCTCATTGGCTACGACCCTGTAGGTAAAGCGTCCGCTGCTGGTATAATAGGGCGAAACATCATCGGTATAGGTATTCGTTCCGAAGGGAACCGTAGCGATCACACCTACCCATACCCCGTCAATCGCGCGGTAGATATCATACGTAGCCACACCGCCCAGCCAGCCTTCATAATCGTTCCAGGTAATGGTATTGGTCATATCGCTGTTGGCCGCTGCGCTGGCGAAGATCGTGCGGCTAAGGGCAGATGTTTGCGCATCATTGCCGCATGAATCCACGGTCACCACGCGGTAGTAGTAGCTCATCTGTCCGGGAAACGCGGTATTATCCGTAAAAACCACGTTCGGATTGGCCGTAAATGCAACCGTACCGACAGGGATAAATGGCCCGGAAGCGTTGGCTGAACGCTCTATGCGGTATTCTCTGGTGGTAGCCAGTATATCCACATAGCTCGATACATCTACGCTTTGCGGAGAACTGACCGATGAGGTTTCCACGTAGGTGAACACCGGCTGCGTGGGCTGGTAGACCGAAAAACAGAGCTTATTGGATGAAGAGGTGCGGCCGCTGTTATCATAGGCCATTACGATGTAGCAGTAATTATCCCCTCCTGTAAGGCCGGTATGCGTGTACGACAGCGCGGTGGTGGTCGCGATGAGGGTGAAGGGCCCGGCATTCTGGCTCACATAGACCCGGTAGCCTGCCGTGCCGCTGGGCCAGCCCACATAGGGTGTCCAGCTCAGATCCGCTTTTCTGGCGCAAATATCCAGGCTTTTCTGCAGGTAGATGGTATTCTGGTTATTGCCCAGGGGCGAGATATTGCCGCAGCTATCGAGGGCAGCCATGCAATACCATTCGCTGGCCACATCGGCATTGGAGCTGTTGTTGAGGTAAAAACTACTCGCGTATCCCCATACGGTGTCGATCGGCACCCAGGAGCTGCCTGAATATTCGTAGATCACGTACCCGATCACATCGCCCGAAGAGCTGGGCTGCCAGGAGACCGTAGCATTGTTCGAGAAAGGATTGACACTGACCGAATCCAGCACGGGCGTGGCGGGCACTACGTTATCCTGGAACTGGGCACCCGCGATATTGGAAAAAGAAGAGCATCCTATGCCATCGGTGATCTCGATGGTGTAGTTGACCATACGCGAGCAGATACTGATGGTATCGATGAAGCTGAGCGAGGAAGTGCTGGCGATGAGCGTCCACTGCATAGGGTAATCGCAATAGATGTTGTAGGTAAGTGCCGATGAGGGCAGCAGGGGATTACGGATGGCGTTCCAGCCGAGCGTACCCACGGGTGAGCCCGGATTGCTTACCGTCAGGTAGATGGTAGAAACCGTATCGTAGGCAGGCGCCAGGGTATTGCCGTTGAACGAGGAGCGCGTACGCACGTAATAGTAAACCGGGCCGGCATTGGCATTGGCCGTTCCGTCACTGAAAGAAGTACTCCCGTAGGTGGCGTTATTGCCTACATTAGTATAAGGCCCGGTGAGGCTGGCAGAGGAATAGACCTCGTACTGGGTAAAAACTCCTCCCGGGTCGGGGGGAATGGCCCAGGTAATGGTAACATTACCGTTTGGTGCAACCGAGACGCAGCGTATTTCGGGGGATGGGGTAGCCTGGGAAAAGGAGCTGGCCAGAGGCAGTTGCCAGCTTGCCGCTAAAAGAAGAAATGAATAAATGACCCTGTATTTTTTGATCGCTGACATGCGCCTTAAGCAAATTTACGAAAATCCATCCTAAGAGCCCCATCTCACTAAATAACGTGTACCTTATATAGCCATCCCCTTATTCCCTTATTCCCTTATTCCCTTATTCCCTTATTCCCTTATTCCCCTATTCCCCTATTCCCCTATTCCCTTATTCCTTCCTCCCCACCACCAGCTCGATCAGGTCCTGTTCCTGCCAGTATCTATTGGCCAGATCGCGCAGTTGTTCGGATGTTATGGTCCGGACCGTATGCAGGTATTTATCGTAATAATCATAATCCAGCCCGAAGACCAGTATCCCCTTGAAGCGGTCGGCCAGCGCGAAGGGCCCGTCAACCGATGAGATGAAAGAACCCAGCATATAATTGCGCACCAGGGCCAGCTCATCTTCTCCCACCGGCTCTTCCCTTAAACGCCTGATCTCCGAAAATATTTCGTTCACCGCGTTCTTCGTTACGTTCACACCCACCTCGGTGGAAATAAAAAAGCAGCCCGCTTCCCTGTACGACAACACCCCCGAACCGATGCCGTAGGTGTATCCCTTGTCCTCACGAATATTGGCCATCAGCCTGCTTCCGAAATACCCTCCCAGCACGGTGTTCAGCACCTGCATAGGAAGAAAATCCTCGTGCGTTTTGGTAAAGAGCTGACGCCCTATGCGTATGGCCGACTGCAGGGCATCTTCTTTCAAGACAAGGTTCGTACGCTCATTGGTTGCATGGAAATGATGCACGGTGCGCGGGGCCATGCCGGCTTGCTTCGCCCAATCCTTTCCACCGAAATGCTTTTCGATCAGTTGCAGGCTGCTCTCGGATACCTTACCCGAGATAATGATCCGGCAATGGCCCGAACTATAGAACGAATGGTAGAAGTCAAGAAGGTGCTCGCGCCTGAGCCTGTCAAAATCCTCAAGCTCTACGAAATAACCGTAGGGATGCCCGTTGCCGAAAACGAGCTGGTTGAACTTTTTCCGGGCCACATCGTTCACTTTCTGCTGGCTGACCAGGAACTTCTGCTTGCGGTTCTGGATGTTCACCTCCAGCTCCTGCTGCGGGAATGAAGCCTCCTTGATGATCTCTTCCAGCACGGGCACCACATGCGGCAGGTGCTTGTTGAGCGTAAAGAGGTTGACCGAAGCGAAATCGGGTGTTATTTCGGTCTCCAGGAAAGCGCCATAATAATCGATGGCATCGGCTAGCTGCTGTGCGCTCCGCTTATGGGTGCCTTCATCGATCAGCTCGTTGACCGTGCTGGCCACCAGGGGCTGGCCCTGGTTGATGAAGCCGGCCGGGAACAGAAGCTCAATGCGGCACAGGTCCTGCGTCCCGGCCTGTATGCTGTATAACGGTATGCCGTTGGCCAGCCTAAGCGGCTTCGCCCGGATGATCTCCACATCCTCTATCTCCCTGATCGCGGGTTCTACCGACCTGTTCAGCTTGCTCATCAGTTCTTGCTATAATAGTACAGTACGCTGGCGTTGCTCTCAGTAAAGGCCTTCCTGGCCTCTGCCTGCACCATGGGCGGGGTTACACGCTGGTAGCGCTCACCTTCCCGGTTTACGAGGTCGGCATCGCCCATCAGCTCGGCTATGGCCAGGTTCATGGCCTTGTTCAATATGTTCATTTCCGAGAACTCGAGCGTGGATTCCACCTTGTTCTTCACTTTGGTGAGCTCCTGCTCGCTGACCAGCTCACTTCTCAGCTTTTCCAGCTCGTTCTCAATGGCCTGCTCGGCATCTTCCATCTTCACCCCTTTTACAAGCTTGCCCGATACGATGAACATGCCTTCATCGTGCTCGCCCGTTACGTAAGCGCTGATCTCCGTGAACAGCTTGTGTCTTTTGACCAGTTCATTATACAGGCGAGCGGAATTGCCGCGGGAAAGCATGTCGCTGA
>JBFLYZ010000085.1:0-12491 GCA_040756415.1 Bacteroidota bacterium
TTTGATAAAATTACCATAATATATACTTTAATATTGTGTAATTTGCTGAAATACAGAATATTAACAGCATATTGAAAGTTCTTTTCTTCTTCTATCGAATATTTTACGATATTCGCTGTCCCAAAAAATTTGGGCGAGAAGATAAAAACCTGAAAAACAATGCCTGTAAAAATCAGATTGCAGAGACACGGTAAAAAAGGCCAGGCCTTTTTTCACGTTGTCGTGGCGGACGGTCGTGCACCGCGTGATGGCAAGTTCATCGAAAAAATAGGCACGTATAACCCAACTACCAACCCGGCCACTATCGACCTGGAGTTCGATAAGGCCATAGACTGGCTGCAGAAAGGCGCTGAGCCTACCAACACCTGCCGCGCCATCCTGGCCTACAAGGGAGTGCTCTACAAGAATCACCTGCTGAATGGGGTGAAGAAAGGAGCCCTCACCAATGAGCAGGTAACAGCCAGGTTCGAAAAGTGGCTGTCGGAAAAGACCTCTAAGATAGAGGGCAAGAAAACAAAGCTGGCCACCGATAAGGCGGATTACTATAAGAAGAAGATGGAAGAAGAGAAAGCTGCCAAGGAGGCCAAAGCAGCCAAGATCGCGGCCAAGAACCAGCCGGCTCCTGCCGCAGAAGCGGAAGCCAAGCCGGAGCAGGCCGCTGAAGAGCCTAAAACAGAAGCATAAACCGGATTGATCCGGAAGAGAAAAGGCACAGACGGGGTTTGTGCCTTTTTTATTTGACGCGTACATGGATAAAAAAGACCTTTTTACGCTGGGCCGTTTCATCAAGACCCATAAATTCGATGGAAGCCTTATCCTGCTCCTGGATGTGGATTCGGTGGACAGGTACAGCGACCTTCGGGAGATCTACCTGCTGAAGGAGGGATCGGCACAGCGCTTTGCGCTCGAACTGTATGAGCTGAACAGGAACAGGACTGCCGTGATCAGGCTGCAGGGCATATCCAGTGCCGAAGAGGCCAGGGAACTGCTGGGGGAAGAGGTATTTCTTCCGCTCGACCTCCTGCCCGAGCTGAAAGGCAATCGCTTTTATTTTCACGAGGTACGGGGCTTTAACGTGATCGATACCGTGCACGGGCCTATAGGCAAGCTGAGCTCCGTCATCGAGCTGCCACACCGTAACCTGCTGCAGGTGATGCGCGATAACCGCGAGATCCTGATCCCCCTGCTCGAACATACCATCCTCACGGTCGACCGAATCAATAAGACCCTTCATGTGCAGACCCCCGAGGGCCTGGTGGATATCTACCTCGATGACACGGTATCGGACGAGGAAGAGTGATCCAGGTATCGCTTTGCTCTTTCTCCGTGTAACCTGCGGGCAGGCTCTGCGGCTGCCTGTATCCTCCGTGTTAAACTTTTCAAACGTATACGCTCCCTGGCGATCTTTTGCTTTTCTCGGTAATTTTTCTAATTTTATCAAACGATTGGTCACTCTGCAGGCTAGTTGAACCCTTAAATACGGGTTTATGCCAAACCAGACGTTTGTTTTCAAGCAATTTGTCATTCACCAGGACAAATGCGCCATGAAAGTGGGCACTGACGCGGTATTGCTGGGAGCCTGGGCCGATCCCAAAGGAGCAAAGAACATACTCGATATCGGCACCGGTACGGGTATCATCGCCCTGATGCTGGCGCAGAGATCGGGCGCCCTGATCGATGCCCTGGACATAGACGAGAACGCCTGCCTGCAGGCCCGCGAGAACGTGAGCAACTGTCCCTGGAAAGAGCGCATCAACGTGATCCATTCCTCGGCCCAGGATTACTCCCTGCGGTCAGCCAAAAAATACGACCTTATTATCAGCAACCCTCCTTATTTTGAGGCTTCGACCAAGGCCCTGGAGCAAAAAAGAACGGTGGCCCGGCATAACGATATGCTGCCCTACTGCGAGCTATTGGCTTCGGTATTAAATTTGTTAGACAGCAAAGGAAAGTTTTATGTAATATTACCGTGCAAAGAAGGAGAGCACCTTCGTGACATGGCCGCTGAAAAGAAGCTGTACCTGTCGAAGATCACCCGGGTGCGCACGCGAACCGATAAGACCACGGAAAAAAGGCTGCTCATGCAGTTCAGTTTTGAACAGAAACATTTTTCGGAAGATTCGATCGTTATAGAAAAAGACGCGCGTCATGACTACACCGATGAATACAAGCAACTGACCCGGGATTACTACCTCGCATTCTGAATAAAACCCATCACACACATGAAAAAAGTTCTCCTTTGCCTGTTCACGTTGCCCGCACTTTTCGCAGGCGCGGCACAAACCCTTACCTTTCCATCGAAAGACGGGATCACCATTACGGCCGATCTGTACATGCTCCACGACAGCCTGCCTTATATGCTGCTTTGCCACCAGGCGGGATACAGCAGGGGCGAGTACAAGGAGACCGCAAAGCGGTTCAACAAAATGGGCTTTAACTGCATGGCCATCGACCTTCGTTCGGGAGGCGAGGTGAACGGGATCGTTAACCAGACGGCCGCGGAGGCCAAGAAAGCCGGCAAATCCACCGAATACCTCGATGCCGAGCAGGACATTCTGGCCGGGCTGGAGTACCTGTACAAGAAGAGCGGGAAACCCGTGGCCCTGGTAGGCAGCTCCTATAGCGCTTCGCTGGTGCTGAAGATCGCGGTAGCCAATCCCAAGGTGAGCATGGTCATCGCTTTTTCGCCTGGCGAATATTTTGGCAAAAAATTGACCCTTAAGAAAGAGATCGAAAAGCTGGATAAGCCGGTTTGGATCGCATCCTCCACAGATGAGAAGAAGGGCTGCGAGGACCTGATGAAGAACGCGCTTACGGGCGATAAAACCGTTTTTGCCCCCGCCCAGAAGGGGGAACACGGCTCCAAGGCGCTTTGGAAATCAAATCCCAGCTACCTCGACTACTGGATGTCGCTGTTCATGTTCCTCGACAACGACTGAGCGATCCGTACGCATTCCGTTCAGGGTTCAGCCAGCTTTTTATTGCGCTTGTGGCGGGTCTTGTCGCGCCTGGTCTTCTTTTCCAGGTTCTTTTCAAAGGCCCGGGTCAGGTTCACCCCGGTCTGGTTGGCCAGGCAGATCAGCACGAACAATACATCGGCCAGCTCCTCCCCGAGCTTCTTCTGCCTGTCTTTTTTCTTAAAGGATTGATCTCCGTATTGCCGGGCAACGATGCGCGCCACCTCTCCTACTTCCTCGGCAAGCATGGCCATGTTGGTGAGCTCTGAAAAATAGCGCACCCCGTGCTTCCTGATCCAGGCATCTACCAGCCGCTGCGCCTCGTCAATGTTCATGAACGGTCATTTGGTGGTCAGCTCTTTGAACACATCCTCGAGGCTTTGCTCCTCGCGCTGAATAGTGAGCACGGCCAGCCCGCTGCTCACCGCGAACTGGAAAATATCCGCGCGTATATCCTTGTCCATGGCGCAGATGAGCTGCCAGGTATTGCCCGAAACGTTCTTGGCATCCTGCACCCCGCTGATGTTCTTCAGCGCTGAGCGCGTAGTGGGCTTGTCGAACTCCACCGTGATCACCTGCTTATTGCCGCTGCCCTTCTGCAGCTCGGCAGTGGCCTGGTCGGCAACGATCCGGCCCTTATTGATGATGATCACCCGGTCGCAAACCGCTTCCACCTCCTGCATGATATGGGTGCTGAGCATAACCGTTTTTTCCCTGCCAATGGTCTTGATCAGCGTGCGTATCTCGGCCAGTTGGTTAGGGTCCAGGCCGGAGGTAGGCTCATCGAGTATCAGCACCCTGGGGTCGTGGATCAGGGCCTGCGCCAGGCCTACGCGCTGGCGGTAACCTTTCGACAGGGCGCCTATCTTTTTCTTCTGTTCCGCCTGCAGCCCGGTCACCTCGATCATTTTCGCGACAAGCGCCTGTGTATTGCCGGTCTTATGCAGGCGCGCAATGAACCCGAGGTATTCTTTCACGTACATGTCGAGGTAAAGGGGATTATGCTCCGGCAGATAGCCCACGTTCTTCCTTACCTCCATGCTTTGCTCGCTCACATCGTATCCGCACACCCATGCATTTCCAGCGCTCTGCGGAATAAAGCAGGTCAGTATCTTCATCATGGTCGATTTCCCGGCACCGTTCGGGCCCAGGAACCCCACTACCTCCCCGCTCTGTATCTCGAACGATACCTCGCTGAGGGCTTTCTGCTCCCCGTAAAATTTTGTTATCTGCTCGACCTTTATAGACATGCGCTGCTCCGGTTACAAATCTACTTGTTTTCGATCAACAATAAGGAATAACTTTGCCCCCGTGAACGGGATCGTTACAAAATCAACGGGAAGCTGGTATACGGTGCTCACCGAAAATGGTTTTAGGGAATGCCGCATCAAGGGCAGGCTGCGCCTGGAAGGGATCAAGGCCACCAACCCCGTTGCCGTGGGCGACCAGGTAGAGCTCCTGGACGATTCGATAGTGGGCATACGGCCCCGGAAGAACTATATCATCCGCAAAGCCACCAATCTTTCCAGGCAAACCCATGTCCTGGCCGCGAACATAGACCGGGCCTGGCTGCTGGTGACCCTGGCCCTGCCCCGCACCTCCACCGGCTTTATCGACCGCTTCCTGGTGACCGCTGAGGCCTACCGCATCCCCGTTACCCTGCTCTTCAACAAGACCGACATCTATACCGATGAAGGACTGGAGGAGCTGAGCTTACTGAGATCGGTATATGAAAGGATAGGATACGAGTGCTTTGCCCTTTCCTCGCTGAACGCGCAGGACGTTGAATCGCTTAAAGAAAAGATGAAAGACCGGGTCAATCTGGTGGCGGGCCATTCGGGCGTGGGTAAGTCTACCCTGATCAATGCGCTGGAGCCGGGGCTGGAGCTGAAAACGGGCGAGCTTTCAGAAGCGCACGATAAGGGCATGCACACCACCACCTTTGCCGAGATGTTCCGCCTCAGCAACGGAGGCTTCATCATCGATACGCCAGGCATCAAGGAGTTCGGCATCGTGAATGTGGAAAAGAACGAGCTGTATCATTTCTTTCCCGAGATCTTTAAAAAGGCCAGCGGGTGCAAATACGGCACCTGCCTGCATGTGAACGAGCCCAAATGCGCGGTGATAGAGGCCGTAAAGAAAGAAGAGATCGCTGCATCGCGGTACAATTCTTACCTGGGCATACTGACGAGTGGAGAGCTGGATAAGAAGTATAATGATTGAGGGGGGAGTTTGTAGTTTGTAGTTTGTAGTTTGTAGTTCGTAGTTCGTAGTTTGTAGTTTGTAGTTCGTAGTTTGTAGTTCGTAGTTTGTAGTTCGTAGTTTGTAGTTCGTAGTTTGTAGTTCGTAGTTCGTAGTTCGTAGTTCGTAGTTCGTAGTTCGTAGTTTGTAGTTCGTAGTTTGTAGTTTGTAGTTTGTAGTTCGTAGTTTGTAGTAGGTGGTTTATGGGATTAGGAGCGGTTAATTGAGGGTATATTATGCGTGCGGTCATACAAAGGGTAAGCGAAGCATCGGTGACCATAAACGGTCAGCTAAGGTCTTCCATACAGGGGGGCCTGCTGGTGCTGCTCGGCATTGAAGATGCGGATGGAACGGAGGATATCGCCTGGCTTGCCGGAAAGATCGTTAACCTTCGCGTTTTCCCGGATGAGGCGGGGGTGATGAACCTTTCGGTAAAAGAGACCGGTGGCGGCATCCTGCTTGTTTCGCAGTTCACCCTGCATGCTTCCACCAGAAAAGGGAACCGCCCTTCCTATATAAAAGCGGCCCGGCCCGAAACAGCCATACCGCTTTATGAGCGCTTTATCCGCCAACTGGAAACGGATCTCGGCAAAAAGGTGCAGACCGGTGAGTTTGGCGCGGATATGAAAGTGGCCCTGGTCAACGATGGGCCGGTGACCATCGTCATCGATACAAAGAGCAGGGAATGATCCCTCAAAGCGATGCGTTACCAGCACTGCCTAATTTTCCCTGCGATTCATAAATAATATTATTTTTGCCCGCCAGAACGCGCCTCGGGTGCGGGCGGGCCTTCCTGCCAAAGAGCAGGCTTGCAAAACCAGATTGTACAAACCGTAATTTGTGATCGTATGTCATACCTTTTCACCTCCGAATCCGTTTCCGAAGGCCACCCGGATAAAGTGGCCGACCAGATCTCCGATGCCCTGATCGACAATTTCCTTGCCTTTGACCCGCAGAGCAAGGTGGCCTGCGAAACGCTGGTCACCACGGGACAGGTGGTGCTTGCCGGTGAGGTAAGGTCGAGGGCTTACCTTGACGTGCAGGAAATAGCCCGCGAGGTGATACGCAGGATAGGCTATACCAAAAGCGAATACATGTTCGAGGCCAATTCATGCGGCATTTTTTCGGCCATACACGAGCAGTCGGGCGATATCAACCAGGGCGTGGTGCGCAAAAAGAAAGAAGATCAGGGCGCTGGCGACCAGGGTATGATGTTTGGCTATGCCACCAACGAAACGGCCGACTATATGCCCCTGGCCCTTGACCTGGCGCACAAGCTGCTCATCGAACTGGCCGCCCTTCGCAGGGAGTGCCGCGAGATCAAGTACCTGCGCCCCGATGCCAAATCGCAGGTCACGCTCGAATACGACTCTTACAACAGGCCCGTGCGCATCGATGCCATCGTGGTATCCACGCAGCACGATGATTTTGACACCGAGGCCAACATGCAGAAAAAGATACGGCAGGATGTGATCAATATCCTCATCCCCCGCGTGAAAGCGAAATACCCTAAGTACAAGCACCTGTTCAACGATAAGATCAAGTACCATATCAACCCTACCGGCAAGTTCGTGATCGGTGGCCCGCATGGAGATACCGGCCTTACCGGCAGGAAGATCATTGTGGATACATACGGTGGCAAAGGCGCACACGGTGGAGGCGCTTTTTCGGGGAAAGACCCCTCGAAAGTGGACCGCTCGGCAGCCTATGCCACCCGGCACATAGCCAAGAACCTGGTTGCCGCTGGCGTATGCGATGAGGTGCTGGTGCAGGTCTCTTACGCCATTGGCGTAGCCCAGCCCACCAGCATTTGCGTGAATACCTACGGAACGGCCAAGGTGAACATGAACGACAGCGAGATAGGCAAGGTGGTGGAGAAGATATTCGATATGCGCCCCTATTTCATCGAAAAGCGCTTTAAGCTGCGCTCGCCAATGTACAGCGAAACAGCGGCTTACGGGCATATGGGACGCAAGAACGAATGGGTGACCAAAACGTTCCGGTCGCCCGATGGCAAGACCAAGACCATGAAGGTGGAGCTCTTTACCTGGGAAAAGCTGGACTATGTCCAGAAAGTAAAAAGGACTTTCGGACTATGACCCTGCAACCCCGCCTGTGCGGGGTTTCTTTTTAAGCCATTTTGGCACGAAAAACCGCCTGGCAAAGTAATTGAACAGCGGCTCGTGACAATTTATTAAATTTGTACTACTCAAATCAATCAAACTTATGGCAATCGAATTAACAGACTCAAATTTTGAAGAGATCGTGCTGAAATCGGATAAACCCGTATTGGTGGATTTCTGGGCTGAATGGTGCGGGCCCTGCCGCATGGTAGGACCTATCGTGGAAGAACTCTCGAAGGATTACGAGGGCAAGGCGGTGGTCGGCAAAGTGAACGTAGACAACAACCCCAATGTATCCATGCAGTTTGGCATCCGCAACATACCTACCCTCCTGATCTTCAAAGGCGGTAAAATGGTGGATAAGCAGGTGGGCGCGGTGCCCAAATCGGTGCTTGACGGCAAGCTGAAAGCCCAGCTTTAATCCTTTTTATATTCTCAGCGAAGGCAGTCGGCAATTCTGCCGGCTGCTTTTTTGTCTTCTTACACATTGGAAAAAATAGATCAGCAGCAGTTTCAGCATTTCTCGCACCTCGAGTTGCTCGCCAAACAGGTGGTGGAAGGCTTTATTACCGGCCTTCACAAAAGCCCTTTCCACGGCTTTTCGGTCGAGTTCGCGGAACACCGCCTTTATAACACGGGCGAATCCACCCGGCATATCGACTGGAAGCTCTACGGCCGCTCCGACAAGCTGTTTGTGAAGCGGTACGAGGAAGAGACCAACCTGCGCTGCCAGATCGTGCTCGACAACTCGTCCTCCATGTATTTCCCCATGGAGAAGAACAGGCAGAACAAGATCACGTTCTCCGTTTACTGCGCTGCGGCCCTTATCCAACTGCTCAAAACCCAGCGCGATGCGGTGGGCCTGAGCGTGTTTTCCGAGAACATCGAGTTTCACAGCCAGACCAAATCCAGCCCGGTGCATCACAAAATGCTGTTCAGCGAGCTGGAAAAGCTCATCCAGCCGCATAGCCCCGATGACCGGAAAAACACTTTCGCCATTGAGGCCCTGCACCAGATCGCTGAAGCCATTCACAAGCGCTCGCTGGTGGTGATCTTCAGCGACATGATGGACTCGCGCGACAAACACGATGAGCTGTTCTCGGCCCTTCAGCACCTGCGGCATAACAAGCACGAGGTGGTGCTTTTCCACGTGGCGGATAAGAGCAAAGAGCTGGATTTCGATTTTGAGAACCGACCATACCGGTTCATCGATATGGAGACGGGCGAGGAAGTAAAGGTCCATCCCAACGAGATCAAAGAAACCTATGTTAACGCTGTTTCCGCGTATAAAAAAGAGCTGATGATGCGCTGCGCCCAGTACCGTATCGATTTTGTGGAGGCCGATATCAATAAGCCTTTCGACCAGGTGCTGATGCCTTACCTGCTGAAGCGGGAGCGGATGGGCTGAGCCATAGATGGAGAATCCCCGCAGCATCTCTGCCGCGGGGATTGGTCAAGGGCTTAGTCAAAGCAGTTATTTCCCCTAAAAACCCTGCAAAGCCCTCTTTCACTGCGCTTTATCTGCCACCTTACGAGGCAAACAGTGTGTGTAAGCGCCTGAGCAAAAATACTGCGGCAGCAAGTCGCGCGGTAGAGTTAAAACAATGAAAAGCTGTCGTTAAATTTATGACGGGAAGGGCGTCAGTCGATCAGCTTGTTTCGCATGGCGTAGCGCGTAAGGTCGACATTCGACCTGAGGTTCATTTTCTCCAGCAGCCGGGCCCTGTACGTAGCCACCGTGGCCGGGCTCAGGTATAACTGCGCGGCTATTTCCTTGACGGATTTGCCGGAAGCGATCAGGCAAAGTATTTCGAACTCGCGGTTTGACAACCGGCCGTGCAGCTTGTTCCTTTCGCGTATCTGCATAAGCTCCTGGTTCGAGCGCTCCAGCTCGGCCAGCACCTTCTGCTGCTCTATTTCGGCCTGCTTGATCTCCAGGCTGCGGCTTATGACCGCGGGCAGGCGTTTAAAGCTCTTTTTCAGGATAAAATCGTCCACGCCTTCGCGAAGGCATTCCAGGGCCAGCTCTTCGGTAAGCGAGCCGGTGACAAGAATAAAAGGGATGGCGTAATTCTTTTCCCTGAACAGGCGGAACGCGTGCATGCCGTTGAACATGGGCAGGGAATAGTCGGCCAATACCAGGTCGGGCCGGAATTTCTCCAGCTCGTGAAAGAAATCTTTCTTTGAATCGGTCTGCCTGTACTCGATACTGAACCCGGAAGCTTTCAGCTCGCGTATCATCAGCTCAGTATCATGGTCATTGTCCTCAAGCAGCAGGACCTTCAGCAGACGGGATGAATCGCGCATGCCCATGCCTTACAAAAATATAAATTTAGCATACCTGAACAAGCGCCCGGCCCTGCTCTAGCGTATCGGTGTGCCTTTCTCCGCATAACCTTCGGGCAGGCATGCGCTGCGGCCCTCTGTGTTTCAAATTCCTCTGACTGATACGCTGGCCCCGCTGCCCCGTATTTTTTGCCGTGCGGGAATAGTGATAATTTAGGCCTTCCATACATGCCCGCTCAGTTACCGCATACGCCAGCCTTTACGCGGACGCGCCTCGCCCCCACTCCCAGCGGATACCTTCACCTGGGGAATGCCTTTTCCTTTGCCCTTACCGCGGCCTTGGCCCGTAAATACGGTGCCAGAATACTTTTGCGTATCGATGACCTGGACCGGGAGCGCTGCGGCCTGAAGTACGTGCAGGATATTTTCGATACCCTGGATTACCTGGAAATACCCTGGGATGAGGGGCCGCGCAACATAAAGGAATACCGGGATAGCTATTCGCAGGCTCATCGCCTGCATCTTTACGAGACCATGCTCGAAGAGCTGAGGGCAGCAGGGCATATATATGCCTGCACCTGCTCGCGGTCGGATGTGGCCCGCGAAAGTGCCGAAGGCATCTATCCGGGCACCTGCCGCATAAGAAACATCCCGGTAAATACCAGGGATGCATGCTGGAGGCTGGATACTTCGCGGGCGGGCACCGTACGGGTCAAAATGCCGGGCGGGCAGATGCGCGAAAGCCCCTTTCCCGCTTCGATGCGGGATTTCGTTGTAAGAAAAAAAGACGGCTTTCCGGCCTACCAGTTGGCCTCGGTGGCCGATGATGCGCACTTCAGCGTAGACCTGGTGGTACGGGGCGAAGACCTCTGGCCATCGACCTGCGCGCAGCTTTACCTGTCCTCAGCGCTGGGCAAAAGCGCTTTTGGCCATACATCATTCTTCCATCACCGCCTGCTGGCGGGCCCTGACGGCAAAAAGCTATCCAAATCGGCCGGGGATACCGCTGTACGGCAGTTGCGGAAACAGGGGATGAAGCCTGCGCATGTTTATTCCCTTATGGCCGGAGCCCTGGCTATACCTGAGCCCCTTGCAGGCTGGCCTGGCCTGGCGGGGCATATGCGGGCTTTGAGCGCGCCCGGAAACTAATTTTTTTTGCTGGTTTGTCAAATTCGGCTATTTTTGCAGCCTGTTTTTTAAGGTCTGGTAGTTCAGCTGGTTAGAATACGTGCCTGTCACGCACGGGGTCGCGGGTTCGAGTCCCGTCCAGACCGCTGAAAGGGACTGCTCCCTTAAAAAAGGGGGCAGTCCTTTTTTATTGCCCCCACTTCCATTCGTAAAATAAGCGATTGTTTCAAAAATCAGGTTGACTTTTGAGGTTCGAAATGCCCCTTTTTCGCGATCATACGCCAATCCTTCGGGGAATACCAGCTTTTGCAGCCGCTCCTTGATGGAAATACCTGATTTTCCCCATAGAGAAGCGAGCTTTTGGCTCACAATAAGTGCCGCCTTAAAGTAGGTCTGCGGGTTCGAAATGTTGCTGCTGAGCTTCTCTAATTGCTCAATGATTCGCTTCTTTTCCGAGGCGTATTTTACGTAAAAACGGTCGAAGGAATCTTTCGGCATTTGCTTGAGAACATAGTGGGCCTCCTCTATACTTTCAATTTTCTTATCCACCTCCGCAAGCTGGGATTTTACGAGCTGTTCCTGGTCGGTGTCGCCCTGGGTCAGCTTTTCATAGGTGTGCTCCAGTTGGTAAAGTAAGGGAGCTTTGGCCACTTCCTTTTTTACAGTATACTGCTCAAGATGCTTCAGGAACAGCTCGTGCATCTGCTTGGCGCTGCGGTTGCATTTACAGCCCTTTGTCCGGCATTTATAGTAATATAATCCCTTTGCCTTTACAATATATCCCGTAAACGGCTCACCGCAATCCGAGCACTTTACGAAAACCTTCAGGGGCACATTCTCGTTCTCTTTGCAATGCGGAACCCCGTATTTCGCAGAAGTTCTAATAAAGCCGTTCACCTTCAGAAAAACATCCCGGCTGACCATCGGCTCATGGGTTCCTTCCACTACTTTTCCGTTCAGCATTCCGTGTGAGATCATGCCACAGTAAAAAGGATTGGTGAAGATTTTATGAATCTGCTGCTTGTACATATTCACTCCCATTGAGCGGAGCTTGGCGACTATGTCGTCATTCTTCATTCCCCGGAGTTTCCAATCCCAGGCTTTCTTGATTTTCCTTCCTACCACATTCAAGACAATTTTCCTGTCCCCGTTGATGCGTATAATATCATAGCCCTGCGGTGGCTTTACCACCCAGATTCCCTTTTCAAATTTTTCCTTCATCCCGGCCATTGCTTTCTGTTTACGTAATTGATTATCGTATTCAGAAAACAGGAGCTGTATATTTTGGTGTAATACACCGCTTGGGTTGGTGGTATCTGTTGGCTGAGTGACGGCATGGACGGTTACACCGTATTTTCTGCGTAGGTCAGCAGCCAGTTTGATGGCTTCGCCTCCGGTACGGCTGAACCTATCCATGCTGTAAACGAGAATCTGGCTGACTTTACCCTTATTCTTTTTTATAAAGTCGAGCATCCGCTGAAATTCCTTCCGCCCGTCTGTTTTAGCACTTTCATAAGTACCTCCGAAATAAGCAAGGATATTCCGGTTGTATTTCCGGGCATATTCATCCATCGCTTTCTTTTGAGTTTCAAGAGAAAGATTTTTCTCTGCCTGCTCTTTGCTCGATACCCGCGTGTAAACAATATCATTGTTTGTGGCAGCGAGCCTGATGTTGTTTCTGCTCTGCCGCCCAAACCTTGCAAAGAGGTCTGTGTTTTTTAAAAGTGTACTCATGCTGCTATTTTTAAAGGTTCCT
>JBFLYZ010000086.1:0-12387 GCA_040756415.1 Bacteroidota bacterium
CTGTAATCTGTAATCTGTAATCTGTAATCTGTAATCTGTAATCTGTAATCTGTAATCTGTAATCTGTAATCTGTAATCTGTAATCTGTAAAAATGTCAACCGTTCGCCTGATCGAATGTCCCCGCGATGCCATGCAGGGCATACACGACTTCATTCCCACGGAGAAGAAGGTAGCCTATATCAATTCCATCCTCCGTTGCGGTTTCGATACGGTCGATTTCGGAAGCTTTGTTTCTCCCAGGGCCATCCCGCAGATGCGCGATACGGCCGAAGTGCTTGAGCAGCTCGACCTGGGCGCGGGCAATTCAAAATTGCTGGCCATAGTAGCCAACGCGCGCGGTGCCGAAGACGCCTGCAAATTCGAAGAAATAAGCTATCTGGGATTTCCGTTCTCCATTTCCGAGACCTTCCAGCAGCGTAACACGAACTCGTCCATTACAGAATCCTTGAAAAGGGTAGAGGAGATACAGAACCTTTGCGTGAAGCATAATAAGGAGCTGGTGATTTACATCTCCATGGCATTCGGCAATCCATATGGCGATCCCTGGAACGCAGATGTGGCCATAGAATGGACAAAAAAACTTTCCGCATTGGGGATAAGGATCTTTGGCATGGCCGATACCATTGGCGTTTCCAACCCGGAGAACATCTCCTATCTTTTTTCCCGGCTTATTCCCGAGTTTCCGGGCCTGGAGATAGGCGCCCACCTGCATACCACCCCCGGTACCTGGAAAGAGAAAGCGGAGGCGGCCTACCAGGCCGGCTGCCGCAGGTTCGATTCGGCCATCAAAGGCTACGGTGGATGTCCAATGGCCACGGATCAGCTTACCGGCAATATGCCTACCGAGAACCTGCTTGTATTCTTTGACGAGAAGCGCATCGACCCCGGCATACACCGCAAAGCCTTTGCGCAGGCCATGGAGCTGGCTGCGCGAACCTTTCCCGCATAAAAGCAAAAGCCCCCCGCCTAAGGCGGAGAGCTCCTGTATTCAGGGGTGCAGGGCGCAATTACTGTATGGTGATCTTTCTGACGGTGTTTCCCGATCGTAAAAAATAGATACCCGCGGGCAGATGGGCGATGCCGATCTCATTTTTACCGGGTACCAGCAGCCATTTTCCTGCCTGCTCGCCCACCATATTGAACAATTCCAGCTCCGCTTCCTTTTCAGCCAGCACGCTGATCTGCTCATCGGCCGGATTGGGATAGACCGAGATGGCGGCAGGAATGTGCTCCTCTATTCCCGTAAGGCAACTGACGGTGATCGTTGAGCAGGATTGGCATCCGTTCTGCGTATTGGTCACGCACACGGTATGCGTTCCTGCCGAAAGCCCTGTTGCTGTTTGCGTGGTTTGCCCCGAAGGTGTCCAGGAGTAGCTGTAGTTACCCGGGTTGCTCGGGGATGCCGTACCCGACCCATTATTGCAGTTCGGCCCTGTGGCGTTGCTGGAGCTGGTGGTGAACGAAACGCCCGGTGCCGTTAAGGTCCACGTGGATGTGGAGGTGCAGCCGTTGGCATCGGTAACGGTGAGCGTATAGGTGCCCGCGCACTGTCCGCTTATGCTTTGTGTGGTTTGTCCGCCCGGGGCCCACAGGTAGGTATAAGGCGTGGTGCCGCCCGTTGCCGAACCGAAAACCGATCCGTTGCAGTTGATGCAGTTGGTCGGGTTCGAGCCGGTGGTCACCGCCTGCGGAATGCTGGAGCTGTTGCCTACCGTACCCACGCTCATGGCCGTACAGCCGTTGGCATCGGTTACTGTTACATAGTAAACCCCACCGCACAGGCCGGTTGCGGTAGCCGTGCTTTGGGATGGGTTACTGGTCCACGAATAGCTGTAGGGGGGAGTTCCTCCAGTTACGTTGGCGGTAAGGCTGCCGTTACAGGCGGTGCAACTGGTGTTCTGGGTTCCGCCTACCGCGATAAATATCTGGGAAGGTTGCGTGATGGTGACCGATCCGAAGCCCGTGCAGCCGCTGCCGTTCACTACCATGACCGAATAGGTGCCCGCGCAAAGACCCGTAGCGGTTTGCGTGGTTTGGTTGCTGGGCATCCAGGAATAGGTGAAGGGAGGGCTGCCCGTTCCGAAAGCCGTTGCGCTTCCGGTGCATTGCCCGAAGCATAGAATGGGCGGACCGGGCTGCACCTGCACCGGGCAGGTGGTTTGCGCATACGCCAGCGCGCCAGAGAGAATGGTTAGTACAAACGTGTAGATCTTTTTCATAATAAGGGGTTTTAGGTGGTGTCGGGGAGTTTTTTTTATTGCTTGATGATAGTTTTGGTGTGATGGCCTGCACCATTGGAAAGATACAACAGGTAAAGACCGGCCGGCAACAGCGAAACATCGATGAGATGACCGCCTGTTCCCAATTCGCGCGAAACAAGGATATCACCCATAGCGTTCAGGATGTACATGCGGCAGTCATCATGAATAAGAAGGTGCAGCTCGTCATGGGCCGGGTTAGGGTAAGCCATATTACCGGATAAGATACCGTTCTCACCGTATCCCACCGTATAGCCGGCTATAACCGTATCGCATGCCGTGCAGCCATTGGCATCGGTCACGCAAACGGTATAAGACGTTCCACCGCAGGCCGTACCGGGTGTGAAGGATGGTGTCCAAACATAGACGCAGGGCGGAGTACCACCGTTTATGGATGCGACCACGTTGCCATCGCAGCAGCCGTTACAGGAAGCCGGTATGGCAGTGCTTGCCGTTACCGTAAGGATGGCCGGCTGCGTCACAATCGCGGGACTGCTAGCGCTGCAGTTCATTCCCATCACATCCACCACCATGCAACTGTAGGTGCCCGCACAAAGGCCCGTTGCCGTTTGCGCGGTCTGTCCATTGCTCCATTGGTAAGTATAAGGCGGCATTCCGCCCTGCACATTGGCTGTGGCGGTACCATCGCAGATACCGTAGCAACTGCAGGAAGTGGTACTGAAGCTGATGTAGCACTGGCTCTGGCTGTGGGCCGGCAAGGAAGTAACAAGCAAGAATGTTAAGGCGTAGAGTTTCTTCATGCGTATGCTGCCTTAAAGACAAATTATATCTTAATAAAGTTGCATCTTTGAAGCATGGGGGCAGCGCTCGTACTGGTATTCATTCATTTTGTGGCCGATTTCTTATGCCAAACGGATAAGATGGCGCTCAACAAGAGCAAAAGCCTGTACTGGCTGAGCATGCATGTGCTTACCTATACGGCAGTGCTGTGGGGAGGCAGTATATTTTTGTTTTACGGCTACAGCGACCTGTTTGCGGTGGTTTCGGCATATGCCGGGGTGAATGGTGGCCTGCACTTTATCACCGATTTTTTTACCAGCAAGCTGACCTCAAAACTATGGCAGCGCGAAAGCAAGCACTGGTTCTTCGTGGCTATCGGCTTTGATCAGGCCATTCACTATTCGTGTTTGTTCCTGAGCTACGGGTATCTTATTAAATTTCCTTTTGACCGGTGATGCTAGGTCTGGATCACGCCCACATTGTAAGCCTTGGTGATGGGCGCATGGTTGGCCGCCTCAATGCCCATGCTGATCCACTTGCGCGTATCCAGCGGGTTGATCACCGCATCGAGCCATAAGCGGGCTGCGGCATAATAGGGCGATATCTGCGAATCGTAACGGTCCTTGATCTTATTGAAAAGCTCGGCCTCGCGTTCGGGCGTGATCTCTTCTCCCTTAGCTTTCATACCCGCCACTTCGATCTGCAGCAGCACCTTGGCCGCCTGCGCGCCACCCATTACCGCCACCTGCGCGGTAGGCCAGCCTACGATAAGGCGCGGATCGTAAGCCTTTCCGCACATGGCGTAGTTGCCCGCTCCGTACGAATTGCCTACAATGACCGTGAACTTGGGTACCACCGAATTGCTCATGGCGTTCACCAGCTTTGCGCCATCCTTTATTATTCCGCCATGCTCTGATTTGGATCCCACCATGAATCCCGTTACGTCCTGGAGAAACACAAGAGGGATCTTTCGCTGGTTGCAATTCATGATAAAGCGTGCCGCCTTATCCGCGCTGTCGGAGTAGATCACGCCACCGAACTGCATCTCGCCTTTTTTATTCTTTACCACCTTGCGCTGGTTAGCCACTATGCCTACGGCCCAGCCATCGATGCGGGCCAAGCCGCATATCAGCGTTTTACCGTAGTCGGCTTTGTATTCATCGAACTCCGAATTATCGACCAGCCGCTCGATGATCTCTTTCATGTCGAACTGCTTGTCGCGCGCCTCGGGCAGAATGCCCAGTATCTCTTTTTCATCCTTTTGAGGAGGGGCGGGAGCAATGCGGTCGAAGCCGGCCTTATCGAAAGCCCCTATCTTATCGAATATGCGCCTGATCCGCTCCAGGCAATCCTTATCGTCTTTGCATTTGTTATCGGTAACGCCCGATATCTCGCAATGCGTGGTAGCGCCTCCCAGGGTCTCGTTATCTATGTTCTCGCCTATGGCGGCTTTCACCAGGTAACTGCCCGCCAGGAAAATGCTTCCGGTCTTATCCACGATCATGGCCTCATCGCTCATAATGGGCAGGTACGCACCGCCCGCCACGCAGCTTCCCATAATGGCTGCGATCTGGATGATGCCCATGGAGCTCATCACCGCGTTGTTGCGAAAGATGCGCCCGAAATGCTCTTTGTCGGGAAATATCTCGTCCTGCATGGGCAGGTAAACGCCCGCGCTGTCGACCAGGTAGATGATAGGCAGCCTGTTCTCCATCGCTATTTCCTGGGCGCGCAGGTTCTTCTTTCCCGTTATCGGGAACCAGGCCCCGGCCTTAACCGTGGCATCATTGGCTACCACGATACATTGACGGCCCTTCACATAACCGATCACCACCACTACGCCTCCGCCCGGACAGCCCCCATGCTCCTTATACATCTCGTCACCCGCAAAAGCCCCGATCTCGATCTGCGGAGCGCCTTCATCGAGCAGGTAGGCAATGCGCTCGCGCGCGGTAAGCTTACCCTGCTCATGCTGCTTGTCTATGCGGCTTTTTCCGCCTCCCAGGTAGACCTTATCCAGTTTCTTTTCCATGGCCGAAATAAGCAGCCTGATCTTATCCTCGTTCTTGTTGAATTCTATATCGACCGACATAAAGCTTTGATTAGGGAACCAAAGATATTGATTTGTTTTGTGCCAGGTTAGGAGGGGGAGATAAGAAGTGTGAAATGGGAAATATGAAATGTGAAATGGGAAATGAGAGATATTCCCGGCCTTTGGTTATTTCTCCAGCCATTGCTGGGTTTTATAGCCCAGGAAAGCCGAGGCTGTCCCGATCAGGGCTCCTATCAGCACATCGCTGGGATAGTGAACGCCCAGGTGCATGCGCGAGTAGCCTACACCGCAGGCCCACAGAAAGGAAGGAGCGATCACATACCATTTCGGGTAGCAGAGGCTGAGCGAGGTGGCCACGCTGAAAGCGGCCGAGGTGTGCCCCGAAGGAAATGAGGGACTGCCGGCATCCACGCATTTATCGATGAAGGGATAGGTAACGAAGCAGCGCGGGCGGTTCACCGCGTATTTGATGCCGGTGGTAAAAACCGCAGCATAGGCCACCGAGAAGCCCGCGGTGAAGAAGTTGGCCCGCGAGGCGCTGTCCTTCTTTATCATCCATACCGCGAACAGCGCTGCAGGCTCCGCGATCGCGGCCGGTGCGGCCGAATAGCTGAAATACCTGAAGGTATTGTCCAGCTTCCTGTTGCGCTCTACGTTGAATTTCTTCAGCAGGTTGATATCCGCGTTCTGCGAAAAGGCCGGAACGGAAAAAAGGAAAAGCAAGGCAAAAAGGCTTCGCATAGATCAGTTTATTTTCCTTATAGACACATCATCGATGTAAAGTATCGTGCTGCCGGACTGCCCGTTAGCGGTTATGCCCACTTCGAGGCTGTTTAAAAATCCGGCCGTGCCCTGCGTAAAGTAAATAAAATCTTTGGGAACGGTTTGTATCCTGTCCTGGTCGATCAGCAGCACTCCGTCCTGCCATATTTTGACATAACCCTTCTTTTTGCGCTCCAACTGCATTTCTACTTCCACATGCACCCACTGGTTGACCGGGAACATGCGTTTGACGCTTTCGTTCTGGTAGATCGTGCCTTTCATTATCTTTCCCCGCTCGAGGGCGAGGTAACCTTCCTCGAAGAGGGCCACACGCACTCCCGGTGAGGAGCTGATCTCGGCCGGCTCCTCAAAATCCACGATGAAGAGGTTGGTCAGGGGGCCGCTGACATAATACCAGCCCGAATAACGGATCACATCATGGATCTTAAAATAGAAGTTCCCTTTGCGTAGGCTGGTCTTCGATACGTTATTGGGCGGGGATTGCACGGCAAAACATTTCAATGAGCGGTTCCCCGAGTGGACGATCACCGTATCGATCGAGAACCCGTTGCCGTCCATCGTCTGCTGCAAGCCACTCCACTTTTCCTCGGCAAAAACGGTTGAGTCGAAAGCGGCATAGGACTCAAAATCCTCGCTGAACTGCACCACAGTGCCTGAAGGCTGCTCTTCCCTGTGGCAGGCGACCAGCACCATACAGGTTATCAGCATACAAAACAGGTTTGTTCTTTTCATGGCAGGTTATATCCTATAGTAAATCCTCCCCAATGCTCATATTGCCAGTCGACCAGGTAAGAGACCAGCGGGGTATAGCACAGGCGTATGAAAGTGCGTTTCCCTGATCGCTGGTATTGCCAGCCCACATTAATGATCCCTCTTACAAACGAAGCAAACCTGCCATAATTGTAATACGCCAGGGTAATGCCTTGTCCGAAACCCAGCAGGAGTCCGTGCTTCTTTTGTCCGAAAAGTTTCTGGACCATAAGCGGAAAGGTGACCTGCCAGCGGTTGTCGGGCATGAAAACACTTATTCCCAAACGGTACTGCAGGCGGGGGCTGAATCTCCAGGATGATTCATAGTTGAAGGAGTAGAGGCCTCCGCTTCCCAGGGCTTCGAAGGTCATGGAACGGCTCAAATTCATACGGCTCAGGCTGTCATTGAAACACCAGGCCTTCAGCGTGCCGCACAGCAAAAGAATGATAAGTGCCTGTTTCATTTACTTGACAGCGATTACGGATATCTCGATGCGCGCGCCTTTGGGCAGCGCGGCCACCTGCACGGTTTCGCGGGCGGGCGGGTGGTGTACGAACCATTTGCCGTAGTATTCGTTAACGGCTTTGAAATGCGAAAGGTCTGTGAGGTAGATGGTCGTTTTCACCACGTCTCCTAAACCCATTCCGGCCGCATCCAGTATGGCGTTGATGTTCGCAAGCACCTGTTTCGTTTCGCTTTCTATGGAAGAGGTATCGAGCGCACCGGCCGTATTCAGCGCGATCTGCCCCGAAACAAAAAGCGTATTGCCGGTCATAATACCCTGGCTGTAGGGGCCGATGGGCTTAGGCGCCTTGTCCGTATAGATCACTCTTTTCGTAAAGCCGGGCTCTTTCTTAGGAGCGAAATTGAGGTAGAGCAGAAAGCCTATGGCCAGCACCGCTACCGTTATGAACGTAGTTTGTTTCATTCTTTATAAGGGGGAAAAGGGGAGGCCTGCTCGTTCTTCAGCTTGATGATGCAGCGTATCACGAGCGAGCTGCCGGATATATCTTCAAAATGCCTGGAAGGGATCAGCAGGTTGTAGCCGTAGCCTATAAATACCCCCGAAATGCCCAGCCCCGCCATCGGCATGAGGCTGCCGGCCTGCCTGCAGCAGAAGTTGGTGTAGTAGCCCGCATCGATACCGAACGAAAGCAGCATGCCCGAATTGGCCCATTGCGTGACATGAATGGACCCGGTATTGTGCTCAGGATTATAGGCGGCCATCACCGATTGGGTCAGGTGGCTGTAGCCGAAGGCGCACGTGCTGCGGTTCTCGATGAACCGGGCCATCCCGAATTCAAAGACCGGGCTGCGGTGAAACGAGAAACCAGCGGTAAACCCCCATCCCCTGTACGTGCCCCAATGCGACCGATAGGGCGCAGAGCCCAGCGAGTCGGACTGGGCGCTCAATGCGCCAGAAAACAACAGGGCGATCGCCAGTAAGCGGGATTTCATGTCATAAAATTAAACCTTTCCGCGCACAACAGCGCCAAAGGTCCTGCCTTCTATTTTGCTTTCCAGCCAGGAAAGGATATCGAACTCTTCAAAGGCCTTGCTTTCGTAGCGGTCTTTCCTGAGCGGCAACAGCTCTTTATGCAGTTCCCTGAACGAGGCGATGACCTCTTTGCGCGTGCTCAGCCAGGCCGAACGCCTGAGGTAATTGAGCAGTATGGTTTCTACCCTGAACAGGCGCTGGCTCCGGAGCAGGAAGCGGTAAGTGGAACGGATGATGTGCTCCAGCAGGTCGGTATTGCCCAGCTCGTAATGCAGCACGAGGTTGAATATACGCGCCATGGCCTGTATGTCCTGCCGTATGCCCGGTGGACTCTCCTGAATGACCCTGTTCGACCAGAACAGGCTTTTCTTCAGGTCGCCCGCCCCGAAGTAAATGTACTTGATGCTGTTGTGGATCTCCGTCCTCAACTCGGCATCGCGGAGTATCCTGCCTTCGGATGCTTTGAGCTGCCGTTCGGCTTCTTTAGCGGCCGGCAGCCCTTTTTCAAATTCTCCCGTGCGGATGTAAATGTTCAGCTCCATGATGGCGGAAAAGAGAAAGGAGGTTATGCGTATATCCTCCGCGCGCCCCGCGCGGAAGGCCGAAGGCACGGCTTTCATCCTGGCTACCGTCCTCATGGCGTCATCGTACCGCCTGAGGTCCAGCTCCGAGATCGCCAGGTTGTTCAGGGCGCTCAGGTAATTCTTGGTATGTATTTCCAACTGCTCGGGGTAGGATTCTGAAATCTTAACAAAGCGCCTGCGGGTCAGGTAGCTTTTGCGGAGGTCGCCTTTCATCTCGTAATACACTCCGCGTATGTAGAAGAAATAGATCTTGGCGGTATAGGAATCGGCCCTGGTCTCGTCTCTCATGAGCGGATGGCGCATCACCTTTTCAAATTCGGCCACTTCTTTCCGGCTTCGCTGGAAATGCGCGGTCGCCACCAGCGATGCCACGCGGTTGCTGAGCGTACGGTAACGGTTGATCCGCTCGATCTTGCGCAGCACGGCCAGCTCTTCAGCGTACACAGCCCGGAGGTTCTCCATGTCGTACAGGCGGCTTTCCATACGTACGATCTCCGGTATGAAGGCGAAGCGCTCGTAGCGATAAGCCAGTTGCTTCGCTTTTTTAAGGATTTTGCGGCAATGCGCATAGAGCGATTTGGCGTGAAGCACCTCGGCATCGATGAGCAGCTCTTTGATCGCTATGTCCGTATTGTCCTGGGCGTGGTATTGCCTCAGGATTTTCCGGATCAGCGCGTACAGGTAGTTTTTCTCTGACGGAAGGTGCCTCAGGAAGGTCTCGCCCCTGAAGGCAGCCCTGATCTTTTCTTCATCGTATTGCTTCTGCTTCTCTATCGCATCGAACAGGCGGATGGAGTTGGAGCCTCCTTTCCGGGAATGGAAGGATGCAGCGATCTTGAAGTAGCGCTTTTCCTGCATGCTCATCGAATGAACAAGCTGGAAAAGGTCGTCAGTTGTTTTCATCGGAAATCCAATAATAAAACACAAATATATAGTAAGAATGTCATAATAATACATATCGGAAATCCAATATTATGTTATAGTTATTTTGCAGCGCTGCCTTTTTAACGGAATCTTTGCCCCGTCAAATCAAAACCAAACACCATGAAACAATCGTTTACTCATCCCGCGCCCGGGCAGCTTTCGGCAAAAGGATTATTCGTCATCCTGCTCTTCCTCGTTTTCGCAGTTGAGGTCTTTTCCCAGGTTTGTCCCTGTGGCAACGGGCGGTACACCCAATCCATTTTCGGAAGGGTCAGCCTGGGAGCCAACGTGCAGTATACGCAGAACGCTTCCCCTAACTTTGACGGTTCGGTGGAGCACGAGACCATGGATATATGGGGGCCGGCCGGTGACAATTGCACCAAACGGCCCCTCATCATCTGGGTGCATGGAGGAGGCTTTGCCCAGATGGACAAAACTGCGCCCGATGTAGTGGCCATGTGCGATACCTTTGCGCGCAGGGGGTTCGTAGTGGCTTCGATCGATTACCGCGATGATTATTGGGGGCCATGGGGGCCGGTGAACGATTTTTCCATGAATCCCACCCCTTACGACAACAAGGAATTTACGCGCGCGGATTACCGCGCCATGCAGGATGCCAAATGCGCGGTGCGCTTTTTCAAGGCCAATGCCGCTCAATATGGTATCGATACCAATTTCATTTTCATGGGCGGCACCAGCGCGGGGGCCTGGACCTCGCTGATGGTGGCCTATCTCGATAAGGCCTCCGAAAAGCCCGCAGAGGCGTACGCGCAATCGCTGGTGGCGGGCATGTACGCGCGTCCTGACCTGGGTTCCGTAGAGGGGAACGGAGGGTGGAGCAATTACTCGTCAAAGATCAAAGGGATCATTTCCTGCTGGGGCGCCATTCCGGATACCGCCTTTATTGACGGGCCGAACGATCCGGCTGCCATCATCTTCCATGAGTACGGTGACCCGGTAGTGAACTATTACTACGGCCCTCCCTTCCAGGGGCAGTATCCCAACTTCAATTCCTACTGGGGCACGCATTACATCGATATGCAGATGCAGAACGTAGGAACGGTTCATAAGACCTTCCCGATCAACGGCAGCCAGCATGCGCTTTATCCTTACCGGGCGCTGGTAACTGCCGAGGTCTCGTATTTCCTTGATTCCATCATCTGCAGTTCCGTGATGACCGGAGTGGACGAAATGAGCAGCGGTGAAGTGAGCATCTATCCCAATCCCTGCTCTGACCTGCTGACCATTGCGCTTGCTGATGCCGGCCAGCGGGATATTATCCTTTTCAGTTCACTGGGAGCGGAAGTGGGGCGCTGGGCCGCGGAGGGCGATATGATCAGCATAGCCGTGGGCAGCCTGCCCAGGGGAATATACCTGCTCGTGATCGGGGATGGGGATAAGGCATTGTCAAAAAAAATCATTTTGCAATAAACAGCAGGCTAGCTAAGGTTCCTTCCCGGCAGGAGGGAACCTTGGTTATTTCTTTTTGGTCTTTTTCCCGAATGGTATCTGCGGCAGATCGAGCTTGACCACTTCATTTTGCTTGCCTGTATTGGGCAGAAGCATATTTTCTTTGGTTGTTTCAAACTCCAGGCCTGAAAAAGCGGCATAGTGCTGGTATTCGTTATTAACGCTGAACCGGGTATGCGCATTGGCAAAGCCGAACCAGATATGGTGTAAATAGAAATTGTCCTTGACTTTCAGCGGGGATTTTTTCCACAGATCGCGATAGTAATCGGAAATGCTTACAAAATATACGGTGTCAAATTTTTCAACAGGGAAGAAAGCTTCTCCTTCCTTGTTCGTGAATTGGGTGTAATGCTTGCCCTGCGCCACGCAGCGCACTTCCTCGCAGACAATCGGTTTGCCATTATTGCCGATCACTTTTATGCGAATATCATCATGCTCGTTCGAGTAGTTATCATGCTTGATGATCTTGTTGCTGAACCAGGGGAAGCCCAGGCCCTTACTGGTCAGGACGACCTTTTTGTTCTTATAGGTCCACGTGCCTTCGGAGTTCAGGCACATGGAATAATAAGTAAAGGTACTGTCCGCGTTCAGAGTAAGGGTATGGCTTTTACAGAACGCGCGGCCGGCATTTGTATCCAGGGCATAATATACCCCCGCGAGGGCCGGCTTGACTGCCTGATCGGGATAAAATGATGCAAATAAGAAAACGGCAAGTGAGCTGTAAAGCGATATGCGCATGAATAAAGTTAACGGGTTTCAGCCGCACGGCCAAATAAAAGCGGAAAACCTCCTCGTCTTACGGGACGATAAAGAGGATTTCCGAACCAAAATATGTCAATTCAGCTTTTTCTTAATGGCGATGAGGCGGTTTCCTGCTGCCGGGTCTTCTGCCTGGCTTTTTTTACCTTGCGCATCAACTTTCTGATCTGCCTGGGGGTTTGCATGAATGTGAAAGGGATGACCATGGCCCAAAGATACGGGCGGGATAGCGCGGCCAGGGGAAATTTTAGGTGAACAGGAGAATTGTATAGCCCGGCATGGGCTTTTATTTTCTGAACGAACACTGATGGTAGGGGCCTTATCGGCAAAATTTATCTTCGCATTAAACTGTCCTGGTCAGTTGCTATTTTTTCGATGGCGCCTCCATGGCCGCCAGTTCTTTGATCCCTTCTACCAGCTTATCCAGGTCTTTGAGGGAAGTGTAAACGCTGGGGGTTATCCGTATGCCGTTTATCTTCTCGTATTTAATGGCCACCACGTGTATCTTTTTCTTTTCGAACAGCTTCGCTTCCAGGTCGGCCGCTTCCCAGCCCTCTATGCCTAT
>JBFLYZ010000087.1:0-11913 GCA_040756415.1 Bacteroidota bacterium
CGACTTCATCAGCCTTGTTATGAAGATAAAATCTTTGGAAAATTCTCCTTTGCCTGCATAGGAATATATCTCACCGGCAAGTACTCTTGCTTTCTGCCGCGCCCCTATATCTTCAAATTTCTTAAATGTTGCCATAACTGTAAATCAAAAACTATAAACTCACGAACTATTCTATCTGTCTACGTCAGGTATTACCAGGTCTATTGTTGCCATGATCGCCACCAGGTCGCCTATCTTGGCGCCTTTTGCCATATGCGGCAGTGCTGATAAATTCGAAAAATTGGGCGAGCGGTACTTGATCCGGTAAGGCGAGGCTGCGCCATCGCTCACGATATACACGCCCAGCTCACCGCGGGCGGTTTCCACGCGCTGGTAGAACTCTCCTTTCGGCAGTTTCAGCACCGCCTTGGTCTTGGCCTGGAAATCCCCTTCGGGAATGTTGTCAATGAGCTGCTCGATAATGGAAACCGACTGTTTCATCTCGCGCATGCGCACCATGTAACGCCCGTAGCAGTCTCCGCTGGTATCCATCACCTCCTCGAATTGCAGGTTCTCGTATCCATCGTATGGGAACCATTTACGCACATCGCAGCTTACGCCCGATGCTCGGGCAGTAGGACCCGAGCAGCCCCACGATATGGCATCTTCCTTTGAAATATATCCCACCCCTTTCGTGCGCTGCTCGAAGATCACGTTGCCGGTGAGTATCTCATCGTATTCGCTGAACTTGTCCTTGATCTGCTTGATCACCTCCTTTGTTCTCTTCTGGAAGTTGGGGTGCAGGTCGAACATCACCCCACCGGGCACCATGTAGTTCTGCGTAAGGCGCGCCCCGCAGGTCTCTTCCATGATCTCGTTGATCGCTTCCCGCTCGCGGAAGGCGTAAAAGAAGGGCGTTACCGCGCCCAGGTCGAGTCCCGTACATCCCCACCACAACTGGTGCGAAGAAAGGCGCGTGAGCTCGGCCATCAGCAGGCGTATGGTCTTGGCGCGGGGAGGGGCCTCTACCCCTATTGCTTTCTCCACGCAGAGGGCGCAGGCCTGGTTGTTGATATGAGCCGAAAGGTAATCCATGCGGCTCGTTGCGAAAATAAAGTTGCGGTACGAAAGGCTCTCGCTCATCTTCTCGATGGAGCGATGAATGTATCCCAGGTGAGGCTGTACCTTTTTAATGATCTCCCCGTCCAGCCATACCTTCAGGTGAAGCACCCCGTGCGTAGAAGGGTGCTGGGGGCCCATATTGATGACGAACTCGCCTTCCTCGGTAATGTAGTCCTCTTCGATCAGGCTCATAGCTCTATCATGTTTTCATCCACATAATCTTTCCTGAGCGGATACCCCGGCCAGTCCTCATCCAGGAATATCCTGCGCAGGTCAGGATGGTTCAGGAACTTAATGCCGAAGAGATCGTACACCTCGCGTTCGTGGAACTCGGCCGTGCGCCAGATGCCGCTTACCGATTCCACCTGCGGATTATTCCTGTCGGTTATTTTGGCCTTCACGACCAGCGTATGTCTGTGCTGCTTCGAAAGCAGGTGGTATACGGTCACAAAATGGTCTTTCCAGTCGATGGCCGTCATGCAGAACAGGTAATCGAACTGGTAATCGGGGTTGGAGCGCAGGGTACGCATCAGAGGCAGCAGCTCGGCCGGGGTCACGATCATATTCAGGAATTCGCCCGTTTCATCGAAGACCGCGGTGGGCAGATGCGCTGACAACGATGCTTTCAGTTCCTCTCTGGTCATTTCGCTTCTTCCTTTTTCCTGCGGAAATAGGGTTCTTTTTTGATCTTTTCCTGCAGGGTGATCATGGCATGCAGCAGGGCCTCCGGCCGCGGGGGGCATCCCGGGATATAAACATCCACCGGGATGACGTGATCCACGCCCTTGACCACCGAATACGTATTATAAAAGAAAGGCCCTCCCGATATGGTGCATGCGCCCATGGCGATGACATATTTGGGATCGGCCATCTGGTCGTAGAGGCGCTTCAGCACGGGCGCCATCTTCATGACGATGGTGCCGGCCACAATGATCAGGTCGGCCTGGCGCGGGGTGGCGCGGGCCACTTCAAATCCGAAGCGGCTCCAGTCGTGCTTGGCATCGGCAGCGCTCATCATCTCGATGGCGCAGCAACTGGTGCCGAACACCAGGGGCCAGAGCGAGTTGGCGCGGGCCCAGTTGATCGCATCATCCAGCTTGGTGACCAGTATGCCCCCGTCAGCGGTCTCGTGAACATCGCCCGGAAACTCTATTTTCTTTTTTTCTTCAGCCACCGCCTATCTTTTCATGTTTTTATATTTCACATCTCACCGTTCACATTTCACCCTTCATATCTCATATCTCACATTTCTCATCCTTCTTCCCTACATCCACTTCAACGCCCCTTTCTTCCACGCATACAGCAGCCCCATGAACAGGATGAACATAAAAATGAGTATTTCCACCAGGGCCACCATGCCTATTTCCTTCACCACCACCGCCCAGGGATACATGAACACCAGCTCCACATCGAAAATGAGGAAAATAAGGGCAAAAAGATAGTATCCCACATTGAACTGTATCCAGGATGTTCCCGAAGTGGGAATCCCGCACTCGTAAGCCTCCCCTTTCACGGGATTGGACGAGGTTTTGGCCAGCAGCCTGGACAGCAGAATGCCGCCTCCCGCGAAAGCGATCCCGCACAAAAAAAGCATGATCAGCGACTCAACACCCATAGCCTTGGTTCAGAAGGTAAACATAACGAATTTATTGCCGTGCGTATTAAACAAAATGTTATTTTTACGCCACCAAATTTATAGGATATTTTTTACTAAATTTAGAGTCATTTTTAAACAATTTAAAAACATACGCTATGGCTATTAAAATCACAGAAGAGTGCATCAACTGCGGTGCGTGCGAACCGGAATGTCCGAACAATGCCATCTATGAGAACGGTGCGGAGTGGAGATTTTCGGATAAAACCATCCTGAAAGGCACCTTTACCTCCAAGACCGGCCTTACCGTGGATGCCGATGCGCCTCAGCCTGCGGTTTCAAATGACTTCTACTATATCGTTACCGATAAGTGCACCGAATGCGTAGGCTTTCATGACGAGCCCCAGTGCGCTTCGGTTTGCCCGGTCGACTGCTGCGTGCCCGACCCCGATCACGTGGAAAGCAAGGAAGATCTCCTGGCCAAGAAGGCGAGCCTGCACGGATCCTAAATCTTTTTAAAACACACAGATGGAAACATTAGAAAAAAAGGGTACTGCGAAGGAAACCAGGGAGGCATCGAGCGTTGTGATCCTCTTCGCGGGCGACTCCGGTGACGGTATTCAGCTTACGGGTTCGCAGTTCACCAATACGGCCGCTCTGCTCGGCAACGATATATCCACCTTCCCGAATTTCCCGGCCGAGATCCGGGCCCCGCAGGGAACACTGGCCGGTGTATCCGGCTTCCAGCTTCATTTCGGAAGCGTGAACGTGTATACAGCGGGCGATGTATGCGATGTGCTGGTGGTGATGAATGCCGCGGCATTGAAAGCCAACATTAAATCCCTGAAAGAGGGCGGGACCATTATCGCCAACAGCGATGGCTTCGATCCCAAGAACCTGGAGCTGGCCAAGTACGCCAAGGGCGATAACCCGCTGACCAACGGCTCGCTGGAAAAGTACCGCGTCATTACCATGGACGTGACCAAGCTCACCCGCGCCTGCCTCGAAGGTTCAGGCATGGGCATCAAGGAGATCGACCGTTCCAAGAACATGTTCGTGCTCGGCTTCATCTACTGGATGTACAACCGCGACATGAGCTTTACGCTCGAATTCCTCAAGGAGCAGTTCAAAAAGCGCCCCGAGCTGATCGAGGCCAATACCAAAGTACTGAAAGCGGGCTATGCTTTCGGTGATACCACCGAAACGCCCATGACCCGCTACGAGGTGAAGAAGGCCCCTATGGAAAAGGGCACTTACCGCAACATCATGGGTAACCAGGCTACGGCTTACGGGCTGATCGCTGCCTCGCAGAAAGCCGGGCTGAAGCTGTTCTACGGCACCTATCCCATTACTCCCGCTTCCGATATCCTGCACGAGCTCTCCAAGCATAAGAATTTTGGCGTGAAGACCTTCCAGGCTGAAGATGAGATCGCGGGCGTGACATCGGCCATTGGCGCTTCTTTCGGAGGAGCGCTGGGCGTGACCGCCTCTTCCGGCCCCGGAATCGCGCTCAAAGGCGAGGCCATCGGACTGGCCGTGATGCTGGAGCTTCCGCTGGTGATCATTAACGTGCAGCGCGGAGGTCCCTCTACCGGCCTTCCCACGAAGACCGAGCAGGCCGACCTGATGCAGGCCATGTACGGCCGCAACGGGGAATGCCCCGTGGCCATCGTTGCCGCCCAATCCCCTTCGGATTGTTTCTACAGCGCCTTCGAGGCCTGCCGCATCGCGGTAGAGCACATGATCCCTACATTCCTGCTCACTGACGGCTACATCGCCAACGGCTCGGAGCCCTGGCGCTTTCCCAAGTCGGCCGACCTGAAGGAGATCAAGCCCCAGTTCGCAAAGGCGGTGGAAGGAGAAAAATTCCTGCCGTACAGGCGTGACGAGAAACTGTCCCGCCAGTGGGCCATTCCCGGAACCAAGGGGCTGGAGCACCGCATTGGCGGCATCGAGAAACAGCATGAGACCGGCAATATTTCGTACGACCCGGAGAACCACGAGTTCATGGTGAAGCTGCGCCAGGAGAAAGTAGATCGCATAGCGGACTATATTCCCCCGCAGACCATAGATAACGGCAAGGATAAGGGCAAAGTGCTGGTGTTGGGATGGGGCTCTACCTACGGCTCGATCAAGACCGCTGTGCGTGAGGCCATTGCCGAAGGCTACAGCGTATCGCACGCGCACGTGAAGTACCTCAGCCCCCTGCCGAAGAACCTCGGGGATATCCTGAAAAGTTTCGACAAGGTGCTGATGCCCGAGATGAATAACGGACAATTTTCCAAAGTGATCCGCGATCGCTTCATGATCGATGCGATAGGCCTGAACAAGATACAGGGCATGCCTTTTACCGCGGAAGAAATAAAGAAAAAAATAATCGAATTGGCTAAATAAGACCTCACTCCAACGCCTCTTCGTGAAAACGCGAGAGGGGAATGAGGGTTGAAAAAAGAGAAGACATGAGCGACACACAAACATTAGAACCGAAACTCACCCCTAAGGATTTTGTAAGCGACCAGGACGTACGCTGGTGCCCCGGCTGCGGGGATTACTCCATCCTTAAGCAGGTGCAGAGCATAATGCCCGAGATCGGTGTGAAGAAAGAAGATATCGTGTTCATTTCCGGCATCGGCTGCTCTTCGCGCTTTCCTTATTATATGGAAACCTTCGGCCTGCACGGCATACACGGCAGGGCTGCCGCTATCTCCAGCGGGCTGAAGACGGTTCGTCCCGAACTGAGCGTGTGGATGGTGACCGGTGATGGCGACTGCCTGTCTATTGGCGGCAATCACTTCATTCACCTGCTTCGGAGGAATTTCGACATAAAGGTGCTGTTGTTCAATAACGAGATCTACGGCCTGACCAAAGGCCAGTACTCCCCCGCTTCACCGCTGGGTAAGGTAACCAAGTCGACCCCTATGGGCTCGGTCGACCATCCTTTCAACCCGCTGGCCCTGGCCCTGGGCGCTGACGGCACCTTCATTGCCCGCTCGATGGACCGCGACCCCAAGCACCTGCGCGATGTTTTGATGCGCGCCAACAAGCACCGGGGCACTGCGCTGGTAGAGATCTACCAGAACTGCAACGTGTTCAACGATGGCGCCTTCGAGGTGTTCACCGAAAAGAAGACCAAGAAGCTGGAAACCCTCTTTGTAGAGCAGGGCAAGCCGCTGGTATTTGGCGAGAACAACGAGAAAGGCATCAAGCTGGACGGCTTCAAGCCGGTGATCGTTGACCTGAATGCCAACGGCACTTCGGCCAACGACCTGTGGATACACGATGAAAAGGACCCGGTGAAGGCCAGCATACTGGTGCGTTTCTTCGACAGCCCGGATAAGCCCAACCACCTGCCCCGCCCTTTCGGAGTGTTCTATACCGAAGACCGCTTTACTTACGAGGATGCTTTAAACAAGCAGGTAGAGGAGGCTTCCGCCAGGGGAGCCGATCTGGATGCTTTGCTGCGAGGCAAGAATACCTGGACGATCAACTAGTATCAGGTATTAAGGTATAAAGTATCACATAAACCCCCATGGCTCTTCTTCGCTAAAAACTGCGAAGAGCAAGCAGCGGGGGTTTTTTGTTTACAGGCTAATTGTTGAGAAACATGCGTTTGTCCTTTAGATCCGCGGGAGATCATTCTCCTTATGAAGCCGAATTGGCGGATGATCGCGTCTTTCACTATTAAGGGAACAATCCCCTTTCGAGATACGCCCGCTCCAGCCTTCCCAGGGCCGTGATATAGGTGGCCAAACGCATATCGCATTTCCGCTCCGCCATCTTCTCCCTGATCTGCGCCCAGGCTATCTGCATGCGCTGGCGCAGGCGCAGCACCACGCTGTCCATATCCCAGAGATCGCCCTGCTTGTTCTGCAGCCACTCGAAGTAGCTCACGATCACACCCCCTGAATTGCAATAGATATCGGGTATCACATCGATACCGCGATGGCCCAGTATGCGGTCGCCCTCGCTGCTGGTAGGCCCGTTGGCCCCTTCGGCCACCAGCTTCACGTTGAGCAGGGGCGCTGTGGTTTCCGTGATCTGGTTCTCGAGCGCGGCCGGGATGAACACATCGGCCACCGTAGAGAAAAACTCCTGCGAGGTGATCTGCACGGCATCCGCATAGCCGGATATCAGTCCCTTGTTCTGCTTGATATAAGCGATCAGGGCATCGATATTGATCCCCTTCGAATTGTAATAGCTTCCGCTGGCATCCTGTATCGCGATGAGCCTGGCCCCCTTTTCCTTCATGAAATAAGCCGTCCAGTAGCCCACGTTGCCGAAGCCCTGCAGGGTATAGGTGCTGCCGCTGAGGTCCATCCCCTTTTCTTTGGCCCATTGCTCAATGGCGATGACCACGCCCAGGCCCGTTGCGCGGTCGCGGCCGGGAATACCTCCCATGCTGAGCGGCTTGCCGGTAAATACATGCAGGCTCTTTTGCCTTTCCTGGGGAGGCAGGGTCGATAAATAGGTATCCGTCATCCAGGCCATGATCTGCGCGTTGGTGTTCACATCGGGCGCGGGAATATCGTATTCGGGCCCTATGTTCTGGCCCAGCGCATACGTGAACCTGCGGGTGATGCGCTCCATCTCCGCGTTCGAATACTTGGAGGGATCGATCTGTATGCCTCCCTTGGCACCGCCCAGCGGGAGCCCCGCCACCGAGGTCTTGAAGGTCATCCAGGCCGCCAGCGCCCTTACCTCATCCATGTTCACCATGGGATGATAGCGCAAGCCTCCCTTGTACGGCCCCAGCCAGTTGTTATGCTGAACGCGGTAACCGGTAAACATCTCTACCTTACCGCTGTCGAGCTTCACCGGAAAGTTCACGGTGATCTCGTTGAACGGCTTGGAAAGTATCTTCCGTACCGTATCGTTCAGCGACATGAGCTCCGATGCCATGTCTACCTGCGCGATCACGCGATCGTACAGGCCCTGCTGCTTAGCTTCTTTTATCATATCATTCATATTCTTCACAATCCCAGACTCCTTTGCCTGGCTTAAAAAAGGTGCAGCGGCCCGCTTTGTCGCAATTGCCGCATAACCCGTCTGTCTGCGCGCTGCGCCTTGCCTGCTCGTCCCTGCTGCGCGATTCGGGAAACTCCTGGTGTATCATGCGTATGAGCTCCCTCAGGTTCTGTTGTTCGTCTGCACTGATATATAACATGATAAGCCTCCTCCCATCTGTCCCGGCCGACAAAAGACATACCGGCCGGCATGCCAAAACGAACACGCTGGAAAGCAAGCCGGTGTATAAACCGGGAATATGGCGAAGTATGATACGAAGGATTTTTTTCTACAGGATTTTCCCTCTTTGAAACCGCTTTCCATTCACCGGAAACGGCCGCAAAACATGAAAAACGTAAAAACGATAAGAAACTACCGGGCCTGACCCCTGTCAGCTCCGCTCTCTCCGCAGTATCCGCCTTCTTTATCTGCCCTGCACTCCGAGCGCCTATCCTTGCCTTCATCGAACCGTTCTCAGATCCATTCTGGGATTCAAAATTACCGGTACTTTTTTGATCCGGATGCCCTTTTCGCCCTTTTGCCGCTTTTCTTCGACCAATGCGTTTTAAAATATCCCGATGGCACGGCCGCCATCCGCGCTTTCATCTGTTCTGGCTATACAAAAACGCCTGCTGACGAAAATGGGCCCTACACCCGGAAACAAGGGCAATACCTTTGAAAAAATTTCCCCCGGATGAAGAGCGCATTACGTTTCTTACTGCCTGCATTTCTTATAACTACGAGCCTTTTACCTGATTCTCTATCCGCCCAGACATTCCCTGCCGGTTTCAGCCAGGTGACCGTAGGCACGGTGTTCTACCCAACTTCTATGGCATTCGCGCCTGACGGAAGAATATTCGTAACGGAAAAAGGCGGAAAAGTGAAGATCGTTAAGAACGGGACCGTGCTGTCAACGCCTTTTCTGCAGGTGACCGTAGCGCAGCAGAACGAGCAGGGGCTGAGCAGCATACTGCTCGATCCCGATTTCAGCACGAATAAATATGTGTATATCTATTATACAAAAGGTACCGGAACCATACGCAACCGGCTGAGCCGCTTCACCGCGAACGGGGATGTGGCCGTACCGGGCAGCGAGGTGGTGATACTCGACTTCGAGCCCTGCGAGGGCACCATACACAATGGCGGGGGCATGGCCTTTGGCCCTGACGGAAAACTATACATCGCCATCGGCAACGATAACGTGAACAGCTATTCACAAAACCTCAGCAACTATAAGGGAAAGGTCTTGCGGATCAACCCCGATGGCAGCGCGCCTTCGGGCAATCCCTTTACGGGCTCGGAAGCGGCTGAACGAATCTGGTGCTACGGGCTGCGTAACCCGTGGACGCTGGACATACAGCCCGGCACGGGAAAAATATTCGTGAACGATGTAGGCGGCAGCAACTGGGAAGAGATCAACGATGCCACCGCGGCAGGCAAGAATTTCGGATGGCCCGGGGCGGAGGGCAACAGCAGCAACCCGAGCTATACAAACCCGCGCTACGCCTACCCGCATGGCCCGGGCCAAAGCGCGGGCTGCGCCATCACGGGCGGGGCTTTCTTCAATCCTGCCGCCACCAGCTATCCCAGCCAGTACATAGGCAAATACTTTTTCATCGACTACTGCAACGACTGGATCAACTACCTGGACCTGTCAACCAATCAAAAGCACAATTTCGCTTCCAACCTCCCGGGAGGCGCTGCCAATTACCTGAAAGTGGGAACGGATGGCAACCTGTACTATTTCAGCATCAGCCAGAACAAGCTGTACAAGATCATCTATACCAATAACAGCGCGCCCGTAGTGACCGATCACCCCGACCCGGTCAGCGTGCCACAGGGCCAGTCCGCCTCATTCAGCGTATCCGTATCGGGGTCCCTGCCCCTGAATTACCAATGGAGAAAGAACGGGGTCGACATCGCTGGCGCCACCGCTGCCAGCTTTACGATCAATAACGTTCAACCTTCTCATGCCGGGCAGTACAGCGTGCGCATCACCAACAGCTACGGCTCCACCACCAGTAACAATGCGCAGCTTACCGTAACCACCTTTAACGCGAATCCCGTGGCCACTATTCTCAGTCCCGGGCCCGGAACATTGTACCGGCACGGAGATACCATCTATTTTTCGGGTGACGGGAACGACCCCGAAGATGGCGCGCTGGCTGCAAGCGCGTTTCAGTGGATCGTTGAGTTCCATCATGATGACCACATACACCCGGGACCTTTTGTACCTCCTGGCGTAAAGACCGGGTCTTTCTCCACGGCCTTTGGCGAGACTTCGGCCGATGTGTATTTCAGGCTGATCCTGGTCGTAACGGATTCGCAGGGGCTTACGGATACTGCCTATGTCGATATCAACCCGGTGACCTCCGCCCTCACCCTTCTCTCTCAACCCAGCGGGCTTACCGTGCATCTTGACGGGCAGCCGCATACCACCCCGCATACGGAAGGGGCCGTATCGGGGATGACACGGACCATTTTCGCCAGCAACCAACCGCAAACGCTCAATGATTCAGTTTATATTTTCAGCCACTGGGAACATGGGGGCAGCGCCCAGCAGAACATCCTGATCACAGATAATAACACATCGTACCAAGCTATCTTCACCGCTACCGGCCCGTCACAATGTACATCTTCGGGCACGATCACGCGCGAGTTCTGGGCCAATGTCACCGGCACTTCCCTGTCCAGCGTACCTTTCAGCAGTACGCCAACCAGTACCGGCCAGCTCACCCTGTTCAAGGCGCCTTCCAACGTAGCCGATAATTACGGAAGCCGCATACGCGGGTACATTTGCGCACCCGCCTCGGGCAACTATACATTCTGGATCGCCAGCGACAATCAAAGCGAGCTGTGGCTGAGCACCAACGAGCAGCCGGCCAATAAGGTGAAGATCGCTTATGTGAGCGGCTGGACCAAATCGCAGGAATGGACCAAGTACCCTTCGCAAAAATCAGCGCCCGTCTACCTTACGGCCGGAGCGAAGTATTACATTGAAGCGATACACCGGGAGGGGGCGCAGGGCGATAACCTGGCCGTGGGATGGCAGTTGCCGAACGGCACCCTGGAGCGGCCCATTCCCGGCAACCGGCTCTCGCCCTGGCAAAGCACAAGCAATGCGCCCGTGGTGATCATCACCTCACCCGCGAACAACAGCAGCTACCAGAGCCCGGCCAACATCACGATCAACGCCAATGCCACTTCCAATGGAGGCAACATTGTTAAAGTAGAGTTCTATAAGGGAAGCACCAAGATCGGTGAGGACCTTACAGCGCCCTACAGCTTTACCTGGATGAACGTGACCAGCGGCAGCTACGTGCTGCAGGCCAAAGCCATCGATAATTTTTCGCAAGGCGCCTTTTCGCAAACGGTCAATGTTACCGTTACCGGCTGCTTCACCCCCGTGATCACACCGGGTGGGTCGACATACATGTGTTCGGGATCGGTCACCCTTTACGCCAATACCGGCACGGGCTACAGCTATCAATGGAAAAAGAACGGCACCAGCATATCCGGGGCTACTAATTCTTCGTATACCGCAACCTCATCGGGCGATTACCAGGTCAAGATCATACAAGGCTCCTGTATAGGCTGGTCGGCACCCATGAAAGTGAAAATAGAAAGCGGCCTGAAGGCCGTGATCACGCCCGGAGGGCCTACGGTGATCTGTCCGGATGGCAGCGTGATCCTCTTTGGCAACACCTGCAGCGGTAATACCTATCAGTGGAAAAAAGACGGGGTGAACATTCCGGGGGCTACCGGGGCCAACTATACCGCCACCAGCGCGGGCAGCTACCAGCTCAAGGTCACCCAGAACTCGGCCAATGCCTGGTCGGCCCTGGTCACGGTAACAGTCGATTCCTGCGAGGGCAGCAAAGTGATCAATACCTCCGTAGTGGCGGAAGAGAATACCACCGCGGTGCAGGAAATGGATACCTCAGGCACATTCGACCTGAAGGTCTTCCCCAATCCGAACACGGGACTGTTCACGATCATGCTGAACATGTCACTGAACAAGGAGGAAAAGGTCATTATGGTCATCACCAATATGGTGGGCCAGGTGGTGTATCAAAAAGAGCTGGTGACCGCGAGCGAGACCTTCCAGGAGATGGTGGAGCTGCCGCCAACGCTGCCGGTAGGCATCTACACCCTGCAGGTAATTGTGGGAGATAAGGCGGAGAACACGAACATAGTTCTTTCCAGGTAAAAAC
>JBFLYZ010000088.1:0-11037 GCA_040756415.1 Bacteroidota bacterium
GTATAGGGCATATAATTTTGTAAGCGGTTCAGTGGCTTCAAAACTAAAAAATAAATGACCGTAAAGCCCTGAGCAACGGAAAAACACCAAACAATATTGTTATGAAAACCTTTATTAAAATTGCTTTGCTCTCCGCAGCGGTTTTTTTATCGGCTTCATTTTCAACAAAAACCAAGCCACCCTTTGGCATCAAAACCGTGGTGATCGATGCCGGTCACGGGGGCAAGGACCCGGGCTGCCATGGCTCTGAGTTCAAGGAAAAGGATATCGCCCTGGCCATTGCGCTGAAGCTGGGCGCGTACATTGAGAAGTACTGCAAGGACGTGAAAGTGGTGTACACCCGTAAGACCGATGTGTTCGTTGAGCTGAACGAGCGGGCCAACATCGCCAATAAGAACAAGGCCGATCTATTCATCTGCATACACTGTAATTCGGCCTGCAAGCGCGACAAAAAGACCAAGAAGGATATCTGCAACGATGAGGTGTACGGTGCGGAGACCTATGTGATGGGCACCAACAAGCTCGATGCCAACCTATCCGTAGCCCAGCGTGAGAACGCGGCCATCCTGTACGAAGATGACTATAAAAAGAAATACGAAGGCTTCGACCCCGATTCGGACGAGGGTTTTGTTTTCGATAATATCCTGCAAAGCGTAACCATCAATAATAGCCTGAGCTTTGCCGCCAGGGTGCAGAAGAACTTCAAGGAAAAAGCGGGGCGTGCCGATAAAGGCGTCAAGCAGGCGGGTTTCCTTGTCCTGTGGAAAACATCCATGCCCAGCGTGCTGATCGAGACCGGTTTCCTTACCAATGAGCACGAGCACGATTACCTGGGCGATGAAAAAGGGCAGGATAACATGGCGGCCGCTATCTTCCGCGCTTTCAGGCAATATAAAGACGACCTGGAGGGGCGCCAGGTGAAATACGATGACGAGATAGAGAACATGAAGCCCTACGTAATGGCTCCCAAGGTCAAAAAGGACAGCACCAAGACCGTAGAAAGCGACAAAGGCAACCCCGAAATAAAGAAGAACGAGCCGAAAAAGGACAGTGTGACCGTAAAGAAAGAGGAGCCTAAAAAAGATACCCTGAGCGTGGTGTTCAAGGTGCAGTTCCTCTCTTCTGACAAGCAGATCCCGCTTACGGATGAGAAGTTCAAGGGGATCGAGAACGTTTCAGAGTATAAGATGTTCGCCCAGTACAAGTATTGCGCAGGGGAGTTTAAGGAGCCATCGGCCGCCACCAAACTGCAGGATGTGCTGCGCAGCAAAGGCTATAAGGATGCCTTTGTGGTGGCCTTTAAAGACGGAAAAAGAATTTCCTACAACGATGCCATTAAAATGATAAATGAGTAACTTTGTCATTTAACAGCACCCACTTATTTTGTGAAGATATCCAGAGAAGCAAAAACGGGGATACTGGTCGTTATCACCATCGCCCTTTTCATTTACGGTTTCAATATGCTGAAGGGCCGGAATATTTTTTCCCCCCAGCGCGACTATTACGCCATTTATTCCAGCATTGACGGCCTGGTCGTAAGCAACCCGGTCACCCTGAAAGGCTTTAAGGTGGGACAGGTACGCAAGATCTATTTCCATCCTGACGGGAGCGGGCGCCTGTTGGTCATGATCAGCATTCACAACGATGATGTTCGCGTCAACGACAGCACCATCGCCAAGATCATCAGCTCCGACCTGCTGGGATCCAAAGCGGTAGAGCTGCAACTGGGCAACGGGAAAAAAGAGCTGGAAGAAGAGGATACCCTCCGCTCAGGCCTTGACCTGGGTCTGAAAGAGGCCGTGAACAAGCAGATCGAGCCCATCAAGCGCAAGGCCGAGGAACTGCTTTCCACCATCGATTCGGTTATGACCATCGTACAGAGCATACTTGATAAGGAAGCCCGCAGCAGCCTCACCGAAAGCTTTGAAAGCGTTAAGACCGCCTTAGGAACACTGGAAAAGACAGCTCTGAAGCTGGATAAGCTGGTAGAAACCGAAGGCGTAAAGGTATCTATGATACTGACCAAGGTCGACCAGATCACCGGCATGCTGGCAAAGAACAACGAAAAGATCGCCAGCGCGCTGAATAACCTCAACAACATTACCGACAGCATAGCCAAATCCAACCTGACCAGCACGATCAACAACACCAACCTGGCCATTGCCAACGCCAATGCCATACTTGAGAAAATCAACAAAGGCGATGGCACCATAGGCATGATGCTCAACGACAAGAAGCTGTACGAGGACCTGGATGCCGCCTCGAAGAACCTGGCCAGCCTGCTGGCGGATATGGAAAAGTATCCCGGGCGTTACTTCTCCCTGTTCAGAAAAAAAGACAAACCGCCTAAAAAATCCTGACGCCTGATGGGCCTCTCCAACATCATATTCCTTATCCTGCTGGTTGGAGCGACTTTATTATTTGTGATCAATGTCCGCAAAGTGCGCAGGAACATCCTGCTGGGCAGAGATGTTGACCGCAGCGACCGTAAGGGCGAGCGCTGGAAGATCATGACCCTGGTGGCACTGGGCCAAAAGAAAATGTTCGCCCGCCCCCTCCCCGCCCTGCTGCATTTATTCGTTTATGTTGGCTTTGTGCTGATCAACATCGAGGTGCTGGAAATGTTCATCGCTGGCACATTCGGCTCGCACCGGGCCTTATCCTTTCTGAACTTCGGTGATTTCAGAATTTACGACTGGATGATCGGCTCTTTCGAAATACTGGCCTTCCTGGTCACGTTCGGCTGCGTTGTTTTCCTTCTGCGCAGGAACGTAGTGCACGTGAAAAGGCTGGTGATGAAAGAGCTGAACGGCTGGCCGAAAATGGATGCCAACATTATTCTTATCTCCGAGATCCTGATCATGGGATCATTGTTCCTGATGAATGCAGCCGAACAGGTTTCAAATGCCAAATCTGGAATTCTTCCCTTTGCGGGGTGGCCGGGTTGGTTTCCGATAAGCCAATACCTTGCTCCGCTTCTTGACGGATTAAGTTACGACACTGTTCATTCTATCGAACGTTTCTGCTGGTGGTTCCACATTGTTGGCGTATTCGCCTTCCTCAATTACCTGGTCATTTCAAAGCACTTCCATATCGTTTTGTCATTCCCTAATGTATTTTACTCCAACCTCAAACCCAAAGGAGAATTCACCAACCTGCAGAGCGTAACCAACGAGGTAAAGGCCATGCTGGACCCCACGTTTACGCCCCCCCCTGTCAATCCCGAGCAGCCCATGCGCTTCGGGGCCAAAGACATTTTCGACCTCACCTGGAAGCAATTGCTCGATGCCTATACCTGCACCGAATGCGGACGCTGCACAGCCGCCTGCCCGGCCAACCAGACCGGCAAGCTGCTCAGTCCGCGCAAGATCATGATGGATACCCGCGACCGCATGGAGATCGTGGGAAAGAACATAGACAGGAACGGAAAATTTGTGGATGACGGCAAAGCGCTGTTCGGGGATCATATACTGGCCGAGGAGATCTGGGCCTGCACCAGTTGTAACGCCTGCGTGCAGGAATGCCCGGTGAACATCGACCCGCTTTCCATCATCATTGACATACGAAGGTTCCTCGTTATGGAGCAGAGTGCCGCACCGGGCGAACTGAACCTGATGTTCACTAATGTAGAAAATAACGGTGCGCCCTGGCAGTTCTCTCCTGCCGACCGCCTGAACTGGGCCCACGAAAACTAATGTTAAGGATCAGCCATATCGACCACCTCAATTTCTTCGTCAAAAACCTTGACGAGAGCGTAAAATTCTACTGTAAGGTATTCGGGCTGGAAGAAAAGGAATCGGGCACTGCTACTTATGGACCGTATAAGATCATCGGCCGGGATAAAGTGCACTTATGCATTTACGAGAAACCCGATCTGAATATCGGTGAAGGCGTCAACCATTTTGGATTTAACATTTCTAATTTTGATGAAATACTGGCGCATTGTAAAAAAGAAAATATTCCGCACTATGAATACAACTGGGAAAAGTCGCGTTCGGTTTATATCGAGGACCCGAACGGCTACGAAATAGAGCTCAGCGAGATCCAGGGCGGAGGATTATAAATTCACACATATGGCAGACAAACATCTTATCCAGGTAGAGCAGGACGGCCGGAAACTAAGCCCCAAGCTTCCTGCTCACATCAAGAACTTTCTCATCGATATCGATGGCACCGTGGGCGATGATATCCCCAACGAGGAACCCGAGCGCATGGAAGACGCGGCCTTTTATCCCGATGCCCTCGAGAAGGTCAACCAGTGGTACGATGAAGGACATATCATCACCTTCTTTACATCGCGTACGGAGAAAGAGCGTGCGGTGACCGAGCGCTGGCTGAAAAAATGCGGGTTTAAATACCACGGCCTGCTCATGGGCAAGCCGCGGGGCGGTAATTACCACTGGATCGATAATCATATTGTACGGGCTACGCGCTACAATGGTAAATTTACTGATCTGGTGGAAAAGAAGGAAACCGTACAGGTATTCGGAGAATGAGCATTCAGGTAAAAACAATGGCCGATTATGCTGCGTCTGGCGAAACGCCCGATATCCTTTTTTGGGTAGGCTGTGCCGGCAGCTTTGACGAGCGCGCAAAAAAGATCACCAAAGCCATTGTTCGCATACTGAACCATGTGGGAATGAAATTTGCAGTATTGGGGACGGAAGAAAGCTGCTCGGGCGAGCCGGCCAAACGCGCGGGGAATGAATTCCTCTTCCAGATGCAGGCAATGAACAATATTACCACCCTCAATGGTTACGCTGTCAAAAAGATCGTAACCGGCTGTCCGCATTGCTTCAACACACTGAAGAACGAATATCCGTCACTGGGCGGCACTTACGAGGTCATCCATCACACCCAATTGGTACAGCAACTGATCGACCAGGGCAAGCTCAAGGTACATGGAGGCAGCTTCAAGGGCAAGAAGATCACCTTCCACGATCCCTGCTACCTGGGAAGAGGAAACGATGTTTACGAGGCGCCTCGGGAGGTCATACAAAAGCTGGATGTGGAACTGGCCGAAATGAAGCGCAGCCGTGAAAAAGGCTTTTGCTGCGGGGCCGGGGGCGCGCAGATGTTCAAGGAGGCCGAGAAAGGGAACAAGGAGGTCAATATCGAGCGTTCGGAAGAAGCATTGGCCCTTAAGCCAGATGTGATCGCCACCGGCTGCCCTTTCTGCATGACCATGATGACCGATGGGGTGAAACACTTCAACAAGGAACAGCAAACCAGGGTTCTGGATGTAGCCGAACTGATCGCCAACGCCAATGACCTCTAGAACATGAAAACGCATAAAGAACTCTCACCGCTCACCAAAGTATGGATCTATCAATCCAGCCGCGAGCTGAATGCTGAACAGGTAAAGGTATTCGGTGAGTTGGCGGAGACCTTTGTCCAGAACTGGACATCGCACGGCAAGCCGGTGAACGGCTCCATCGAGCTGTTCCATGATCGCTTTATCGTCTTGTTCGTTGATGAGCAGGATGAGCAAAGCTGCGGAAGGAGCGTGGACGCATCGGTGCGTTTCATCAAAGAGCTGGAGCAGGAGCTGAACGTTACGCTGCTCGACCGCATGCTGGTGGCCTATAAAGAAGGCGAAACGATCGTTTCGTGCGCGCTGGCTGAGTTTGAAAAGCTGATAGAAAGCGGCAAAGTGAATAAGAATACCATCGTATTCAACAACACCATTCATTCCATTAAGGAGTTTGAAACGGCATGGCAGGTGCCGCTTAGCCAAAGCTGGCACAACCGCCTGCTGCCGGTTAAGTAAAAAAACGCCTGCCGTCACCCCTGCCGGCAGGCGCTCCTATCAACCAAACCAACCGCACAAACCATCTTTTATATTTTAGCCGTCATCCGCTGGTCGAATGCCGATGATTACATTCGCAAGCCGGCCGGGCGGACAGCGGCTCCCGCTTTCAGGCATCGTAAAAACATTTTGGGGTGAGAGCCCAGTTTAACGCAAAGGAAGAAAAAAGGTTACAGAATTATCCCGCCTTAAAACGGCCGTGAGTAAGAAAAACCGGCCTGATCACTTCTTTTTCAAAGCGCACATGTAGAACCCGTCAAAACCCTGCGAGGGGAAGATGGTCTCCTGCCTGAGCAGCTCAAACTGCCCCGGATGCTCCGCCAGGAACCGTTCCACCTGCTTGTTGTTTTCGGAGGGCAGAATGCTGCAGGTGGAATAGACCAGCACCCCACCTTTCTTCAGCATAATGGTGTACTCAGAGAGAAGCTTATGCTGGGTATCCTTTACCTGGGCGATGAAATCGGGCGAAAGCTTCCATTTGGCGTCAGGGTTTCTTTTCAGAACCCCCAGTCCCGAGCAGGGCACATCCAGCAGCAAACGGTCGGCCGATCCTTCCAGCCGCTTGATCACCTTTCCCGAATCCACCAGCCTGGTCTCGATGTTGCCCGCTCCCGCCCTTCTCGCTCTCTTCTTCAGCTCATCCAGCTTCCACTGCTCCACATCCATGGCAATGATCTTGCCCTTGTTCTGCATGAGGGCCGCCAACTGAAGGCTTTTGCCACCCGCCCCCGCGCAGGCATCGATCACGCGCATGCCGGGCTGAACGTCAAGGAAAAGGCCCGCCCGCTGCGAGGAGGCGTCCTGCACTTCGAAATAGCCCTGCTTGAATTCAGACAGCCTGAACACATTCCTGCGCTGCTCGAGCACCAACGCGTTTTCCAGGTCCTCGATCGCGTTGCTTTCTATACCCTGCTCGCTCAGCTTGCGCTGAACAAGGGCGGGCCTTGCTTTCAGCGTGTTCACCCGCAGCACCACTTTCGCCTCCTCGTTGAGGGCCGAGAGTTCGCGTTCCCACAGCTTTCCCAGCTCTCTCGAGCCCATCTCATCCAGCCAGTCGGGTATGGACTCAGCCACCCTGCGTATGCGCTTGAGCTTTTCAAACGATGCCTGTATCTGTGTACGGTTCACTTCTTTGAGCTCGGGCCAGTCGGGCAGGTCCCAGTCATTGAGCACGGCCCAGGCACCGAACAGTTTCCAGAAATCCGCTGGCGCGCTGGCCTCTTTGATTTTGCTTACGTCACGTAACAGCCTCCACCAGCGTATCATCTCGTAGGTGGTTTCGGCAATAAACCGCCTGTCGCGGCCGCCCCACTTCGGGTTCTTCTTCAGCGTATATTCGATCACCTTATCCGCATAGCGCTGGTCGATAAAGACATCCCGGAGCGAACGGATAACGGCCTCGCAGAGGTTTTTGTACAGTTTCATAACGAGTGCAAGTTTAAGTATCTTTGTTCGATTATGAAGAAGGTCTTTTTTTCGCTTGCAACACTGCTTTCGCTTGCTCTGTGGAGCTTCACTTCTTCATCTTCTGCCGGGCTTGTGTCCGAAACGCTGAAAGGCAAGTCAGGCAATGAGTATCTTATCGTATATAAGGGCGATGCAGCCATCGATTTCGAGATCACCCGGCCCGACAAGAACGATCAATCCATCCTCCTCTGCATCGCAGGCGCTTTCACCACCCTCGATGATTATGCCATCGATGGCATCTACGTCTGCAAGGGTAAAATAGGCAATCTCGAAAAGCCCAATACTTCCCTGGGAGGGGCCATACTGATGACGGACGGGGAATGCACGATATTCCCGAGCAATAAGGGCGCGCTGCTTACGGACAGCCTGCTCCAGGCGGTTGCTGCAAAAAAGGGCTCTCTTTTCCAGCAGATCCAGATGATCGAGAAAGGGAAAGCGGCCAAGTTCAAAGACGTGAAACTGTTCCAGCGAAGGGGCATTGCGGTTTTTACTGACGGCCGTATCGCGATCGCTGAAAGCAAAAAGGCCATTACGCTTAAAACTTTTGCCGATGACCTGGCGGCTCTGGATGTGAAAGACCTTTTATACACGGATATGGGTTCCTGGGATGAAGGCTGGTACAGGAACAGTGGCGGCAAACAGGTGGCGCTTGGCACCAACCACTCGCAAACCTCCAAACAAAGCAACTGGATTGTTTTCCGGAAATAAGCGATGTGCGGGATAACGGGCATAAAGGCATTCAGCGGGCGAGGGAAACAGTTTCTGAGCCGGACCAGCGAATCGGTTTACCGGCTGCGCAGCCGCGGCCCTGACGGAGAAGGTCTCTTTTTCAGGGAACAAGTGGCGCTCGGCCACCGCAGGCTCAGCATTATCGATACTTCCGGTCAGGCCGCGCAGCCCATGACCGACAGCAGCGGCAGGTACACGATCGTTTTCAATGGCGAGATATTCAACTTCCCCGAATTGAAGAAAGAGCTCATTGCCAAAGGCATGCGGTTCAGGTCGGGCAGCGATACGGAAGTGCTGCTGGAGCTCTATGCCCGGGAAAAGGCGGGTTGCCTGCCCAGGCTGGATGGAGAGTTCGCCTTTGCCGTTTATGATAGCGCGGATGAAAGCCTGTTCCTGGCCCGCGACCGCTTTGGCATAAAGCCATTGTACTATTTCTCCGATGAACACACTTTCATTTTTGCTTCAGAGCTGAAGGCCCTGATGGCCTATCCCATTCCTAAAAAACTGGACCACGCATCACTCCGCGCCTACCTGCACCTGAACTACATCCCCGCGCCCGATACGGTTTTTGAGCAGGTAAAGAAATTTCCTGCCGGCAGCTTTGCCCGGATAGATGGCCCTGCCTTTGCTTTTCAACCGTATTACGCCTGCGCTCTTCCTGATGCCTATGCCCACCTGGAATATGGGCAGGCGCAGGCTGAACTGAACGAACTGCTTTCCGATTCGGTCAGGAAAAGGATGGTGAGCGATGTGCCCCTGGGCTGTTTTCTCAGCGGTGGCATCGACTCCTCCATCGTTTCCGCCATCGCTGCACGTCATACCTCCCGCCTGAACACCTTCTCAATCGGGTACCGCGATGAAAAGCTCTTTGACGAAACGGCTTATGCGCGGCTTGTGGCCAGCAAGCTCAACACCGAACATACGGTATTCGAGCTCACGAACGAAGACCTTTTCGCCAATCTGCACGCGGTATTGGAATATACGGATGAACCTTTTGCCGATTCTTCCGCGCTGGCCGTACACATCCTGGCCATGCATACGCGTAAACATGTAAAGGTAGCGCTGAGCGGAGATGGGGCGGATGAGCTCTTTGGCGGGTACAACAAACATGCGGCCGAATGGCAGCTCAGGAACAGCCGGCTCGGCAAGAGCCTGCTTCGTACTTCGGCCGGGGTGCTGAAAAAGCTGCCTGCTTCGCGCAATTCGAAAAGCGGCAACCGGATACGCCAGCTTAAAAAGCTCAGTGAGGGCGCCCGGCTGGATCAGAAAGAACGGTACTGGCGATGGGCCGGCTTTTGCACCGAGGCTGAGCTGGACCGACTGTTCGAGGCGGATGACCGGCTTTACCGCCTAAGAAAAAAGGGAATACTGCACGGCATAAGCGATGATTTCAACTCGGTACTGCTGACCGACCTGCAACTGGTGCTGGAGAACGATATGCTGGTTAAGGTCGACAGGATGAGCATGGCCAATTCGCTTGAGGTGCGCGTGCCTTTTCTCCAGCACGGGCTGGCGGACTTTGCACTCTCGCTACCCGCATCTTTGAAGCTGGACGGCCGCAGGAGAAAGAAAATACTGAAGGATGCTTTTAAGAACGAATTACCTGAAGAGGTGTTCCGCAGGGGCAAGCAGGGTTTCGAGGTTCCCCTTCTCACCTGGCTGCGTACCGGCCTGCGGTCAATGATAAGCGATGAGCTGCTCAACAAAAAATTCATCCGGGAGCAGGGGCTCTTTGACAGCGATGAGACCGATGCGCTGCAACAGCAGCTCTATTCAGGCAACCCGGGTGATGCAGCGGCCCGGATCTGGGGGCTGCTGGTATTCCAGTACTGGTGGAAAAAATACATGAACAACTGATGCCGCGGGTACTGAGGATCATCAACCGCTTCAACCTGGGTGGCCCTACCTATAATGCCGCCTACCTGACCAAATATCTGTCACCGGGCTATGAAACCCTGCTGGTTGGGGGCGGGAAAGAGGAAGGCGAAGAAAGCTCTGAATTCATACTGAAAGGACTGGAGATCGATTACCGTATCATTCCTGAAATGAGGCGTTCCATCCATCCCTTTAACGACCTGGCGGCTTACAGGCGCATTAAGGGGATAATACGCGAATTCCGCCCGGATATCGTGCATACGCATGCGGCCAAAGCGGGGGCATTGGGCAGGCGGGCGGCATTTGCCTGCAAGGTGCCGGTTACGGTGCATACCTTTCACGGTCATGTATTCCACTCCTATTTCGGCAATTTAACGACCGGGATATTCAAAGCCATAGAGCGCAGGCTGGCCGCGCGCAGCACAGCGATCATCGCTATCAGCCAGAAGCAGAAAGAAGAGCTTACAAGCGTTCATCGTATCGTTATGCCCGGCAAGGTTCATGTCATACCGCTGGGCTTTGACCTGCAGCGTTTCCGCGAGCGACCTGACGAAAGGCGCACTGCTTTCCGTTCTCGTTACCTGCTGAGCGATGATGTGGTCGCCATCGGGATCGTAGGCAGGCTGGTGCCTGTAAAGAATCACGACATGTTCATTGAAGCGGTACGTTATGTTCACAAGGAATCGGGAAAGAATATCCGGGCATTTATAATTGGTGACGGCAGTGAACGGACCCGGCTCGAAGAAAAGGTCAGTGCGCTTGGCCTTGAAAAGATCGTACATTTCACCTCCTGGGAAAAAGAGGTGGAGCGCGTATACCCAGGGCTGGATATCGTCTGCCTCACCTCGTTCAACGAAGGCACGCCCGTCAGCCTGATAGAAGCACAGGCTGCGGGCCGGCCGGTAGTATCAACGGCCGTTGGCGGGATCGGGAACAGTGTGCTCAGCGAAACCACCGCGCTTCTTTCCGGGGTGAACGATCAGGATGGCTTCAACGCCAACCTGCTGGAACTGGTGAAGAATGACAAAAAAAGAGCTGAAATGGGTCTGGCCGGCTGGGATTTCGTAAAAGAACGCTTCCACTATACCCGACTGGTAAGCGATACCCGCCTGCTTTACAATCGCCTGCTGGGATTATAATCTGATTTATGCCTTATT
>JBFLYZ010000089.1:0-10755 GCA_040756415.1 Bacteroidota bacterium
GGATTGGTCAATAAAAATGAACTTGAGGATAAGTACTGCATAATACAATGGCAGCGTCCTGAACCAGCGTTTGATCCAAAAACTCTTGAGATCATTGAAATCAAAGCCTTCCCTGAAGTCGCGTATCAGCATTTCCCCGATAAGAAAACCGCTCATCACAAAGAACGATTCAACGGCAATAATGCCATGGCGTAATCCCAGCAAGGTATCGTAACCCGAATGCGCTGCGATAACGCTTATCATGGCAAAGCTTCTCAGCAAATCCAGACCGAATACTCTTGATTTCATAATGTCAGGCCTGTTACCACACGCTCCAGCCTCCATCCACCATCAGGTTGTGGCCCGTTATATACGATGACGCGTCAGACAAAAGGAAAACCGCAGCCGGAGCCACCTCATGGTTATAACTTAATCTTCGCAGGGGACTGAAGTTCGCAAAATTCTCCTCGAATTGCTTTTCGTGGTTGTTCCATACGCCATGCGGAGTGATCTGATTCACACGTACCCCCTTATGTGCCCAATAAGTGGAAAGGTATTGCGATAACGCCATAACACCTCCTTTAGAGGCCGAATAGGCTGCCGGGCAGCCCAGGCTGGTACCCTTGTAGAGATTTTGATTAGGAGCTACTACGCTGTAGGTGGAGGGGATATTGATGATGGAGCCTCCTCCATTCTCCGCCATCCAGGTGCCAATCACCTGGCAGGTCAGGAAGGTGCCTTTCAGGTTCGTATCCACCACAGCATCCCAGTTTTCCTCACCGTACTCCTCAAACCGCTGAAAAAAATTGTTGGTCTTGTTCTGATGCCCATTGATCAGTCCATGAATACTTTTGAATTTATCAAGCACTTTAGCTCTCAGGTCCAGGACGGATGATTTATCCGAAACATTGACAACCGCTCCCATCATTTCGCGCTGGTGCCGTTCAGACAGGTCAAGGGCGTTTTTTTCCGGATCAGCCTTCTCAATGTCCGCAATAACCACATGCGCCCCGTATTGCGCGCAAGCCTCGGCAAAGGCTCGGCCTATCAATCCACAACCCCCTGTGATTATTATAATTTTGCCGGAAAGGTCGAATTTATTCTTGAAATCGATCTTGGTCGGATCTGTTGTGCGCATATCATATGTATTTTCTGAAAACCGGTTTTATTACTTCCCCCTTTAGGTATTTTTCGTATCCATCCTCTAGCCCTTTTTTGTATATATCAAGCGCTTCATCCATGGCGGCCATGATATGATCGATCTCTTTATCGGAATGACTGAAATTAGCGCAGAAAATTCCCTGGAAAAGCACTCCCCGCCTGATCATCTCCTGGTTAAAAAGCGTTCGCATTCCCCAGCAGGGTTCCTTTTTGCTGTTCCTGAAACCAAGCGATGCGTGCCAGTTGAACTGCAGGTTATCGATATAGCCATTCAGCCCTTTCGATACGATAAGCATCCTTGACCTGTCAATGAATTGCTGGCCGATATCCTGATTATGCTTTACCACGTCATGCTTTTCAAACTCGTCCATGGTTGCCAGGCCGGCCGCAATGGAACAGGTTTCACCGCCATGCGTAGTTGATATGAGAAATAGCTTCAGCGCGCCTTTTTTCCTGATCCCCCCCAGGTCCATGACCTCTTTTTTCCCGGTAAGAGCACAGAAAGAAAAGCCGTTAGCGATACCTTTTCCCCAGGTGGCCATATCCGGCACGGCTCCGTATTTCGTAATCGATCCAGGATAATCGGTCTTGAACCCGGTGATCATTTCGTCCACGATATACAGGGCTCCGTGTTTATGGGCCAGTTCGATGGCATCGGCCAGGTAGTTTTGAGGGAGAACATTCATCTTTTCGGGTTCCGATATCACACAGGCGATCTGCCCGGGATAGGCTTCAAAGAGGTTCCCCAGCGATTGCAGGTCATCTGCCTTATACATCACTGTCATGGAGCTGATCTCCTTGGGAATGCCGAAATCGGCTTCGGTAGTACCAATAAACCAGTCATCGTACGAGTAAAAAGGATGCTCGGCCGGGCGGGCAATAAGCTTCCGGCCGGTATAAGCACGCGCCAGTTTGACGGCAGCGGTAGTGACAACAGATCCATTCTTGGCAAATTTTATTCGGTCGTGTACCCCAACCAGGGAAAGAAAACGTTCTGCCATCTCTCCCTCTATCACTGAAGGCCTTGAAAAATTATTTCCCTTTTCGAGCTCGGCCCGCACACGCTCGAGTACGGGCTCATAAGCATGCCCGAGGCTGACCGAAGCGAGCCCGCTCAGGCATTCAATGTATCTGTTGCCATCCAGGTCCCATACGTAACACCCCTTTCCATGGGTGATAGCGGCCGGAGACAACCGGGGAAACTGATCATCCCCCTTAGAATAAGTATGTGCCCCACCCGGAATAAGATCATGTATCTTCTTACGGTATTCGTCCGATTTTCTGAAGTTCGAAATATATTCCATCACTTTTTTATCCTCTTGTCGTTCTCGATCGATTTGGCATAACCCGCATTAATGACACTGCTCGCATTGATCCGCGCGATTTCAGGACGCGCCTGGAGCAGGGATACCACTTCGTTAATGCTGAAATCGGTCCGGGGAGCAAAATATCTGAATATCTCCGCAACGGCCGAAAGATCATCAGGGGTATCGACCGATAGTTTGAACTTGTATTCCGCGTTGAATTTTTTATACCCACAGCTAAAGAACCCCGAATCCTTGATATAAGGCGTCACGTGCTCCCGTTGCGATAGCAGGTCAGCGCGTTCCCATGAAGCCTCAAGCGCTGCAAACGTAAAGACCTCCGTATCACAGCCGTCTTCATAATCCGGAGCAAATGAATTGCTGAAATAATCATATCCTTTTTCCTGGAATTCCCTGACGGCAAAATCGACCACCTCGCGGTGATGAAGGGGGCAATCGGCAGTGATCCTTACGATCACGTCATTCTTGGACATTTTTAACTCCTGCGCACAGCGATAGAAACGGTCCAGTACATCCTGTTCGCTTCCTCTGAAGCATTGAACGCCTCTTCCCGCACAAAAAAAAGCCAGTTCATCGTCAACCTGAAGGTCGGATGTCAGCACGATCACCCGATCCAGCTTTTTTGTCCCGCTAATCCTGTCAAGCAGGTGCAATAACTGGGGCTTTTCTCCGATCTTTTTCAATACTTTTCCGGGAAGGCGCGTAGAGCCTAAGCGCGCTTGTATGAATGCAGCGATCACGAAACCTGATTATAAACGGCCATTAATATCTTATCGACAAATCTCCCATCGGAAAAAACATGCTGCCTGAGGCAACCTTCCTGCACAAAACCTAGTTTTTTATACAGGTTATACGCGGCCTCATTATTCGAATATACAGCCAGCCACACCTTGTTCAGGTTGAGCTTATCAAAAGCATACCTGACCAGCAGCGTACAGGCGTCCCTCCCGAATCCTTTACCCCACGCGCTCATGTCCCCAATAAGTATACCCAGCTCAGCGTTCCTGTTCACCCAATTGATATTTCCAAGCTTGATATTTCCAATATGCTTTCCCCTGGATTTATCAATGATGCAGAACATCTGGTTTTCCTTTCCGGAGCTCATGCTTTTCAGAAAACCAACCAGGGCTTCCCGGGTAGTAGGGAATATACCGGTATCGAGTCCACGGGTAACTTCGGGATTATTCAACCATCCCAGATATTCATCCGTTGCATCCTCGGTGGTTATGGGCCGTAATCCCGTTTTGTCAGTTTCAAGAAAAAAAGACATATCACTTGCTGTGCTTATCGTCCAGCTTCTGCTTGTATTTCTCCATCTCCGCATGGTTGTTCGTCAGGTTATTATCGTGGCGCCTGTACCGGTACAAAGGGAGGATAATGTTGTAAATGTTATACTTCTTAAGGAACCTGATGCGGAAATCTTCGTCTTCCCGCGCCCGAAAAGCATCGTCATAAAGCCCGATATCATAAAGCCTGTCTTTGCGGAACATGATACCGCAGGCAATGGGCTTATCCTGCGCAGACACCCATTCGATATGATCGCCATACTCGTTCACCAGGTAATAATCGACCGACACAGCGTCAAGGCGGTTATTCTCCGTGAGGAATACGGACTGGACCTTAAGCAGGTCACCCTGTATATAATCGTCAGCATCTAGAAAGACAACAAATTGCCCCCTCGCCTTCTGTATGCCTATGTTACGGGCGTTGGAAAGGCCTTCATTTTTGGAAAGACGCAGATATTTGACACTGTCCTTGTAGTTCTCCAATATCCTGGGTGTTTCATCCGTGCTGGCATCATCCACCACGATGATCTCGTAATGATCCTGAGCCAGGGATTGGTTCAAAGCGCTGCGTATGGCCCGCTCGATATATTTGCCATAATTATAGGCTGTTATGATTACGGATACCAGCATGCAAAAGAGAAAGCTAAGATAAAGAAAAATTAAGGATTGGGGTATTTCAGCAGTTCCCCGGTAAATCGGCTGTAATTTTCATTGCTGCTGAAATGATGCTGGTAGAAGCGCCTGGCCTGCAGCCGCTTCGCTTCCTGAAGCCGTATATCCCCGGCAAACTGTGTTATCAAGGCCGCAACGGCCTTTTCATCGAAATCAAACGGAATGCAAAAACCTGTTGTTTCGTTGGCGATCTCAGGGTTTCCGTAAACAGCAGTAGCCATAACTGGGATGCCAAAACTGATGGCTTCCATCATGGAAACCGGCAGGCCTTCAGCTTCGCTGACATTTATAAAAAGATTGATCGAATTACCCGCATAATATTCCATTATTTTTCCATTTGGCACAAACCCTTTCCATTCCACATGTATGTTCGGGGGTAGGTCTTTAGCAGCATGGACGGCCTTTTCCATCCCTTCACCTCCACCGAAATGGACCCAGCGCAGTTCAATAGGTATGTGCGCCAGAATTGCCATGATCTTCTCTATTCTTTTGTTTGCCGAAAAATTAGAGCAAGAAACCAGGGTGAAAACCGCTTTATGATCCAGGCAACTGGTCCCACAATCGCGGACACCAAGATGCAACGCCTTTATCTTACCTGCAAGCCACTTGTACTTCTTTTTCAGGTGATCCTCCCCATGCCGTGAAACCGGAAAGATCGCAGAAGCCTGGTCTATTTTAAACCGGTGAAAGGGCAATGGCCTGATATAGCGGGCCAGGGCCCAGTCCCGGTCGTACAGGTCGATCGAATGGCCACGACACACAAAACTCCCTATCGCTTTCCTTCTTTTCAGAAGACCGAGCATGATGCATGAATTATGTATCCAATATGCGTAAAAGAATTTCTGGACCTTTCCGTAGCCACTCAATAGTGCCATAAATGCGTCAGCCAGGGCCTGCTGGTGGCGCAAAACGCTTTTGTACCTCCCTCTTTCCTTCCAGAACCAGGTTTTGCTTTCCGCGCGGATGAACTCACCGAAATACACAGCGATAAATTCTGCAAACCTGCGGGTTTTCTCGCGGGTGCCGGTCGTCACAAGTTTATTGATATCGAGAACCTCGGCATTGGAAGGAAGCACCCGGGTTAACTGCTTCTGCGATTCGGAAAATATCTCGCAGGGCACCACTATGATCTTCGAGAATTCCGGGGCAAGCAGAGCCATTTCATCAACGAGGTATTGCTCGGCTGTGCCGAAAGGAAATTCCTTGGTAAAAAGGAAAAGTACCTTGTCCATCATTTTCGGGCCAACAGGGCCTCCCAGTATTCCTCGGTTTCTTTGAAAAAATTTTTAGCAGTATGTATTTCCGTTGCGATCCGAACGCTTTCCATCTGCATGCGTTCATGCAACTCCGGCCGGTTGATGAACTCGGCCAGCGCCATCGCAATCCCTTTGGCCGTATCTTCTTCGGCAAGAAAAGCATTGACAGCGGCTTTGGCAAAGTAGCCCGTCTGTCCCACATTTCTCGAAACGATCACGTTACCGCAAGCCATAGCTTCCAGCATAGAAAGCGAAGTAAAATTCTCATAATCCTGAGTAGAAACGAAACATTTCGAATGTGCTAATACATCGGCCATATGAAGGCTATAACCCATTTTAATGGTATGCTGAAGGCCCAGTTCCCTTATTCTTTCCCGAACCAGCTCTTCCTGTTCGCCCTTTCCATAGATCGCAAAACTCCAGTCTTTTATCCTTTCCGGTTCGAGGCGTTCAAGTAAACTTACGGCCTCCACAAACATCAGTGGGTTTTTATTCGCGCCCAGCCTGGCGGCAAATACGATATCGTTCCTTTTCTCAGCGGGCCTGAACTTCGAAGTATCAGCAAAGCAATAACTGACCGCATAAACGTACGGAACTTTGTACGCAAAACCCTTTTCAAGGATAAATTCTTTCAACAAGTGGTACCATGACATAATGCCATCGAACCGAATGGCTTTCAGCACCTGGTCGATCGGTTTTTTGAACCCGGCATCCCAATCATACCTGTAAGGGATAATGCAGTTCACGAGGGTTGTCGATAGCACCGGTCTCATCCAGCCTGGCAGCCGTGATAACTTTCGAAGGCGCTCATAATAAACTGTTGTGTATTCGGCCACATGTACCACGTTTATCCCGTAACTGAGCAGTTTCAGGTAAAAATCAAAAAACTCTAAAGTATGCTTGAATCGGTTACTATAGTTCTTCAGGAACACTACACCGGATACCCCTGACAGGCGCCTGATCTCCTTCAATCTTCCGTAGGAATCGCCATCACAGAACAGGTAAACATCATACTTACGCTGGTCATAGGTGCGGTATTTTTCGAAAAAATCGGCCCAGAAACGTTCCGCCCCACCCCCACCGGAAACATCACCGATCCCATACAGCATTATAGCAACCCTTTTTTTCATCGGATCAGAGCAGGTCTTCCACTCCTTTCTCGAAGGGAACGACAGGACCGCCAAGCATCTTATTCATTTTGCGAACGTCAGCAACAAGATGATTCGCTATACTATTCTCCTGGTATTTTATTACAGGCTGCTTCCCCACCTTCTTACCTATAATACCGCAGATCTGCTTCAGGCTCAACACCTCGGGGCCGGCAATATTGATCTTATGGCTGCCGTTAACATCCAGGCATCTTACCATGGCGCGGGCAGCATCGCTGACGTGAATGGGGTTGGTCTTAATACCTTCTTCACCCTGCAAGGTAATTTCCTTTCCGCTTCTGACATTATCTACAAGGCGGGGGATCAACATACTCCTCTTCTGCTGCTTCCCGTACACAAAGAAAAACCGCGCGATGATCACATCGAAAAACTTGGAATAGTTTTCTACCAGTATCTCGGAACACAGCTTGGTTCCCAGGTAAAAACCCAGGTCACCGTGGGCAACCACCTCCTGCTCTTCCGAAAAACCGTGATCGCCAAAACCATAAATGCCACCGGATGAAGCATAGATAAACTTCTTAACCCCGGACTTGAGTGCGTAATCCAGCAATTTTACTGTACTTACGGTATTCACCTCAAAAACATCGGCCGTTCTTTGCGGGAACTCCCGGAAATGCTCTGACTGGGCTAGGTGGAAAATCGCATCTGCCTTTCCCGGAAGAGCCGTGATACTCCAATCAGAGGACAGGTCGAGCTTGATGAAATTCACCTCGGAGTTTGAAGGCCGGGATCTCCCGACAGCAAACAGAGTGTGCTTATTTTGCAGTGCAGCGAGCAAGGCTGAACCGATCAATCCACCGGAGCCGGTTATAACAACGTTCACAACTATTTATTTAAGGTTTCCATTAGTTCACGGGGTATCTTATTCTCCACAAGGGGATGCTCGATCAAAGGTAATGAGTTATTATAAGATGTAGAAAGCAAGGGGTGGTAGATATTTATCAGATCCTGATCCTTTCCATGCCATATTTTATCATATATCTTTCCAAAAATGTTAGCTGCCGTAGCGTACGAGTGATATTTTTCAGCGTACTTCCGGCCGGCCTCTCCCAACTGCCGCCTGAAGCCAGGGTTCCGCACGAGTATCCTTAAATTACTTTTAATACTCTCGTTGCTTGTTGAAAGTGCCGGGCATTCGTTAAGAAACGAGTACCTTCTGAAAACACGCGTGTATTCTTCAATCTCCAAATTGGTCATAACCGGCAAGCCGGAGGCAAAGCCTTCTATCGCGCTTAATGCATACCCCAGTACCGATTGGTCGAAAAAAATATCCGCCTGTTCATGAAGTATGCTCTTTACCTCGTCATTCGGTCTTTTCTCCAGCAAGATCAAGTTCAGTTGCAGGCCCTCCTTTTTCAGTTCATCAACCGCCTTCAGAAGAAATTCGGTTCCTTTTATCACGCGGTGGTTAGGGGCATGAACAATGGTCACGGGTCCATTTAACCCATCACTATCGGAGTAATTCTCGCGCGGCCTCCAAGCGTTTAGATCGATCACCTCGTTCCTGAAAGGAAGGACATCCCACCTGCCCAATTGATCGATATGCAAGCCATTGATAATGCAATCAGAGTGCTTTCTCCAATAGGACACCGTCCGTTCTATCTCATCTTCGTTGCGTGCAAATGCCGGGTAATGCGCATTAAGCCCGTGCAGCCAGCTTGCATCGATCACCTTCGAATATCTGAAAAAATCAGCCCCATACCCCAAGGTTACTACTTTGCAACCCGCCTTTTTAAGCAGCCAGGCCTCTCTCCTCTTAAGGCGTGTATACTGCAAAAAACCACCGCTGAATGGGTGGTGGAAAACATCGAAATTCTTTACACAATAACAAAAAGCACTATACCCGGCCGCATATTGATTATAAAAAACATCCAGAGCAAAAAACTTGGGCGCCTTAGGAGCGAAATCGGTAAAATACATGTCAAAGTCCGCCTTCTTGGTGATGTTGTAATATTGCTCCATATAGGTTTTGGAGCAGTATCCGGCAGCGGCCATCGCCTGGCTGTAATACTTATTATTGATGATCGCCACTGGTCCCCATACCAGCCTGGGCTTTTCGCCCATCATTTGCCTTTTTCTCCGTTCCCGTGCTACGCGGTATACCGTCCAATACACCTTGAGTATCATGTACGGGGGAATAACCGCTTTAAAAAACAAACGGGCGACTGAAAAATACATCTTAAAAAAAACAACCTTACTATTCATATTCATTCTGAACTTAGTCGATCATATCCTGCATTTGAACCTGGTCCGGGATCCTGTTCTCCGCAAGAGGATGAACTACTTTAGGGCTCATGTTGTTATAGGAATCAGGAAGCAACGGATGGTACAAATACATCAGATCGACCTGTTCCCCCTTAATAATCTTGTCATACAGTTTACCGAACCAATACAGCATGTTTTTTTCCGAGTGATACTTTTCCACATATGCTCTTCCGGCTGTCCCCAGGCTTTTCCTTAATCGCGGATTGATAATCAATGCGCGTATTCTCTCCTTAATCGTTTCAGGAGAAGCGGACAATATAGGTGCTTCGTTTAACCAGGAATAGCGTCTGAACACCTCCAAAAGCTCCCGGCTCTCCAAGTTCGAAATTACACAACTGCCCGATGCCATGGCCTCTATAGCCACCAGACCATACCCGCTAAAAAGTATTCCATCGATCACTATATCCGTTTCCTGCAGCTTCTTTTTAAATTCATCATTCTGGATTCTCTTTTCCGGATAAAAAAAATCTATTTTTAACCCTTCAGACTTTAGCTCTTCAATAGCTTTTTTTATAAACTCGGTTCCCGTATAAGGAGGGTGATTAGAAAGATGCACAATGGTGACTTCTCCGTTTATGCCATCGTGATCAGAGTATTCCCTTTTGGGCTGCCAGGACGCTGTATCAATACAAATAGGATTGGAAAGCAAAATATCCCACCGTGTGCGGCCATCCGTAATAAAGCCTCCCGGAACTGCGTCCAGGTGCTCATTCCAGTAGTCGACACGCTCTTTGATATATTTCTCCCCGGTGCCAAAAAAGGGATAATAGGCGTTAAGCGCATGGCGGATTGACAAATCTCTTATCCGCGAGTACATATAAAAATCGCTGCCGAATACCGTACCAATGAGCCTGACGCCTGCGCGCTTCAGCAAAACAGCCTCATGCCTCCAGTACTTGGTCTTGGCGAGAGGCCCACCATCGTAATAAACATGGTAGATTCGAGCATTCTTCATAATATGAAGCACCGCCCAGAATTTTTTCACCTCCGGGTAATTGACCTGGTACCAGAATAACGTATTCCAAAACCATGATTTTCTGATCCTGGCAGGAATAATGTCATCATAGTAGTAGTCAAAATCCTGCTTTTTGTTTATAGAACCAAGAAAATTAGGTACCAGCGTATAGGATTTATATCCCGCCTTAACAAGTGCCCGCGACCAGTATTTTATATTAATAACTGGCGTATTTCCCCAAATAATTGCATCCTGGTTTTTTTTCCCGCGCCTGGCATAATAATAACAATACTTCAGCATGATCCACATCATGACCTTCTCCGTTAAAACATGCTTCAACAGCCAGGCCCATGTATTGATCATTGCCAAGTAAACCTTCTTCATTTATTTTTCAGCTAATACTTCGTAAACGCCTGTAAAACCATAATACTGATCCTTAAAGAAAGGTTTTATCTCCGGCTTATCTTTAGATATATTGATAGTGCCTTCTGCCTGGCAGATGATATTCCTGTACCCGATTCTTTGCGATTCAGCAATGAATTCCTCCTTCTCGATAATGATCTGGCCATCCCCTTTGGGTAATCCGTTCTTAAAATTGACGGTATTCTGAAAGGCCTTTGCCGCCAGGGTCCGCGGGTCGTAGTCTGCATTGGTATTAGGAGAGTTAAGCCACAGGTTAAGCGTCCA
>JBFLYZ010000090.1:0-10712 GCA_040756415.1 Bacteroidota bacterium
TTACTCTTTTATGCGCAGCCTCATTCCTTACCTCGGCCGCCCAAACATCCCAGACATTTTCGTATACCGGTTCACAACAGAGCTTCACCGTGCCTGCGTTTGTGACCTCTGTCACGGTCGATGTGAAAGGCGCCTCGGGCGGGCAGGGTATGCCGCCCGCAACGCATGCTGGCGGAAAAGGCGGACGCGTTCAGGCCACCTTTCCCGTAAACCCAGGCGATATACTTTATATTTATGTAGGCGGAGTGGGTGCTGATGGCGCTCCTCCCACTACTGCCGGGGCTGGTGGCTTCAATGGGGGTGGTAATGCCGCTATGTCTTCCACCACTTATGCCGGAGGGGGAGGCGGAGGGGCTTCCGATATCCGTTTGAATGGCACTGCACTTAACGACAGGATCGTTGTTGCCGGAGGCGGTGGTGGCGGTGGCGATAACTACAGCACGGCCGATTTTGATAAAGGCGGTGCGGGCGGTGGCCTTACCGGTGAAGGCGGCTACGGGGGTGGCATCACGCCTGGCGCCAATGGTGAGACGGGAGGCGGTGGCACTCAAAGCGCGGGCGGTAACGGTGGGCAATGGCCCAGCTATTGCCTGAGCGGCTCGGGTAGCCTGGGAATAGGTGGCAATGCCTGCGGGGGAATGACCAATGGTACGGCAGGCGGAGGCGGTGGAGGCGGTGGATACTATGGAGGCGGTGCCGGATGCTGGGGAGGCGGAGGCGGGGGCAGCAGCTATACCGCTTCATCGGCAACAAACGTGGTACATACGCAGGGCTTCCAGACGGGTAACGGTGAAGTGATCATTACCTATACGATAACAGGCATGGAAACAACGCTTGGCGATCTGGCTGCTTCGGTCTCTCCCAATCCATCGCAGGGCCTGTTCCGTGTGGTGTTAAACGCAGCCGGACTGGAAACGGTGAAGATGCAGGTGTATGATGTTTCCGGGAAAGCGGTTTATGTTCATGAAGAACGCGTTTCAGGTTCTTTTGCAAAAGAACTTGCGCTCGATGAATTAGGAAATGGCGTTTACTACCTGCAGGCTGTGACCAACCTGGGTGTGATAACGGAAAAGATCATTATTCAGAAATAATCCGTGCCGGATACGGGATTAAAGGCGGGCTTGCCCCCGCCTTTTTTTATTTGCAAACATGGTACTTCAACAGGTTCTTGCGCTTGCCGAAGAACATGCTCTTATACTTGTCATCCAGCTCAGGCCGCCAGCCGATGAGGTATTGGGTAAGCGGTGAGATGTTCAGCTTGTCGATATCGCGGTAGGCAAAGGCCATGATCTCGTCCGGGAATTCCTTCATGGCCATTTTCTTCCTTCTCTGGTTCTTCCATTTCCGCTCAAAGGGATTGATGTAGAGGTCCCAGGCCCCGAACAGGTGCAGGAGCTCGTGCGCAATGACCGAAGGCTGCTTGAAGCTGACAATGGCGTATTCGGTCTCGGTATAGCTGTCGCAGTGTATGGCCACGCTCATCTCTTCCTTGTAGTAGTTGTTGATGAAATAGATCAGGGCCACGTTATCCGTTCCGTTCATATCGCGCAGCCTGGCGATCAGCCGCTCGCGGTCGCTCAATTTGTTCTTGGTTTTAATGATGCTTGCCGTATCCTGCGCAAAGGCTTTGCCCGCGTTGCGCGCGATGCGGTTGCTCCAGCCGTCCAGCAGCCGGATGCCCGCAGGTATGACGGGCAATAAGGTTCCCGAAAGTGTTTTGCGTGGAAAATCCTGGCTGATGGGGATGACATTGTTGTTCTGGTGATACTGCACCGTAATAGTGAGCGGAATGCCGTTCTCTGAGGCTTTGTTCTCGAGCCACTCCATGGCGTAGTGTATGGAATCGAGCGTGCTGTTGATGTCGTAGGCGCTCCAGGGCTGGGTGTATCGCGTGTCGACAAAGATACAGTACAGTACCACCTCACCGGTAAGCCGCTTGCATACATTATTGTTCACGGAGGCTATGTGAAAAGGCTTCTTGCTGCAGGCAAAGGGAAGCAGGAAGAAGAAAAGGAGGAAGATAATGGAAAGCGATCTTTTCACAGGCAGATACGGCTTTACGCTGTAACGTTAAATTTAGGAAAAAGATACAGGATCGTGCGACCTGCCCGGAGGCAGGCTGGCCTCTTACCTAACTGCCATGGCAGTTCTTGTATTTTTTCCCCGATCCGCAGGGGCAGGGATCGTTGCGGCCTACCTTGACCTCGGCCTTTACGGGCTGCTGCTTTGCCTGTTCCGAAGGATTGTTGTACTGCGGTTTTTGCTGCCTCACATCGCTACGCTGCGTCTTTAGCCTGCTCAGGTCGTTCTTCTGCGGCCCAGCGCTTTGCTTCATCTGGTTCTGCTCGGCACCGGGCAGCGCGCCTTTGTACAGGAAGGCAATGACCTCCTTGTTGGTACGCGTCAGCATCTGGTTGAAGAGGTTGAACGATTCGAACTTGTAGATCAGCAGGGGGTCTTTTTGCTCATATACCGCGTTCTGCACGCTGGTCTTCAGCTCATCCATCTCGCGCAGGTGCTCTTTCCACGCGTCATCGATCATGGCCAGCATAACGCCTTTTTCGAACTCAACGGGAATCGATTTCCCATGCGACTCGTAAGCGTTCTTCATATTGGCCAGCACCTGCAGGGTCTTGATGCCATCGGTAAAGGGGATAATGATGTTCTCGAACTTGGAGTTCTGGTTCTCGTAGATGTTTTTGATCACGGGATAGGCCTGGGCCGCCACGGCTTCGTTCTTGGCCCTGTACGCGGCCTGCGCGGCCTCAAATACGCGGGAGGTGATCTCTTCGGCTTTCAGTTTGTTGAATTCCTCTTCCGTAACGGGCGATTCGATGGAGAATACGCGGATCAGTTCCACCACAAAACCTTCATAGTCCTTCGTTTCCTGGTAATCGTTCACGATGAGCTGCGCCACATCAAAGGTGGTGTTGGCTATATCGATGGAAAGGCGCTCGCCAAACAGCGCATGCCTGCGCTTGGTGTAGATCACCTCGCGCTGAGCGTTCATCACGTCATCGTATTCGATCAGCCGCTTGCGTATGCCGAAATTGTTCTCTTCCACTTTTTTCTGCGCGCGCTCGATGGCGCTGGTGATCATGCCGGCCTCCAGCACATCGCCTTCTTTATGTCCCAGCCGGTCCATCATGCGGGCTATGCGGTCGGAACCGAAAAGCCGCATCAGGTCGTCTTCGAGCGAAACGAAGAAGCGCGAGCTGCCCGGGTCTCCCTGGCGCCCGGCACGTCCGCGCAACTGCCTGTCCACGCGCCTGGACTCATGCCGCTCGGTACCGATAATGGCCAGTCCGCCCGCCTCTTTCACGCCCGGGCCCAGCTTAATATCCGTACCGCGGCCCGCCATGTTGGTGGCAATGGTCACGGTGCCGGCCTTTCCGGCCTCCGCAACGATATCGGCTTCTTTCTGGTGCAGTTTCGCGTTCAGCACGTTGTGCCTGATGCCTTTGAGCTTGAGCATGCGCGAGAGCAGCTCGGAGATCTCGACCGAGGTAGTACCCACCAGCGCGGGCCGGCCGGCATTCACCAGTCGAATGATCTCATCGATCACCGCGTTGTATTTCTCACGCTTGGTCTTGTATACCAGGTCCTGCTCGTCCTTACGGATCACCGCCCTGTTGGTGGGGATCACCACCACATCCAGCTTATAGATGTTCCAGAACTCGCCCGCCTCCGTTTCCGCGGTGCCGGTCATGCCGGCCAGCTTATGGTACATGCGGAAATAATTCTGCAGCGTGATGGTAGCATAGGTCTGGGTTGCCGCCTCTACCTTGACGTTCTCTTTCGCTTCTATGGCCTGGTGCAGCCCATCCGAATACCTCCGGCCCTCCAGGATACGGCCTGTTTGCTCGTCAACGATCTTGATCTTGCCGTCCATCACCACGTATTCCACATCCTTGTCGAAAAGGGTATAGGCTTTCAGCAGTTGCTGTACGGTGTGCACGCGTTCGCTCTTGATGCTGAACTCGCGGATCAGCTCGTCTTTCTTCTTGCGCTTCTCCTCATCGCTGAGGCCGGAGCGGTCGATCTCCGCGATCACGGCTCCCACATCGGGAAGTACGAAAAAGCGGGGGTCCTCGCCCGAAGCAGTGATCAGCTCGAGGCCTTTTTCGGTCAGCTCAACGGTATTGTTCTTCTCATCGATCACGAAATAGAGGGGAGTATCCACCTTATGCATTTCCTTGCTCTGGTCCTGCATATAGTGATTTTCCGTTTTCTTCAGGATGGCCCTGTTCCCTTCCTCGCTCAGGAATTTGATCAGGGCGCTGTTCTTGGGCAGGCCGCGGTGAGCGCGTAAAAGCGCCAGGCCCCCTTCACCTTCTTTCACCCCCGCGTTGCCCGCAGCGATCAGTTTTTTGGCTTCCGCCAGCGCGGTATTGACATAGCTCCTCTGGGCGTTAACTATTTTTTCTATCCTGGGTTTGAGCTGCTGGAACTGCTGGTCCTCGCCCTTGGGCGTAGGGCCTGAGATAATGAGCGGGGTACGCGCGTCATCGATCAGAACGGAGTCTACCTCGTCAACGATGGCATAATGATGCTTGCGCTGCACCAGGTCTTCGGGCGATCGCGCCATATTATCGCGCAGGTAATCGAAGCCGAACTCGTTGTTGGTGCCGTAGGTAATATCCGCGTTATAGGCCGCGCGCCTTTCGGGTGAGTTGGGCTCGTGATTGTCGATACAGTCGACCGTAAGGCCCAGGAACTCGAAAAGAGGTCCGTTCCATTCCGAGTCGCGTTTCGCCAGGTAGTTGTTTACCGTTACCACGTGCACACCGCGCCCTGCCAGGGCGTTGAGATAGACCGGCAAGGTGGCCACAAGGGTCTTACCCTCACCGGTGGCCATCTCCGCGATCTTGCCCTGGTGAAGCACAATACCACCGATGAGCTGGACATCGTAATGCACCATGTCCCATTTAACGGTATTTCCGGCCGCTTCCCAGCTATTCTGCCAGATGGCCTTTTCACCATCAATTTTAACATAGTTCTTCTTTACCGCCAGGGCCTTGTCCAGCTCGGTGGCCGTTACGGTAATGGAGGTGTTCTCCTTGAAACGCCTGGCTGTTTCCTTGATCACGGCAAAGGCTTCGGGCAATATGTCGTTCAGCGCTTCCTCGATCTTCTTGGCAATACCCTTCTCTTTTTTGTCGATCTCAGCATAAATGCCCTCTTTCTCCTGGATATCATCAGCGGCTTCCGCCTGCTTTTTCATCGCATCGATCTCGGCCTGCTCTTCTTTAATATGCTCAGCGATCTTTTTCCTGAATTCCGCAGACTTGGCGCGCAGGGCATCGGTGCTGAGGTTCCTGATCCTTTCATAAGCCTCATGAACATCTTCAACAATAGGTTTTATGGCTTTGATGTCCTTATCCGACTTGGTGCCTATGATCTTGGAAATAAAACCGAACATTCTCTTGTATATTGGAGTTTTTACGTCTTTTTACAGGGAAGACAAAAATAACCTTTTTACGCACAGGTAGAAAGGAAAAGAAGGCTGGGCCTTTTGCCTAAAAACGCTGTTGCGGGGTATGGTCAAATAGCGTTCCGGGCCGAAAAGGCTGACAAAATTGCCGGGAGCAGGCCATTCATGGCAATAAACGGGGGTATAAAACAAAACGCCCCCCGGAGGCGGGAGGCGCAGAAGCCTTTATCTTTTAATATTCATCTTCATTGAAGAAGAAGTCCTCCTTGGTGGGATAGTCGGGCCAGATCTCTTCGATCGACTCATAGGCCTCCCCCTCATCCTCGATCTCCTGGAGGTTTTCCACGACTTCAGTAGGCGCTCCTGAACGGATAGCATAATCGATCAGTTCATCCTTGGTAGCGGGCCAGGGAGCGTCTTCAAGATAAGATGCCAGTTCAAGTGTCCAGTACATGTATCAACTTTTTACCGTTAAACGTAAAAACCCCGTTTGGGTTGCTTACGGAACAGGATTTTTTACCCTATTCAAATTTCGTGCAAAAGTAGAAATTTATTGATAGGAACAAAATTTTGTGAAAAAAAATCGGAAAAAATTTCCCCCTGCTAAATGCGCGGTTGCCAGGGCTTTTCCTCCGCGCCTGTATCGGCCGCTATCTTTCTTGACAGTACGAAAAGGTAATCCGACAAGCGGTTGAGGTACTTGATGACCAGCTCTGCCACAAAGCTGTTTTCGGAAAGATGGATGGTATGTCGTTCGGCCCGCCTGCACACGCAGCGCGCGATATGGCAGTAGGATACTGTACTGTTTCCGCCCGGCAGGATGAAGGAGCGCATTTCGGGCAGGGTCTCGTTCATCCGGTCGATCTCCTTTTCGAGCATCAGCACGTCCTCTTCTCTCAGGTCGGGTAATTTCATTTTTGACCGTTCGGGGTCAGAGGCGAGCGATGAGCCTATGGTAAAAAGCCGGTCCTGAATTTCGAGCAGCGCTTTTTTATGATCGTCCGCAATATCCTGGCTGTGCAGCAGGCCGATCCAGGAGTTCAGCTCGTCTACGGTGCCGTAGGCCTCAATACGGATATGATGCTTGGGCACCCGCGTTCCTCCTATAAGCGAGGTTTGCCCTTTGTCACCGGTCTTGGTATAGATCTTCATCAGGCGATGGTTTCCGCCTTTATCCTGCGGATATCGGGGTTCGGGTGGTCAGACTCGATCAGGCCGTCTCTCAGCCTGACGATACGGTGCGCATGCTTGGCTATATCTTCTTCGTGTGTCACCACGATGATGGTGTTGCCGTTGCGGTGTATCTCTTCGAACAGGCCCATGATCTCTTCCGATGTGCGGGTGTCCAGGTTTCCCGTAGGTTCGTCAGCCAGGATGATGGAGGGCGTGTTCACCAGGGCGCGTGCCACGGCCACGCGCTGGCGCTGTCCGCCCGAAAGCTCGTTGGGCTTGTGGTTCATGCGGTCAGCCAGGCCTACCTGCTCCATCACGGTCTTTCCCCGTTCTTCGCGCCTGGCTTTCGGCACGCCTGCATAGATCAGCGGAAGGATCACGTTTTCAAGGGCGGTCAGGCGCGGCAGCAGGTTAAAGGTCTGGAAAACGAATCCGATCTCCTTGTTGCGCACCTCAGCCAACTGGTTGTCGAGCATCTTGGCCACGGCAATGCCGTTCAGGATATATTCACCGCTGCTGGGTGTGTCGAGGCAGCCCAGCACGTTCATGAGCGTGGATTTGCCCGAGCCCGATGGCCCCATCAGGGCCACATACTCGTTCTTGTAGATGTCGAGTGTCACCGAGCGCAGGGCATGGATGGTCTCCGTGCCGATCACGTACTGGCGCGCGATGTCTTTCAGCTCGATGATCTTTCTGTTCTCCATTGGGGTAAAGGTACGAAAATAAAATTCCCTCTGCCGGGCCCTAAAAGCGTATCACGAAGTGCTGGCTGGCCTGCTCTTTCCGGAAAAAGACCATTCCCATTGAAAAGAGGTCTATGCTTATCGTCACGCGCGGATGGGCCTTGATCAGCCTCCAGGCCTGCTGCATTTCAGCGCTCCAGTTGATGTCGTCAAACACGAAAACAGATGCGTTATGCGCGCGCTGCAGGCAAAGTTCAAAATAGCGTAGGGTTGGATCTTTGCGGTGATTGCCGTCAAAGAAAGCGAAGTCGATGCGCTCCTCTTTACGCAATAGCTCCGGCAGCCGGTCATCGAAATTGCCGGTATGCAAAACAATATGGTCTGCCCCCTGGCTGTGAAAATTGGCCTGAGCTATAGCGGCTGTCTGGGGGCAGCCCTCGATGGTATGGAGGCGGGCCCTGGGGCTGCCCGCGCTGAGGTAAAGGGTTGTTATTCCCAGCGAGGTGCCCAGGTCGATGATGGTCTGAGGCTTTAAATAATTGACCAGCCTGAAAAGGAGCTGACCGTACTTGGAGCTTTTTTCGGCCGAACGGCATATCTCTTTCACCGCGCGCTGGCTGCCCTTGTTCATCCGTGAGCCGGCTCCCAGGTCGGTTACGTGTATGATGCGGGTATCGCGAAGCAAAGCCGAGCGCAGGCCCTCTGTTTTTTTGTATGGGGGGTAAGCCGAGCGGTCATTGAATACGCGGGTCACCAGCTCGAAAACGAATGGAGAATGGATCGCGTATCGGGTACTGGACCGCAGGCGATACCGCATGTAGCCGAGCGATTGGCTGAGGATGTCCATAGAGCGAAATTAGCTATTTAGGGCCATAGTTTTGCCTGTTTTTTCGTAGGTTTGTTTAAGCAAATCCGGAATGAAAAAACGGATCTGATCCCGGGCTTTTTTTGCTTGCCCCCGTGGGCAGAACCGGTTCACTTTATGAAAGAATGAGGTATTTCTCGGGTATATTGATCGTTTTTGCGGCATTGATCGTTTCATGTTCTCAAACCAACACTAATATGGAGCAGCCTTTCGGTATTGTCATTCACGGTGGAGCGGGTACTATTTTGAAAAAGAATATGACGCCCGCGATGGAAAAGGAGTACACGGATAAACTGGCTGAGGCGCTTAACGCGGGATACAGCATACTGGAAAAAGGCGGGTCTGCCCTGGATGCGGTTGAAGCCGCAGTGGTCATACTCGAGGATTCGCCCTTGTTCAACGCGGGCAAGGGAGCTGTTTTTACGCATGACGGCAAGAACGAGCTCGATGCGAGCATTATGGACGGGAAGACCTTAAAAGCGGGAGCGGTAGCCGGTGTTCATACGATCAGGAACCCCATATGCGCGGCCCGTGTTGTCATGGAAAAAAGCGAACACGTGATGATGGTGGGTAAGGGGGCGGAGCAGTTTGCCGCCAAAATGGGATGCGCCATTGTCGATACCAGTTATTTCTTCACCCAGAAGCGCTGGGAGCAGTTGCAGGAGGCGATCAGGGTGGAGACCATACCCCTCGACCATACGGATACCACCAGCTTCATCTATCCGGAAGGGCCCAGCGATAAGAAATACGGTACGGTGGGCGCGGTGGCGCTCGATAAGCAGGGCAACCTGGCCGCGGCTACCTCTACGGGCGGCATGACCAATAAGAAGTTTGGCCGTGTGGGCGACTCGCCCATCATTGGCAGCGGCACCTATGCCAGTAACGGCACCAGCGCGGTAAGCTGCACCGGGCACGGAGAGTATTTTATCCGCAACGTGGTGGCTTACGATGTTTCCGCCCAGATGCGATACGGCAGAAAGAGCCTTTCAGAAGCGGCAGATTTCGTGATCAACCAAACCCTGCAGAAGCAGGACGGGCGTGGCGGCCTGATCGCCATCGACAGCAATGCCAACGTTGCCATGCCTTTCAATACCGAGGGGATGTACCGGGGCGTACGCACAAGCAGGGGATTGAACGAGGTGAAGATATATGAGAACGGGGAGAAAGGGTCTTAGGGTTTGCCCATGGCATACATCTCTTCCAGGTTGGGCACGGGGCTGCCGCCTTCTTTTTCGAGCGTGATCGCGAAAGCATCGGCCTTTTCAAAATCCTTCATGCGGTGCATGCCGGCCGAATCGGTATGGATCATTCCCGCGTCAACGGGCTTACCGTCAACAATGGCCCAGAACTGGTACTGCATGCCCTGGGGAGCCTGGGGGAGCCGCTCCACCTCGAGATAAACCTCGTTGGTCTTTTTGTTCCACACCACCATTGCCTTGGCATCGGGCGCTTTTTTCATGCCTTTGAGCACGATGAGCTGGCTCATGGGATCTTTCAGCAAAGCCATTTCTTTGTTCATTGAGCCGATAGCCGAATCGCGCTGCGCCAGGCTGGAGTTCAGCAGGCTGTTCTCCTTTTCCGTTTCAGCGAAGCGTTCGTTCGAATCGCTAAGCATGGAATACAGTACAATGGCCGAGAACGTGGTGGCCAGCAGCAGTGCGGCCGCGGCTGCGGCCAGCCAGCGGGGCAACGTAAGCGCGTTCGGCCGGAGGCCGATCACCTTCCCCTTGTTTTCTTCGTTCCCGAATAGTGCGGAAGCTATTTTGTTCTGCAGCCCGGCAGGGGGCTCCTTGGCGTAAAGAGAAGCATAGGTGCCCAGCGACTGTTCGATGAGCCGCAGTTCTTCGCGCAGCTCGGGGTATTGGGCCAGCTTGGCTTCCACCTCCTCTTTTTCAGCCTGGGCGCAGGAGCCCAGGGCGTAGGCTTCGAGTATGCCGGATGCTATGTATTCTTTAACGTTCATCTTTCTTTACCTCCATTAGCTCGCGAAGCTGTATCAGCGCGTTACGGGTCCTGGTCTTTACGGTGCCCACCGGCATATTCAGCTCTTTTGCCGCTTCTTCCTGGGTATATCCTCCAAAATAAAGCAAGTCGATGATCTGCCTGAGCTCGGGCTTCAGCTTCGCTACGGTTTCTTTCAGGCCGATGGAATCGTAGTTCACAGCGATCCTGCTGCTCCTGTTTACTTGTTTTACGGAATTATCGATCGGTTGGATTTTCTGCCCGGCCTTGTATTGCTTTGAGCGCGTGGTATCTATAGCCGTATTCCGGGCAATATTGAGCAGCCAGGTGAAAAGCCTTCCCCTGGAAGGGTCGTAGCTGGCACGGCTGTTCCATATCTTGATAAAGGCCTCTTGCAGCAGGTCGGCTGCGGCCTCCTCATCGGTGATGATGCGCGCTATGACCCCGTACAGGGCGGATGAGTAGGCGTTATAGATCACGGAAAAGGCCTGACGGTCGCCCCGGGTGAGAAAGGCCACCAGCTCTTCTTCCGTGTATTTGTTTTGTTTGTCCAGGACTCAAAAAAAAGCCCTCCGCGCTGCGGAGGGCCTGACCT
>JBFLYZ010000091.1:0-10594 GCA_040756415.1 Bacteroidota bacterium
CGGGCTGGACCTTTACGACCCCGGTAAAGATGGTTTTATCCACTTCACTCCCGATGAAAAAAATCCCGGTGGCATCGCTACTTCCCAGGTCAAAGACATTCGTGAGGACAAGGGCGGCATACTTTGGTTCACCTGCTGGAATGGCAGCGGAAAGGGAGAACTGCAGAAGCTGGACCCCGAAAAGAAAGAGTTCATTACGATAGACCGCAGCAGGATATTCACGCCCGAAGGCAAGCCCCTTTTGTCGGGCGCCAAACACGGCCTGGATCTTATCCATAAGGTTTTCATCGACCGTGATGACAATGTCTGGTACGCCACGTACCTGGGCATCTATAAATATGTGCCATCCGAAGGCGCCTTTTACCGGTACTACAGCGATGAGGAAGATCAGACCGGTATCAGCTTCAATAACATCCGATCCATCGCCCAGGATAAGTATGGCGAGCTGTGGATGGGCAGCCTGGGAGGAGGATTGAACCGATTCAACCCGAAGACCGGTAAGTTCACGGTATACGCCTTCGATTATAATAACAACAGCAGCATCAGCGATAACCTCATCCGGGGCATTTACATCGATAAACAGGAAAGGATATGGATAGGCACCTTTACCGGTGGGGTCAATATCATCGATCCCATCAAGCAGGAGTTCAGGCTGATCCATAACGATACCCTGAAAGTGAAGTTTGCCGATAAATCCGGTCAGACCAATAAGATCAACTCTTTCGTGGTGGCCGATAACAACCTGCTGTACGCGCAGAGCGGCTCCGGCCTGTCGGAGTACAATTATCAGAACGGCAAATTGCAACAGGTCTATAAACCGCCTTCTGATGATTATACGCGCATGGCCATCTCCTATTTCGATGGAAAGTTATATGGCAGGCGCTGGGGCTTTTTCGCTTCCTTCGATACGCGTACTAAGAAATGGAGCGGTAACCTGGGTGTGGGAAACTGGTCACCTGGTCACCGCGGATCCGTTACTCCCCTTTATATGTGCCGCACAAAGGACAATCGGGTAGCGGTATGTACCTATTTCAAGGGTATAGGCTATATGGATACGAAGACGGATTCCATCGCTTATGTAGATATAAGACGGCCGGCCATCCCCATCTCCCATATCAATACCTCATTCGCTTCTTTCTACCTGCTGGGTACGCTCGATTCGGGGCTTTATGTAATGTCGAACGAACATTCCGTGATCAGGCACTTGTTCAGGGATACGGCTGCTGACGGCACAGCGCTGGCGGACAGGGAGATCTTGCTCACTTTTAAGGACAGCAAAGGCCATACCTGGGTTTCCACAAAAGCAAGCCTGCACTGGCTGGATACGTCCACCTTCAAACTAGGTCCTACACCGCTGCACGAGATCCTGAAGGGCGAGGCCGTATTCAGCATTGCGGAAGATAAGAATGCCAATATCTGGCTTCTTACCGAGACCCGCCTGTTCAAATACAATACAACAACAAAGCGTGTCATTGAATTCGATGCCTCGCTGGGCCTTCTATCGCGCAAGTTCGTGGATAAGATAGAGCAGGATAAGAACGGCTATTTTTTCCTGGCAAGTTCAGAGGGTATAGTCAAATTCAAACCGGAGAACCTGGCGGAGCCGGAGCGGGCGCCCCAGTTGCTCATCTCCTCAGTGAAATTGTTCGGTAAGGACTACGCTTCCGATTCTTCTGCATTTATCAAGCGTTCCTATGTGTTCGACTACTTTAATAATTCCATTTCCTTTGCGTTCGGCTGCATGGACCTTTCCAACCAGAAGAAGGTGAGGTATTACTACAGGCTGAGCGGCAGCGGCAACGATACCGCCTGGGTGGATTGCGGCAACAATACCCTGGCCTCCTTCAACAACCTGGAGCCGGGGGAATATACTTTCCAGGTGAGAAGTATAAGTTCTTTCGGGCTTGTATCGCATACCGCACCGGTACGCCTGGTCATCCTGCCCCCTTTCTGGAAGACCAACTGGTTCTATGCTCTCTGTATCCTGGCCTCGGCCGGATTGATCTACGGTTACATCAGGTACCGCGAGCGGGTGCTGCAAAAGGAAAAGAACAAATTGGAAAGGATCGTGACCGAGCGCACAGCCGAGGTGGTGATGCAGAAGGAGATCATCGAGCAGAAGAACAAGGAGATGACGGACAGCATACACTACGCGCGCACCATTCAGGAGGCCATTTTGCCCCCCAAGGAGCTGTTTGAAAGCTGCTTCAGCGAGAATTTTATTTTGTTCAGGCCGAAAGACATCGTGAGCGGTGATTTTTACTGGATTTCGAAGCATGATGATACGGTGTATTACGCTACGGCCGATTGTACGGGCCACGGAGTGCCGGGCGGCTTTATGTGCATGCTGGGCAGCAGCCTCCTTAATGAAACCGTGGATGAGATGGGCATTACCGAGCCTTCGCGGATACTGGAGCACCTCAGCGAACGGATGATGGTATCGCTGAAGCAATCGGGCAGCGAGGTGAAAAGCCGTGACGGCATGGACCTGAGTTTCTGCCGCGTAGACCTGAAGAACATGGTGCTCACCTACTCGGGCGCCAACAACGGGGTGTACATCGTGCGCAACGGCATCATCACCCACAACGATGCCACCAAGCAGCCCATTGGCATACACAGCGGGGAGCGCAAGCGGTTCGAGCAATTTGAAGTGAAGCTCAGGAAAGGCGATATCATTTACAGCTATACCGATGGCTATGCCGACCAGTTCGGGGGTGATAAAGGCAAAAAGCTGAAATGGTCCAACCTGGAAAAGCTCATCTTAATGCACTGGCAAAAGCCCATGTACGAGCAACTGGCCGAGCTGGAGGCTATGTTCGAGAAATGGAAGGGCCCTCATGAACAGGTAGATGATGTGTTGATAATAGGAATCAAGATATAAAACAAGGTAACGCCTTTTGGAGATATGTATTCCAATCGTATTCGCTAGAATGAACCGTTATCCCTTTTCAACGGGCTATTCCGTACGACTGGATGCACGATATCAGAAATCAGTATACTCCTGAAACATCACCTGCAAATAGCTCCTGCCTTCCTTTTCCAGCCGCGCTTTCTCCTGCGCTGATCTTGTCTTCTCGAAATAATAGAAGCGCGATGAGTGCGAGTAAACGATGTATTGCTCCGGCCGTATCCAGCCAAAGCCATCGGTGGTCTCGAAGTAAGCGAACTCGGGCGTATAAGGGTTGAAAAGATCTTTGCTCCATGTGTAACGCCTGGCGGGAAGATCCAGTTGTTTCAGCAAAGTGGCCGCCAGATCGACCTGTGAGCAGAGCCCGTTATGCTTATAGCCCCTGAACTCCTCTTTGATCACCTCGCCCCAGAACACCATGGGTATTTTCCGGTACTCGGGCTGGTTGATGCTCCAGTGCCTGGGCGACCGGTGGCTGTGATCGGGTATGAAGATAAAGAGCGTATTGCCGAACCATTTTTCTTTCCTGGCCTTTCGCATGAACTCGCCCAGTTCATGGTCAGCGTAATGCACCCCGTTCACGTAAGGCCGCTCATCGCCTCCAAATCCCAGCTTGTATTCGGCCGGGATATCGTAGGGCGCATGGCTGCTCAGGGTAAACTGCGCGGAAAAGAAAGGCTGCTTTTTGCCGCGCAGCTCCTGCAGTTGCCTCTCCAGGGCGAACTCATCGTGCACGCCCAGTTTGCCCCGGGGCACCTCGCTAGCGAAATCCTTTTCCTCGATGATCTTATCGAATTTATTGTAGTAGATAAAGGCCTTGATGTTGCCGTAGCTGAGCTGCCCACCGAACATGAATGCGGTGGTATAGCCCGCGGCAGCCATTTCGTTGGTGATACAGGGCAGATGCGTGTACTTGCTTGGCTGGGCGATGATGGATGTGGCGGGCTGGGCGGGAAAGGCGCTCAGGATGGCTGCCATGCCCTGGTCGGATACGCTCCCGCTGGCATAGCAATTTTGGAAGCTGATGCCTTCGCTGGCGAGCTTTTCCAGGTTGGGAGCCACGCTGTCGTAGCCGCCCAGGCTTTTTAAGAGATCGGCCGACCAGCCTTCAAGAATGAAGAGCATGATGTTCGGCCGGTTGGTGGTAAGTATCTTAACGGTCGTATCCTTTTCCACTGCGTGCAGCTCCGCCACGGTCTTCTTCGCCTCTTCCAGCGGGTAATACTGGTAAGGATTCCCGTTCAGCACCTTGTTGTTCTCGATGATGCTGTGCATCAGGTTCCATCCCGTGTTCACAGCCGCCAGGTTGAGGATATTATACTTGGAGAAATAGGCATCGCTCTGCTGTATGGGTATCTGCTGGGTAGTGCCCCGTATGGCCAGGAAAAGCAAGGCGGGAGCAAGGATGAAAAAGGAAAGCGAGGTGACGGTATGGCGCTCCTGACCGGGAAGGCGGGCCAGCCCTATTTTCTTATGGAGGTAAATGCCAAGCCAGCTTACAGCGGCCAGGCCGATAAGAGACAGGATGAGGAATGAGGTGCGCGCGCTGCCGAATACCTCGGTGAGGTCGACCATGTGCCGCACATCGCGGTAGCTGATCTTGGTCCCGTATTCGTTATAGATCTCGATCTCAGAAAGGCTGAACACGCAGTATGCAACGATGAGCACGATGGTATAGACCCGGCTGATCCGGATAAATATATTCCTGGGATAGAAAGAAGCGGCCAGGAACAGGAAGAAAGGCAGGATGAGGAAATAACCCGCCATCGACATGTCGAGCGAAAGGGCGTACCCGTACAAGCGGATCGTTTCCCCGAAGGGAATGGTCCCGATCTCGTCCAGGTTGGCGAGCACGAAAAGGGTGCGGCAGATAAAGAAGAGCAGCAGCCAGAAGAGAAATTCGCGCAGGAAATAAAGCGGAAGTCTTTTGCCCATATCCGCAGGCAAAGTTAGGGTTTTTCAAAGGCGCTTAAACGGGATCTCCCTTTTAATCTGTGGTAATCTGTGTCCTCTGTGGTGAAATCTTTTTGACACGGAGGACACGGAGTTTCGCAGAGCGGACGCTCGGATTTTCTGTTAACTTTGTTTCCCGTATGAAGATCTCCGCTTCCCTGTATTCGGGCAAGAATAAATCCCTCGCTGAGCTGGTAAAGGAATTGGACGGGCATAATGTGGATTACTTCCACATCGATTGCAACGATGATCCGAAGGTGTTTTCCGATATAAAGGCCATACGCCAGATCAGCAAAACCCCGGTCGACCTGCATATCATCAGCTCGGAGCCCGAAAAATACTTCCAGGGCATCAGCGAGAATAAGGTGGAGCTGGTTACTTTTCAATACGAAAATCTAAAGAGCGGTATAAATGTTCCAGATGGGCTTAAGGCAAAACTGGGCCTGGCTATCATCTCCGAGACCGATATTGACGTATTTGAAAAATATAAGGACCGGTTCGATTTCATTCTTTTCATGACCACGGTGCCCGGGCAGAGCGGGGGCAGATTCAACAAGGAGAATTTTTCCAAGATCCGCGAGTTCCGGCAAAAGTACCCGGATAAGAAAATACATGTGGATGGCGGTGTGAACGCGGATGTATCGTTCGTGCTGCGCAACATGGGCGTATATTCCGTGGTGTCGGGCTCTTACCTGGTGAACTCTGACTTAGTGGGCAACGCGCTTCATAACCTGCGCAGCGATTATTACGTGCCTTCCGGCATGCACGTGAGAGACATCATGCTCAGCCGCGAGGAGACCCCGGCCATACAGGAAAGTTCGGCCTCGTTTGCCGATGTGCTGAACACCATCGACAGGTACAACCTGGGATTCACCACGGTGACTGACGGAAGCGGCAGGCTGGCGGGCATCATCAGCAATGCGGATGTGCGTAAAGGGCTGATCAGGAAGATCAGCGACCTTAACCAGGTAAAGGTGGGCGATATCATCAACCGAAACCCCGTGAAGGTGTATGATGATTATACCATCACGGAAATGATCGAGTTCATCAAGAATACCCGGTACAATATCCTATATTTGCCCGTGGTTGACAGGCAAAATAATCTGACCGGGGCGATCACGTTCACGAATCTTATCAAAGGGGAATGAAGTAGATTAAGTATCAGGTATTAAGTATCAGGTATCGGGTATCAGGTATCGGGTTTCAGGTATCGGGTATCAGGTATCAGGTATCGGGTATCAGGTATCAGGTAGTCAGTAACAGGTAACAGGATTCAAGTATCGGGAATCATATGATCATTAAGCTAAAAAAAGAAGTTGACGAAAAGAAGGCGAACGAGCTGGCGAGGGAATTGCAGGCCTTCGTGGTAAGGCAGAACGGCTCTGCGGTGCTGGTCACGCCTTCGAAGGTAAAGGAACTGGAAGAACGTTTCAGGCCTTTTGCCGAGAGCTCCATCGCCTTTGCAGACGACATTCAGTTGGCCAGCAGGAAATTCATCCCGCACACGCGCGAAATAAAGATCAGCGACCAGGTCGTCATCGGTGGCGCTGCCGGCAATTCGGTGGTCATCACCGGCCCCTGTTCGGTAGAATCGGAGGAGCAGATAGAGCAATGTGCGCAGCTTTGCGTAAAGCTGAACGTGAAAATACTGCGTGCCGGTGCATTTAAGCCCCGTACCTCGCCTTATACTTTCCAGGGTATGGGCGTAGAAGGCCTGAAGCTGCTCGATAAGATGCGCGTTAAATACGGGCTGAAGATCATTTCGGAGGTGCGCGACAGCACGCACGTGGGCGAGATCATCGAATACGCTGACATCGTACAGATAGGCGCCAAATCCATGTATGACCATGGCATACTGAAGGCCTGCGCCAGAACCGGCAAGCCCGTGCTCCTGAAACGCGGTTTCGGCACCACGGTGCAGGAATTCGTGCAGGCGGCCGAGTTCATCCTTTCGGGCGGTAATGAGAACGTGATACTTTGCGAGCGGGGCATACGTACCTTCGAAACCAAAACACGCTTCACCCTCGATCTGTGCGGGGTGGCTTGGCTGAAGGAGCATACCAACCTGCCCATTATACTGGATCCGAGCCATGCCATCGGTTATGCCTATGGCGTAGCCGATCTTTCGCGCGCCTGTATGGCCATGGGCGTAGAAGGCCTGCTGATCGAGACCCATCCCAACCCGGCCGTGGCCAAATCGGATGCCTCGCAGCAGCTCAACTTCGAGCAGTTCACCAGGTTGTATCATTCGCTTGCCGCGGTGGCCCAGGCCGTGGGAAGAAACATCATCTGAACATGGCGGCAAAGAAGAAAAGAACCGCGACCCGCAGGCCTGTCATCCGTATGCTGGCCCTGGATATTGACGGGGTGCTCACCGATGGCGGCATGTACTATACCGAAAGCGGTGACGAGTTCAAGCGCTTCAATACCAAGGACGGCATGGGCATCAAGCTGGCTATACAGAGCGGGGTGGAGGTGGCCTTCATCAGTTCGGGTAAAAACCTCAACCTGATCAGCAACAGGGCCAAACTGCTGGGCGTTAACTACGTGTATGTAGGCCTGGATGAAAAGCTCGACATGCTCAAAGACTGGTGCGGTAAGCTGAACCTGGAGCTCAGGCATGTGGCCTACATAGGCGATGATGTGAACGATCTGAAGATCATTTCAGCGGTGGGGTTTTCGGCCTGCCCGGCTGACGCGGTGGATAAAGTTAAGAAGGCGGTGAACGTGCGGTTGAAAAAAAAGGGGGGAGAAGGCTGCGTCCGGGAGTTCATTGAAAAATACATCCTTTGATGTTCCATAAAAAAATGCTGGTCTGCGCCTCCCTGTCGGGCGCTGTTTGCGTGGCCCTGGGCGCCTTGGGCGCGCATGGTTTCAGGGATATACTGGAGCAGACCCTGCCGGTGTATGAGAAAGCGGTGTTTTACCAGGCCGTGCATACCCTGGCGCTGCTTGCGCTGGCCTCGCTGTACCAGCATTTTCCCGACAGGCGCTTCGCCTCTGCGGGCTGGCTGTGGCTGGCTGGTATTGTTCTTTTCAGCGGCTCGCTTTATATTTATGCTTTGATGAAAGGTATGCATAACGAGTCGTTCAACTGGCTGGTGCATGTTACGCCCTTTGGCGGCTTGTGCTTCATCCTGGGCTGGCTGATGATATTTTACGGAACACTTAAAATGAAAAGCTCATGAATACCAACTACGGGCGCTATAAGGCGCTGATGCAGAAGATCGCGGATGTCAATTATGCTGCCGGGGTGCTGGCCTGGGACCAGGAGACCTACATGCCTCCGAGGGGGGCCGATAAGCGCGCGCAGCAGCTCTCTACCCTGGCCGGTATGGCCCACGAGATGGCTACCAGTCCTGAGCTGGGAGAACTGCTCAACCAGCTTGCCGCGGACAACACGCTATCGGAAAAGGAAAAGCGTAACGTGAAGCAATCGCTCAAGGATTATAACGACCGTAAGAAATACAGCACCGAGTTCGTGGAAAGAACGAGCCGACTGGTCTCCGAGGCCTTCCAGGCCTGGCAGCAGGCCAAGAAGGAGAACAGGTTCCCGCTTTTCGCGCCTAAGCTCGAGAAACTGGTAGAGCTCAAGCGCGAGGAATGCCGGCTCCTGGGTTATGAGGGTGGCCATCCCTATGACGCGCTGCTCAACCAGTATGAGCCGGGGGCCAAAACAAAGGATATCGATGTGCTTTTCGCGGATGTAAAGGCCAAGCTGGTCGATTTCGTGAAAGAGATCGCAGCCGCCCCGCAGAACAACGATAGCTTCATGCACCTGACCTATGAGAAGCAGAAACAGTGGGATTTCGGGATCGAGCTGCTCAAACAGATGGGTTATGACTTTGAGGCGGGCAGGCAGGATATTTCCACCCACCCCTTTTCAACCAGCTTCAGCTCGCAGGATGTGCGGGTGACCACGCGTGTTTCGGAGAACAACCTGAACGAAATGATCTGGAGCTGCATACATGAGGGCGGGCACGCCCTGTACGAGCAGGGCCTGAATATAGATGACTATGGCCTGCCCACCGGTGAGGCCATTTCCCTGGGTATACATGAGTCGCAATCGCGCCTGTGGGAGAACAATGTTGGCCGGAGCCTGCCGTACTGGCGCTGCAATTTCCCTTTGCTGAAAAAGTACTTCCCCGTGCCGCTCAGCGCGGTGGATACCGAAGATTTTTACAAGGCCATGAACGTGGTGCGCCCCTCGCTTATCCGTACGGGCGCTGACGAGCTGACCTACCATTTCCATATCATGATACGCTTCGAGATCGAAAAAGCCCTGATCGAGGGAAGCCTGCAGGTAAAGGACCTGCCGGATTACTGGAACCGGAAATATAAGGAGTACCTGGGCATCGATGTGCCTGACGATACCCGCGGAGTGCTGCAGGATATACACTGGAGCCACGGCAGCTTCGGCTACTTCCCCACCTATTCACTGGGAAGCTTCTATGCCGCACAGTTCTTTGCCAAGGCCAGCGCGCAGATCCCCGGCCTGGCCGGCCATGTTGAGAACGGAAATCTGGCACCATTGTTGAAATGGCTTCGCGAGAACATCCATCAATACGGCAAGTTCTATTCGGCAGAGGAGCTGTGTATTAAAGTAACGGGTGAGAAACTGAACTTCGGGTATTTTATGGATTACGCCCGGAACAAATATTCCAGGCTGTACAACCTGCCTAGCGGCAGGCAGGAGCTGAAAAAGGAAACCGTTTCTTAATCCATATCAACCATGAGTACAAGACATACTGCTGCTGCTCTCCTGCTCTTACTGGCGGCTTGTTCGGGTCCCCGGTATTTTACCTCGCCTGATTTCGCCCAGAAAACAGCCAATCACAAACTGGTAGCCATACTGCCGGTGCAGATGATCATGACCGGTAAGAAGCCGGAGAAGCTGACCGATGAGGACATAGCCAAAATTGAAGAGGGCGAGAGCAGGGCTTTCCAGATGTCGCTTTACAACAATATACTGAAAAACCATACTACAAAGAAAGGTACCATTATGGTCGAACTGCAACCCTATGAAAAGACCATGCAGATATTCAAGGAAAAAGGAATAGACCTTCGTAAATCGTGGGAGGCCGATCCGATGGATCTGTGCAAGGTGCTGGGTGTGGATGCGGTGGTAAAGACCCGGGTGCAGAAGACCAGGTACATGAGCGACCTGGCCTCTTACGGCATAGACCTGGGCTATCATATCCTCAGCCAGATATCCATACCGGCCACCGTGATCATCAGCGGAGTGGTGGGCCCGGCCAAGACCAATGATATTGACGCGCAGTGCTCCCTGTTCAACGGGGCTGACGGATCCCTGTTATGGAAAGATATGTATAAAGCCTCGGCTTCCTGGAATGCGCCAGCCAATGACGTGATCGAGGGGATGACCCATACCTTTGCGTATCATTTTCCCTACCGAAAAAAAGCACCTAAATAATGAAACAGCTACTGTATCTCACGGTCATTATCGCCCTGTTCTCAGCCTGCAAAAGCAAGAACGGGGTCAGGAAGAACGATCAAAGCCTGACCAGCAAGGATTCGAGCACCGCTCACGATTCGCTTCCCATGGTCAAGAACGATAGCCTGTACCGCCTGCATATCAGTTTTTACAGTACCGGAGGAGGCATAGACTCAGATGCCCACCAGAAGTTCACCGACTGGCTTCAGACCCGGGCGGTGAACATGGAGCAGCATTACTGGGGCAGGGAGGGCGAGGTGGATTATTGCCTTAAGCTC
>JBFLYZ010000092.1:0-10051 GCA_040756415.1 Bacteroidota bacterium
ATTTGTTAATTACACTTTCTGTATATTATCTTTGTGCCTGAAAATAAAGCCGGTAGAGCATGCCCGGGCATAACGCCATATACCTGTTCTTATCCCTCTTATTAACCGCCTGCGGACCTGTTGTTGATACCGCTCAACGGGTGCCTGGCCAGGATTCACTGCCTGAGATGGATTCCGGGCAGCGGCAAAAGCTATCCGATACCACCTTCCTGGCCAACGGGCGCATGGTCAGCATACTGGCCAGCAAAAAGGAGCATAAGGGCACCATACTCTGCCTGCCGGGATGGAGCTATTCCCGCCTGGATGTTTGCGAGAAATCCGCTTTTTGCGAAAAAGCCCTGGCTCAGGGCTATCACCTGGTATTGCCTGAAATGGAGAAAAGCATTTACGCATCGCAGCCTTACCCTGAGACCAGGAAGGACTGGCTGGGTTTCCCGCAATTGCCGTTTATCACGGATACCCTTATTCCGCACCTGCAAAGGGAGCTGGGCCTGCTCCTGTACGGCCAGAACAATTTCCTGTACGGCATTTCCACGGGCGGGCGCGGTGTGGCCCTGATCGCTGTTCATACCGATACGCTCTTCCGCGCAGGGGCAGCGCTTTCGGGCGATTTCAACCAGTTGCTGGACTCGAGCGATAACCTGATGAAAGGCTGGTACGGAGAATACAAAAAATTCCCGGAGCGCTGGAAAACGGACAACCCTTCGATGACGCCCGGAAAAATAATGATCCCCCTATTCTTCGCTCACGGCATGGCCGATAAGGTAGTGCCGGACAAGCAAACCACCGCGTTTGAGAAGCTGCTTAGGCAAACCAAAGCAAGCACAACGCCTGATCACGTGGCAATTATTAAACCGGATGCGGGACACGATTATGAATTCTGGGACAGCCAAACGCAGGCCGTATTGAAATTTTTTGACGCGAACTGCCGGTGATCTCGCCATGCCTTAAACCCAGGCAGCATTCACACCATCTAAACCATCCCATTGCGCTCACTTCATTTCCTTAAGCCGCTTTAATCCTTCCAGCGACAGCTTATGCTGGGGATCGAGAATAAGGGCCGTGTTATAATCAGCGGCCGCTGCCTTCTTATCCCCCAGCTTCTCGGAGCAGACCCCGCGCATGTACACCGCGTTGGCATACTCGGGATCGGCCTGGTAGGCGCGGTCGAAGTAGGGACGGGCGGCCTTATAGTTCTCTTTGAATACCATTTCAATATAACCCAGGTTATAGATCGCGAATGCGTGGTTGGGCTCCCTTTTGAGTATCTCGTTATACACCTCTATGGCCTGGTCGAGCTGCCCGGTGTTCTGGTAGAACATACCTACGTGATAATAAACCTCGGTGCTGTTGGGCCTGATTTTTAAGGCGCTGTTATAGTACTCTATTGCCAGCGGGTCCTTTATGCTGGCATAGATCTCACCCAGTTGCAGCAGCGCGTCATAGTGCTGCGGGTTCAGCTCCACGGCCCGCTGGAAATTGTTCACCGCCTGGGCCGTATCGCCCGGCACGCCCCTTTCCTTGAGCGTCATGCCCTTCTGGAAATAGGCGCTGGGGTTATCCTCGTTCACCTTGATGCATTTATTGAGGTAAACGATGGCTGAGTCGTAGTTCTTTACGAGATAATACAGTTCGCCCAGCTTGAGCAGGGCCTCGCTGTTCTTCTGGTCTTTTGAAATGGCCCGCAGCAGCAGGTCGCGGGTATTGCGGGTCCTGTTGGCGGCAAAATAAAAATCGGAAAGCGTAAGGATGTACTCCACGTTATCCGGCTCCAGTTGCACGGCCTTGTCCATGTCGCCAATGGCCGCGTTCTTGTTCTTCTCCTTTTCAAAATAGTATTTGGCCCGCTCCACGTAATGAGCGGCATTGTTGGGATCGTCAATGATCTTCTGGTTGAGCTCCCTCAGCTCCCTGGGCGTGCTCTCATCCCCTGGCGACTGGCTCGGGCCGCAGGAGCAGAGAAAAAGGGACAGTGCCAGGAAAAACGAAATTCTGCCTAAACGCATATGCTGCAATTACATGAGGGGGACGTATGGCAAAGATAGGATTTCCTTATTCACCGTATGCAGTAGAGCCGTTCTTTTAGCTATGTTTGTACCTCAGAATCATTTATTGCTGAGACCGACCGGAACATGGTATTTGCAAGCCTGTTTTTTCTTTTCGTTTTTCTTCCGCTGAACCTGATCCTCTACTATTCCAGCAAGAACCCCGTCTACCGCAACGCCCTGCTCACCCTTTTCTCCCTCTGGTTCTACGCCTGGGGCGAGCCGGTATGGATCGTGCTGCTGCTTTTTTCGGCCGTGGTGGACTGGGGCAACGGCATTTTTATTGAGAAATACCGCGGTACGCAGTGGGCCAGGCTGGGGCTGGTCTCGTCCGCCATCGTCAACCTGGGCCTGCTGGTCATATTCAAGTACAGCGCTTTCATTTACGAGAACCTCAACGCCCTCTTCGGCCTCAACCTGGAGGTCCCGCACTTCGCGCTGCCCATCGGCATATCCTTTTATTCCTTCCAAACCCTGTCGTACGTGATCGATGTGTACCGCGGAGAAGTAAAGGCGCAGCGCAGCTACGGCAAGTTCCTCCTCTTCGTAAGCCTGTATCATCAACTGGTAGCCGGCCCCATCGTTCGCTACGCGCACATCGCCCACGAGATCGATAACCGGAAGTTCGATATCAGGGATATCAGCGAAGGTATCAGCCGCTTTTGCTTCGGGCTGTTCAAGAAGATATGCATAGCCAACGTGGCGGGCGAGCTGGTGGCCAAATACCTCGATGGGGATATGGGCAGCCTCTCGGTGATGGGCGGCTGGTTCGGCATCATCATGTTCACCCTGCAGATCTATTTCGATTTTTCAGGTTATTCCGATATGGCCATAGGACTGGGAAAGATGTTCGGCTTTCATTACCATGAAAATTTCAACTACCCTTATACCGCCCGCTCGGCAACCGACTTCTGGCGCAGGTGGCATATCTCGCTGGGCAGCTTTTTCCGCGACTACCTGTACATACCCCTTGGGGGCAACCGCAGCAACATGTACCGCAACCTGTTCATCGTCTGGTTCCTCACGGGGCTCTGGCACGGGGCGAGCTGGAACTTCATCTTCTGGGGGCTTTATTTCGGCATACTGATCGCGCTCGAGCGCATGTTCCTGCAAAAGGTGCTGGATGCCCTGCCCCGTGTCGTTTCGCACCTTTACCTGCTCTCAGCGGCCGTGCTGGGCTGGGCCCTTTTCTACTTCACCGACCTGGGCCGGCTGGGAGAGTTCCTGTCTATCATCTTCGGGGCCAGCGGTCATGCCTACTGGGACCTGGCCACCGTGATCGTGCTCAAAGAGCATGTTTTCTGGCTCATCTTCTCCGTCATCATCTGCATGCCCGTTTACCATGTGGTCATGAACTGGATCAGGAAAAGGATGACGGAGGATAGCGCGGTATATTACAGGTACGCTTTCATGAGCGTTGATTTCGTCATACTTTTCATGACCACGGCCATGCTGGTGGGCAGGAGCTATAACCCATTCTTATATTACAGGTTCTGATGATGGAAACAGCGGCTCCCGTAAAGAAAAAGACCGACCGGCAGATCGTAACCGCCTCGTATGTCCATTTGTGCCTGATGGTAAGCGCGCTCTCCGTGATGGGCATACTCTTTTTCCTGATGCCGAAACATAAAGTGTCCGTATACGAGAACCGCAACCTGGCCCGGTTCCCGCAGTTCAGCACGCATGCCCTCATGGAGGGCATCTTCCTCGACAGCGTGGACCTGTTCTATGCCGACAATTTTCCTTTCCGCGACCGTTTCGTGGCCTTCTCTTCATGGCTGAGCAAGAGAAGAGGGTTACGATCAGAAGAAGTGGGGTTCTACATCGCGCCCAAAAAGGCGATGACGCAGGATACGGCCCTTATCGCCAAATCCGATTCCATCGCTCCGGGCGATACCGCGCTGACCAGGAACAATGGCGGAGAGGAGATGAACACCAACCTGCTTATCTATAAAGGCATGGCGCTCGACCTCTTTGGCGGAAGCCTGGCCATGGAAAAGGCTTACGCGGCCGCGATAAACAATTATGCCGATGTGCTGAAAGGAAAGAACGTTTACAGCATCATCGTGCCTACCCACTCTGAATTTGCCATGCCCCCCGAATACAAAAAAATGACCGGCCGCCAGAAGACCTGCATTGACAATGTCAATACCTGCCTTGCCGGTAACATTAAGAAAGTGGATGCCTATGCCGAGCTGGAGGCGCATAAGGATGAATACATTTATTTCAACACCGATCATCACTGGACGGCCCTGGGAGCCTATTACGCGTACAAGGCCTTCTGCGCCTCGGCCGGCTTTACGCCCATCGACCTGCAGAGCAACCTCAGATACACGGGTAAAAAATTCCTGGGCTCGCAATACCATCTCACGCTGGACGACCGCCTCAAAGCCAACCCCGATTCTTTTTATTACGTAAGCATTCCCATGAAGTTCAAGGCGGAAAAATACCTGGCCAAAAGCCCGGACAAGCCCAGCCCCGCCTTCCTGGTTGCGCCCGGGTATGCCAATTACGGCTCTTTCCTGGGCGGTGACTTCCCGCTCATGAAAGTGCAGACCGAGCTGAAGAACGGCCGCAAGGCCGTGCTGGTCAAGAATTCCTTCGGCAACGCCTTCGCTCCCTACCTGGCCAGCCATTACGAGGAAGTGTACATCATCGATTACCGCTATTACAAGGGCGGGCTGGTGAACCTGGTCAAGGAAAAAGGAATTACCGATGTGATCTTCGTGCAATGTACCTTCTTCGTGGAAACGGCCTGGCACCTGCATAAGATACAGGGGCTGATGTACAAGGCCAATGTACCTATCGAGCTGCCTGTGGACTCCGTACCGGCCAGCGATTCGCTCAAGCCCAAGGAAATAACAAGCGACTCTTTATAACTTCTCACCGGCCTGCACGTATGCACAGTTTTTGCGGGTAATTTTAACGCAATGCTGCACCGGCTTCTTTTTCTCATCCGCAGGTATATCGGCAGGACCTTTTTCCTGGTCTGTGTCTTTCTTGCCGGCTTCGCCACCTTTAGCGGGAGCCGGGTAGAGGCCGGCCACCGCGTGGCAAAGCCAGCGGGCGGGCCGGGTATTCCCAGGCAGGCGGATACCGCTTACTTTCCTTTCATCAATTATAACCTGAACTATATCCAGTTCTTCGAGCGCGGCTCCATCGAGAACTTCTTAACCAAATGGAAGCAGGCCGGTGTGAGGAAGCTGAGCATCGTGCATTTTGGCGATTCGCACGTGCAGTCTGACGCCTTCCCGGGCGAAGTGCGTAATATACTGCAGCCGCACCTGGGTTACGGGGGCCGCGGCATGGTCTTCCCCTACTCGGCCGCCAGCTCGTATTCATCCATCTATTACAAACCCACGCATTTTGGCAAATGGGAGTTCAGCAAGGCCTACCAGCCCACCATCACGCTGCCCCTGGGCGTATCGGGCATGACCATCAGGACCTACGATTCAACGGCCCACTTCAGCATCACCTTCAACGAGAAGCAGCCCGATGATTACCTTACCCTGAAGATATTCTGCAGGCGCGACAGCTCCTGCTACGATTTCATCCTGCGCACGGGCGGAGATCCCATACGCATCAATACCGACTCGGCCGTGTATAAGGACAAGCCGTATATCGAAGTGCTTCTGCCTGTTTTGAACAACAGCATCACCCTGCAACTGGTGGAGAGCGATACAGCGCAGAAACAATTCGAGTTCTATGGCATGAGCCTGGAGAGCACCGCCAATAAAGGCCTCATCGTGCATTCGGTAGGCGTGGGCGCTGCGCAGTACCGTGCCATCCTTCGGCAGGAGCTGGTGGAACAGCAATTGCCCGCGCTCAACCCCGACCTGGTGATCATCGACTACGGCACGAATGACCATTTGTATAAGGATATGATCCCTCCCGGCCTGGAGGATACCATACGCAAGGTCATACAGAAAGTGCGCAAGGCCGCGCCCAATGCCGATATCCTGCTCACTTCCACCATGGATATGTTCTATAAAAAGAAAGGCACCAAGTACACTTACAAGAACATACGCTCGGGCATGGATTTCTCCGACCTGGTGCGCAAGATAGCGCGCGAGGAGAAATGCGCTTTCTGGGACTGGTACTGGGTATCGGGCGGCAGGGGTATGATGCTGTACTTCCGCGACAATAACCTGGGACAGCCTGACATGATACACCTTACGGTGAAAGGCTATAAGCTCAAGGGCAAGCTGCTTTGCGATGCCTTGTCGGGCACCCTCGATATGCTGGATAAGAACCCCTTCCTCGACTCCCTGGTGTTCAGCGTGGATTCGCTGAAAATAAAGCAGAGCGGTGAGGACAGCCTGAAGAAAGACACCTACAGCGCCCCGAACAACCAGAAGGTATATTACCACCAGATCAAAAGCGGGGAAAGCCTGAGCGTGATCGCGAAGAAATACGGTGTCACGGTCAGCCAGATCATGGCCTGGAACGGGCTGAAGAACTCCAAGATCAAGGCTGGGAATACGCTGATCATTTACGCGAAGAAAAAATAGCTCCCCGCCCGAAGGCCGGGATACGCCTCTGGCGTGGCGAATGTTTTATTTTCTATATTGTGTGCATGAAGAAGGGAACCTGCCTGCTCCTTATGCTATGTGCCGCTGCTTTGTACGGCCGGCAGGTCAAGGTCGATTCGCTGCTTGCGCGGGCCGGGGAGCTGAAAGACGGGGAGGAACGATGCAATACCTATAACCTGCTGGCTGACGAATATTGCAAAAAGGGCGATACCGCTGCCTACACCTGGTGCCTGAAGGCCCTTGAGCTGGCCGAAAAGCTGGACTACAAAAAGGGCCTGGCGCAGGCCAACCAAAGCCTGGGTTTTTACTACGATATACAGAAAAGCAATTACGACAGCGCGCTTATATTCTACAATAAGGCCATCAGCCTGGCCGCAGAGCTGGGCGACAAGGCCCTGCTGGCATCGGTATATATAGGAACGGGAACCGTTTATTATTATAAAGGCTCGCTCGATAAGAGCGCGGAATACTACCTGTCGGGCCTGAAGAACGCGGAGGCAGCGGGCGATACGCGCAAGCAGGCTTCGGCCCTGATCGGCTTGGGAAATGTGTACAGCTCTTATCCTGACAATACCAGCAAGGCCCTGGACCATTTCCTGCGGGCGCGCGACATTTACGAAAAAATGGGCTATAAGGAAGGGCTGGTTTCCGCCTACGCCAATATAGCCGGTGCATACGGCCAAAAGCAGGAATATGATAAAGCGCTGGAATTTCATTTCAAGGCCATGACGCTCGAGGAAGAGCTGGGTTACCTATCCGGCCTGGGCGAAACCTACAGCAATATTGGCGTGATCTATTATTACCAGCTCAGCTTCGACAAGGCCCTGGAGTATTTTCTTAAATCAATGAAGCTGCGCGAAAGCATCAACGATGAGAAAGGCATGGGCAATGCCGCCCTGAACATCGGGGCCGTATACTCGGAAATGAAACAATACGACAGGGCCATCGAATACCAGCAAAAAGCCCTGCAAACGGCAAAGAAGATCAACTCCTTCGAGAAGCTCCAGGTGGCCTACGAGGCCCTGGCCGGCACCTACCGCAAAGCGGGAAAGCATGACGAGGCCTACAGCTTCCTGGAGCTGAGCATGGCCTTCCGCGATTCGCTGCTGAATGAAAAGGCATCGGAACAGATCGCGGAGATGCAGACGCGTTACGATACCGAAAAAAAGGATAAGGATAACCAGTTGTTGCGTGCGGAATCGGAACAGAAGAACCTGGTGATCTGGTTCACGGGCGTGGTGGCGGCCGTCATGCTCCTCCTCGTGTTCTTTATCCTCAGGAGCTACCGCCACAAGCAAAAAGCCAACCTGGCGCTCTCGGCCCTCAACCGCGAGATCGAGCTGCAGAAAGAGATCGTGGAAGAAAAGAACAAAAACATAACGGATAGTATTGTTTATGCCCAGCGCATACAGCAGAGCCTGCTGCCTACTGAAAAGTACATCGAGCGCTGCTTACACCGGCATAACAAGAACTAAAGCCTCCCCCCTATTTCACATTTCATACTTCACATCTCACCTCTCACACCTCCTTCCTCAGCTTTCCCGTAAACTCAAATGGGAACTCCTTCCACTCGCTTTTGGCGGATGATTTGAAATAGTACATTCCCCTGTCGCGATACAGCTTATGGCGCTCGTTCTCGAGGCAGGACAGTATGGCCGCGTAATTGAGGTCATACACCAGGTCGCGCGATCTCGGGGCCTCATTGATCAGGGTCTTTCGCGCTGAACCGGGCCGGAACGCATACAGGTTGATCAGCCGCCTGCGCTCCCTGCGGTTACGGTAGCTCTTCAGCAGGCGGCTTACCTTTCTGAACTCCTTCGTGCCTCTCCTTACGTTGGTCATGCGGCCTTATCGGTCTTATTACCCCTTATGTATTCCTCCACCTTTTCGACCGAGCTGCCCACCGCGTTCACGGCACGCTCCAGGTCCTCGCGGGTGCAGTTGAAGCGCTCCATCCAATACTGCGCTTTCTTATCGGTAGTGGTATCTACCTGGGTAGTACCGCTGGGCTGGTTTTTATCCTCTGACATATAGCTGAATTTGGGTCCGGCTTATTCGCGCAAGAGCCGTGCCAGTATACCTTGCATTTTATAAGATTCTTCCTGACTTTAAGATAATGTGGATTTTATTGTACATTCTCCCTTTGAAGGTCCGACCCGAAGGGTTCCTTCGGAAAGGACTCCTTTGGAGGGGCGACATCCGCCAAAGGCGGATGACGGTCCGAAGGACTCCTTCGGAGGGGATGTTGCTAAAAATAAAAGCAAATTCAAAAAGTATTAGGCATCCGCTTTCCGGCACGTTATTTTTACCGTATGGAACTGCTGATCAAATTATACAAGGACAAGGCCCCCCGCATGGGCGTGGTTTACCCCAATAGCTGGCAGGCCGAGAAGGCCTTTCAGCCCATTATGGACAAGCATAAAGGCGATGAGTTCAGGGCGCAGATAGAGTTATCAAAGCTGGACGCCCGGCTTACGCTCACCTCTGTGCAGGACGGCTCCAGGATAAAATACGACAGGTTGCGCTACCATATAGAACAGCTCAGGCGCTTCAGGGACCTGGTGCAGCCCGGCACAAGAACCGAATTCGTGCACGTGTACCGGCAGGTTGACCAGGTATTGATTGCCAAAGTGAGGTTTAAGAATCCGGTGCCGCTGGTGGTGACGCAGTGGGAAATATATAACCGTTAATAAAACAGGCGCCCAGGTGGCGGCAACAAATTTCCCGGTTGCAGAAAATTTTTACACGGTTTACCGGGGTCTTCTGCTAATGCATGCCCGGAAAGTTCCCCTTTCCGTCTGGCACAATTTTACGGGGATCCTAACGCAGCCATGAAACCCAAAGGATCATTTATTCTCATCGATGACGATAAAGAGGAGCATGATTTATTCAAGCATGTCTTGAAAAAACTATGCACCAACGAGGTTAAAAGCGCTTACGATGGCGAAGACGGGTTAAGCCTTATCAAAAGCAACAAGACCAACATCTTTATGGTCATCTCCGATATCAATATGCCCCGGATGAACGGCCTTCAACTGAAGCGGGTGATTGAAGGCACCCCCGAGCTCAAGCTCAGGTCCATTCCATTTGTTTTCAAACCAGCGATAGTAACCCCGTTCTCGTCCGAGAGGCTTTTGCGCTGGGCATACAGGGATTTATCTATAAATCCAGGGATATGAAAGATCTGGGCCGGCACCTTGAACTGCTCATCCGCTTCTGGAGCACCGCTGTACATCCGAATCATATTTTTGAAGACTAAACCGGCATCATTGGCAACAATTTTTTCCTCACTTCAGGTTTTTGATACACCATAACCAAAATAAGGTTTAAGAATCCGGTGCCGCTGGTGGTGACATAGTGCGAAATATCCGCCTTCTAACTAAAAAAGATTCTATTTCTCTCATAAGTTGCCTTTTTATACATTTGGTAACCAAAAATACTAAGGACTTTTTCTTTCACCTCTCATATGGCATT
>JBFLYZ010000093.1:0-9586 GCA_040756415.1 Bacteroidota bacterium
TTACTATTGCTTTTATGCCTATTGCCTGCATACCCCTGTTTTTGCTTTGCCTGGCCAGCTTACAATTGTGCGGGCAGCAGTACAATTTTCAGAACTACAGCACCAAATACCTGCCCAGCAGCGAAGTGTATTGCGTGATGCAGGACAGCAAGGGCTATATCTGGATCAGCACCGATGCTGGCGTTTGCCGCTTTAACGGGAAGGAATTCACCACCTTTACCACGGCTGACGGACTGACGGACAATACGGTATTCAACATCTTCGAGCACAAGGAAAGGCTCTGGTTTGTGTGCAGCAACGCTACTGTTTGCTATTATGAGAACGGCATTTTTTCCCCCATTAATGCCAATAAGGAACTGCAGGTATGGCTGAAGCAGGGATCGCGGGTAATTTTTTCACAGGCTTTTGATGAGGGCGACACCCTCTGGCTGGGAACCTGGCAGGGGCTTTTCAGCGTAGCTCCGGCCAACAACTATTCTTCGGTAAGCCCGGATACGCTGTTCGGTGACAGCATCAACATCGCGATTCAGGTTTTAGGAAACAAAGTTCCTGTCATTTCCAGGCATTACAATTACACCCATACTGTTTTTTCAGACGGGAAACAAGCCATTATACCTCTGCGCTGTAAAGGACTGCTTAATTTCAATTATAAGGTCTGCAAGGAATCTAAATATAACTATGATCCAACCAGTCGCTGCGTGATGATGAAAGACGGACGACTGCTCTTCACTTACCGGAACGATCTTTTTGTTTACGAGGAATCGAAACCCATACAGAAATTATCGTTTCCTTCCAGTATCATTCATCTTTCTCAGGACACGGATAATAATCTTTGGATCGGGTTTTCCAAGAACGGGATAATGCGGTTCCCGGCCGGCAACCTGCAGGCGAGGCCGGAAACCTTTCTGGAAGGACACTCCGTAAGCTACGTGTGCCTCGATTATGAAAAGGGCCTGTGGTTCAGCACCCTGAATAAAGGAGTGTTCTATCTGCCCCTGCCTAACTATGCGAACTACTCTAACATTTCTTTTCTGTCCGGAAAAATCGTGGGCATGAGTACCCTGCGTTCCGAACTTTTCATAGCCACTGAAGCCAACGTTATTGCATCTATTAATGCATCGAAAGAGCCGAATGCGATCATCAGGGATTATGAGATCAAAATTTCTCCTTACGTTAACTTTGTCAGTGTTGATAATAAGATATACCTCTGCGGAAATATAGTCGGAGAACTTGATATTGCTAGCAAGAAAATAAACTACTTTTCATGGGAAGGTAAATCGAGGTTACATGGGCTGTGGATCAAACAGCTTAGCAGGGATTCCTTCCTCGTATTCAGTATCAACACAATCGAAACAGTAAAAGGTAGCCATAGCATACATAGAACTGTATTGCCCGTACGTGTTAATTGTGTCCTTGAAAGAGAGAATGGACCAATATTGCTTGGAACGAATAACGGCCTGTATGTTTCAGATGGGCAAATGCCGGTAATGGTCCCGGGCAGCGACAGCCTGAGCAACACGAGGATAATATCGCTTGCCGAAGACGCTAAAGGCCGGCTTTATATCGGTACAAAGGGAAAAGGGTTGATCATCGTGGAAAAGAACCAGGCTACGCTGGTGTCGGCAGTGTCAGGTCTTGCTTCAAATGCATGCAATTTTATATTGCCGGATACTGCCGATCATGTATGGGTGGCTAGCAATAAGGGCATTTCGCTTGTAAAAATTTCAACGCCAGGTTCCTTCAGGGTGATCGCAAATCTTGATGTGACTTATGGCCTGCCAACGAACGAAGTGCTGAAACTGGCCAGGCTTGGCCCCAGCCTTTTTGCCGGTACCAAAGAGGGCTTGTGCGAAATAGACCTGAGTACAAACTGGATAAACACCGTGCCTCCTGTCGTGCTTATCAGCAAGCTGTACATGAACGGAAACGATATCCGGGACGGGATGACGGAGTTCCCGTATGATCAGAACAATTTCAGTTTTCTTGTCGACTGCTTCAGCTTTAAAAGCCAGCTTTCACCGCATTGTTATGTCAAGCTGGTTGGCTTCGATAAGGAAAAGAAACTGGTTCCCAGCGGGCTGATCGAATACAACAACCTACCCCCGGGAAGCTATACGCTTGAAGTATACGGGATCAACAATAGCCACATGATTTCAGAAGCGAGAACTTTTTCCTTCATGGTGTATCAGCCCTGGTGGTTTTCCTGGTGGTTCTTAAGCCTGGCCGCAACTTCATTGGCGGGATCTGTGGGCCTGATAGTGAGAAAAATCATCGGCAGTATAAAACGTAAAGAAAGACAAAAGACCGAGATCAACCGCCAGCTTTCAGAGTACCAGATGACGGCCCTGAAGACCCAGATGAACCCGCACTTCATATTCAACTGTATCAATTCCATACAGCACCTTATCCTTACCGAAAAGAACGATATGGCCTACAATTATCTCAACCAGTTCGCCTCGCTGGTGCGCACGGTGCTGGAGTATTCACAGAAGGATTTTATTGCGCTAAGTGAGGAAAAGAAGGTATTGGCAAACTATCTTGAGCTGGAAAAACTGAGATTTGGCGACTCCTTTGGTTATACGCTGGAGATCAACGGCCTGGATGAGAGCAAGGTATTTGTTCCAACCATGATCATCCAGCCCTTTGCCGAGAATGCCATCTGGCATGGCTTGCTGCCTTCGAAAGAAAAGAGGGAACTTAGTATCCGCATAGCCAGGAATTCGGATAAGCTGGATATTTGGGTGCGGGACAATGGAATAGGTATTAATAATTCGGCAAAGAAGGAAAATACATTGGGTAAATCGTCCATAGCACTGAAGAATATTGAAAAGCGTATAAAGCTATTCCGGGAAAAAGCGGGTATCGATATACACCTGCGCATTAGCGACAGGAGCGAAGTAATGGAAAGAGGAACTGAAGTGCTACTGAGCATTCCCCTGATCTATAACACCGAGACTCATGAAAGCAGTGATTATTGATGACGAAAAAGGTGCGCGCGAAGTGCTCTCCATCCTCTTGCAAAAGCATTGTCCTGATGTGAAGGTGATCGGAGAGGCCGAGAGCTCTGCGCAGGGTCTCGAACTATTGCAGTTTACCAGGCCTGATTTGCTTTTTATAGATATACAAATGCCTGAAGAAAGCGGTATTGCCATGCTCCGCAAAATGGGAAAGTTCGATTTCGATGTGATCTTTGTGACCAGTTACCATGAATACGCCATTGAAGCGCTCAGGCTTCACGCCCTCGATTACCTGCTCAAGCCGGTAAATGTGGAAGATCTGCGATCTGCCGTGGAGCGGGCAAGACAAAGAAGGATGAATGGCTTGGCTTACCATACGGCTATTATTAACATCATCAATACGTTTGAAAAAGAGCCGGGGCAAATGCATATTCCTGCCCACCAGAACGGTGCCGTGCACCTGGTAAAGCTGAACGATATCGAGTACGTGCTGGCCCAAAGCAATTATATCGATCTGATCACGGATAAGAACCGGTTCACGGTTTCAAAAACCCTGGCCGAGTTCGAGGAAATGGTAAAAGAGAATGCGAGCTTTATCAGGATAGACAAAAGCTGCCTGCTGAATGTTTCCAGGATAGCGCTCTATTATAAGTCGCAGCCCTGTATCATTCAAATGAAGAGCGGCAAGGAATTCGAGGTGTCGCGCAGAAAGAGGGTAGCGGTGCTTGCCTTGCTGAAGAGCTTCAATATAATTACCAGGGAGTAATTCTATTCCTTATCGATTATCTCAAACTGCTGCGTTAGCGTTTCGCCATTTTCGTCAACCAGTGTAAGCGTGTGTATTCCGGCAGGCGGGTTGAGCCCCATCTGGTGCAGGTCCTTGGTCTGGCCAATAAAATCTTCATCCAGGTGCCAGTAAATGGTCAGGCCTTTCTCGCGGTGGGCTACTTCAAACACGGTCTTGCTGCGGGTACCGTCCAGCTCGCGCGGCACGTATATTTTACTGAGCTGTTTGGGATAGATCAGCTCCATGCTGCCGATGCCCGATGAGGCGGAGCAGCCCTTGCGCCAGGGAGGCAACTCCCGGTAATTGGCGTTCTTGCTTTTATAATACCATTCCATGGCAGGCGGCAGCACGAACCAGCTCACGTTTTTCATGGCGCTTACGTTCTCGCAGTCGCTGCTAACGCGGTACTGCCCCGAGGCGTCCAGGTGCACCAGCCGGTGATAGGGGCAGGGAGGGGCATTTACGCCCGTACTTTGTATCCATACGGTGTCTGTATGCTCGCAGATATCGATGGCGCGGAAACCGCTCTGTCGGCAAACCAGGGCCCGGGTCATTTCATCGTAAGGCCTGTCGAACCAGCCCGAAGGACGAAGCGCATTGAATATACCGAACATGAGCGGTGCAGCGGTCTTTACGCCTATGAGGCCGGGCCGGCCTTCACCGTCTGCGTTGCCGGTCCATACCGCCACCACGTAGCGGGGCGTCACGCCAATGGCCCATCCGTCCCTGAAGCCGAAGCTGGTCCCCGTTTTCCAGGCTATCTTGACCGATGAGGCGAATTCCCTCCAACTGTTCTCCTCATCGGGCCGCGATACCTCTACCATGGCCTCGAAGGTCTGGTAGATAGCGGCCGCATCGAACCAGGATGTTTCTTCCAGAACCTGAGATGATGCGTTTGACCCAGGACGGTAATAAGGCGGGTGGAAATCGGCCTGGTTGTATTTGCCGTTATAAGCAGTATAGTTGTTCAGCGTGCGCGCCATGCTGGCGTAGATGCCCGCTATGTCCCATAGCTTGCCTTCCGCTCCTCCCAGGATGAGCGAGAGGCCGTAATGCTCGGCTGGGTTGGTGACGGTGGTCATGCCGATCTTGTTCAGCAGGTAATGGAACTTTTCCACTCCGTGCTGCTGCAGCAGCTTCACGATGGGAATGTTAAGCGAGCGCGCCAGGGCTTTTTTAGCGGGCACGGCCCCATCATAAGTGAGGTAGTAGTTCTTCGGGGAATAACCTCCTATCTGGGTAGGAATATCGGCCACCAGTTGCGTGGAAAGCAGCTCCCCTTCGCTCAGCATTCTGGCGAACAGGAGCGGCTTGAGTATGCTGCCCGTGCTGCGCGGGGCGGCTATCACGTCAACATCGCTGCCGTGCTGGGGGTCGGAGTTCTCGGTATTGCCGGTATACGCAAGCACATTCCCCGTTTGTACGTCCAATACCAGGGCGGCCGCATTATGGATCTCGTTGGCCTTTAACTGCTGGTGATGCAGCTCCACCAGTTCATTGACCCTGAGCTGCAGGTCGAGCTTCAACGTGGTGCGTACGCGCTGGCCTTTCAGACCCTCTTTTACCGCGCGCGTAAGCAGGTGGGGAGCATGCTGTGGCAGGGGATAAGGTTTTTCGGGCAAGGGCTCTTCTTTGGAGATCTCGCAGGTGGACCGGTCAATGATCCCGGCTTCGAGCAGGCGATCGAGCAGGCGGTTGCGCTTGGCCAGCAGCTTATCGCGGTTCTTGCCCGGGTGCATGAGCGAAGGCGCATTGGGCAACACCGCAAGCGTGGCGCTCTCGGCCCAGGAGAGCTTATCGGGGCTCCTGCCGAAATATCGCCACGATGCCGCGTCCAGTCCCACCACGTTGCTGCCGAACGGAGCATTGCTGGCATACAGGGCAAGTATCTCTTTTTTGCTGTACGAGAGCTCCACGCGCGTGGCCAGTATCATTTCAACGGTCTTCTGGTAAAAAGTGCGGGGCTTGTTCTTGCGCATGATGCGCACCAGTTGCATGGTAATGGTGCTGCCACCGCTTACCTTCTTGCCTGAGCTGATGTTCTGCATCAGGGCCCTTCCCACGGCCAGCGGATTTACGCCAAGGTGATTATAAAAACTCCTGTCTTCGAATTGAATGAGGCATTGCACAAATTTATCGGGGACATTCGGATTATGCGGGAAACGCCATTGCCCGTCATCGGCTATCTGAGCGCAAAGCAACTTTCCGTCCTGGTCCTCCAGCACCGTGCTGGTGGGATCCTCGAACAATTCGGAAGGGATACAGAAAATGAACCAGGACAGCAGGCTTATGAAAATAAGTCTTCTCCTTCCCCGTTTGCTTTTCAGGAACTGCCGCAGACTCCTCAGGAATAGCGCAACTCTTTGTCTCACGTGTACAAATATAGTCATAAATCATTGATTTTCAGGAGCTAGCTTGGGGGTCTTCCCGGTTAAACGTATCTTTTTCAGGATCAGGCGTTATAGAATAAAGCAAGGACAAGAATGAGTAATTTGCCATCATCATTGAAACTTGTCAAAGCGGCTGAAAAGCCGGTATATATGGAAGTAGTTTCGAAGTACCATATAACGGAGGAAAAGCAAAGGCAGGAGCTGCTGGAGATCGAGGCGGCCAAAAAATCGCCAGCGAAGTTCGAAGTGCTGTACAACCGTTACCATGAGCAGATCTTCCGTTATGTGTACCAGCGCGTGGATGACAAGGATTCGGCTTTCGATATCACGCAGCAGGTGTTCCTGAAGGCCCTGACGAAGCTGGATAAATATGAATACAAGGGCGTGCCCTTTTCTTCATGGCTTTACCGCATAGCTAAAAGCGAGACCTACGAAGCGCTCAGGCAGAACCAGAAGCTGAGGGCGGTGAATATAGACGATCCGGGCCTGTCGGAAGTGCTGGGTGAAATGGGGGAGAAAGAGGAGCGCCTGGAAGAGCTATACGGGGCACAGCTTGCTGACGCGATAGCCGAGCTGGACGAAGAGGACCTGCAGTTGGTGGAGATGCGCTTTTTTGAAAAACGCGCCTTTAAGGAGATAGGCGAGATACTCGAGATCACCGAAAACAATGCCAAGGTGAAGCTTTACCGGGTGATCGATAAGCTGAGGAAAATGATCGTGAGAAAGTAAAACAAGAACTGTCCTTTAACCCATAATAAAAGACAAATGAAAAAGAAAGTCAACAAGAACCGGGAGAAGCTGAGCAGCGAGGAGATCGCAAAGAGGAGGGATTTCGGTTCGCTGATGAAACAGTTTGCGGCTGTAAAGCCTGTGCAGAAGCCTTTTTACAAAACATGGGGCTTCATCAGCGGGGCTGCAGCGGTGGTCGTAGGAACGGTAGCCACGGTGGTTTACATGAATATGAACTCGCCTGCTTCAGAGCAGCGGCAGGCGGAGACGGCCACGCAGGCCGCACCGCAGGGCGATTACACTTACAATCATTCGGACAGCGTAAAGTTCGTGGGCAAGGCGCCCTTTATTAATCCTCCTTTCAAGAACCTGGATAAAGAATTCAACACCTATAAGGTAGACGCTTCAAAAAAGACAGAGATCAGCTATCCCAGCGGCTCTAAGGTCATTTTCCCGAAAGATGCCTTTATGGATGCGGCCGGTAACATCGTAAAGGGCGAGGTAGAGGTGAAATACCGCGAATTCCACGATCCCGTGGATTTTTTCCTGAGCGGGATACCCATGACCTACGATTCGGCCGGCAAGACCTATACGTTCGAATCGGCCGGTATGCTGGAGTTATACGCTTTTCAGAACGGAGAAGTGGTAAGGGTCAACCCGTCAAAGCGGATCGATATCGAGCTGGCCTCGCGCCAGAAAGGGAAGTTCAATGTTTACCAGTTGGATACGGCAGGGAAGAACTGGGTGTATAAGGGAGTGGATAAAGTGAAAGAACCTGTTAAACAAGATACCAAGGAAATGAATAAAGATACCGTTCTGCTGGCCTCCCAGATCACGCAACAGAGCACTACGTTGGTTTACCCTGATCAATTGGATTCCAAAGGATATGTATGGCCTTATGATTCGCTTACGGCACCGGTTAAAAAAGCCAAGAACGAAGTTCAAGATGTACAAAATGACATCGCTAAGATCGAGCAGACTAAGCCAGTCCAGCCTAAGAAAGTAGATCCTAAGCGCTATACCTTCAATATTGATGTCGACCCCAAAGAATTCCCTGAATTGGCTGTTTACAAGAACCTACTCTTTGAAATAGGGCCCGATAAGGAGAACAGCTTCTGGAAGCCGGAGATGGGCAAGGTCACCTGGGATGATGCCCTTATTACCGAACACAAGAAGGGCGAAAGCTACCTGCTCACGCTGAAAAAGGGGAAGGAAAAGCGCAAGCTGATCGTATATCCCGTGTTTGAGGGCGCGAATTACGATGTTGCGGTAAATGAATACATGAAAAAACTCGAAGAGTACAATAAAGTGCTGGGTCAGAAAAAAGAGGAGGAAAAGAAGAAGCAGGCTGATTACGAGGCCCAGGTAAAAAAGATGAAAGAGGAGCAGAAGCTGCAGCAACAGAAAATGAAGGAAGAGCAGAAAAAGCAGCAGGAGATGATGAAGCAGCAGCAGCAGGTAATGCAGCAGAGCAACAAGGTCACCCGCCTGTTCACCATCGATGGCTTCGGCATATGGAATTGCGATACTCCCAGGAGCTTTCCTAAGGGAGCCGTGGTCAAGGCCACCTTTACGGACCAAACGGGAGGGGAGCTTATTCTGCCCGTGATCTACCAGGTGGACAGGATCATGAATGCCCTGTTTACCTATTACGGGGGAGCGGTCATCGAGCAGTTCAGGTATAATCCACAATCGGGTACCCAGGTATGGGCCGTAACCCTGGATGGCAGGCTGGCTGTTGCCAGCGAGAGCGATTTCCGCAACGGCCCGGTGTCCGGATCAAAGAGCTTTAAAATGAAATTATTTGATGCGAACCTGAACAGCGAGAGCGAGATCAGGAAGATACTGAACATAGGCTTCTATGCTTCGAATTAAATTCTGGTTGATTGGAGTGATCGTCCTGGGCGTCATGCGGGCGCAGGCCCAGGACGATTCTGTTTTTGTAAACCGGGGTACCATCGTGATCAGGAAGCCGGGGAACGAAGCCTATTGCAAAGTGCAGGCTGACTATTTTATTTATACCAAAGGTAATGGGCCGAAGATAGGCAAGCTGAAAAACGGGCTGATCTATTTCAAGAAGGATAACCGGATCATGGGCGAGAGCATGCCGGGCAATCCCAGGCCGGTGTTCATTAAGGGTAAGGTAGCCAAAGGCAAGGGCGACAGCATACCGACTGATATCCCGGAGGTGAATGACGCCTACCTGCCCGAACCGGATTTCAGCGGCTACTTCACCGACACCATTCATTACAGTTATGAGGGTAAGTCGCCCAGGTACGATACCATACAACTGAGGGTATCGGTCGATAAAAAAGGGAAGTTCTCGTACCGTTATGGCACAAAGCAGGATAGCCTGAGCATTGTGGGGCAGAAATGCATGGAAGCCCTTTCGACCATTAAATACTGGCAGCCAGCCTATATGACGAGCGCCCGTAAGCGGAGAGGAGAAACGGTCTTTAAGCGAAAAAAGGCCTATTCAGAGATCATCCTGACCATCGTGGTTTCGCCCGATTCGTTCGAGCTGAGTGATCCGGGTATATTCGAAGTGAACGAAACGGACGGGGAAAATTAAATTAGCTACCTTCGCTTTTCCAAATACGGAAAATGTGAAATTCACACAGCGCCCTTCATTTTTCTATTTGCTTTCCTTTATTGAGGGCGGCACCGTTATGGTGGCTGAGCTCTTGGGCGCCAAGATGTTAGCTCCTTATTTCGGGTCTTCG
>JBFLYZ010000094.1:0-9238 GCA_040756415.1 Bacteroidota bacterium
AGGGGGGTGGAGTATTTTTTTATTATTATTTATTATATTGGAAATCAATATAGAAGCAACGATCATCTCATCTTCATTTTCAACAACAAGCGTTTCCGGATCAAAGTATTTTTTCACAAAATGCGTATCGAAGCTGCCGCTGGTAAAGGCGGGATGCTTGAGCACAAATGAGCAGAAAGGCAGGGTGGTCTCCACCCCGGTGATCTCGTAATCCTTTATGGCCCTGAGCATGCGTCCGATCGCTTCATTGCGGTCGCGCCCGTGGGTAATGAGCTTGGCTATCATCGGGTCGTAGTAGATGGGTATTTCCATTCCTTCCTCAAAACCGTCATCCACGCGCACCCCCGGCCCCTGCGGACGCCTGTAGGTTTCCAGCCGGCCTATATCCGGCAAAAAGCCGTTCGAGGGATCTTCGGCATACACCCTCACCTCTATGGCATGCCCCTGTATCTTCAGGTTCTCCTGGCGCATGCCGAGCTGCTCTCCCCGAGCTATGCGGATCTGTTCCTTGACCAGGTCAAGGCCGGTGATCAGCTCGGTGACCGGGTGCTCGACCTGCAAACGGGTATTCATTTCAAGGAAATAGAAGTTCATTTGCTCATCTACCAGGAACTCAACGGTACCTGCACCGACATAGCCGCAGGCCCTGGCCACATCCACCGCACAGGCGCCCATACGGCTGCGCATCTCGGGGCTCAGCACCGATGAGGGAGCCTCCTCGATCACTTTCTGATGCCTGCGCTGCACCGAGCACTCGCGCTCGAACAGGTGAATGATATTGCCGTGCGTATCGCCCAGCACCTGCACCTCGATATGGCGCGGGCCGGCCACGTATTTTTCAATAAAAACAGAGCCGTCACCGAAAGCCGACTGGGCCTCGCTTACGGCCAGCTTCATCTGCTCCCCGAACTCCTCCAGCCGCTCTACAATGCGCATTCCCTTGCCCCCTCCGCCCGCGCTGGCCTTGATCAGCAGGGGAAAACCGGTAGCCGCTGCTATGCGCTTTCCCTCTTCCACGCTTGATATGGCCCCGTCCGACCCGGGCACCATGGGTATGTTATAGCGCTTAGCGGCCGCCTTGGCCGAGAGCTTATCGCCCATCATTTCCATCGCCCCGGGCGTAGGGCCAATGAAAATGATGCCCGCCTCATTCACCTTACGGGCAAAATCGGCATTCTCGGAAAGAAAACCGTAGCCCGGATGTATTCCATCGGCCTTTACCTGCCTGCATACGGCTATGATCCTGTCCCCGTCAAGATAGGACCTGGAGGAAGGCGGAGGGCCTATGCATACCGCCTCATCGGCATAGCGTACAAAAGGCGCGTGGCGATCGGCCTCCGAAAAAACGGCCACCGTCCGTATTCCCATTTCCCTGCAGCTACGCATGATGCGCAGCGCTATTTCTCCCCTGTTGGCAACCAGTATCTTTTTCATAACCTCAAACGTTTTGAACCGCATCCTCCCGGGCCTGGACAGTCCCTGAGCCCGGCCCGGCCGGCCATCACTATTTTTTTCATTGCGTTCTTATTCGTTATTTAGCATCATGCCTGTGGCTGAAGCATGGGTTCTTTACCCGGATAAAAATATTAAATAATCCTTAAGCCTTTATGAGAAAAGCAGCCCTGATCCTTTTCCTGCTGGCCTGTTATCAGGCCATGACCGCGCAGCCCCCCGTAAAGCCCGGTGACAAGATCAGCAGCCGGGATAAAATGACCGCTTCGCTGGAGGACATCCTGCTTATCGAGCTGAACAAGGTACGCAAGGCCCATAACCTGGATACGCTCGAGATCGAAGGGCGGCTGGATTCGGCCAGCGGCATGCAGGCCGAGTACCAGGCCCAGCACTTCAAGGTGACCACTTCAAACGGTGGCGGAACAGCCGCCCGGATGAAGAAAGTGGGAGCTACCAAAAACGCGGAAGAGCTGGCCGGGTCGGCACCCACCTATAAGGGTTCATCTCCCATCCCTGCCGCGGAAACGGCCAAGATCCTTATTGAAAAATGGATGAAGAGCAAGAACGAGAAGGCCATTATCCTCAACGGCATGTACGTGCTTTCCGGCATATCGGCCCGGGTTGACAAAAACTATAAAAAGGTATATGTATCGGTGGTGTTCGGCAACCATTACAGCTTCAATACGGGCGCAAAGAAAAAAAAGGAGATCAGGCCCAGCTACAGCACCAAGCAGTTTAAGCTGAAATCGGCCGATAAGCAGAACTGCAGGAATTGCGATAAGTTCAAGGATTATGAAAAGCTTTACAGCGGCATTTATGTAGAGAACGGCAAGGTGTACCTGAAGTACGACAACCTCAAGCAGTTTAAAAAGCTGATGAAACGCTCGAAGGACGGGCTGGCCATCGACATCGTATCGCGCGACCAGTACAGCAAGGAGAGCTATAACATCTATGACAACAACCTGGTGAGCAAGGGCATTCTGCTTAAACGGGTCTATGCCCCGGCTATCTATAAAAAGAACCGCATCAAGGGCAAGAAGATCACCGCGGTGGATATCTGCCTGGGCAGCCTGCCCAAGAACCTGCCATCGCAGTACGAGCTCAACCTGCTGATCATACAGAACAACCGGGTATGCCGGGTGCTGACCCGCACCTATACCGAGCTGGGCGACCAGGATTCCCAGACCAAGCTGGACATGCTGCTGTGGCCCGACAGCAACGCCTATTTCAAGCCCCAGTTCGAGCCCAAATCGGAGACCAATATCCTTACGTTCAAAATACCGTTCGAGCGCAATAAGTTCGATTACAAACCGGAGGATATGGAGCCTTTCCTGAAGGCGCTGCAGGAACCCGATTTTTTCATCGAAGGGCTGTACATCTACGCTTACTCTTCCATCGAGGGCGATTCAGCGGCCAACGCCAAGCTTCAGAAGAAGCGGGCGGAAAGCATCATTGGCGCCCTGCAGAAAATGCAAAAGGGCGAGATCGAGACCACCATCATGACGAACGATAGCTGGGACCTTTTCCTGCTCGATATGGAAGGCACCCAATGGGAATACCTCACCCAGAAACCGAAAAGAGAGGCCATCAAGGAGATCAACAGCAAAGGGCTTGCCCCGCAGATGGAGGAGTACCTCTCGCAGCAGCGCTTCGCACAGATCGTGATGGACATCACCTACGATATCTCGGGCGAGAAAGAACAGAAGTTCTGCACCTTCCAGTTCAACAAATCGGTTAAAAAGAACGACCTCAAGCAGGCGCTCAAGATCCAGTATTACATTGAAAAGTCGGTCCGCAACAACAAGTATCAGCCTTCCGTACTGAAAGAGATGACCATTCCTTTCGAAACCAAGTACTCGCCCCTGCTCATGAACAGGATCGTGTACAGGTATTACTACAACAAGAAGGAGGTAACCCGCGATGATTATACCGACCTGGACTACCTCAGCAAGCTCGATCCCAAGAACGACTACATCACGTACAACGCTGTTTTCTGCAAAGTGAAAATGGACAGCAATTTTCACGAGAAGGGGGTGATCGATGGGGTACAGAAACAGGTGGACGCCCTGTACAAGGGGCAGATCCCCAAAAAGTACGTTGACGCGCTGAACATAGAGCTGCAGTTCCGCATCATGGATGCCTGCGATACGCTGGAGGGCGCTGAGCCCATTGTGGCGGCTTGCATAGCCCGGATCAAATCGTTCTACAACCTGAAAGAAGCATCGTGGCAGAACGCGCTCAAACTGGCCTACCAGGTCATGCAGTTCAAGGATTACCGATTCGCCTGCAGCGTGATGGAGCCTTACCTGCAAAACCCCGCGCTGAAGCTCAGCGAGGACTTTTACTTCGCCTATATATCGGCCTGCTCGCACGTGCCCGAGAAAGTGGTAAGCCGCAATTTTGCCGCTGCCCTGAGGAAAGCGAAGGAAAAGAACCCCTCTCGCTACTGCAAGCTGTTCGGGGAGCCTTACCTCTCCTTCCAGGTGCTGGACAACCCGGAGGTAAAGAAGGATTATTTCGGGGCCAATTGCGGGAAGTGAAAAAACTGATTTTTAGTCATACCTTTGGTTAAACCGCTCATATGAAGAAAATCTGTATCCTTTTGCTCTTTTTCGCTTGCGCCAGGGCGCAGGGCCAGCAGATCATTTCCATGCAGATATCGCCCGCCTCTCCCCTTACCAGCGATACGATCTATATCTACGTCAACCTCCAGTTCCCCAATACGGGCTGTGACGGAACGGCCTTTTTTTCACAGTCGGGGAACACGATCTACGCCAACGCCCTGCATTGCATGGGAGCGGGCATGGCTATCTGCAACGATACGGACACGATCAGGCTCAATCCCCAGCCACAGGGCAGCTATACCTGTATTTTTACCCTGGATGCCGGGTACGGAACCCCCTTCTGCACCCCCGGCTTCCAGCCTTATGATTACGATACGCTGACCTTTACCGTTTCGTCTGTAACCGGCCTGCCGCAAACGGATGATGCCCAACCGGCCATTTACCCCCTGCCTGCCGCTGATCAGTTTGTGCTCGACCGCACTCTTGGGCCAGACGCATCGGCAGAGCTCCGCAACCATGCCGGTCAAAAAGTGAAAGATGTGCCGCTGCAGCCCGGCAGCCGGCATGCCGTATCTGTTGCCGACCTTCCCGCGGGCGTTTATTACCTGCATGTAAAAGAGGAGGGGGCCCTGCCGCGCGCGTACCGGGTGATCGTACTGAAAAACTGAAACCATGAAGAACATACTTACAGCCGCCCTCCTGCTTCCCTTTTCGCTCATGGGGCAGGATACCTTTTCCATTTGTGCCGTGGATACGGTCACCGGTGAGGTAGGCAGCGCGGGCGCCTCCTGCATCGATGCCAGCGCCATCCCGGGCGGGGTGGTCATCATCAGCGATGTGCACAATGGCCGCGGTGTTATACACACCCAATCGTACTGGCTTGCGGCCAACCAGAACTACGCCAGCAGCCTGATGACCGCGGGCCTTTCACCGCAGCAGATCATCGATTCGCTGGTGGCGAACGATGCCCAGAACAACCCGGCTATACGTCAGTACGGGGCGGTCGACCTTTATAACGGCAGCGCGCGCGTAGCCGCATACACCGGTGCCAACTGCTTTAACTACAAGAACCATATCATCGGCCCCAATTACGCCATACAGGGCAACATCCTGCTGGGACAGCAGATACTCGACTCGATGGAGGCGCGTTTCCTGAACACCCCGGGCGACCTGGCCTGCAAACTGATGGCTGCCCTGCAGGGCGCCAAGGTGGTGGGCGCTGATACGCGCTGCACGAGCAGCGGAAATTCTTCTTTATCATCTTTCCTTCGCGTAGCCTGTCCCAATGACCCGCAGGGAACCTATAGCATTGACCTGGTTGTTCCGCAGGGCCCTTCGGGTTTCGAGCCTATCGACTCGCTGCAAACGCTGTTCAACAACATACACAACTGCAGCGTTCCTCTTGTATGCCTCACCTCGGTGAATCAGCCCTCAAGCGATGCGAATGGTTTTTCGGTTTCCATTGTACCCAACCCCAGCAGCGGGTCGGCCATACTGCAGGTCCAGGGCCAGGGCAGCGGCTTCAGCCTGCTGATCTATAACAACCATGGCCAATTGGTGAGGCAGGAAGACCTGGGCGCGAAAAAGGAAACGAAGATCAGCAATGCGGAACTGGGGAAGGGCGTTTACTTCTACAAGGTTATATCAGCAGAGGGAGCCTGCGTTTACGGAAAGATCCTGTTCCTGTAAGGCTACAGGCCGGGAAGCTTATCCTTTGAAAGAGGCTTGTTGATAAAGTGGATGATGGAAGGGTAATTCCGGGCGCGCTCCCTGTCTTTGGCGTTGATGGAGCTGGTGAGCATCACCACTTTGCAATTTTTTTTCACCTTCTCGTCCAGCTTTTCAAATTCATCCATGAACTGGAAGCCGTCCATAACGGGCATATTGATATCCAGGAAGATCAACTGGGGAAGCTCGGCAGGCACATCATCCTGCCCTTTGGCGATCTTATCCAGGAACTGAAGGGCGCCCCGCGGACTGGTTTGCTCATACACCACGGCAGCAAAGTTGCTGCCCGTAATGGTGGCGCGATTGATGAAGTTATCAATCTCGCTGTCATCAACCAGCAATACGCTCTGGTATTTACTTTTGACTACGGCCATACAGGTTTGAGGATTTTTTCCTTGACTCAAGCTGGGAAAAATCGCCTATCGCGCCATTGCCGTTCCTGCCTGAGGCAGGAAGAAGTTGCCTTCCGTTAAGATAACTCTACGCACTTCACACACCAAGTACGCAGAGTCCACACACCACCTTAACCGCAATGACGCAATAAGCGCTGAATACTGTTTAAGAACATTATCATACAACCGGCACCAGCTCCCTTTTATTCCGTTTTGCCGGCAACCGCTTCGCTTCCGCTGCCTTGCGCACAACCTGCCGGAGGTTCAGCCTGCCCATGATCCATTCATGGAAAGGGATCAACTCTGGGGTAAGCGGCTCCCAGGCGTATTTCTTATCGCCACCGGCCAGTTGTTCCAGTCCGGCATAGAACGATGCGGGAAGCCCGTCTTTCAAAAATCCCTTTTGCGCATACATGCCCAGCAGGCGCACGATGAGCTTATCGCGCTGGCGCATTTCGCTTTTACCCCAGCGCTCGGTATGCTTGCGCAGGTTCTCGGCCAGGAGGGCCGCCTCGTCAAAGCGCTGCAGCTCTATATTGCAGAGTATGGTCAGCACGCGCACGCCTACCTCCCAGCCCGCCTTATCGCGGCTGATCTCGAACCTGCGGCTCAGCTCTTTGAGGGCGCCTTTGTGATCGCCTTTGCGGAAAAGCACGTTGGCGTAATAGTAGCGGTACTTGGCCATGCGAAAATCGCCCTGGCTCTGCACGGGGCTTTTCAACAGGGTAGCGGCAGTTTCCTCGGCCTTTGGTATGTCATTTGCCAAAAACCAGGCATTCAGTTCCATCTCCCTTGAAACAGGAATATTGGCCGAGCCGGACGGAAAATACTGCTGGGCATTCTGGAAATCCAGTGCGGCCTCATGGTATTTACCCAGATAGATATTATAGTGCCCAAGGTTACCGAGAAGTACCCCAATACGCTGTTTTCTGCAAATTGCCCTGTTACTCCGTACAAAATTCAAAAGCTCCAGACCGGCACTATGGGCGCTTGCGTATTCCTTGTAGTTATCGAAGTAGGCCATTTCCATAAACTTCAGATAGTACCCAATACTTGCGGATTTGGTGTATTGAAAATCTTTTTTGAGCTCCAGAATACATTTACTGATAAAATCCTGCTTCCTTTCTATGTTCTGCTCCTTAGAAAATGAGTCCCACATCATTAATTGATAATATAGGTCGTTAGCACGTTTAACGGCTATATTTGCATACTCATAGAAAGCAATTTCCTTATTGATTCTTTTAAAATCACTCAAACCCCTGCAAAAACCCGAAAAATATTTCCTGTACCCCAGGGCTGATACTAAGGGTTCGTATATCTCGAATTTCTTTGATTCCGTGATTACATCCTCCAGCAACTGTTTATTATAAGGTAAATTACCCTGTAGGCGGTAAAGGACCTGGAATTGGAGCAGCTTCTTTCGTACCCTTGCCGAGGCGTTATCCACCTCGTCCATGGAATCCTTGCGATTGATATTGATATCCATGGTCAGCACATCCATGATCTTGGCTCTTAGCCTGCGCTTGAGCTTATCCAGGCTCTCGCCTGCCGCCTGCCCGTATAGTCGCCTGGCGCATTCCTCATCGCTGGGACAGGTCTTTTTGCCGGCAAGCAGGAGGTCGAGCAACTGCAGGTAGCGGTTGCTCTTATCCTTTCTCACCGACATATAGGTAAGGTACGACCTCAGTATTTTGACCTGCGGCTTTTCCAGGCTATGGATCATCGAAAACAGCTCCTGCATGGCTCAGGCATTACGTAAAACAGTAAAGGAGGCTATAAGGTTCATAAATGAATGTCCGTAAAAGTAGGCAAAAAAAGCATAACTCCAAATTATTTCAGTATTATTTTTTACCCTCGCCAGAAAAAGACCCTGGAAATGAATGTCCATAAATGTTAGTTTTGTCCATAAATGAACGCCTTAAACGACCGTACTTTGTTCCAACATCAGTTAACCAAAACCACACCCACCATGAAAACCTTGAAAACAATCCTGACCGCACTCAGCATTACAGCCCTGTTGGTGTTCGTCAACGGCTTCAGCACCCCGGCCATGGCCGAGAACCAGATGACCATGCATTGTGACGGTGAAGGGGGGGTAACAGATGCCCAGGTTATTGCTTACCTGGAATCCTACGGATATAAGAATGTAACCATCGTGCGCACCCTTATTGATGGAGACCGAATAGCGCAGGCAACCAGTCCAGTAACAGGAAAACAGGTGAATATCTATGTCAATGTAGAAGCTGGTGCAATAGTAGGATTTGAAGAAATCAACAATTAAGAATGACACTTAGCATTGCTGATATAGAAAACGAACTCAATTTCTGGGACAAGCATTTTGAGGATATCATGCTTGAGAGGCGGATACCGGAAGAAAGCCAGATACCCAGCGATGAGCTGCGCGGGCTGCTCAGGCATTTCATAGCCGAGCGCGACTATTACGAGGTCATGCTCCGCATCACCCGGCTGAGGAAAGAGCTGGAAATGCGCAAGAAGAACAACCTGCTGGTCAACCTTAATTTTGCTTTCTGAGTTTATGCGGGGAAAACGTGAGGTGAAAAGATACAAAGAGGTGTTCCTGGTCCATGCCTGCGAGCAGGAGCTGATGCGGAACAAGCGGATATTTGAGATGCTGGACCTGGCCGAGCGGGTGCATACCTTTTCAAGTGCCGAAGAGGCGCTTTACAGCCTGCTGCAGCCCGGCCGTGTGCCGGACATGCTGATAGCGGGCAGCGCCATGGAAGACGAGAGCATAGCAGGCTTCATGCGCAGGTACGAAAACCTGCCCGAATGGGTGACCCGGCAATGCAAGGTGTACCTGCTGCTGCCCCCCCTGGACGAGCTGGAGGCCTGGGATTACCATCACCGCCTGCTGCAAAAGACCCTTCACCAGCCCTTTTGCGCCTATGAGTTGACCGAAGAAAACAACATATTAATTAACTGAACATCCCCAACGAACAACAGAACACCTTTGCTGTAATAGTTAGTACTTGACCTGACAGTTGGAGATTTTTTCAGGTGTTTTGATTTTCCAAATATACTTTATTTAACATTTTCTGCTCAGCAAGGCCTTTGCTGTCGGTAAAGGTTTGCATAGGCGTT
>JBFLYZ010000095.1:0-9163 GCA_040756415.1 Bacteroidota bacterium
CCCCCGCCTTTGGCGGGGGGCTTCTTTATGAAATAATATTGCATATCTGTTTTCTCAGCGAATTTATATGGGCTGTCCGCGAATAGTACTTCCCGGTTTTAACTGGCATAATCAAAAATCAGGGTAAGGGCTTACTGTTAGATATCGCCTGCTAAAAGGGTCGAAACGAAGCAAAACGGCTGTGGCGCCCGGTATGCGAAATTTATTCAAAAACTTGCCTGGTATATCCATACATTTATATATTTGCAGCGTAATAATGATAACAACATTAAATAACATGAATTGCTGGTGGCTGAACTCCTGACGGGGAACAGCGCATTGTTATTTAACAACCATATAGAAAACAAAAGGCCTGCTGTTCCCAGCGGGCCTTTTTTGTTCATGACATGAAGATCAGATTACATACACACTATAAGAAGCTGCTGGCAGATACCTACACACCCGTAGGCATTTACCTGAAGCTGCGCGACCGGTTCAGGAATTGCATTCTCCTCGAAAGCTCCGACTATCACGGAAGCGAGAACAGCTTTTCCTTCATCTGCTGCGAGCCCATCGCCACCTTCCTTGTCCGTGACGGGCTGATCACCGAATCGTTTCCCGGTGGGGAGGAGCGTATCACGCCAATAGATAAGAATGTGCGAGTGGCCGATGCGCTCCAGGGCTTCGCTGAACGTTTTGAAGCGGACGGGGCAGGGAGTAAATTTATCGCGAACGGCCTGTTCGGCTACACCTCATACGATGCGGCCAGGTATTTCGAGGACGTGAACCTGGAAGCCCGTAAAGACACAGCCAGGGAAATCCCCGACATGATCTATTCGGTCTTCCGGTATGTACTGGCTGTCGATCATTTCAGGGATGAGCTGCACCTGGTGGAATATACGCTGGAGGGCGAGCGGCACGACCCGGAAACCATTCTTTCGCTCATCAATCACCGCAGCGTTTCGCTGTACGGGTTCTCAGTTACCGGTGAGGAGCGTTCCAGTCTCAGCGACCAGGACTATATCGGCATGGTAAGGCAGGGAAAGGAGGAATGCCGGAAAGGCAACCTTTTCCAGATCGTCCTGTCGCGCGAGTTCAGCCGGGCCTTCAAAGGGGATGAATTCAATGTGTACCGCGCCCTGCGTTCGGTCAACCCTTCGCCTTATCTCTTCTATTTCGATTACGGAAGCTTCCGCATATTCGGTTCCTCGCCCGAGGCGCAACTGGTGATAAAGAACGGCCAGGCCCAGATCCACCCCATTGCCGGAACGGTAAAGCGCACCGGTAACGAGGAAAATGACGCTCAGGAGGCCCTGGCCCTCAGGAACGATAAGAAAGAAACCTCGGAGCACGTCATGCTGGTGGACCTGGCCCGGAACGACCTGAGCCGCAACTGCTCTGAAGTGAACGTAGATGTATTCGCGGAGACGCAGTATTATTCGCACGTCATTCACCTGGTATCTAAAGTAAGCGGCCGCATGAAAAAGGATAATGCCGTGCGCGTATTCGCTGATACTTTTCCGGCCGGCACCCTGAGCGGGGCGCCCAAGGTAAAGGCCATGGAGGTGATAGACCGATGCGAGAACGATGCGAGGGGATATTACGGTGGGGCGATCGGGTACATCGGCTTCAACGGTGACCTCAACCAGGCCATCATCATCCGCTCTTTTCTCAGCAAAGGGAACACGCTTTACTACAGGGCCGGGGCGGGAGTGGTCATCGCATCGAAAGAGGAGAATGAATTGCAGGAAGTGAACAATAAGCTGGGTGCGCTGAAAACGGCCATTGCCCTGGCAAACAGCAAGGAGCTATGAAGATACTGGTGTTTGATAATTACGACTCGTTCACCTACAACCTGGTGCATTACCTGGAAAAGGTAAGTGATGCGGCCATCGAGGTGTTCCGGAACGATAAGATCGGGCTCGAAGCGATCCGCAAGTATGACAAAATACTGCTGTCTCCTGGGCCCGGTGTTCCCCAAGATGCGGGGATATTAATGGAGCTTATACGCACATACGCGCCTGAAAAAAGCATACTGGGTGTTTGCCTCGGACAGCAGGCCATTGGCGAAGCGTACGGGGGCAGGTTGCTCAACCTGGATACGGTCTATCACGGGGTGGCAACAGAGGTGGAGGTTGTGGCCCAAGATGTTCTGTTCAGTAACCTGCCCAAAAAATTCAAAGCGGGAAGGTATCATTCGTGGGTGATAGACGAAAAGGATTTTCCGGCCGAGCTGGAAATAACGGTAAAGGACGAGAACGGGCGCGTAATGGGCCTGCGCCACCGGAAATACGATGTCAGGGGCGTGCAGTTCCACCCGGAAAGCGTTCTGACGGAATATGGATTGGAAATGATCGGCAACTGGGTAAGGTCATGAAAGAGATACTGAATATCTTATTTGAGCATAAGACCCTGCCGAAGGAAACGGCCAGGCGCATCCTGGTGGGCATTGGTAAAGGCGAATACAACCCCGGCAGCATTGCCTCATTCATTTCGGTATTCCTTATGCGCGGCATTTCGGTGGATGAGCTTTCGGGTTTCCGTGAAGCGCTCCTCGAACTTTGCCTTCCCGTGCATTTTGATGAAAATGATACCATCGATATTGTCGGCACCGGGGGCGATGGAAAGAACACCTTCAATATTTCCACTCTTTCCTGTTTTGCGGCAGCGGGAGCGGGGCTCAGGGTGACCAAGCACGGCAACTACGGGGTTTCATCGGCAAGCGGTTCGTCCAACGTGCTGGAGCGGATAGGCGTGAAACTGACCCACGACACGGCTCTTCTTAACCGGCAGTTGAACGAAGCAGGCATCTGCTTCATGCATGCCCCCTTGTTCCATCCCGCGATGAAGACCGTTGCCCCGGTCAGGAAAGAGCTGGGGGTGCGGACCTTTTTCAACCTGCTGGGCCCGCTGGTCAATCCCGCCCGCCCGAAATATATGCTGCTGGGAACCTATAACGCGGAGGTCATGCGGCTTTACCATTACCTCCTTCAGGAAACGGATCACCGCTACATCATTGTTCACTCGTACGATGGTTACGATGAAATAGCGCTCACCGGCAGCTTCAAGGCGACCAGCCGCGATGAGGAGCGGATATGGGATCCTGTCCGGCTCGGTCTTGAACGGGTAATCGGGGAAGAATTGTCGGGCGGAAGCAATGCGGAAGAATCGGCCCGGCTTTTCCTGCATATTTTGAGCGGTAAGGGAACCCGGGCCCAGAACGATGTGGTGGCGGCCAACGCGGGTATGGCCATTCACTGCGTTCAGCCCCAGCGGCCGCTGCGCGATTGCGTGCTCGAGGCCAGGGAAGCGCTGATCGCGGGTAAAGCGATGAACGTATATAAAAAGCTTATCTCCATTACAGATGAATATACTCGATAAAATAATCGCGTTTAAGAAGAAGGAAGTGGCCGAGCGGAAATCGCTGTATCCTTACCAACTGCTGGAACGCAGCATTTATTTCCGCTCACCGGTCATTTCGTTGAAGAAATATCTTTTGCGGCCCGATAAGGCAGGCATCATAGCCGAGTTCAAGCGCAGGTCGCCCTCCAAAGGGGTGATCAACCAATATGCGGATGTGGAGCGCACCAGCATCGGGTACATGCAGGCGGGAGCCAGCGCCCTGAGCGTGCTGACCGATACTGAATTTTTCGGGGGCAGGAACGAGGACCTGACCACTGCCCGCAAGTTCAATTATTGTCCCATCCTGCGCAAGGATTTCGTGGTGGACGAATACCAGCTCGTAGAGGCCAGGTCCATAGGCGCTGATGCGGTGCTGCTGCTGGCCAACGTGCTGTCGCCCGCGCAGGTCAGGCAATTTGCGGCTACCGCCCGTTCACTGGGGCTGGAAGTGCTCCTGGAGCTCAGAGAAAGGAAAGAGCTGGCGGCCCTTACCAGCGAGGTGGATGTGGTGGGGATCAATAACCGTGACCTCAAAAGTTTTAAAACGGACATAAGGCGCTCGTTCGAAATGGCCGACCTTATACCGGACCGGTTCATCCGGGTTTCGGAGAGCGGGATTGATTCCGCTGACACCATACTGCGGCTTAAAAAGGCCGGGTTCCGCGGATTCCTGATCGGGGAAAGCTTTATGAAACGAAGCAGACCGGAAACCGCCTGCGCTGAGCTGATAGGGAATATCAACCGGGTTAAAAAAGCAAGGACATGAAGCTCAAGGTATGCGGGATGAAGTATCCCGATAATATACGCGAGGTGGCGCGCCTTCAGCCGGACTTTATGGGCTTTATCTTTTATACCCGCTCCAGGCGCTACGTGGGCGAGGCCTTCGACCTGAAGAACCTCATCGGGCTGCCCCGGAAGATCAATACCGTAGGGATATTCGTGAACTCCACGAAAGCTTATGTGCTGCATAAGGCGATGAAATACCAGCTCGATTATGTTCAGTTGCATGGCGATGAGTCGGTCGATTTTTGCCGCGAGGTCAGCGCATCGCTGAAGGTGATCAAGGCCTTCGGCCTCCACGATGGCTTCGATTTTGGCCTGCTGGAGCGGTACAAGCCCTATTGCGACTACTTCCTGTTCGATACGAAAACGCCCGGTTATGGCGGAAGCGGCAAACGGTTCAACTGGAACCAGCTTAAGAAATATGATAATGAAGTTCCGTTCTTCCTGAGCGGTGGAATATCGCCTGATAATGCAGGGCAGATCATGAAGCTGAAAGGGCTGAACCTTGCGGGTATTGATGTGAACAGCCGCTTCGAGGTGGAGCCGGGCCTTAAGGATATCGATAAACTGAAACGACTGAAAAATGAGTTACCAGGTCAATGAAAAAGGTTATTACGGAGAATTCGGTGGGGCTTACATACCGGAAATGCTCGTGCCCAATGTAAGCGAGCTGCGGGAAAATTACCTGAAGATCATTTCTTCGGAAGAGTTCCGTAAGGAATTCGGCCACCTGCTTGCCCAGTATGCCGGCCGGCCCACCCCCTTGTATCATGCCAGGCGGCTTTCTGAGCGGTACGGCACCACCGTATTGCTCAAGCGCGAAGACCTGCTGCATACGGGCGCGCATAAGATCAATAACACCCTCGGGCAGATCCTGCTGGCAAAACACCTTGGCAAGACCCGGATCATTGCAGAAACGGGCGCGGGCCAGCACGGGGTGGCCACTGCCACGGTATGCGCGCTGATGAACATCCAATGCGTGGTATATATGGGCGAGGTGGATATAGAGCGGCAGGCTCCCAACGTGGCCCGCATGAAAATGCTGGGCGCGAAAGTGGTTCCTGCCACCTGCGGCAGCCGAACGCTTAAAGACGCCACGAACGAAGCCATACGCGACTGGATCAGCAACCCGGTGGATACCCACTATATCATAGGTTCAGTAGTCGGCCCGCATCCCTATCCCGATATGGTGGCCCGCTTCCAGAGCATCATCAGCCAGGAGATCGGTGAGCAGTTGAAAGAAATCAACGGTAAGGAGCAGCCCGACCGCGTGGTGGCATGTGTGGGTGGCGGCAGTAATGCCGCGGGGGCTTTCTATCATTTCCTGGATCAGAAGGGCGTAAAGCTCATAGCGGTCGAAGCGGCCGGGCAGGGGATTGACAGCGGTCATTCGGCAGCCACCATGGTCCTGGGCAAACCGGGCATCATACATGGCAGCAAAACCATGCTCATGCAGAACGATGACGGGCAGATCACAGAGCCGTATTCTATATCGGCCGGCCTGGATTATCCGGGCGTTGGCCCCCTGCATGCTCATCTTTTCCGGAGCGGGCGGGCCGAGTTCGTTACCGCCACGGATGAGGAGGCGCTGGAGGCTGCTTTTCTGCTCGCCAGGCTGGAAGGCATCATTCCGGCTCTGGAAAGCGCCCATGCCCTGGCCTACCTCGAAAAAATGAACGCGGGAAAGAATGAAACGGTTGTGGTGAATCTATCCGGCAGGGGCGATAAGGACCTTTCCACCTATATGAAACATATCCGGTAATGAATGCGATAACAGCTCTTTTCGATAGAAAGAAAGATAATGTTCTTTCCGTTTTTTTTACGGCCGGCTTCCCCGCGCTGGAGGATACTGCTGCAATACTGGATCAGCTTGAACGGTCGGGTGCGGATATGATCGAGATCGGCATGCCTTTTTCCGATCCGCTCGCGGACGGGCCGGTCATACAGCATTCGAGCGAAGTGGCGCTCAGGAACGGCATGAGCATAAGATACCTGTTCTCGCAACTGGCTAAAGTGAAGCGATCCAAGCCCGGGGTGCCTCTTATCCTGATGGGATACCTTAATCCCGTGCTGCGTTATGGGGTGGAAGACTTTTGCAGGGACGCGGCCAGCGCGGGTATAAGCGGGTTGATACTCCCTGACCTTCCCCTGGAAGAATACCTGTCCGGATACCAGCCGGTTTTCGATCGGTACGGGCTCAAAAATATTTTCCTGATCACTCCCCAGACCACCGGGGAGCGCATCCGCAGGATAGACGAGGTTTCGGATGCCTTCATCTATATAGTCTCTTCGGCCGGCACCACCGGGGTCAGGAACGGCATAGAGGGGGAGAAAGAAGACTACTTTAAAAGGATACGCGATATGGGGCTCAGGAACCCGCGGCTGATCGGATTCGGCATTTCCGATAACAAAAGTTTCAGAAAGGCCTGCGAATATGCCCACGGGGCCATTATCGGAAGCGCGTTTATCAGGGCATTACAGGATAAGGTTCCGGTAGCGGAGTTCATTAAAGAAGTTAAACGAACCGGATGAACAGGCAGCCGGCAGGCAGTATATTAACGCTTATTATGACGAATAATACGGTATGATATGATCATTCAACTGGAAGGTAAGCTTAGCGAAAAGCGCAGGCAGAATATTTTGTCAGCGATAAAGTCCATAGGGTATAAGGCAACGCCTGTTAAGACCCAGTACGCCCAATACCTGGTATGTATTGGCAAAAAAGAGTTCGATATCCGCCTGATCGGCTCGCTTCCGGGCGTGGCGGATGTGCACCGGGTGAGCGAAGCCTACAAGCTCGTTTCAAAGAAGTGGAAAGTAGGCCACTCTGCTGTCGACCTGGGCGATGGCGTGCATATAGGAGGGAACGGCCTCAGTATCATGGCCGGCCCCTGCAGCATCGAGAGCGAAGAGCAGGTAGAGAAGATCGTTGCGCACCTGGTGGAAAATAAAATAAGGATCATGCGCGGAGGCGTTTTTAAACCCCGCAGCTCGCCTTACGCCTTCAGGGGCCTGGGAATAAGCGGGCTGAAGATGTTCAGCAGGTTGTGCAGGAAAAAAGGCATCAAGATCATTACCGAGGTCATGCAGGTGAGCCAGATCGAAGAGATGTACGAGTACGTTGATGTTTTCCAGGTAGGCGCCCGTAATTCGCAGAACTTTAACCTGCTCGATGAGCTGGGCCGGGTAGACAAGCCGGTGCTGATCAAAAGAGGCATGAGCGGTACCCTGGATGAGCTGCTGCAATCGGCTGAATATATTTTTTCGAATGGCAACGAAAAGCTTATGCTCTGCGAAAGAGGCATACGCACCTACGAGACCGCCTACCGCAATACCTTTGACGTCAACGCCATTCCCCTGCTTAAAGAAAAGACCCACCTGCCCGTGATAGCCGACCCATCGCATGGCATAGGCCTGCGCGAACACGTGAGCGCGGTGGCCCTGGCGGCCGCGGTGGCCGGAGCTGACGGCATCATTTACGAAGTGCATGAGCGGCCCGAGGAAGCGGCCTCTGACGGGCAGCAAACCCTTAATTTTTCTGAAAGCGCTGAGCTGGTGAAGAAACTGGTCAGGCTGAGAGGATAGCCTTGCCGCGGCCCCTCAGGACTGTTCTGAGCGGCTGAGCCGTTTTTTTAACGGGGTTCGGGCAGAAATTATATTTTTGCCCTCTGTATTATGGCTAAGTTCTACAAGCTAAGGGTGGCGGATGTGCGCAGGGAGACCGCGGATTGCGTATCGGTGGCGTTCGAAGTGCCGGAAACCATCAAAAGCGAATACCAGTTCATTCAGGGTCAATACCTGACCCTCAAACTATTCGTTAACGGGGAAGAGCTGCGCAGATCCTACTCGATTTGTACCAGCCCGCTCGAGAACGAGCTGCGGGTGGCGGTAAAGCGGGTAAAGGATGGAAAGGGTTCCAACTTCATCAACGACAACCTGAAAACAGGCGATGAGATGGAGGTGATGACGCCCATGGGCGGCTTTCATACGCCCCTGAGCACGTTCAACAGGAAGAACTATGTGCTGTTTGCGGGAGGAAGCGGCATTACGCCCATGGCCTCTATCATTAAAACCGTCCTTCAGGCTGAGCCTAATTCCACCGTTCAGCTTTTTTATGGCAACCTGGATGAGCAGTCGACCATTTTCCGCGAGCAGCTCGACCGGCTGGCCTCCAACAATCCATCGCGTTTCAGGCTGATGTATATACTGGATAAGCCCGCTTCCGCCCTGCCTGAGCTTCAGCGGGGCATAATCACCGAGCAGAAGGCCGGGGAGTTGATAAGGGCTGAAGTGGACCTGGGCAAGGATAATGAGTTCTTTATCTGCGGGCCTACACCGATGATGGACAATGTCAGAAAGGTTCTTGAATCGCTGCATGTGGATAAGAAGCGGATCCATATCGAGTATTTTTCATCTGTCAACGCTGCCGGGCCAGGTACGGCCCCGGTTGGCGAGCGGGTAGTGGCCCGTGTCACGATACTTCAGTACGGAACGGAGACCAGCTTCGAGCTGGCATCTGACGGTAAGTCTATACTGGATGCGGCCATCGAGCATGGGGTGGATGCTCCCTTCGCCTGCAAGGGCGCTGTTTGCGCTACCTGCCGTGGAAAGGTGCTGGAAGGGAAAGTACGCATGGAAAAGAACTTTGCCCTGACCGACTCGGAGGTGGCCGATGGATTTATTCTCACCTGCCAGAGCCATCCTGCATCTGAATCGGTGAAGGTGGATTATGATGCCTGAATCACCGTTCTTTATGTTTGAATAGGAGAAAAGTTTTATCTTTGCCGTCCCTTAAAATTATCAATGCCCTGGTGGTGAAATTGGTAGACACGTACGTTTGAGGGGCGTATGGCGAAAGCTGTGCTGGTTCGAGTCCAGTCCAGGGCACTGGAATAACGAAAGATGTTCTTTGTATACGCATTAAAGAGCCTGAACCGAAATTATATTTATGTTGGTTTGACCAGTAATTTCGTGAAGAGGCTGACGGATCATCAGATGG
>JBFLYZ010000096.1:0-9019 GCA_040756415.1 Bacteroidota bacterium
AAAGCCCTCCGCGCTGCGGAGGGCCTGACCTTTGATGTGTTGTTATCCGAATATCGCGAAGGCGAGCAAGCAGCCGAAAATGAAAAGAAAGTATAGGAAAGCCACCGCCCCCGAGGCTCCTTCATAAAATGTAGTGGGAATGAAGCCTTGTCCTTCGGAGGGAAAATCGTTATCTGCGTGGTGTGAATCGTGCTGATCGTGCGACATGCTGATAGGTTTTTTCGGTTTCACAAATATAAAAAAGAAAGTAATGACGCAAAATGCAGGGAATAAAAAAATCCCGGCCTGCAACCGGGATTCTGTGGGAGCTGAGGGGTTCGAACCCCCGACCCTCTGCTTGTAAGGCAGATGCTCTGAACCAGCTGAGCTAAGCTCCCAATATTTTTAGTTCTTTCCAGAACCATTTCTTAACTCAGTGTTCTCTGAACCAGTCCCGAAGGGAGGCCTTCGGCCCTGAGCTAAGCTCCCAATATTTTTAGTTCTTTCCAGAACCATTTCTTAACTCAGTGTTCTCTGAACCAGTCCCGAAGGGAGGCCTTCGGCCCTGAGCTAAGCTCCCAAAAATAAGGGTGCAAATATAGGTACTTTTGCAAAAGCGCAAAATTTTTTCTTCCGGCTGGTGGCGCAGTACCCTCGGGGAGCAATGGATAAACTTATCCCGATAACCTGGAGAATCTCTTGTCCGATCCCGGGAAATCCACGCTGAGCGCAAAGGCACAAAGCAATCCGCTGAAGATGACCAGGGCTGCAAACTCAGGTTCCGTACGCAGCGAAAAAGTAAGCGATGTTCCCGGATCCAGCGTAGTTATGACCGCGCCAGCGCAAACGGAAAAGAGGGCCAGCCATTGATAAACGGTAAGTCCCGCAGCTTTTTTCGTCTGCGGCTCACCGCGGTAGGCCTCTTCGACAAAGCGGGCAAGGCCGTTCAGGATAAAATACAGTCCGATCATCAGGGGCAGCCCGATACCCCTGTACCAAAGACCGAACAGCAGAAGCCCGGTAAATACGTTACCCAGCAGGGAGTAAAGTTGTGTATTGTGAAGCACCTGCCCTTTCAGCCCGGCAATCCGGCATACGCGGCTGTGCTCGTTGTTATAACGTATTCCGTTGCCATCGTCAGCAATGCGGCCATGGCAGCAGCCCTGCACCAGGCAGCGCAAACGCCCTATAGCCTGTACCCACGGGGCCGCCAGGGCGCTAGCCGCAAACGTATGAATGGCCGGAACCTGTAAATACCATTCACAGATCAAAGCGCCAACGATTCCACCGATCAGGCCCCCGTAATATCCGAAAGGGCGAAGTATCCGGGTGGGGCTGTCGAGTAGCTGGCCCCAGAGGGCGGCCCCGGTCAATGACGATAGCACCAGCACCAGCAAGGCGAGGCTGTTGTGAATGAACATGCCGATGATCAGTGTTCCGCAGAGTCCGGCCAGGCCGGAGAAAAAGCCATGATTGATCACCCGGATCGGCCCGATATGCCATTCTTTCCATGAATTGGCCAGGCCTTCGCAAGCTGTTTGCATGTAATTCCAAAATCCGCTCCGGTTATGTACGAGTACAAAAAGTAAGGCCCCTGCTGTCACATCGGCCAGGGAATGAACTCCGGTGGCAATACAGGATAATGAAATCAATATCCCGGCCGCGTAGAACAGGTAACGTCCGGATGGAAAATAGTTGGCATAGCAGGCTGCCGCGAACAAGGCCCAGGCCACATGAAAGGACGGAAAGGCTGCTGCAGGACCGTCAAGACCGCGCTCAAGCATGATCCATTCTCCCAGCGGGCCCGAAGGCGCGAATTCGCGCGGGTAAAAACAAAAAGGCAGGGCTGCCTGGAAAAAAATGCCGAGGAGCGCGATCCAGAAGGCGCCAGTTACAAAAAAGCGTAATTGCTTATGATCCGAAGCAAAAAAAGGCGCCAGGCCAGCGAACGGATAAGTGAGGGCGTAAAAGATCTCGGCTGTTTCGTAAACCGGCAGATCCTTCTCAAACCCGAAGCCGGTATCAATTGCATGTTCGCCCGGGCCTAAAACGATCAGGGCTTCGTAGGCCAGAGCCCAGGGCAGGAAAATGGCCACGGCAGCACAAAACTTACGGCCCAAAGAGGCGGGCGCGTTGTTACCAGGCGGAATTCCGAACAAAGGATAATGCTCCCTTCTGCCAAAACGCCTGCGCAGGGCATGCTGCTCGTAACCCATCACCAATGCCGCGCAGCCCATTATCACAAGCGGACTTACCACAAACAATCCGGCTGCCCAGCCAGCCCACATTGAAAGGCCTATACAAATTATGCAAAAGCCAACATAGATCGGATGCCTGAAAAAGGCGTAAACGCCTTGCTGCACATAGTGATCGGGTGGAAATGCGTTCATCGGCAGTCCTTTCCCGAATTTTTTCAGGTCGTACATGCCGGCCAGCAACAAGAGCAGCCCGGTGAAGCCTGCGAGCAGCCCGGCCGTTTCCATCCTTCCCACTTTTACCGGGATGTGCTTGCCCAGCGCTTCTCCCCACAGGATAAGAAAGGCCGGAATGACGATGCAGAACAGTGCCCCGTAGGCTATTTTCCCGATGAGCTTCATGCCCAGGTCACTTTTTCATGGATCACAAAACCGCTGTCTGTTACGCTGCCGGGTGATGAAAGGGAGCCTTTGCCCAGCCACTTTGTTTCTTTGGAGTGCAGAACGGAAAAAGGAAAATAGCGCATGAGCCGCTTTAATCCCGCGAAGACAGTGGAGGACAAAGACCCGGAACGGAGCTCGCGGTTTTCCCTGATATCGAGACGAAACCTATCGAATGCCACATGCGTGTCGGAGATATCGGCACCTGTAAATCGCTGCCCGTTGAAATAGACCAGGTTTCGTTCGACCGGGCCTGTCCATTTTATCCATGTAATGTAAGCCGCCTTTGAAAGGTAACGCCCCCAGCGCAGTTCTTCGATGGGAAGTTCCCATGGCGGGAGGCTCATGCTTAGCTTTTCGGCATAACCATTGCCCCTGATATCGGCTTTGCCTTTCACGCTTACCACGGCCTCGGCTTTGGGGAACAGGCAGTCCCAGCGAATGTGGCCATGCTCGTTTTCCAGGAGCAGTTCTTTTACCGGCCCTGCCGCTGATTTCAGGCTGGCCTCAGCCAGGCGGTTGGTTAGTTTCAAATGATCGTTTCCGACACCGATCTCCGAACGGGCCCGGAATGAATTTTTCTGAAACGCATCCGCTCCATCCTGGTAGATGAAGCCCGAATAAACGAGGCGGATGCGTTTCCATCTGATGCGTGCGTGATATCCGATGAATGCCCTGCCTTGCTCATCAACGGCATCCAGGTACCATTTTTCCAGCGAAAACAACGACATATCCAAAGATGCCTAAAATCCGGGTAAAACCGGGCTTTTTCTTAATATTGTTGCCGCATTTCACGGGGTGTTAGCTCAGTTGGTTCAGAGCACTTGCTTGACAGGCAAGGGGTCACTGGTTCGAGCCCAGTACATCCCACACTGCCCTCCAAAGCCCGAAGAGTGAAGGAGGGCATGTTGTTTTAAGACAGATGGCCGGGGTCATATCGCTTCCGCCACCACGAACGTGCTCCCCCCGATAAATACCAGGTCATTTTTTGCGGCAGCGGTCTTTGCGGCCTTTACCGCTTTTCTCACTGAAGGGTAAATATTCCCTTTCAAGCCCTGCTGAACGGCCAGCGCGGCCAGCACGCGGGCATCCAACGCGCGGGGTATGTTCGCCTGGCAGAAGTAGTAAGCCGCTTTTTTGGGAAGCAGGGCCAGTATGTTGGAAATATCCTTATCGTTTACCGCCCCGAAGACTATGTGCAGCTTCTTATGCGGGATTTTGCGGATCTGTTCCAGCACTTCTTTTATTCCCGCTTCATTATGCCCCGTGTCTGCGATGACCAGGGGTTTGCGCTGCAGCACCTGCCAGCGCCCCAGCAAGCCCGTTTTGCTGACCACCTTCTCCAGGCCTTCAGCGATAGCCTGTTGTGAGAGGTGGATGCCCAGGTAAGAATTCAGCACGTGTACGGCTGCAACAGCCGTACAGATGTTTTTAGCCTGGTAGGCCCCAGGCAGCTCGCAGAGCAGAGGAAAGGGTTTTCCTTTTACATGTTGGAGAGCGAGTTGCCCGCTGAGAAACAGTTTTCCCTTCCTGTTTACCTGGCGGGTATTTTTCAGCCCGATGAAATCATCCGCAAAAACAATAGGCGCATTTTCCAGCTTTGCCTTTTTAATAAAAACAGGAGCGCTTTCCTTCTGCGTTTCTCCGATCACCACCGGTACTCTTTTTTTAATGATGCCTGCTTTTTCATGGGCGATCTTTTCCAGCGTATCGCCCAATAAAGCCGTATGATCATAACTGATATTCGTAATTACCGATACCAGCGGTGTGATCACATTGGTCGAATCCAGCCTTCCGCCCAGGCCTGCTTCGATCACCGCAATATCCACCCGGCTTTTGGCGAAGTGGTCGAAGGCCAGTCCCACGGTCCATTCGAAAAAAGAAGGCTTTATTTTTCCGAAGTCGTCTTTATATTGCCGTACGAATTCAATAACGGCATCTTTCGCTATCATTTTGCCGTTGATCTTTATCCGCTCCCGGAAATCGTTCAGGTGAGGGGAGGTGTACAGGCCTACCTTGTAACCCGCGCATTGGAGAATGGAGGCGATCAGGTGAGAGGTGGATCCTTTGCCGTTCGTGCCGGCCACGTGAACCGAGCGGAACTTGTTCTCCGGGTTTCCCAGCAAGCTGCAAATGGCGATGGTGTTATCCAGGTTGGCTTTGTAGGCCGCAGCGCCAATGCGATGGAACATGGGAAGCTGGCTGTAGAGGTAGTCCAGCGTCTGGGAATAATTCATTTACTTCACTTTGAACACAAAAGTAATGGTTCCCGTTTGTTCAGGCGCTCCATCGGGACTTTTGTTGAACCTGGTGGTAAGCGCGGCCAGGCGGGCCTTGGCGATAATGGTGCTGGCGTTGGCGGGCTCATCGAACTTGGATTTGGTCTGGTTCACCTTGGCGTTGATCACTTTGCCATCCGCGTCAACGGTGATCTCCACCACAACGGTGGCGTTCTGCGAAAAATCGTTGATGTTATCGGGTTTTTTCTCCACGGTCCTTCCTTTCAGGCTGACCTTGGGACCGTATCCGGTTCCTTTTCCATCCCCGTCATAATTCTTAGAATCAGGAGTTCCGTTCGGATCTCCCTGGTTGCCTTTGACATTGCCCGTTCCGTCACTGCTGGGGTTGCCGTCATTGAAGTTTGAACCGGAAATGGCATCCTGAAGATTTTTATCCGGTTGTGGGTCATCGTTCTTCTTATCGGGCGTGTTCTTTTTGGGCGGAACAGAAACGGCATCCGGGTCATCGCTGGTCATTACATCATTATTATCGGGCGAGGCATCCGAAGAGCTCTGGCTGGCATCCTGCTGGCTTTTGTCATCGGCAAAGGGCTTGTCGGTAGAGTAGTCCTGCCCCATGCCTTCCTCGTCAAATCCCAGGTTCACCTCTATGCCCATCGACCCGCCTTCCTCGAAAGGGGGGACGGGCGTTTTAAAAGTGACCAGCACGATAGGAATGAGCAGCACGAGCAGGGAGACCAGTGTTCCTGCGCCTGCGTAAAAATGCCTGTTCCTATCGAGACTGGTGTCCATTATGCGTTGGGCGGTTTGGTGCCTATGCTCATCTTTACCTTCAGTTTGGCTCCTATCTGCAATACATCCACAATGTCCTGGGCCGTGAGTGAGTAATCAAAATGCAAAATAAGCGCGGGCTCTTTCATGTCCTTAACGGCATCGAGAATGGCCGCTTCAAGGTCTCCCAGTTGAACGAGCCTGTTGTATATGTAATACTGGTGGTCTTTGGTAACGGTAAGCGGCACCGGCTTCATCTCCATCACCTGGTCGGTCTTGGAGGTGGGCAGGTTGACCTTGATCACGCTGGGATTGACCAGGGTGGATAGGATAAGGAAGAACAGGAGCAGGAAGAACATGATATCGTTCAGCGATTCGGTGCTCACCTCTGCACTTTCCCGGTTGCGTCTGGCTCTGATGTTCATGGGTAGCTTATTTTCCGGGTTGGTACAAAAGATCGATGAATTGAACGGACGATGTTTCCATGCGGTTCACGATCTTATCGATCATGATGTGGATGATGTGATAGCAGATGAATGCGAAGATACCCACTGCCAGCCCGGCCGCGCTGGTGATCATTTTCTGGTAAAGGCCGTCCGATATCACCGCGATGTCGACCGAATTGGTCAGCGATATTTTGTAAAAAATATTGATCACGCCTACAATGGTTCCGATAAATCCAAGCATGGGAGCAACTCTTCCTACTATGCTCAGTATGCCCAGGTTCTTTTCCAGCCGGTACAGCTCCAGCTTGCCCACATCTTCCATGGCCTCTTCAATTTCCTTGATCGGCTTGCCCAGGCGCGAGATGCCTTTCTCCACCATGCGCGCCTGCGGGCCGCGCGTGTTCCTGCACAGGGCCTTTGCCGAATCGATGTTGCCCGAGGCGATCATATCGCGTATGTTATCCATGAAGCTGCGGTCGCCCTTGCCGGTGCGCGAGACGATGATCATGCGCTCGATGAACACATAGATGGCCAGCAGCATGAGTATGCCGATGGGGATCATCACGTAACCGCCCTTGACCAGCAACTGGCCCAGCGTGATGCTGACCTCCGTTTTTTCGGGAGGAAGCGAGGCGCCCACATCCTGGGCCGTAGTAACGACCTTTTTGACGGTATCAGCGGGGTTCATAACAACTTGCAGCAAAACAGCGTTCAGCATGATCGTGGTCTTAGAGTTTATTTACAAGCTAAAATTACCCGTAATCGAAGCGGCAAAAAGCGAACTAACAGCCGAATTTTAAACACACGGCTGTTAGTCCAGAAATGGTTTATTTCACTACTTGATCTTGAACCGCACAGGCACTTTATACATGACCGGTACATTTTCACCCTGGTACACCCCGGGCGTCCAGTCGGGCATCATTTTGATCACCCGCATGGCCTCCTGGTCGCATCCCAGCCCAAGGGCGTTCAGGCATTTTACATCCTTGATCTTGCCGTTCTCGTCCACCACAAAACTCACGTGAACGGTACCTGTAAGGCTTTCTTCCACTGCGCGCTGCGGGTACTTGATATTTTTCTTTAAGAACGCCATCAGCGCCTCCAGGCCGCCCGGAAATTCGGGGTTCTTGTCGGGGACCATGATGGGCTCTTTAGGCTTAACGATCGTAATGGTGCCGTTCCCTTTCGTATCCACCGGGCCCTTCACCAGGGTGTCTTTCCCATCGGGCCTGCCGATATTGGGGTTATGGGCCAGCAGTTTGATGGTATCGATCTTCGCGCTATCTTTGTCAGACGCCACATAGTTCTTATCCGGAGGATTTCCTTTCTGGCTTTTGGCGGTCTGGGGCTTTTCGATCTTCTGCTCCTCGATCTTCTTCTTGGGAATTTCATCCACATAGTTCGTTATTTCAAGCACCCGCTCTGTGAAAATATCTTTATTCAGGTCGGTTGTCATGAAGTTCTTGAGAAGGTAAGGCGCCCCTGCTGCCATCAGTATAAAGCTTAGTGCGCAAAGCAGCCCGATGAGCATGCGGTCATCGTAGTTCTTCCTGAGCGCGTAGGCCCCGTAAGTTTTGTTGCGTTTTTCGAACAGCATTTCCATGATACTGCCCTTTTTGTTCTTGCTTTCCATAGCCTGTTTTTTTATGGTTACACTTAGGGGATTCTGCATTAAAGACACAATGAGGGCAGAAATTCCATAAATGACCTTAAAAAATCTGACCGGGGGATCTGAAGCCCGATGCCCTTGGCGGTTTCGCCTGCGGTATCAGGCCGGTTCAAAAAGAGTAGAAATGCAGCGGATAGGATGGATTTTAGCCTTTTAACGGCCCCGCCAGGCAAAAGGTTTCAGTGAATACGCTTTTTTTCAAGCGCCAGGCCCCTGGTGTACGAACACCGAAGTGGCGGGGTAAGCGAATGCGCTGCCGTTCTTATGGACGATCTCCATGATCTTGAAGTTGACCTCTTCGCGGATATCGAGCAGCATATCGGCTTCGTTGCCGATCACGTAATATTCCACCATGATATTGATCGCGCTTTCGCCCAGGTCGTAAAAGCGTACTCGGCTTTCGTGGGTATCGATGTGCGGGTGGTATTCAAAGAAGGCCTGCAGCTCGGTCACGATCTTCCTGACCGATTCCGGGGGGGTGTTATAGCTTATGCGAAACGCGAAGCGTACCCTGCGGTGGGTGCGCTTGGTGAGGTTATCGAGCTCGGCCTCCACCATTTTTTTATTGGGCACGGTAACGATGCTTTTTTCGAGGGTTCGGATGCGGGTGCTGCGGAAACCGATGCGCTCAACGGTGCCGGTGATGGGGCCTACCTGCACGAGGTCGCCCACCACGAAGGGCTTGTCAAGGAAAATAGTGAAGGAGCCGATCAGGTTCTCGAGCGATTCTTTGGCCGCCAGCGCAACGGCCAGGCCGCCTATGCCCAGGCCGGCCACCAGCGATGCCACGTTCATCTGGAAGATGGCGCCCAGGATGAAGAAGACGCTCAGGATGAATACGATCACCTTGATCGATTCCTTGAAAAAGGGCACGAGCTGGTCGTCCGCTTTCGATTCGGTGAGCGATGCCCGGTGCATCATGATCAGCCCGAAAAAATCAACAATGCGCAGGATGATCCAGGTAAAGGAAATGGCGATGGCCACAAAAAGGACCCGTTCAGCGATCATCCGCACCCCGAACTTTTCGGGCGGTGCCAGCTTCCACTCGGCCGGAAAGCTAAGCTGGTCGAAGGCGAAATAGACCGCCACCAGCAGGATGAAGTTTCCGAGCGGCCTGCGAACCAGCTCGAAGAGCTTTTCGAACGGAACGCCATGCGCGTGTTTTTTTACGAGGGCGTAAACGATGCGGGCCAGGCCTTTGCTGAACAAAAGCCGGATGAGCAGGCCGGCAAGCAGGATGCCGGCAAACCATAGAAAGTCATGAACGGTATTGCTGCC
>JBFLYZ010000097.1:0-9008 GCA_040756415.1 Bacteroidota bacterium
GGTCTGCCTGATGCCGGGATGTATGCTTTTCGCCACCGGGCAGTGAATGGCGGCATTTTCAAGCATTTTTTTCTGCTCGGGCGTAAAAGGCAGCCCGGGCATGCGAACCACGGCCACGATCTCGGCTATCCTTCTGGGCCCTTCGGCCATGATCTTGGTGATCTCCACGCTGCCGCCTTCGAACAAAAAGTTGTTCTTCATCGCCACGATACCCATTATGCTGATCATGCAACTGCCTAAGGCCGTAGCCACCAGGTCGGTAGGAGAGAAGGCCTCTCCTTTGCCGTGATTATCGACAGGCGCATCGGTAATAATTTGTGAGCCCGACCTAAGGTGCGTACATTCGGTCCGCAGGCTTCCTTTATAAAGAACTGTTGACGTGGCCATGACAGGGATTTTTCGAAGGTAAATTTAACCGAAAAAGGGGCAATAAAGCCTTCCATAATCCGTTTTTATTTTTAACTTTGTAAGACATGTGCCGCATAGGATTAACGCTTTTATCATTCCTGTTTTTTACGATTGCGCTTCGGGCGCAAGACAATAATTCAGGTACTCCGCCCCCCCAGCAGATAGGAGGTAAGGACGATGTGCAACTGCTGTACCGCAACGAGATCAATTTCGGGGGGGTGATTCACTCCAACGGCTTCGGATTTAACCTGCGCAGGGGAAAGCACCTGACCGGCTACATGAGGCGGGTGCTCGAAATCGAGGCGGTTAGCTTCAAGCATCCCAAAGAGATCAGGGCCCAGAACCCGCTGTTCGAGAATTCCAAGGGCTATTTCTACGGCAAGCAGTATTCAGTGATCGTGCTCAGAACGGGCTACGGGCTGCAGCGCATACTTTACGGAAAACAGGACAGGAGGGGAGTGGAGATACGCCTGGTTTCCTTTATCGGGGCATCCATCGCTTTTGCCAAACCCGTCTACCTCGATATACTATACGAAGTGGATCCCCAAACCTATGTGATCCGTACCGAAAAATACGATCCGGCCATTCATTTTTCGGATAATATCTATGGCCGCGCGCCTTATTTCAAGGGTTTTGACGAAATGAGGCTTTTCCCGGGCGGCTATGGTAAGCTGGGAGTGACCTTTGAATATGCCGACCTTGACGATGATGTCAAGGCGATCGAGACCGGCATAACGGTCGATGTCTATCCCAAGGTGATACCCATTATGGCCACTGCCAAAAACAACCAGCTCTACCTTAACCTTTACATCAACTTTCTCTGGGGACGCAAGTGGTTCTGACTTTTATTTTTCCGGACTATGCCCGATAATCCTGATGTGCTGAACGAGCAGCCGCGGGTTAAAAAACCCGATTGGCTTCGCGTCAAGCTTCCTACCGGTAAAGAATACCTGCATGTGCGCGAGCTGGTAGATACCCACAAGCTGCATACCATTTGCCAGAGCGGCAACTGCCCCAATATGGGTGAGTGCTGGGGGGCCGGCACGGCCACTTTTATGATACTCGGCAATATCTGCACGCGCTCCTGCGGGTTTTGTTCCGTTTCTACGGGCCGGCCGCTGCCGGCCGACCGCGGGGAGCCCCTGCGGGTAGCCCGGTCGGTAAAGCTGATGAAGGTAAAGCATTGCGTCATCACTTCGGTCGACCGCGATGACCTCAAAGACGGAGGATCAGAGATATGGGCCGAGACCGTGAAGGCCATACGAAGGGAAAGCCCGGGTACCACGCTCGAAACGCTGATCCCCGATTTCCAGGGCAAATGGGAGAACCTTCAGCGTATCATCGATGTGCATCCGGAGATCGTATCGCATAACATGGAAACCGTGCGCAGGCTGACCAGGCAGGTGCGCATACAGGCTAAATACGACCGCAGCCTGGAGGTGCTCAGGCGCCTGAAAGAGGGCGGCATGAAAACCAAATCGGGGATCATGCTCGGCCTGGGCGAACGCCAGGAAGAAGTGCTGGAGGCCATGGACGACCTGCGTAGTGTGGGCCTGGATGTGCTGACCCTTGGGCAATACCTGCAGCCAACCAAAAAACATTTGCCGGTTGTGGAGTTCATTCACCCCGACCGCTTTGCCGAGTATAAGGCCATTGGCCTGCAGAAAGGCTTCCGGTTCGTGGAGAGCGGGCCGCTGGTGCGCTCATCGTATCACGCTGAAAAGCATCTTTTTTAATATGGCCATACGTATCGCTATCAATGGCTTCGGCCGAATAGGAAGGGTGCTGTTCCGCGTCCTTCATGGCAATAAAGACATAGAGATTGCCGCGATCAACGATCTGGCCGACAGCAAGACCCTGGCCCACCTGCTGAAGTATGATTCGGTGCATGGCAATTACCCGGGCGATGTCTCCTTCACAAAAGACAGCCTCAAGGCCGGAGGAAGGGAGATAAAAATATTTTCGGAGAAAGACCCCTTGTCCCTGCCCTGGAAAAAACTGGGCATAGACGTGGTCATTGAATCGACCGGGCATTTCCTCGACAAGCCGGGCGCTCAAAAACATTTGCAGGCCGGTGCCGGCAAGGTCATTCTTTCCGCTCCGCCCAAAGACCCCGACATCAAGGCGGTGGTGATGGGCATTAACGACAGCATACTGAGCGCTGCAGACCTGATCGTTTCCAATGCAAGCTGTACGACCAACTGCGCTGCGCCCATGATCAAGGTGCTGGACGACAACTGGGGCATAGAGGACTGTTATGTCACCACGGTTCATTCCTATACCAGCGACCAGCGCCTGCATGACGCACCGCATAAGGACCTGCGCAGGGCCCGGGCGGCCGCGCTGAACATTGTTCCCACTTCAACGGGCGCTGCAAAGGCCATTACCAAAATATTTCCCCACCTTGACGGCAAAATGGGCGGATGCGGCATGCGCGTGCCCGTGCCCGATGGCTCGCTCACGGATATCACCTGTATATTGAAAAAACAGGTAACGGTGCAGCAAATAAACGCGGCCTTCCGAAATTCTGCCGAGGGAGAATTAAAAGGCATATTGCAGTATACCGAAGATCCCATCGTATCCTCCGATATTGTTGGCAACCCTCACTCCTGCATCTTCGATGCGGAGTTTACATCGGTGGTGGGTAAGCTGGTAAAGGTGATCGGCTGGTATGATAATGAGTATGGCTATTCCAGCCGCCTGGCCGACCTGATCCTGAAGATCGGCCGCTGATCAGATCATTCCCCTCGATTTCAGTTCAAGGTATTTATTGATCGTATTGATGGAAAGGTCTTCGGGCCGCGTGAGTATGCTTTGAATGCCGTACTGCCTGAGCTGCTGCACCACTTGCTGCTTTTCCAGCACAAATTTCTGGGCGATGGTCTGGTAATAGATATCGGCCACGTTGCCCGCTTCCATTCTGCTGTAGTCCGCTACCTCGGTATTCTCGAAGAAGACCACCACCAGCAGGTGCATGCGGTTCAGCCTGCGCAGGATGGGCAGCACACGCTCCAGGGCGTAATAGCTTTCAAAATTGGTATAAAGGAAGAGCAGGCTCCTGCCCTTGATGAAATTGCGTACGGTCAGGTACAGCAGCTCGTAGTTGGCTTCGTAGCCGCGCTCCTGTTCTTTGTACAGGTGGTCGAGGATAAGGCGTATCTGCTGCAGGCTTCGCTCCGCCTTAAGCGTAGTGCCCGCTTTATCCGAAAAGGTGATCAGCCCGGCTTTATCCTGCTTGCGCAGGGCGATATTGGAGATCACCAGGCTGGTATTGATCGAATAATCCAGCAGGCTGAGCCCGTTAAAAGGCATATGCATGCTGCGGCTGTTATCGATCAGCGAATACACCTGCTGGGCTTTCTCATCTTCGAACTGGTTCACCATGATGACCGCCTTACGCCCCGTGGCCTTCCAGTTGATGCTCCTGAAATCGTCACCATGCACATAATTCTTGATCTGCTCGAACTCGTAGCTATGCCCCAGCCTGCGCATTTTCTTGATGCCGTGAAAACGCGATATGCGCGCGATGGTTTTGAGCTCATATTCGCGCATTTCGAGGATAGATGGGTACACGGGAACAACCTTTTCGAGGGGCTGGGCCAGCCTTCTTTCCACCAGGCCTACCGCGCTCCTGACGTAGATGTTCACTTTGCCGAAATGATATTCACCGCGCGACAAGGGGCGAAGCTCATAGTGTAAGGTTTTCTCCTCGCCCGGGGGTAACACCAGGCTGAACGAAAAATTCCTTTGCTGGAACTGGGCGGGCAGCTCATCCACTACCTGTGCGCGCAGGCTGATGCCGAACCTGTTCTCGACCTGGATACGCAGGTGGTTCACGCTTCCCAGCGAAAGCGCTTTCGGCATCGTTCTGCGGCATTCCACTTTCACATAGGGATTGAACAGGATGAAGATCTCGGAGAGCGTAACGGCCAGCGCGATCACCGTCAGGGCCTGGGCTACGGGAAAAAGCACCTCGAACAGATAGCTCAGCACGAACAGCACGAGTATGGCCCCGAATACGGCAAAAAAACGGTTGGTAATGTAAAGATGTCTGAACAGTCGTATCACCTGGGTACTTCTACGGTTTCAATGATGTTCCTGATCACGTCTTCGGTATGCAGGCCTTCCATTTCCCGTTCGGGCGTAAGGATGATCCGGTGGTTGAGCACTGGATAGGCTACGTACTTGATATCGTCAGGCGTTACGAAATCTCTTCCGCGCATGCCGGCTACCGCCTTGGCGGTGCGCAGTATGGCCAGCGAGGCGCGCGGTGATGCGCCCAGGAACAGGTCACCGTTGTTGCGGGTGTTGTGAACGATCTGCGCGATGTAGTTGATCAGCTCATCCTTGATGTGGATCTTTTCAATGATCTCGCGGCAGGCCTTCACGTCATCCGCTTTCAGAACAGGCTGTACCTTTTCAGCGCTGGTCGTGCGGAAATCGTCCTTGAAGCGGTTAAGTATATCTCTTTCCTGCTCCACCGAAGGATAAGAGATCTTGATCTTGAAGAGAAAGCGGTCGAGCTGGGCTTCAGGCAGTTTGTAGGTGCCTTCCTGTTCGATCGGGTTCTGGGTGGCGATGACGAAAAAGGGGAAGCTCATCATATAGGTTTGCCCGTCAACCGTTACCTGCCGCTCTTCCATCACCTCGAAGAGGGCGGCCTGCGTTTTGGCGGGCGAGCGGTTGATCTCATCGATCAGCACAATGTTGGAGAAGATAGGCCCCTTGCTGAAGTTGAACTCGGAGGTCTTCATGTTGAATACCGAGGTGCCGGTTACATCGGTAGGCATCAGGTCGGGCGTGAACTGTATCCGCGAAAAATCCACGGAAAGGGTTTTGGCCAGCAGCTTGGCGGTAAGGGTTTTGGCTATGCCGGGAACGCCTTCAAGCAGCACGTGACCGCCCGTGAACAAGGCGGCCAGCATCAGGTCGATCATCTCGTTCTGCCCGATGATCACCTTCTGAACCTCCGATTTAACGCGCAGAACGGAATCGTTCAGCTTGTTCAGGATATCCTGGTTGCGGTTGTAAAATGAATTTTCTTCCATAATTATTTGCAGTTTTTATAAAAATAGTCCATGGATTCGTGAAATTTGATCAATTCAAAATCGGTTATTTCAAGCCCAGTTTTGGAGAGCCAGTTGTATTGCTTGAAGATAAGGGCCACCTTCTCTTCAGGCACCTGTGACTTTACCGCGATGCGCTGGATGAGCTTTTCGTCAAGGTTATTGGTAGCTACGAAGTACCGGGCGCGGATAAAGGCCAGGAACTGTTTCATTTTCTGGATGCACAGCTTGCGGTGGTCGTTATTGATGAAATACAGCCGCCCGATGGTCTGCACGAACTCGAGCGATGTGTTTACGTTAGGTTCGATCAGGGGAATGATCCTTTGCCTGCGCTTGGCCCTGAAGAGCAGGTAAACCAGCGCCAGGGCGAACATCATGTACCAGGCCCATTTAAGCCCGGGCTGGGCCAGGATGTACTGCAGGGGGCTCTCGCCCTGGTTGCCGCGATCGTTGTCCCAGGGGTCGTTCGATTTCTTTTTTTCATAATGCGGCACGCGGCTGTATTCATCCCAGTAAATGGTACCGGGCTGCAGGTGAGAGAAAACCTTTTCGGCATATGCCACCCCCGTATCGCTGACCAGGAAAAAATTGGTGAAGACAAGCGGTGAGGTGTGCAGGTAAACATGCCCTTTGCCGTAGTTGATCTTGGCGAAGTTCACCATCTTCGAGTCATGGTCGGCATGGAGATAGCCCAGGGGGATGAAACGGGTGGGCTCATCGCAGAAGTAGCTGCCGTCAATGCAACGCCAGTTGTAATAATAGTTCTTGTCGCGTATGCGGTAAATGTAACGGTAGTTCTTTTTATCCTCCAGCGCGGGGTGGTAGAAGTTCATCTCGGCCAGCGAATCCTCATAGTACGAATAGCCCTGCCAGTACGGATTGCATACATAGTCGTATATCTCGTGCATCAGCTCCTCGGGTATGTCTTTGCTGGCGATAAAGGCATTGTTGCCCTTCTTCACGAATTTCAGCAGGTCCTGCAGGCTGGCCGAATCCAGGAAGATATTCTCCCCGATAAAAACATAGTTCTTCCCGGCCTTCGAGGCGGAGTCCTTTTTCATGGTCTCGGAAAAGGACTTCTTCATCACCTCGAACTTTTCATTTTTATAGTAGGAGCGGAGCAATTCGCTGATAACGTACCCACCGTAAGGCTCCTTATTGCTCATCCTGTAGTCTTCGTACCATTTGTACTTGTTGCCGCCATCGTTCAGGTAATAGAACAACCACACCAGCCCGCCTACGGTGAGCAATACAGACACCACGATGATGATGCGGTTCTTCATTCGCGCGGGGAGTTTTTCAGTTGGTCGAGGAAGTTTTTGAACTGCGGGCTGATGTACGCGTACTGCTTTTCCTGCACGTCCATCTCACCGTACCAGGCGTACTCGAAAAGGCGGGTGACATCGCGGAAGCTGCCGAACTCCTTGCGGTCCATCATTTCGCTCAGGTATTCATGATTGGTCTTTTCTTTCCGCCACCTGATCCATTCCCGCTCCGAAAGTTCCTTGATCACCATCAGGTAATAGATGCGTATGGCCAGGCGGTACTCCCTGCTCTCCAGGGCTTCGCGCAGGAAGCGCTCCAGGTCCGACTCGCGGATGGCCTCTTCCACGTCCTCTATGCGGAAGGTCTTTACCCGCTCTATCCGGGTATTGCGTATAAAGGCATTGCCGGTGATCAGCTTGTACAGTACAAAGGCCAGCAGGAGGATGATCACGATGAAGAGGATGACCCGGCCTGCTGACGATTCGATGCCGAACCATGAATCCGAGCTGCGGAATGGATTGCTGAAATTGCGGTTCGAGGAACTGGTCTTCTTTTCTTTGGGCTTTACGACCTGCTCATTGTAGTCAATGCCTTCGGTCAGGTTCTTCCAGGATGTGCTGTCGAACTTCCGTAGCCTGATCTGCCGCTCGAAATAAGTGTCCTGCTCCACTTCTTCCATGCTGTTTTCCTCTTCATAAGCACGCATCTGCTCCATCAGCGAATCCATAACGGACTGCGCTTCGTTCTGGCCATACGCGGGCCACGCGAAGAGCCAGAACAGCAGGAGCATAAGTAGGCCGGCTTTAGAGAACATCGGATATCCGGGTTGATCGTTTCTTTCCTATCAGGGCTATACGCTTCCTCAGCGCCACCGCTTCGCGTATTTCCTTACAGGTGAAGTACAGCAGCGAACTGCCGGTAACAAACATGCAGAGAATAAGGTTGAGGCCGGCAAACGCGATAAAAGAATAGAATCCCACGAAGAAATTCCAGTACGCCTCCTTGCCGAGCGGCACGTTCCAGTTGATGATCTCGAAGACCTTCCAGGTGATGTACTGCGATGAAATGATGGTCATGAACATGAAGGTGACCAGCAGCAGGATGAGGTACAGGCCGAAGGTGCGGCCGAAAAGGCCGAAACCGTACGAAAAGCTTTTGCCGAACGCGAAGAGGATATTGCGCTCGCGCGTCATGATGAACTGCCAGAGCAGGTACACCGGCAGCAGCACGAAAAAGAGGAATATCCCCCAGCCCTCGGGAACGGACAGCGTAAGCGTTACGAATATGCCGGCCAGCAGGGGCTTGTAATAGTTGCCAACGATGTACCTCAGGCCCATCTTCACTTTCTGCGGATCGGCCGCCTTGTTCACGAAGTACATGGCCATAAAAGCCAGGGTAGAGCACATGAACAGGTTAGGAAGAATGAGCTCGGGAAACTTTTCGTAATTGAGGTAATTGCTGAACAGGTCACCGAAAAAGCGGAACGTATTGTCGACCGGGTCGCGCCAGAGCTTGAAGCGGTAATGCACCTTGTCGGCACAGTAATATACTACGTATGCCGCGTAGGCCAGCGAAAAGGCCAGGCTGGTCCAGATCATATAGCGGAAGTTCTGCCTGAAAACGATGAAGATATCGCGGAATATCTCACCGGTGGTCTTGATGCTTTCGAACTCGAGCGTGGTGTTGAGCGCGGCCGATAGCTTGGAATCTCCTTCAGGCTGCTTGATGCCTTTGCGCGCCCTGCGTATGGGGTAGATCACGAAATAACCCAGCACGAAGACCAGCGAGATGAAGATGAGCAGGCCTCGGACGAAATCCGGCACATCGGTATAGCGGGTCAGGAAGCTTTCGATCAGGGCAGCGAAGATGGTAATGGGAGCCACGCCAACCATGATCTTCAATCCCCTGCGCGCGCTCAGGCGGAAAGCCTGTATGCGCGAATACGTGCCCGGGAACACGAGGCCTTTGCCCAGGGTGAGCCCCGCACCGCCAGCCAGGATGATGGTGGATATCTCCAGTGTACCGTGCAGCCAGATGGTAAAAAATGATTCCTGGAAGACCCCTTGCTCGTAAAAGAAGTACTGGAAAGAACCGATCATGATGCCGTTGTAAACAATGGCCCCCATGGTCCCGATGGCAAAAAAGATCCCTGATACAAAAACGATGAGATCAACCATCAGGTTATTGAACGTAATGGACAGGAACATGGAGCCCTGGTGGGCCTCTTTATACACTTTCATCGGGTCCCCGCTCCTGATGTTCTCCAGG
>JBFLYZ010000098.1:0-8710 GCA_040756415.1 Bacteroidota bacterium
ATATACAGAAAGTGTAATTAACAAATGCCTGTTAATACAAAACATCCGTCCATCGAAACTTTCCTGGCCTTCATCGTATAAAATTATAATTTTGCGGCTTATTTTTTCAAAAAGCCATACTTATTAACACAACTAACAACACGCTAAACCAACACTGTTAACCATGTCACTCTTATCTGTTCAGGCCATGCTTATCCCCGCTACTATCCTGTTTGCCTCGGCAAGCATTACGCACGTTTACAATGAAGACTTCGGAAAAAGACAAAAGGAAGGGCTCCAGAAGAACCACGTTCAGAGCATCAGCGGCTGGACCTTTGTGTACAACAACGGAACACCGGTAAAGAACGGGGTAAAGACCTCCATCGAGCGCTTTGATCTGAACGGCAACCGCACCGAAGATGTATTCTTCAATGAGAAGGGGGAAACGTTCAGCGAGTTCACGTATACCTATAACCCTGACGGCATAGAGCTCAAAAGCATAGGCATGGTGCGCCATAAGCCCGTGTATAATTTCTGGTCCTATAATTACAACGACAGCACGGGGATAATGGAGAAATACCATGCCAAGCAAAAGCTGAATAAGGAAAAATGGGTCTATAAGTTCGACAAGGAAGGCAATAAGCTGGAAGAGCTGTATTACGATACCGAGGGCTACCAGGTATCACGCAAGGTGTTCAAGTACGATGAGCAGCAGCGGCTTTCGGAGAAGATCGAGTTCGATGCCTATGATAACCTGTTCGAGAAATGGGTGTATGCCTACGATGCCAAGGGTAACAACACCAAGCAGGTGCAGTATAATTCCGACAGCGAGATCATCCGCCAGTACCAGTTGGTGTATGACGAAAAAGGCAACCTGACCACGCGCATCACGTCCAATGCCAAAGGAGTTACGGAAACGATGACCGTGTTCCTGTACGAGTTCTACCCGTCCACGGAAGGGAAATAAGATAAATGAAGAGAACAGAGAAAGGGGCCCCTTGGCCCCTTTTTTATTTGATGACGATCAGCTTCCTGGAATCGAGCTGGGTGCCGTTCTGCATTACCCGCATCAGGTATATGCCGCTGCCAACCCCATCCAGGCTGATAGCCGCCTGGTGCCCGCCATTAAGCAGGGTGCCGGCAAGCACAGTTTTTCCCGTCATGTCCGTGATGATCACCTGCGCATCGCTTTCAAAGGAGTACTCCAGCACCATATTGCCATTGCTCGGGTTGGGGTAGACCTTTACCGGGCCGGCCTGCATGGTTTCGGGCACGCTTACCACGCAGGTATTATAGGCCGAAAAGGTGGCGACTATATTGTTTGAAAAACCGCCCGTGCCGTTGGGGCAGCGGGCCACCGTCAGGTCGGAATAAGACCAGCCGAAGGTAAGGCTGTCGAGCATGCCGCTGATGGAATCATACAGGTAGATGCTTTCGCCATTGTTCAGGAACTTGAAGCTGGCATGGTAGCCCGATTGCCCGTTGTCCTCATCGCACCAAACGGTCACATAGCCGCTGGCGGGAATAACCGCCCAATCGGGGAATTTCCACTTGTAGAGGTTGCCGAGCGTATCGCTAAGGAACATGCCTTTCAGGGAAACGGGGTTTGCGGTATTGTTGTACAGCTCCACCCAATCCTCGTACTGGCCGTTCGGGTCGGCCATGCCGAAGTCGTTGTCAGGCAATATTTCGTTGATCACCACCTGGCCGCTCACCGGTGCGGGCACTACGGCATTGAGCGTATAGAACTCATGTTCCGCGCGTTCGGGCGAGAACATGCCGGCATTGCCATTCTCCGCGTAGATGTAATACTCGGTAACGGCTGAGTTCAGGGGCATGGGCGCTCCGTACACCCCATCGCCCGCGGTGCCGTCACCGTTCAGGCCGTCATCCATCATAAGCACTTTCGTGAATTTTTTGGGATGTTCGCTGCGGTAGCCCAGGTAAACGTAGGTAGGCCCGTTTGAAATAGCGGCCGTAACGTATACCGAGCTGAACACGGGCGGGTTGGGGTTGGAGACCGTAATGCCCGACATGGCTGGCGCCACGTTCGTAAAATAGCTCGTGCCGTTGAGGTAGGCCACCCGGGGGTTCATCAGGTTGGTGATACCGGGTATCCAGCTCGTTTGGTTCGGGGTGTTGGCCGTAAGGCTGTTGAGGAACTGGGTATAGGTATAAAACTTATAGATATCGGCCTGCACCGAGGTGTCGATCACGCTCTGCATCTGCTGCGCGCGGGTATAATACAGACCTGACGCGAACATCTCCTGCGTAATGGTCTTCATATGGGCGATATACATGCGCCTGTAGGTGGGATTGTTCCATATGCGCTGGATGAGGGGGTGGTTGGTGGAGGTGCTGTTGGCCGATGGAGAAAGGGTCTTCATGGTATTCGTATCGAGTATGGTGCTGCCGTTCAGGGTGCGAAAACCTCCGAACGACATGTTCAGGTCCCAGGGCGTAACGCAGAAACGGTTGTTGTCATCGCGGTAGAGGTAGTAGTTCTGCCTGAAATTACCGGTATAGCTGTCGAGGTTCACCAGCACGTTGTTGAAGGCCAGCATCCAGATGGCGCGGTCGATGTCGAGTATGGTTTCAATCGCTGAGAAATAGTTGTTCAGCGTATCGCAGAGGTTGATGAGCTGGTACCAGTCGAGGGTGGTATCGGACTGCAGCTCGTAACGGTTGTAATAGGAGCCGGGACTGCTGCCCATATAACGCAGGTCGGAGGCGTAGAGGCCCACCTGTATGGGATTGCATTTAAAGCGGGCGTTGTCGTTGGAATAGTAGTGGTCGCCCAGGAAAGACTTGTTCACGCTCTCCACGTTGGTATACAGCCCGTAGTAGGTGCCGTTGATATAGACCTGGGCCGAGTTGCACAGGGGCGCGTCCATATAGTTGCGGGCGATCTCGTAGCTCAGCATGTCGCGGATCATGGAGGGATCGCGGTAGCAGTTGTTCAGCTTGATATCGGTGTAGCCCTGGTAATCCTGCTTGTCTTTGATATGGTTAAGCTCGATGTGGAGCGGGTTCTTGGTATTGTTCGGATTGTAGGAGCTGTTGCCCTTGTAGCGTACGCCCACGCTGTCGTAGATCACCCCGTTCACCTTGCACTGCACGGCAATGATGTAGCTTTCGCTGCCCTGGTTGGCAGTATCCATCTGGTAATCCCAGTTGGTTTGGGTGAAGGTGAGCTCGATGCGCTGTACGGAATCAATATCGTAAAAGTTGTTTTGCGCCCAGAGAGCGGGGGAGCAGAGCAGGCAAAAAAGAGCTGCGGTAAATTGTTTCATAGGATAACGGGCTTAATGTACATTAGCAGGACAAAAATAGGATAATCCGTCCCACTGCCAAAGCGAAATGAATACTTACATTCCAGGGCCAGGAATATTCGGGAGTCTTCCAAGGTATGGTCCGAAGCCCGAATTTGGAGCCTGTTTTGTTAACACTCAGAAAGCAGTTATCGTATAAGCGTCAGGTATCCCTTCCTGATCTCCCCGCTTTTCAATACCACGGTATAGAAATAAACTCCGTTTTGACATAGCTCCCCGCTTGTTGTATATCCATCCCAAAAGGCATTTTCATGTTCTGTTTCAAAAACCAACGTGCCCCAGCGGTTGTATATCTGTACTTTATCTCCCGGCTGCAAGCCTTTTATTTCAAACAAGTCGTTTATCCCATCATAGTTAGGAGAAAAAACATTAGGTATGCTCAGCGTATCTTCCGGCAAGGCGCAGGTGCCGCTGCTGTCGCAACAAATGAGACTTACATCATCTATATAATAATATGCATATCCAGAGGGAAATTGAGGGTTCATTGGAGTTAGTTGTGTATTGGAATTATCTCGGAAATTGCCAATGGTTAGGAATTTTTCACCTCCCTGTGCTATAAAACTCCCAGAGATTAAGACCCACCCACTGGTATCGGTTATGGTATTGCTTGTTGCGTTTTCAACCTGAGGAATTACAGGTATGTAAGTTATTACAGATGTTAAAACAGAGTCATTCGCCAAATAGCCACCTATCATATCAATACCCCATTCTGAGCTTTCTGCAAGTGAAATGTAAAAACTCAAACAATACGTTTTTCCGGCTATTAGAGAATCTATGAGTTTTACCTCAATATACTCTCTATTGTTCCCAGCATAAAGAACGATTCCTGCATAGCCTTGTCCCGCGAAAGCAATTTGTCTTCCAGCAAAATTGAGAGGAACACCAACTATAGTTAGGTTGCAGGAATGAAAATATTCTGAAGAACTTGAATTGTAAATATTCCCGTTTGCTATACTGGGTTGAAACCATGGAATAGCTTTGTAAATTTCAGCTGCATTAGTCGGGCAGGACGAATATACTTCGAAACTATAGTTTGGTACTAAATTCTGAGTATCGCTTTTCTTTGCCGCAGCAAGAAAAGCGATACTCAGAAATATTCTGAGTATCGCTTTTCTTTTCATCCTATTTAATAATCATAATCTTGTTTGCTTTAATTATTTCATTGCCATTGATTATTTTGTAAAGATAGATTCCGTTTGATAGTTTGTCGCAGCTAATATCAATTTTGCTGTCTTCGGCAAGTAATTTATAGCTGCACATTAACTTTCCCGTGATGTCCGTAATCTGCAGTTCGGCATCGCCCTCGATGCTGTATTTGATCATCATATTGCCATCATTAGGATTAGGGTAAATATAGCCCTCGTGCATTTCATCTTCATTTTCTGTTCCCATTTCCCGTAAAGGGCTTGGAGCTATTGGGTAAAAGCCCACCATTACCTGGGCACTGTAAACCGCATCGCCCCATTCGATGGGGTCGCCATTGGCTACGGTGAGCAGGAAAGCGCTATCATTGGAGGAAAATCCTCTGATACCTTGTGCCCAGGTAGCAAGATAAATAGCGTTTACAGCCTTGCGGTAATATTCAATGTTGTTGTTTGTACTTATACCGCTATTAATGCTTACAGCATTAGAAATATTACCGCTGTAAATGTTATCCAGCACCGTTTCAAATTGTCCCACAGGCGTATTGGCTTGAGCGTAATAAAAACCCTGGTAAATGCTATCGTCAAAAGTATTGAGCGTAAGCATTTGCAGGCTGTCTTTAAAGTTACGATAGGCGATACGCTTGCTGTTCATTTGGTTTTCACTGTTAAACTGCTGATAAATGATAGAGCTTTGAGCTATACCCTGCCAGGCGTTCTGCCTTAAAATTGGAGGAGCTAATGGAGGTGAAATCGGATCACATGCGGTTTGCGACAAAGACCCTACTGCGGACATAGTCATTCCTATTGGAGTACAACCCGGAAGTCCGCTTGGCGTGTAATTAGGCAAAGATCTGTAAAGCCAAGTGTTTGTTGTAACAGTCCCTATTAAATCACATCCACTCAAGGAAGGAGCAAAAGCGGGTACAGTTATCGCAGATCTGTAGACATTATCGTTTGCTAATCCACCGAATTGACTAGCGCCAATGTTTGTTATTCCTGTATAATAAGGCAATGGACCAGTAGGGCCGAAGTAAAACGCATAGCGGTTGCGGTAAAAATTATTGCAGGTGAGCTTGCAGCCTGGGTTCTGGGCGTCCATGATAACCCCGCTGCCCATTTTTGCAATATTGTTATTGCTTACGGTGCTGTTGGCGCTGTTCTGCACATAAATACCCACCATTTGCAGGTTAAGCGCGGGCGGGATGATAGGCCCCGCGTTATACCTGACCACCGCAGGCGCGGTAATGGGGTTATACATGCGAGTAACATCGTTCACATCAACGAACGCGCCCGGGCTGCTTACCACCCGTATGCCGAACACGGGGCCCAAGGGTAGGGCTACCTGGTTATTGTTCAGCTCTATACCAATGTTATTAAAGCGAATGCGCGGCCTGTTGCCGGCAAAGGTCGTGTAGTTGATCATGTAAACCCCGTTGCGGCAGGCGCGTATGTTATTGAGTCTCACATTGGCGTTGACCCCCGCCAGTACCGCGTTCTCCATGCGTATGCCGTACAGGTAAACAAAAGCGGTGGGAGCATTCAGGTTAATGTCATTGCTTTCAATGTTAATGGTTGCCCCCGCGTTGTCCAGGCACCAGATGCCGGTCACATACCGGTTTATACGGTTGTCAGTAATGTCAATGTTCACATCGGGGCTGAGCGCGCAGGTGATCCCGTCAATACCGTTAAAGGCGGTGTTGGTAAGAATATTGTTTTTTGCTGTCAGGTTGATCGTATTGGTAGCGTAGATCCCGTGCATGCAGTTAAAGAACCTGTTTAATTCAAAGTTGTTGGGGCCGCCCACAATGATCGTATTTTGCGGAGGGTCGCTTGGCGAATTGCCAATGGCATAAATTCCCACACCGCTGAATGCCGGTACACCCTGACTCATGTTCTGAAACCTGTTATTGAATACCTTGATGTTCTGACAGCTATTACTGCGTATGCCAAAATCCAGGTTATTGAATGTGTTAAGGTAAGCTGCCAGAGCAGGATTGCCTATGGTAATATCTTTCACTGAATTCACTTCAATACCTACATCAGAGCGGACAGCATTACCGGGCAAAGGAGGTGTAGCCACTCCGGGGCCAAAAGGAACTGAATTATTGAACGTGGTGGTTCGCACAAAACCCTGATGTGTACCGTTGAACGTATTGACCACAATTCCCTTATAATTATTATCAAAAATGGTATTATCAACTTCAAAGATGCCGCCCTGGTTGGAAACAATGGCATTTTTCGCGTAAGTGATCCTTGACCCGTTGGTGATGATAATCTTAGAGCTTACATCCGTCAGAAATATTCCATCCCACATTTTAGCGCATAGTTGCATCAGGCAATCGTCAATAATAAGTGTAGCATTCGGCTGTACAATTATTTTTCCATTCGTTCCCAGGCGGATGTCATTCGTTCCATTCATCCCGTCAAAGCCAGTGAAAGTAACGGTAATTCCCGCAGGAACGGTCATAATACCATTAATAACGATATAATCGTTCCCTGCCGAAACAAGGCTGTTTCCGTAAATATTGGCATTGGTATTATTAAAACAGTATGGAGTGTTTGGCGGGTTTACATCACATGGGCAGCACCGATCAACAAAAACAGAGCTTGTCGAGCAGCAGCTTGGATTAGAATTCAGGCAGGTGGTTAGTGTTATCGTCCATCCCTCGTTTTCCCAGGGAACGGTGACGGTTGTGCCGCTGGCCGGAAAATCGGATGCACCGGAATAGGTGTAATCCACAAACCAGCTATAGGTGACCCCCGTCTGGGGATTGGAAACCGTATATACTGATGCGATCCCATCGCAGGAATTGTAGTCCGGGCCTATGATAACAGCCGGTGGCGGAGGGTTTACGGTGAGTGTTACGGTAGCCGTACCCGTGCAACTGTTGGCGTCTGTTACAAGAAGAGTATAGCTTGTAGTAGCGCTGAATGTAGCGATAGGGTTAGCGCAGGTGGTGCAGCTTAAGCCGGTGGCTGGCGACCAGCTATAGCTGTAGCCTGGCGTACCGAATTGAACGGATGAAGTAAGCTGCTGGGTGAAAGTAACATTCCCGGTCTGGCAAAATTGCTGGTTCTGCGGGGCGATGGATACAACAGGGTTGCCACAATTTACATTGCCGTTCTGGTAATATACTCCCCAAAAACCTATTGCGGAACAGTCTGTTCCACCCTTTACATGGGAAAAAGGGATGTTAGGATTATAAGGCCCCGGCAAATTATTGTTAATTGTTTGCCACATCTGCGGAGGAGTAGGTATAGCAAAGTTAGTCGGAGCGTTTCCATACGTGACGGTAGTGTTATTATTTGTCTGAACATCGCCTATCCCGAAGACTATTTGTGCCCCTGCGGTCAAAGCCCCATATGGCGAGCCTGCAAATACGAGATTGAAACCTCCTGGCTGGTCGACCATAGATAATCCGTCATACAGGAAAAATGTTGCTGGCCTTGAATTTGGCGTACAGGGATTGGAATAAACAATTAAGAGTGTTGCCCCGTCAGTGTCAGTGCCCGGATTTACGTTAATGTTAGCCGGTAATCCGTTTATAACATAGTTTCCATTGGGTTGCAGGGGGCTTATTGCGGCCGTTACGTTTGCCCTGTAACTGGTCGTGGTGCCCCCGAAGTTCGGCCAGCAGGTAGCGCCTCCATTGGTCGTTCCGCCACCGCCTGCGGTAATAACCGCGTTTACATTAAAAGTTTGACCTAAAGGGTTCTGGATCGTGAACGGGATGTTGGGAGCCGCAATCCCCACACAAATGAAATATAAATATCCATTCAGGATATTAGCTCCCTGGGGCACGCAGTTATTTATTGTTATAGTGGTTGGTTGAGGGGGAGAGCAAGGAGTACAATTGGGGGAAGCAGGGCACTGGACGGCACAATTGCCGCAGGGATTTAAACAAGAATTACGCTGATTCATTGTGGCGCTGCCCACGCAGTAATTCAGGCCGCAAATGTTATTATAAGCCTGAAATAGCGTAACATTCGCATAGTTAGCCAGCGGTCCCGGGTTTTTGCTTACGCAGATATCAAAATTCGCGGTTGAATTGCAGCGGTCTGTACACACGGGTATTTGCGTATAAGCAGCCAGGTAATAGGTATTGCCTGGAGTGAGTCCGCTCAGGAATAAAAAAATTGAATCGCCTCCGTTGACATCGGCTGTATCAATGGCGCTTTGCGGAGCGCAGGAGGAATAGGCCGCCAGGCGGTGTACATGACCTACGCCCTGGGAAGTATCGTTTGCCAGCATAA
>JBFLYZ010000099.1:0-8674 GCA_040756415.1 Bacteroidota bacterium
CGGGTCATTCACCGTGGGCGAAAGCGGTGCAGCCATCTACTCCGTAGTGGACCAGAAGAACCAGAACGACCGCGAGAAATGGTATATGATAGACAGCTCGTTTATCACTACCCTGCCCGATACCTGGGGCATCAACCAGCGCTTCATCCTGCTGGCCATCAATAAATGGGATAAAGAATACCAGCGCGTGAACCTGGGCGGGCTGACCTGCGACAGCATGGATTTCTACAATTCAGAAGCGCACGCCAACCAGGTTTTCTTACCCCGAATCGACAGCGATGACCAGGAGCCCCTCTACCTGGGCTTCTTCCATACGGGCGCTTACCAGGAAAGCCTGAGCGGTTACGGTGGTATACAGCATTGCCTTATTCCCGCTCCCAAGCATGTGATCGTGGGCCGGGATGAGAACGGGGAGCTCTACACCAAGCTGTTCGCTAAGGAGCAGAGCTACAAATCCATGCTGAAAATACTGGGTTATTAAAGCACCGCGCTCATTTCCAGGCCTGACAAAAAATAATTTTGGTGTACCAAAAAATAATATATTTGCCCTTATGCAAAAAACGGCTCACACAATTTAACGAGGGGCTTGCATTAATTATACACCCCATATGGCACGCTCCCGTACCGGAAAAATAGTTCTCTCCTTATTTATCGCAGCAGCCCTCACCACCACCATCCTGTCATGGAACGGATGCGCGGGCGGACTGGGCAAAAAGACCGAAGGCACCGTTTTGTACGATGTGACCTATCCTTATATCAAGGAGGATAATATCATGGCCACCGGCCTTCCCAAAGAAGCCAAATACGTCTTCAAAAAGAAATTCACCCTTACCGATATTACCGGCATGATGGGCTTCGTACGGGTGCAGTATATTGCCGATAATGAAAAGAAAACAGTCAAGCAGACCCTGGACCTCTTTCAAAAGCTGTACATCTCCGAGATGGACGAGAAGGAAGTGAAAGCCCGGAACGCGGAATTCCTGCGCGATATCACCGAAGTGCCGGGCGAGGTAAAGGAAATAGCCGGCTACGAGTGCAAAAAGGCCAGGGCCACCCTGGCCAGCGGCACCGTAATCGATGTTTACTATACCGATCAACTGGGCTATGACAACATCAACTGGAGCAACCCCTATTCGAAGCTGAAGGGCGTGCTCATGGAGTTCCAGGTGGAAAAATACGGCCTGACCATGAGGCTCGTTGCCAAATCGGTAACGCTCGACCCGGTCGATGATTCAGAGTTCACCCCCAAGGGCGGTGATTTCAAGAAGATACCCATACAGGATATGGAGGATATGCTCCGCAAGATCAACCCCATTACCGAGGAAAAGCCCGAAGGGACCCAGCCTCCTGTAGAGGAGCAAAAGAGCGATACAGCGCAAAAACCGCAGTAAGCGCACAAGCCTCAGCCGTTTTCTGCTTACTTTTACAGCTCAAATTTCTACGCTATGAAAATCGCATTGCTCGGTTATGGTAAAATGGGCAAAGAGATCGAGCAGGCGGCCCTGAAAAGAGGCCACGAGATCATTGCCCGCGTTGACGTATCGAATGCAGCCACATTTACCGCTGCCGAGCTGGGCCGTGCCGATGCGGCTATCGAGTTCAGCACCCCCGACAGCGCGGTGGCGAATATCTACAAATGCTTTGAGGCCGGGGTGCCGGTAGTGGTGGGGACCACCGGCTGGCTCGACCGGCTGAACGAAGTGAAAAAGGCCTGCGCGGATCAGAACCAGGGCCTGTTCTATTCTTCCAATTTCAGCATCGGGGTGAACATCTTCTTCAAAGTGAACACCTACCTGGCGAAGATCATGAACAATTATGCGGATTACGATGTATCGATCGAAGAGATACATCATGTTCATAAGCTGGATTCGCCCAGCGGCACGGGCATATCGCTGGCCGTCCAGGTGCTCGAGCAGATCAAGCGCAAGAATATCTGGGTGAACAAGGCCCCCGAGAACATGGACGAGCTGGCCATCATCTCCAAACGCGAGGGAGAAGTGCCCGGCACCCATACCGTGAGCTACAACTCAGCGGTAGATGCCATCGAGATCAGGCACCAGGCGCACAACCGTAAGGGCTTTGCCCTGGGAGCGGTAATGGCGGCCGAGTTCATGATGAACAAAAAAGGTATCTTCGGCATGGATGACCTGCTCAGGATCGTTTAACATTATTTAACAGTGCAGGCATACTATATTTCGCTTCTTTTGAGTTAAAGTTGATATCGGCCCTGAACAAAATGAGAATGCAGAACCCGCAGGCTGTTGCGGGAATAATTAACCAACCTTGCCTCCTGCCGGAGCCCACGCGTCCCGGTATGAGGGCGGATTAAAGTAGCCGCTTCAAATGAACCTTTACATCGTACTGCTCATTATCGTCCTCATCCTGCCCTTCGTGGGATTGTACGGCATCTTTCAGAAAGCCGGCATCGAAGGGTGGAAAGCGTTTGTGCCGTTCTATAACTATTCGCTCTGGCTCCGGCTTATCGGCAAGCCCCAGAGCTGGCTGGTGTTCCTTGCGCTGCCTTTTATCAATATGGTGGCGCTGCTGCTGATGCGTGCCGACCTGGCCAACCATTTCGGCAAGCGCGATTTCAAAGATCATCTCCTGATCTGGCTCTTCCCTTTTCTCTATATGCCTTATATGGGCTTTGCCGGGAGCGTGACCTATACCGGTTATACCGAAAAGGACCGCATAAAAAAATCATCGGGCCGCGAATGGGCCGATGCCATCGCTTTCGCTGTGATCGCAGCCACCATCATCCGCACCTTCCTGCTCGAAGCGTTCACCATTCCCACCTCTTCACTGGAAAAATCGCTGCTGGTAGGCGATTTCCTTTTCGTCAGCAAGGTGAGCTACGGGGCCCGCATACCCATCACCCCGCTTTCCATCCCATTCGCGCATAACACCATGCCCCTCACCAAAAGCGCACCCAGCTATTCAGAGGCTGTCAAGCTGCCGTATTACCGGCTGCCGGGCTTCGGCAAGGTAGAACGCAACGATTACGTGGTATTCAATTTCCCTGAGGGCGATACGGTTGAGATCAACCATGCCAACCAGAGCTATTACAGCCTGGTGCGCACCTACGGCCGCAACAATGTGTTCAACCCCGGCTTTGCCGATGAGAACGGCATACCTTTCGAGGAAGTAGTTGTTAGACCCCTGGATAAGAAAGATAACTACGTGAAGCGCTGCGTTGCCCTGCCTGGAGATAAGTTCGAAATACGCAACAGGGAAATTTACATCAACGGCCAGAAGACGGAAGCGCCAGAAAAAGCGCAGTTCCATTACATAGTCAGGACCAATGGAGTGGGCTTTTCGCAAAAAACATTACGCGAACTGGATGTGACCGAGGTGGTAACGCCATCGCAGATCAGCCCGAACGAGTACATCATGACCCTGGCCCAGTACCAGATCGAAAAGCTGAAAACAGTTCCCGGAGTGCTTTCCGTACGCGCCTTCGATCACGACAGCTTTTATTATTTCCTGGGTTACCCGCCCGAACAGATCCAGAAATCGGGCATCCTGATGAAGCAGCGCATGGAGATATTCCCCAACGATACCGGCTACCACTGGAGCATCGATAATTATGGCCCCATTACCATGCCCTCCAAAGGCTCGACCGTGGAGCTGAGCATGCGCACCCTGCCCCTGTACAAACGCATCATTTCCGTTTACGAGCACAACGACCTGGCCGTGAACAACGGGAAGATCTATATCAACGGGCAGGAGGCAAAAAGCTATACTTTCAGGCAGGATTACTACTGGATGATGGGCGACAACCGGCACAATTCGCAGGACTCACGGTACTGGGGTTTCGTTCCGGAAGACCACGTGGTAGGCAAGCCGGTCTTCATCTGGCTTTCGCTGGATGAAAAAGAGCCGCTGGCAAAAAAGTTCCGCTGGAGCCGCGCCTTTACCTTCGTGAGCCGCGATGGGCTGTCCATGCCCTTCTTCATTCCGTTCGTGATCATTGCGGGGGGCATTTCCTGGTATTTTTACAGGCGGAACAAACAAAAAGAAAAAGCAAAACCCCAGCGGAAGAAATAAATGGACAGGGCCGCCCTCAAAAGCAGCATACTCGAGTGGTCAAGGGCCGTGTTGTATGCATTCCTGGCCTGGCTCTTTCTCCGCGCTTTCTGTTTTCAGACCTTCAGCATCCCTTCGGCCTCCATGCGCAGGACCCTGCTCGAAGGTGATTATATCGTAGTGAACAAGCTGGCCTATGGAGGGCGCACGCCCATCACCCTGCTCTCCTCCCCTTTCGCGGAACAGAAGCATTACCTCGACTGGATCAGCCTGCCCTACTTCAGGATATGGGGTTATGCCGATATCGCGCATAACGATGTGGTGGTGTTCAACTTTCCCATGGAGGACGAATACCCGGTCGATCACCGCACCCACTACATCAAGCGATGCGTGGGTTTGCCGGGCGATACCTTCCAGGTATCGGACAAGATCATCTACATCAACTCGCAGGCGCTCACCGTGCCCGAACAGGTGCAGTTCAGCTACACGGTGATCAGCGATACCAGCGGTATCGATTCGGCAACCATCGTTAACCTGGGACTGGAAATGGCCAGCCATCTTCCCTCCGCGGGAAGGTATACCTTCTTTATGACGCATGCCGCTGCCGACAGCCTGAGAAAAATGGAGAACATCGTATCGGTAGAGATCAATAACCAGGAAAAAGATTATTACGAAAGCAACTGTTTCCCGGGCGATGACAATTTCAGATGGAACCTCGATAATTTCGGGCCGCTGGTCATTCCCAGGAAAGGCGACAGCGTGCGGATCAGCCTGAACAACCTGCCACTCTATAAAAGGATCGTGGAGAACTACGAGAAGAACAGCCTGCAGGTCAGGAACGATTCCGTTCTCATCAACGGGAAAGCGGGTTACTATACCTTTAAAATGAACTACTACTTCATGATGGGCGATAACCGTCATTTTTCGAACGATTCGCGCGTATGGGGCTTTGTCCCGGAAGATCATATCGTGGGCAAGGCCTCGTTCATTTTTATCTCGCTCACCGATGAGCCCAACGTTTCGCGCTGGGACCGCGGCTTCAGTTGGATCAGATAGCATGGATATCCTTCTGCCGGTAGCTTATTTGCCTCCCCTCTCCTATTGCGCCCGCCTGCTGCGGCACGAGAACGTTTATATCGAGCTGTACGAGCACTTTCCCAAACAGACCTGGCGCAACCGCTGCAGCATATACAGCCCCAACGGCATACAGCACCTGGTCGTTCCCATCAGCGGGCGCAAAGACAAAATGATCGTTAAAGACGTGCGCCTAAGCAACGAGCGCGACTGGCAGACCCTGCACTGGCGCTCGCTCGAAGCAGCCTACCGCTCATCTCCTTTTTTCGAGTATTACGAAGACGAGCTGCGCCCGCATTTTGAGAAGAAGCACGAGTTCCTCGTAGACCTGGACATGGAGCTGCTCGGCACCCTGCTGGGCCTGCTGAAGCGGGAGCAAAAATTTACCTGCACTGAAAAGTTTGAGAAAGACCCGGGAGTTAACGATGGAAGGCATTTGCTGGATAAGAAGGCGGTTGCCGCGGCCGCTCTGCCGCGCTATTCCCAGGTATTTGAGAACAAGCACGGTTTTCTTTCTAACCTGAGCGTAGTTGATCTGCTTTTCAACCAGGGAAATGCCTCGGCCGATTATCTCCGTGAACTCAGCGCATGAGCGTGACCTTGCGCGTCAGCGCCTGGCCTTCCGTTATCAGCCGGATAAAATAAATACCCTGGGGCAGCTCAGCGCAGGCGAATTGTTCAGAATAACTGCCCGCCTGGGCGGCCGGTAGAATTTTTGAAGCCACGCACCCTCCTGCCGCATTGAACAGTTCCAGCCGAACGCTGCCTCCTGTTCCTTCAACCACAAATGAGGCCAAGAGATTATCGCCATCCGTATAGGCGCAGAAAGCCTGCGATGAGCTCTGATCGATCTGTATTCCTGTAGGAGTGGAATACGTAACGGTTATACGGATATGATCGACCGTGGGCGTTACCACATTATTGGCATCTGTGTTGTACACCTTCATGTACAGGCCAAAGCCCGGATCGTTGATGTCGGCAGGTGTCCAGGCGGTGCCCCAGAGATCGGAAGCGCTGCCGTAGCTGTAATAGGCCGGTGCGAGGGACCAGACACCGGGCATGGCCTTGTTCTGCCCGGTGGGCACGCTGTTCTTTACCAGCTTGATCGTAGAGTCGGCTGTGGAATTGGCCGTTCCCGGCTCGCGGTAAATATCCACGCTGATGCCGTCAATGGTGGCCGTTCCCGGGATGGAAAAGCCGAAACCGGAAGCATACAGGTAGCGCGACATGTAGCAGGTTGACTGAAAACAAAATCCGTTCTGCTGGAGGTTGACCTTGGCCTGGTTGTTATCCTGCAGGAATACATCCGTTTCATTCACCCATATCTCGCCCGGGCAGCCCAGGCAGGCCGCGCTGGGAACGGTAGCCGCTGCCGAAGGATCGTTTGGGCCAGCGGTCTGCCCGTATGCAGCGAGGGAAAGAAACAAGGCCGGGAGAAAGAATGACTTTTTCATGAGGGATGAATGGATGACAGTATAAATTCAGGAAAGAATTCGCAATGCTGCCACCTCAGCGCGCAACGATCACTTTGCGGGTGATCAGCTTATCGCTGGCGGCCAGGCTTACAAAATAAATGCCTTCGGGCAGGCCGGCCGTGCTTACCGCCTGGCTTATCTCGCCCGCTGATGCAAGAGAGGATGAAAAAACCAACTGGCCTACAATGTTGGTCACCATCAGCTCCGCGCTGGCTTCCCGGGTGGTGCCGCTGACCCTGATCAGGTCCTCCCCGGGCGAATAATTGGCCTGCAGCGTATTGGGCGATGCCGTTTGCGAGAACTCCCCTCCCGTGGTCAGTGAATAGTAAACGGTAATGGTAACATGGTCAATGCTCATTTTAATATTGGCGCCCGTGCTGTTATACACTTTGATGAAAACCCCGAAGGAAGGGTCGTTGATATCGGCCGGGGTCCAGTTGTACGACCACATATCCACGTTATCACCGTAGGTAGTAAAGCTGGCGTTAGTAGACCAGTAAGCCGTTGAAGCGCGATTGGCCCCAACCGGGAAATAATTGATGGCCAGCTTAACGGTCGAATCGATGCCGGAAGAAGCCTGGTCGCACTTGGCGCGCGTCTTCACCTTTATACCCTGTATCTGGGCGTTGGCCGGAACCGAAAAACCGAAATCGGAACAGTACAGGTAGCGCGAGCGGTAGCAGGTGGATTGAAAACAGAAAAGATAAGGCTCCAGGTCGACCTCAGTATAATTATTATCCTGGGCGTTGGCGTTAGCCTCGTTGGCCCATATGGCCCCGGCACAGGTAGAGCAGGAAACGGGAGGGTGGGTAATGGACAAACCGGGATCAACCGCGCCTGTATTCTGAGCATATGAAAAGCTCAGAAGGAAGGCAGAGCAGGTTAAAACCAGCACTATCCGGACAAGGTTCATGGACACAGCAACCTATCTGTATACTTTTACACCTGTTTATAAGTAAAAGTTACACCGTTTCGATAAATCCTTAATTTTGATAGACTTAACCCCATATCCTCATGACCGACAGAAGATCATTTTTAAGGAAGGCGGCTTTAGCAGCCGGCAGTCTATCGTTTTTACAGCTTAGCGATCCGCTGTTTGCCGCGGAGCTGCAGCGGCAGGTCAGGCGTATTTCGGGCCTTACGCCCGATGAGTCGGCATCTGACGAGGATTTCTGGAGCTGGGTTAGGGAAAGCTTTACGGTTAACCCGAACATCATCAACCTGAACAACGGGGGCGTAAGCCCCCAGCCCAAGGTGGTGCAGGACGCGCATATCAAGTATTACCAGCTCTGTAACGATGGCCCTTCATATTACATGTGGCGCGTGCTCGACATGGGCCGCGAGCCGTTGCGCGCCAAGCTGGCCGACCTGGCCGGATGCTCACCGGAAGAGATCGCCATCAACCGCAACTCTACCGAAGGGCTCAACACCGTCATTTTCGGCTTGAACCTGAAAGCGGGCGATGAGGTGGTGCTGACCAAGTACGATTACCCGAACATGATGAACGCCTGGAAGCAGCGTGAGAAGCGTGACGGGATCAAGCTCGTATGGCTGGACCTTGACCTGCCCCTTGAGAATGAAAAGGCCATAGTGGCCGCTTTCGATAAGGCCATTACTTCCAAGACCCGGATCGTTCACATTACGCATATGATCAACTGGAACGGGCAGTTGCTGCCGGCCAAGGCCATTGCCGATGCAGCGCATGCCAAGGGCTGCGAGGTGATTATTGACGGAGCGCATACCTTCGCCCACCTCGATTTCAAAGTCCCCGACCTGGGAGCGGATTATTTCGCCACTTCGCTGCACAAGTGGGCCTGCGCTCCCTTCGGCAGCGGCATGCTCTATATCAAAAAAGACAAGATCAAGAACGTATGGGCCCTGCTTTCGAACGATAACCCTGCCGGAGAGGATATACGCAAGTTCGAATCGCTGGGCACCCGCTCCTTCGCTTCTGAAATGGCCATTGGCAACGCGATCGATTTTCACAATGCCATTGGATCCAAACGGAAAGAGGCCCGCCTGCGCTACCTGAAGAACTATTGGGTGGAAAAAGTAAAAACCCTTCCCGGGATCAAGTTCTACGCCCCCCTGAGCGCGCA
>JBFLYZ010000100.1:0-8659 GCA_040756415.1 Bacteroidota bacterium
GAACTCCTCATCGTTGCGTTTACAGATGTGCCATCCCTTGTAAATGGCATCGGCCGGCACATCGCGCTCTACCTTCAGTGTGCGCTTTTCGGTCTGTGGCGGCTCTTGGGGAAGATTGCGCGGGTGTTTCTCTCCACCGGCAATCGGCTCAAAATACAGGGACGCCAGCTCCTTTACCTTTGCCAGGCTGACATTGCCCGATACCACCAGTATGGCGTTGCGCGGACAGTAGTGCCTGGCGAAAAAAGCCTTTACATCCCCGATCTTCGCCTCCGCGATATGCGATATTTCCTTACCTATGGTATCCCATTTATACGGATGCACTTTATAGGCCATGGGGCGGAAGAGCAGCCATACGTCCCCATAGGGTTGGTTCAGGTAACGCTGCTTGAACTCCTCGATGACCACGTTGCGCTGCACGTCCAGCGACTTTTCGGAAAAAGCGAGCGAGAGCATACGGTCGCTCTCGAGCCAGAACGCGGTCTCGATATTCACCGCGGGAAGGGTCAGGTAGTAATTGGTGATATCGTTGGTGGTGAAGGCATTGTTCTCGCCCCCTACCCTTTGCAGGGGAGCATCGTAAACGGGTATGTTCACGCTGCCTCCGAACATCAGGTGTTCGAACAGGTGGGCGAAGCCGGTGCGGTTCTCATCCTCATCGCGCGAGCCCACATCGTACAATATGTTCACGCAGGCCAGGGGCGTGCTCTGGTCGAAATGATGAATGACACGCAGGCCGTTGGACAGGCTGAATCTCTCGAATTGTATCATGGGTGTGCGTAACGCGCTGCGAATTTACAATAAAGAGACAAGGAACGCTACAAGTAATCGGCAAAGGAACGAAACGGGCTATTTAGCCAGCAGCTCCTGCCTGGCGGCTTCGTATTCGGTCATGATCTCGTCCACCACCGCTGATACCGGCCTGATGTCCCTGATCAGGGCGCTCACCTGCCCTATTTCCAACTCGCCTTCCTCCAGGTCGCCTTCGAACATGCCCTTTTTGGCGCGGGCCCTTCCCAAAAGGGCCTTCAGCTCCTCGGGACTGGCGCCCCGCTGCTCGGCCTGCTGCACCTGGTAAAAGAACTTGTTCTTGATCAGGCGAACGGGGACGAGCTGCTTGAGGGTGAGCATGGTCTCTCCTTCACCTGTTTCGGTGATCTTTCTCTTGAAATCAGGATGCAGCGATGATTCCTCGGTGGCTGCAAAGCGGCTGCCGATCTGCACCCCGTCAGCGCCCAGGGCCAGTGCCGCAAGCATCTGCCTGCCGGTGGCTATGCCACCAGCGGCAATGAGCGGGATCTTTACCGCTTTTTTCACCATGGGTATAAGCACCATGGTTGTGGTCTCCTCGCGCCCGTTGTGCCCGCCTGCCTCAAAACCTTCGGCCACCACGGCATCGCAGCCGGCCTCCTCGGCCTTTTGCGCAAACTTAACGCTGCCCACCACGTGCACTACCGTGATGCCGCGCTCTTTCAGCCAGGAGGTCCAGGTTTTGGGGTTGCCGGCCGAGGTAAAAACGATCCTTACGCCTTCTTCCGCGATGATATTCATCAACTGCTCTATCTCGGGATAGAGCAAGGCCACATTTACCCCGAAAGGATGCGTGGTGGCCTCCTTGCATTTGCGTATATGCTCGCGCAGCACATCGGGATACATGGATGCCGACCCGATCAAACCCAGGCAGCCCGCATTGGCCGCAGCCGATGCCAGTCGCCATCCGCTGGTCCAGATCATACCGGCCTGGATGATGGGATACCTGGTCTTGAATAGCTCTGACACCCTGTTACTCATTCGATTAAATGCCTTTTTAGCCCGACAAAAATCGCATAAAAATTTCATCTTTCGATTAAATTTTATATTTTTGCCTTGATCAAGCCTTTTATGAGAAGACTGTTACCCCTGAGCCTGATTTTATTTCTTGTTCCTTTTGCCGGGAGCGCCCAGTTCAAATGGGATTTTGGCGGAAGCATTGGCGCATCCAATTACCTGGGCGAGATAGGCGGAAAGGAGCTTACGCGCAGGGATTTCGTTGCGGACCTCAAATTTTCCCAGACCCATATTGCGGCCAGCGCCTTTGCGCGTTATAAGGTCCATCCGAATATTTCACTGAAGGCGGAGTTCATCTACGGCCGCATATCCGGGGCCGACAGGCTGTCCACCAACCCCGGGCGCGTGGGACGTAACCTCAATTTCAGGAACGACATTTTTGAGCTGGCCTTCACAGGCGAGTTCTTCTTCTACGAGATCAACGACATAGGCCGGGCTTTCCGCTACCGGAACGATTTTCGCGCCTATATCTATGCGGGAATAGGCGGCATGCATCATAACCCAAAGGGGCAACTGAACGGGCAGGGCGAGTGGATAGCGCTTCAGCCGCTTGGTACCGAAGGGCAGAACAATAAACCCGGCATGAAGCCTTACAGCCTCTGGCAGGTAGTGGTGCCGACCGGTGCGGGATTTTACTTTACCATCAACAAGGAGCACCGTATCACCTACGAGATAGGATGGAGAACCACCTTCACCGATTACCTGGATGATATCAGCACCATTTACGCCAGCGATGCCGAGCTCAACAACGATCCCCTTGCCATTGCCATGGCCAACCAGAGCCAGCAGGCTTTCATCAACGATCCCACCCTGCCTCCCGGGCAGTTGTTCAGTTATGCCCCCGGGCAGAAGCGGGGTGATCCTACCCATAATGATTCCTATATCTTTACCACTGTGGGATACAGCTATGTGATCAGGGGTAAGAGTAAATTCGGCAAGTCCCGCTACGGCAAATACTTCAAAGGCAATAAGTACAAGAAACGTAAGATACGCGCCAAATTCTAGACAAGGACGCGCCCAAAGGAAAAAAGCGGTAATTAACATTGCCGCTTTTTTTGTTCATAAACTTTTTTTAAGCCGCCCCAGGCAACCCCTTTCCCGACCCTGCGTCTTATTGCAAAGCACCCATATGAAAAGATCGTTATTTACTCTCTTTTTAATAGGTTCTTTACCATTCTTTGCTCTATCCCAGTTTCGCCTTGATGTTGGATTTAATATGGGCGCGTCCAACTATCTTGGCGAAATGGGGGGCAAGGAAGATACCCGCAGGGATTTTGTAGCCGACCTCAAATTCTCGCAAACCCGCTTTACCTGCGGTGGCTTTGCACGGTACAAGCTCAACCCCACCTTATCGCTTAAAGGAAATCTCCAGTACGGTCGCATTTCCGGTGATGACAAGCTTTCGAGCAATCCCGGCCGCAATGGAAGGAACCTCAGCTTTCGTAACGATATCTTTGAGCTGAGCCTCACATCTGAATTTACTTTTTACTACGAGAACGATATAGGCAGGAGCTGGTACCGCACTGACATCCGCACTTACGTGTTCGCGGGCCTGGCGGGCTACATGCACAATCCCAAAGCGTATTATAATGGCGAGTGGGTAGAACTGCGCCCGCTCAAGACCGAGGGGCAGGTCAAACCCTACAGCCGTTTCGGCATTTCCATACCGGCCGGAATGGGCCTTACCTACACGATCAATAACCAATACCGCATTGGCTGGGAGTTCGGATGGCGCACCACCTTCACCGATTACCTGGATGATGTCAGCACCATTTATGCCGACCCCACGGAGCTTCCCAATTCCTTATCGGTGGCGCTGGCCAACCGTTCTGACGAGCTCAGCCTGGACCAGGGCTTCGCCAACAATTTCGCCCCGGGCAACAAACGCGGTGACCCTACGCATAACGATTCCTACATGTTCATGACGGTGAGCATCAGCTACGTGTTCCGGCAGCGCAGCGATTTCTGGAAGAAGAAGTACCCCCACATTCTCAAGCAAAGGAAGCTGATCCGCCACAAGCCGCGCTTCAAAGGCTAACATCCGTCTTCAGAAAAACTGCTTCAGCTTTGAAAGCGGCTTAAAGGCCAGCGTGAACAACCCGGGCTTAAGACCGTTCAATTTCCAGGCCAGCCGGTCCTCGCGGTTCGCTTTGATCCTGTTTAACAGCGAAGCGTTGCTCCGCCCTCCCACGCGCATCTTCACGATCACCTCGGGAAGATAGACCACCGAAACGTGATGCTTGTGCAGCATGCGCAGCATCAGCTCATAATCGGCTGCCGAGCGAAGCAGGGTGTTGAACCCGCCATATTTCTCATAGCAACTTTTACGCAGGAAGAAGGTGGGATGGGGCGGCATCCAGCCTTTCAGGAAAATTCCTTCGCGGTATTCACCGGCCTTCCAGTTGCGGAAAACCCTGGAAGCATCATCCGCTTGCACGTATTGCAGGTCGGCATACAGGCTTTCAGCACCTTTCTCCTCCATCAGCCGTGAAACCTTTGTCAGAACCTTTTCATCCGTATAGAAATCATCGGCATGAAGCTGGCCGATCACCTCACCGCTGGCCAGGCTTAAGCCCTTGTTCAGGGCGAAATAGATGCCTTCGTCTTTTTCCGAAACAAAACGCGCGATATCCTGCTCGTATTCCTGTATGATCTCAGGAGTACGATCGGTCGAGCCGCCATCAATGACGATGTACTCCACATCGGCATGGTCCTGCGACAATACCGATCTGATCGTACGTTCGATCGTACGCTCGGCATTGAAACAAACCGTTATAATGGATATCCTCATTACGCGATCACCCGCTCACGCACCTTGACTGCGGGATTGCCATGGTAGATGGCATAGGCCTCCAGGTCTTCTACCGCGACCGACATTACGCTTAGCACCGAATGCGACCTGCAGGTAACGCCCGGGGCTACCATGCTCTGCGCGCCTATCCATGCCCCATCCTCGATCGTAATACCTTCCACCATCAGGTCGAATTCCTTTTTTTTATAGTTATGGTTCCCGGTCAGCAGCATGGCTCCCTGCGAGATACAGGCATTGCTGCCAATCGCTACTTTGGCCAGGTTATCGATCCACACGTTCTCCCCTATCCAACTGTGATCGCCAATGCTCAGGTTCCAGGGATACTTAATGTTCACACCCGGCTTGATCACCACACCCTTTCCCACGCGCGCACCGAACAGGCGAAGCCAGAAAACGCGCGGGCGGCTGAATGGGAAGGAGGATTTGAAATAAGCCGCATTGACCAGGTACCACATGCAGCGCACCAGGACATTCGCACCGGGCTTATACCAATTGTTGTCGAAAGCTGAAAGATCGGTCTTACCGCTCATACTGAAACAAAAATAGCAATATTGAACCAATCCCTGCCTTTGAACGCCCCTCAGCCATAAACAATGAAATGAACCGGGCACCAGGCGGCACCCGCGGCCAGGAAACTGTCGAAACGATCGAGCAGTCCACCGTGTCCCGGTATGAGGCCGCTGTAGTCCTTTACCTTGTGCAGGCGCTTATAATAGGACGCGAGCAGGTCACCGGCAAGAGCCGAGCAGGCCAGCAGGGCGGCATAGACCAGTGTTTCGGCAACTGAAAAGCCTGTCCACGAACGGCAGATAAACGCGGTAAGCAGGGAAACAGAAAAACCTCCTGCAAGGCCTTCTACCGTTTTGCCCGGGCTGATGGCCGGTGCCAGCTTCCGCTTTCCGAACAACTGGCCGCTGAGCTGGCTGAACCCATCGAACGTGAATACGATCACATATACGAACAGCATTTCCACGGTGCTGCCCGTCCAGGCGGAGGTCATCAGCCCGGCTGCCATCAGCGCGAACAGGACCAGGGATGCGTGCAGCACCTTGCGGCTGCGTGCTTTATCCTTTTGCCAGACCCTGAGGAGCTCATAAGCCGCCCCCAGAACGATCATGGCCGATAGGAGAACGAATAAGGGCCCGCCATAAAGGATGGCGAAGATCATCAGGTGCACGATGAGCAGGTACATGCCGTATTTTTTCCATTGCTCACCGGCCCGGCCTGGCTGGGAGCCCCTCGTCAGCGACAGGATGATGATCATACCCAGCAGGAAATAAGCGGCAGTTATGAGGAATACAGTACTCATGAGCGGTTCCGGAACATCCAGTAGAGTCCTTTTACATCGGTGGCCGGCCTTTTCAGGATAAGAAAAATGATGATCTCCTCTATGTTGGCGCAGCAACCTATGACGATCATGGGATAGTACAGCCAGTGAACATCGCCCCATGCAAAAAGCGCCACGATGAATAGGCCCTGCAGGTAGCCGGTCAGCTTGAAGGAATACAGGTGCAGGCCGCATATCCTGCCAAACCTGATCATGGTAACCAGAAAGGAGAGCAGGTAAAGCGATACGAAGGCCAGCAGGGAAAGACTGTGCTCCGCTACAAATTGCTTCTTAAAGAAGACCAGGCCGGTGAAAGCGAGTATATACGTACCTATATCCGCGATCGAATCGAGGCGGGCGCCAGCGTCCGTTCTCAGATTGAATCTGCGGGCGATAAAACCGTCAAGTATGTCCGTCACGAAGCTGATCACAAGGAGCAGAACGAACATTTGCTCTTCTCCGGCCAGGATCATACCTAAAGCTACAGGGAAGACCAGTATCCTGTATCCCGAAAGAACATTAGGCAGTGTCAAGGGTATCTTTTTCATGCTACAAAGTACGGGAGTATGGTAAGAAACAAGGATGCCGCAAAGCCACTTTGTTTATGGCCGATCGATATATGAGGAAAGATCTTTTGGCGTTTAACCTTATACCCGGCAATGTTTTTGCGTTTTTTGCCAAAAACACGGCACGAAGGGGCACAAATGCTTAAAAGAGCGGTTTTTCGCAAAAAATACCCTCAAAAACGCAGAATACGATTTTTACCGGCAGGCCGGAGCATATACTTTTGTTCAGCTTAAAACAACGGAACCATGGCAACATCCATTTCAAGAACGCTCAGGGCCATCCAGAACATGGATGAAAAGCATAATATCGCTGAGCTCATCAAAAAGATACACCGTAAAACGGCCCAAGGGATACAGCACGACAGTTTCCCGACCGAGGATATGGCCTCGGCCGAAGGGCAGCAAAGGCGCCTGGATTTCCTGAAAAAGGAAACAGCCAGGGAGCTACCCGTTCTCTGCGGCAATCAAAAAGCCATTACGGACCTTAAAACGCTGGAAGGTAATATAGAGAATTACATCGGCATGACGCAGGTACCTACCGGTGTTATTGGCCCGCTGCGCGTGCTGGGCTCGGCCGCTGAAGGCGATTTCTATGTTCCGCTGGCTACCAGCGAAGGTGCGCTGGTGGCGTCCTACCACCGGGGCGCCAAGGCCAGCCGGCTGAGCGGTGGCATTACTTCCATCTGCATGATCGAAGCGGTACAGCGCAGCCCTGTCTTCAAGTTCAATAACCTGGCCGAGCTGGGTACCTTTATGATGTATGCCATACAAAACATCGAATTATTCAAAACGATCACGGAGCAGACCAGCCGTTTTGCCAAACTGTTCGATGTGATACCGAACATTGAAGGAAACCACCTCATGCTTACGTTCGAATACCAGACGGGCGATGCGGCCGGACAGAACATGGTAACGCTTTGCACCGATGCGGTTTGCAAACACCTGCTCGATAAGGCCCCGGTCAAGCCGGTTTACTGGTTCATCGAGGGTAACTATTCGGGAGATAAAAAAGCTACCGCGCTTTCGTTCACCACGGTAAGGGGCAAAAAGGTCACCGCTGAAGCGGAGATCCCGCGCCCGATAGTGGAAAAGGTGCTCAAGTCCACTCCAGAAATGGTGGCGGAATACTGGCAAACCTCCACCGTAGGCGTTATACAGAGCGGTGCCATAGGCGCGCAGGGGCACTTCGCCAATGGCCTTGCCGCCCTTTTCCTGGCCACCGGACAGGATGTGGCCTGCGTATCGGAAGCAGCGGTGGGCATAACCCGCATGGAAGTGACAAGCTCGGGAGCATTGTATGCCAGCGCCACATTGCCTAACCTTATCGTAGGAACGGTGGGCGGGGGCACGAGCCTCCCCACGCAGCGCGAATGCCTCGAGCTGATGGACTGCTACGGAGCGGGCAAGGCCAGGAAACTGGCCGAGATCTGCGGAGCCCTGGTGCTTTCAGGCGAGCTTTCCATCGCAGCGGCATTATCGGCCGGGCATTTCTCCTCGGCACATAAAAAATTTGGAAGAAAAAAATGAGAACCCTGGTCCAGCAGAACGAGTTCAGCCGCGAAGAAGAGAACAGGTCTCCCTTTCTCAAACGGCTGTACATCTACCAGAAGGAGCGGTTTCCCCTATTGGGCCACGGCCTCCTGGTGGCCGCCTTCAGCTTTTCGGCCATCGCTTATTCACGGATATGCCGGGGCGCTGAAGGATTTGTTGACTGGCATACCTATCTCATCGGCATATTCACCACGATCACGCTCTTCCTGCTGGTCAGGATTTTTGACGAGTTCAAGGATGCAGAAGAAGATTTCAGGTTTCGCAGGGAGCTGCCCGTTCCGCGCGGTGTGATCTCCTTCCGCGAGCTGTATAGGATGGGGGCCGTTATCATCCTGTTACAGATAGCTGTCAACCTGTTTTTTTTCCCGAAAATGCTGATCATCTATGCCGTGATCATGCTTTATCTCCTGCTGATGGGAAAAGAGTTCTTTGCGGCTCAATGGCTGAAAAAGCACCCGTTCTGGTACGTGACCTCCCATATGTTCATCATACCGCTTATCGATATCTACGCCAGCGGCCTCGACTGGATGCTGCAGGGGGCCGAAGCCCCGGCCGGGCTCCTCTTCTTCTTCGCGG
>JBFLYZ010000101.1:0-7929 GCA_040756415.1 Bacteroidota bacterium
GCCTAATTGTCAGTGAAATGAATATTGTATTATTGATGAATATCTCTTCTATTTGGATGAATGCCAGAAAAAATACGACAAATGCTTGACTTTTGACCTCTTAATGATTATCTTAGCTCCCACGAATAGCTAAAAAGTACCGATGAATTAAGTTTTTCACCCTATTAAATCTGCCCCATGATCACCCCAACTCGCAAGGCATTAAAGCATAAGTGTATTAAGAACAGGCATAACCTGCCCCCATATAACAATGCGGCTTCCTTATTATCTGAGGGAGCCGTTTTAATTTCCAGACCTATGAAAAAAATCCTGCTGGCCACCGGCCTCCTGATCGCTTTCGGCTTTAACGCCATTGCGCAGGAAGAGAAAAAAGTGGTCTACGAGTTCACCGTTCATCACCTGAACTCCGCTGCCGATGCGCAGTACCTCGACAGCATGATGCTGAAGAAAAAAGGCATCCTCGAGTGCCAGACCGATTTTGTCACAGGACGGATCACCGTAAAAGTGATCAGCGCGGTGGATTTCCAGGCCCTGCGCAATATTGTGGTGGCCAATGGCTTTGAAGCCTCGGAAGAGAACCTGGTAAGAAAAGAAGAGAACTAACACTATAAAGACAAGCAATGAAAAAACTGCCCATATTTTCAGCTTTGTTTTTTACGGTCCTGAGCCTTTCCGCCTTTGCCGGCCGGGGAGGAGATACCAAACAGGCTGCGATCAACAATCCTATCCTGCTGCCCTTTTCAGAACAGGGAAGCCTTTGCGGAGCGAATAACGATGTGGATAACATCCGCAGCAATGGTATTTCCACCATCTACATGTCAGGCCGCGACTGGATCTATTACTTCACCGCGCCCGAAAGCGGGGAGATGAATATCTCCCTGACCAATATGTATCCTATCGATCCCAACTCTTCGCTCTCGGTATGGGAGAATGATATTGCCGAGGGGAAGTGCATTGGTTCGGCCACCCACGTTTCTTATGCGGCAACGGGCCTCATGGTGAATGTAACAAAAGGGCAATCTTACTTCATACTGGTCGATAACTGGCCTTCGCCCGATTGCTACGATTATACGATAGGCGCAAGGTATACCCAGCCAAGCGTAGTGATGGCGCCCTGCACCAATGTGGATTTTGAAAGCGGTAACTTTACCGGCTGGACAGGTACCCAGGGCAGTGTGACCTGCGGGCCTGTGAACGCGCCTACTCCCAACTATGTGCCCGGAGTGGCCGGCCTGCCTTCCCCGCAGCACACTATTATGACCGGTACGGGGCTCGATCCCTGCGGTGGATTTCCTGTGGTATGCCCGGGCGGCAACGTTTCCGTGCGCATGGGTAATGGACAGGTTTCCGGCAACGGGGCTGCGCAGATGCAGCAAACATTTACCGTAAGCACCACCAACTCGGTGTTCACCTACTGGTACGCAGCCGTAGTGCAGGATGCCTATCACCTCAGTAACGAGCAGCCGTTTTTCCGTGCCGAAGTGCTCGATCAGAACGGCAACCCCATTCCCTGCGGACAGTACCTGGTCGTTGGCGGGCCCAATATTCCCGGCTTTTCGCTTTCTACCACCTGCGGTTTCCAGGATGTGTACTACCGTCCCTGGACCCCCGTCAACGTGGACCTTTCGGCATATATAGGACAGAATATCACCGTGCGCTTTACCGTTGGAGATTGCTGCTATGGCGGACACTATGGCTATGCCTATGTTGACGCCTCCTGCGCCCCCATGCAGATCATGGGCAACGATACCATCTGCTTCGGCAGTAGCACTACACTGTCGGCCCCAGCAGGTTCGGCACAATACCTCTGGTCTACCGGTGCCACCACCCAGAACATTACGGTTTCGCCTACCACGATGACCATGTATACCTGTACGCTCACCTCGGTGATCAACTCGCAGTGCCAGACCGTGCTGCAGGATACCGTATGGGTAATCCCTTCTCCCACCGCGGCCTTCACGCCTACCGGTGGCGGTGCGTGCGGTGGCGGAACCTTTACCTTCACCAACTCCACAACGGGCGCAGTAAGCTATACCTGGAATTTCGGTGACGGCTCCCCGCTCGATAACCAGCAAAGCCCTACGCATACCTATACCAGCCCGGGCACGTATACGGTCACGCTCATCGCTTCCGGTGGGGGCGCCTGCGCGGATACGGTACAACAGGTGGTGACGATAAACAGTAACGTTACAGCGCAGTTCCAGAGTACAACGGTATGCCTGAACAATCCGACCGTGTTCACCGATCTTTCCCAGGGTGGGCCGGGCAACTGGAACTGGAATTTTGGCGAGCCTTCATCCGGCCCCAATAACGTATCTACCCTGCAAAACCCCTCGCATACCTACAGCAGCCCGGGTACATACACGGTCACGCTGATCGTTTCCGACCCCAATAACAACTGCTGGGATACCACACAGGTGCAGGTGGTGGTTAATCCACTGCCGGTAGCGCAGTTCGTGGCTACCTCGGTATGTATAGGCAATACAACGGTCTTCACCGATCAATCCACCATATCGGGGGGCAGCATCACCCAATGGAACTGGAATTTTGGTGATCCCAACTCGGGGCCGAACAACATTTCCACCCTGCAGAACCCGTCCCATACTTTTACCGCAGCGGGTAATTACAGCGTGATACTTACCGTAACGTCCAACAACGGATGCCAGAGCACCATTACCCTGCCGGTGACCGTTTATCCCAACCCCGTGGCCGCCTTTACCGCTACCACCGTATGCCAGAACACTCCCACCGGGTTCAATGATATCTCTACCGGAGCCATCAGTTGGGCCTGGAATTTCGGTGATCCTTCTTCTGGACCCGCCAACACATCTGCCCTTCAGAATCCCACTCACAGCTATACATCGGCCGGCACATTCACCGCTACGCTCATCGTGACCGGACAGGGCGGTTGCCAGGATACCACCAGCGTTCAGGTTACGGTCAACCCGCTGCCGCAAAGCAATTTCAGCGCCACCACCGTGTGCGTAGGGCTGACCACCGCCTTTACCGATCTTTCCACGGTAAGCAGCGGCACCATTACGCAATGGTCGTGGAACTACGGTGACGGCTCGCCCGTGGGGACCGTACAAAATCCCGCGCATCAGTACATGAATGCAGGTACCTATACGGTAACGCTTACCGTTACATCCAGCAACGGATGTACGGGCAGCTTCCAGCTTCCGGTTACGGTCAACCCTTTGCCCAATCCCGGTTTCACCAGCACAACCGTTTGCGTGGGCGGTTCTACTCAATTCACGGATATGTCTACGATCGCATCGGGCACAATTACCCAATGGGCCTGGTATTTCGGTGATAATACCGCATCAGCCCTGCAGAACCCTTCCCATACCTATACCAGCGCGGGCACCTATACCGTTTCGCTTATCACCACTTCGGCTGCCGGCTGCGTAGACAGCATATCCCTGCAGATCACGGTCAATCCGCTGCCTGTTGTAGCATTTACTGCTGACGATACCAACGGCTGCGTGACACACTGCGTTAATTTTACCGACCAGTCGACCGTTACCAGCGGCACCATTACCCAATGGTTCTGGGATTTTGGTGACGGATCTACATCCACCCAGCAGCATCCCTCGCATTGCTATTCGGTTCCGGGCACCTACGATATCACCCTTACCGTAACGACCAGCAACGGCTGTTCGCAGACCTATACCAATTACGCTTACATTATCGCGTACCCGCTGCCTACGGCCGAGTTCAATGCCGATCCCTGGGTGACCACCGTGGTAGATCCTACCATTCAGTTCACCGACCTTTCGCAGAGCAATATCGTTTCCTGGTACTGGACCTTCGGTGACGGTTTTGATGACAGCCTGCAGAATCCCTCGCACGTTTACCCGAACGATAACACGGGCGTGCATACCTATACCGTTACCCTTACGGTCACCAATATATACGGCTGTACCGATGATGTTTCGCACGATGTGATCATCAATCCCGAGTTCACCTTCTTCGCCCCCAACTGCGTAACGGCCAATGGGGATGGCATCAACGACTTTTTCTTTACCTATGGAATAGGATGGAAGGAGTATAAGCTCTTTATTTACGACCGCTGGGGCAATAAGATATTCTGGACGGATGATATGAACAAGGGCTGGGACGCGCGCGTGATGGGCGGCCCGAGCGGGGATATCGTACAGGAGGATACCTATGTATGGAAAGTGTATATCACGGATGTCTTCGATAAGAAGCACCAATATGTAGGGCATGTTTCCGTCATAAAATAGTTCCATCCAATTCCCAGAGGGCTTCAGAACCTGCCTGCCTGCAGGTTACACGGAGAAAAAGCAAACCGAAACCCCATCTTCAAAACCCTGGCCTTGTGTCAGGGTTTTTTTATCCTACCTTTGCCAAAAAAAAAGATATTATGAAAAAAACACTACTCTCTTTTTTAGCAGGCATCATCCTGGCGGCCGGTGTCGATGCGCAAACGCAGATCATCTGGTCGGATTCGTTTACCACGGGAGTGCCCGCGAATTCTACCCAAATGGCGGCATGGAGCGCGTTTACAGCTCAGCTTACGCCCCGGACCTACACGAAGGTCATCATCAAAGGCACTTTTGATCAAGCCGGTAAGTCCTGCTCAGATTCGACCGTGGTCACTGCCCTGGCAAATGCCTTGTATACTAACACAGACTATATTTCTCCGGCCTCGTGTAACGGGAACGTGTGGCACAATTGTGCTTCGCATGGCTACCAGGGCGAGGTCTGGCTCGATCCTCCTTCTGCCTGCAGCGGAGCCAACTGTCCTACGGGGTATATCATACGTCCTAATATAGGTTCGGGCAACCCGAACTGGGGCGGGGTGAATACAGCTACCTGCAGCGGACCTACCCAGCGCATGACCCTGATCTTCGAGTACGGCACGGTTACCGGTGTCGGGGCTGAAGAGAGCGCTCTTCAGGCCTCGGTTTATCCCAACCCCTTCAATAATACTTTAAGTGTCGGTTTGGGTAACGCAGCCACCGGGCAGATCATCATTTATAATGTATTGGGTGAACAACTGTATGCGGCCGAGATCGCTGGAGACTTCAGCATGATCGATACTTCTGAACTGGCACCGGGAGTGTACTTCATCACCATCAGGACCGATATCGGAACGATTACCAGGAAAATTGTAAAAGAATAAGTCAATCGCGGATAAAAGAAAAGGCCTTCTATCAAGAAGGCCTTTTCTTTTACATTATCGCGAAGATCATTCTCTCAGGTCCACCTCCTCAACACCCGGGAAATCGGCTTTGTTGAAGGTAAAGGTGCTGTCAGCAATCTCGGTATTGGTGGTAAACGATTTCACCGTAATGGTGGTAACGCTCTGGTCGGCCTTGCTGAATATCTTGGCCTGCACCACCTGTTTTTTAACCTTGTCGATGTACAGGGTTACGCGGTGATAGCTCTTTTTCTCCAGCGGGTACAGGTCGATCACATCGCATTTGATGCCGTTCACGGTCTCTTCCGTGATATAGCTTGATTTATGGCCTTTTTCATACAGGGTAAAGATGTTTACCGGGCTGATGTTGTCGGTCTTATTGGGATCAGGAGCGTTATTGATCTGTACCTCGTTCGATTCCTTGATATAGGTCCACTGCGATTTACCATCGCAGTAAATGCTCTGCCCTTTGAAATCCAGCTTATACTTGGTTCCTTTTAACTGAAGGGTGCCATTGGAGTTCTCTTTTTCTTTTTTATCAGCGCCCGTGATCACGATATTGAACTCGGCCTTTATGCTGCTGTATCCCTTGGTCTTTTTGCTCAGTTCGTCAAGAATAGCCTTGGATTTGGTATCCACGGTCTCCTTCGGCATCTGCCCGAACATCGTCACGGCCATGCAGAGTACCAATCCGGTTAAGAGTGTGTGCTTCATTTTATGTACGTTTTATCAGGGGTAACCCAAAAACTGTTCCAAAGTTAAAATAAACCCCGGAATATGCCTTTTGACCGCCTGAATAGTTAAAAGTTTAAAGGACCTGTATTGCAGCTATTTGCCTCTCAAACCACGTTTTCATCGGGTTTATCTTCCTTCTTCAGGAGCTGTTCCAGGGCCACAAGGTCCTTGATCAGCACTTCGCGGGCCTTGCTGCCCTCGAAAGGGCCTATTATGCCGGCCGCCTCCAACTGGTCCACTATCCTTCCCGCCCTGTTATAACCCAGCTTGAGCTTGCGCTGGAGCAGCGAGGCCGATCCCTGCTGATGCGCGACCACGATCTTAGCGGCCTCTTCAAAGAGGGCGTCACGTTCGGAGTCATCCAGCTCGCCCATGCCCTGTTCGTTCTCATCGACATATTCGGGCAGTTTGAAGGCTTCGGGGTATCCCCGCTGCGAACCGATGAAGTCGCAGATGCGCTCTACTTCTGGCGTATCCACAAATGCGCATTGCAGGCGGATAAGATCGCTGCCGGTGGAAAGCAGCATGTCGCCTCTTCCGATAAGCTGGTCGGCCCCGCCCGTATCGAGTATGGTCCTTGAATCGATCTTTGAGGTGACCCTGAAAGCTATGCGCGCGGGAAAATTCGCTTTGATGGTTCCGGTGATGATGTTCACGGACGGGCGCTGCGTGGCGATGATCAGGTGGATGCCTATGGCGCGCGCGAGCTGCGCCAGGCGGGCAATGGGCGTTTCCACCTCTTTGCCGGCCGTCATGATCAGGTCAGCGAACTCATCCACTACCAGCACGATATAGGGCAGGAAACGGTGCCCGTTGGCCGGGTTCAGCTTGCGCTGGATGAACTTGGCGTTGTACTCCTTTATCGTGCGCACCTGGGCCTCTTTCAGCAGCTCGTAGCGCTGATCCATTTCTATGCAAAGCGAGTTGAGGGTATAGATCACCTTTTTGGTATCGGTGATAATGGCCTCCGCGCTGTCGGGCAGCTTGGCCAGGAAATGCCGCTCTATTTTGTTGAACAGGGTCAGCTCCACCTTTTTGGGGTCTACCAGCACGAACTTGATCTGGGAAGGATGCTTTTTGTACAGCAGCGAGACCAGGATGGCATTCAATCCCACCGATTTACCCTGGCCGGTAGCGCCCGCCATGAGCAGGTGGGGCATCCTGGAAAGATCGGCTATGAACGATTCGTTGGCAATGGTCTTACCCAGGGCCACGGGTAGCTCCATGCCGGTGTTCTGGAACTTTTCCGAAGCGATCATGGAGCGCATGGAAACTACCTGGGGCGTAAGGTTGGGCACCTCAATGCCTATGGTTCCCTTGCCGGGAATAGGGGCGATGATGCGTATGCCCAGGGCAGACAGGCTCAGGGCAATATCGTCTTCGAGGTTCTTGATCTTGGCAATACGCGTTCCGGCTTTCGGGATGATCTCGTACAGCGTTACGGTAGGACCTATGGTGGCTTTCACCTTTTCGATCTCGATCCCGTAATTTCTCAGCGTATCGACTATCCTGTTCTTGTTGGCCGTCAGCTCTTCGGTGTTCACATCGATATCCTTCTTGCCGTAGTCTTCCAGCAGGTCGATGGTAGGATATTCGTACGAAGCCAGGTCGAGGGTGGGGTCGTATTCACCGTATTCCTTCACCAGCTCGGCCGCTGACAGCGCTTCGGGGTCCAGCTCCTGTTCCTGCTCCGTCTTTTCGACCGTAAGCTCAACGCCACCGTTCTCCCCCGGTACAGGTATCTCTTCATGCGCTTTTTCTTCATCTTCTTCCCCGGTTTTAACTTCCTCTTCCTCGATCTCGTTCTTTTCCTGCTCGGTAAAGTCAACTTCTTTTTTCTCGTCCACGATGATGTCCTCATCCCTGAGCTGGTTCACGGGCTCTTCTTTTATTTCTGCGGGAATCACCGGCTCGGGTACGCTGGGTTTTCGTTTGAGGAAATCGAAGCTGAGGTTGAAGACCACGATCGAGTAGGCGAGGGCGGAGAAAACGAGCAGGGCGCCCGTTCCGAAAACTCCCAGCGACCG
>JBFLYZ010000102.1:0-7732 GCA_040756415.1 Bacteroidota bacterium
GAAGATCTTGCCGCTTTATGCGCCAATTGTCATTCAATGGTCCACCGCTATAAGAATAAAATTATCTCATTGCAGGAATTAAGAGAATATATAAATAAACAAAAAAAATAAACTCCAGTGTTTCAGGATTCGTACTTGTGACGAAGCGACAGTCAATTCAGACCGTTTCTATCTCCGGACAGACCGCATCGCAAACTTGACCGCCACCTATATTTCCGGCAGTTCCCTCACTCCTTTCCGCTCTGTCACACTTTTTTCGGCTTCGCTTCCGCAGTCGTTTATCCGTGCTCGCGTCTTTTTTATTTTTGTTATGGTCGCTGTGCGCGGTAAACCACTGCTCCAGCTCGCAAGCAAAAAGATGCGCCAGAGCATCCTGCGCACCGGTAGACAAAAACTTTCTACGTATTTTTACTACCACCAATCCAACCGACATGAACTTCATTGATTTTCTCAAAACTTTTCCTCCACAAGGAGACAAAAGGCTTCAATCCTTTATTGACTTCGCAAAAAAGGATAAGGACTTTCCGACAAGCAGCGATCCATCCAAACTTGCTATCTACCTATACAGGAAATTAGACCCTACACAAACATTGGCATTTCAGAATTGCCTGATGATATACAGTAAAATGCCGGACAATGAACTGCCCAAACGATTTTTCGGACGTGAGGACATGCCTCTCATGGCCGTCAACATTATTGTTGCGCTTCAAAATTTCGATTCGGACTATTCCTGGAACTAACTCCTGCTTTATCCCGCTCCGTAGACAGACAAACAGCAAAAAATCACGGTGGACTGTTTCGCGTGTGTTCAACGTGACTGCTCCCCGACAGGACATCAGAAAAAAACACGGCAGACAATTTCGTACTTGCTTCGTAATGGTGCTCTTTATCGGCTGACAAATAAGTAAGGAAGGCAGGGCAGGCAACGTTAATTAACATCCGCTTTGCTTCAGGCGGGCTTCAGTAATAAATTCAAAGTTTGTATCTTCGCTTAGGCGGTCGTGTCGGGGGACAGGACTTCGTCCCGTCTCCCGCCCGACCGCAAAGCGGAAAACCGTTAGGCAGCATCAATGAGAAGGAATGATACTACGAAAGACAGAGATAGCCGACCTGGAATTCCTCTTCAAATTCCAGCTTGACGAAGAAGCAAATTACCTGGCCGCTTTTACATCCAAAGATCCCACCGACAAAGCAGCCTATCTGGCCAAATTCACCAGGCTGCTGAGCGATCCCAGTGTAAACAACCAGACCATTATCGTTGATCATGTCATCGCGGGAAGCATTGCCAAGTTTGAAATACATGGCCAGGCCGAGATCACCTATTGGATAGCCAGGGAACTCTGGGGCAGGAGAATTGCTTCGGCCGCGCTTAAAAAACTTCTTAGTATTGAGCTTATGCGGCCTATCTTCGGACGGACCGCATTTGATAACTTTGCCTCGCAAAAGGTTTTGGAAAAGAACGGCTTTGTCCGGATAGGCAAGGACAAGGGCTTTGCCAATGCGCGGCAGGCGGAAACAGAAGAATTCATTTACAAACTGAGCTGACAACTATGGCAAAAAAGAACAAAGCACTATCCGAAAAGCAAAAAAAGGAGCTGCTCAGCAGTTTGAAATCCCGCTTTGAGAAGAACATGAGCCGCCATAAAGGCATAAGCTGGGATAAGGTAGAGGTCAGGCTGAAGGGTGATCCTGAAAAATTATGGTCGCTCAGCGAAATGGAACGAACAGGCGGTGAGCCGGATGTGGTGGGGCAAGACAAAGGAGCCTATATCTTTTATGATTGCGCGTCCGAGAGCCCGGCCGGGCGCAGAAGTCTTTGTTACGACCATGAGGCCCTGAGATCAAGGAAAGAGCATAAACCCGTGGGCAGCGCCATGAATATGGCCGCTGAAATGGGCATCGAGCTTTTGGATGAGAAGCAGTACCGCGAGCTGCAGGAGCTTGGAAAATTCGACACGAAAACCTCCAGTTGGCTGAAGACCCCCGATGCCATTAGAAAGCTTGGAGGGGCCATATTTGGCGATCTCCGCTATGGCCGGGTATTCATCTACCACAACGGAGCGGAATCGTATTACGGGGCCAGGGGATTCAGGGGCTGGCTGAAAGTTTAAAACGTACAGGAAGTTATATCCAAACACAAATTACATCATTATGGGTAAGCTGGCAGAAATAAAAACCAAAGAAAACGCATCGAGCGTGGAGGACTTCATCAAAACGGTGAAAGATGAAGAGCAGCGCAAGGACAGCGCCATCCTGGTAAAACTCATGCAGAAAGCTACAAAGGAAAAGCCTAAAATGTGGGGCAGCTCCATGATAGGCTTTGGAAAGAAAATATACAAAAGCCCCAATACGGGCAGAGAGGTGGAATGGTTCAGGATAGGTTTTTCGCCCCGGAAATCCAACCTCTCCCTGCATCTTGTAGTGGACATGAAACAACATGCCCCCTTGCTCAAAAAGCTGGGCAAGCACAAGACCGGGCAGGGCTGCCTGTACGTGGCCCGGCTCAGGGATATCGATCTTAAGGTGCTGGAAGGGTTGATCCGTGAAGCCGCAAAGTCAAAGTAGGTCCGTTATCAGCACCGAGCACATTTTTTGCGGAAGCCGCGATTGTGGAATAAATTCCCCGGTGCTGTTTGAAGCTGTACCGATAAACCTCATTAGCTTCGCAAAAAAATCGTTATGCCAGGCACAGTAACATTACACCGGGTGCTCAAAGCCAAGCCAGAAAAAGTCTACCGCGCTTTCACCGATCCGCTCGCCTATGCCGCGTGGCTCCCTCCTTATGGATTTTTATGCATTGTCCATAAGATGGAAGTACGCGTGGGCGGGGAATACAAAATGTCGTTCGTCAACTTCTCCACCGGCAACGGCCATTCCTTTGGCGGAAAGGTGCTGGAGCTTAAACCGAATGAGTTCATCAAATACACCGATCGGTTTGACGATCCCAATCTGCCGGGGGAGATGATCACCTCGGTGTGGATCAAAAAGGTGAGCGCGGGCACAGAGCTGAAGGTCATGCAAGAAGGCATACCTGATGTCATACCCACTGATATGTGCTACCTGGGCTGGCAAGACTCGCTGGATAAGCTGGTCAGGCTGGTTGAGCCGGAGATACCTGACGCCTGATGCCCAATCGGAAAAAAGGAACCACCACCCGCCCTGCTCGCCAAAAGAGCAGGAGCTGCTGACCGAAATAAGCGAGCTGCCGCAGAAAATACTCCTTCCTACTGCGCCACAAGCCTGCCTTTGGCGAAGACCTTACCGCCTGAAGCGATCTGGTAGCCATAGGTTCCGCTGGGAAGACCGGACAGATCGATCTTGTTCTGCGATGCGCTGATGCGGGCGCCTGAAACAACCTTACCCTGGATATCGAACAAGAGCAGCTCCCCTTCTCTTTCGCTTTCCACGCAGAGAAAATCAGTGAACGGATTAGGGTAAAGGGAAACTTTTACTTTATCTGTTTCGGCCACACCAACAGATACAGGGGAATACTCCCAGAACATCTGCGAGTTACCGCTGGCGTAACCTGTGCCTACATATCCGAAATTGCCAATGGTAAATGTAACATGGCAGCAACTGGGCTGACCTCCAAAGTTAGCCACCTGGGTCCAGGTATTGTTCGAAGGATCGTATTCCCACCAGTCCTGGGCATAATTTGAATTATATCCCGAGCCCAGGTAACCCTTTGTATTGATAGAAAATCCTACCGCTGCACGCCTGGCATCGGCATAATTGGCTTTCTGCGCCCAGGTATCGGTCGCCTGGTCCCATTCCCAGAAATCCTGGCGGTTATTGCCGTCATAACCGGTGCCCAGATAGCCTTTCGTTCCTATTGAAAAATAGGCGCTCCAGTAAATTGCCGTGCCGGTGAAGTTGGCTTTCGGGGTCCAGTTGTCCAATACCGGATCGTATTCCCACAGCTCCTGTCCGCCTGAATTTCCTGTTCCGATGTAGCCTTTGGTTCCAATAGACCAGGCCATGGCCCCTGTACGCGCAGCACCCGGAAAATTGGCCCTGGCGGTCCAGGTATTGGCGCTTTGGTCCCATTCCCAGAAATCCTGCCCGTTATGATTTCCTGTACCTATATATCCCTTTGTGCCAATGGCGAAGCCTACGGCCCAGGAGCGTGTAGGCCCGGCAAAATTGGCTTTTTGGGTCCAGGTATTGGTAGCCTGGTCCCATTCCCAGAAATCGGCAGTACCGCTGGTACCTAAACCGATATAGCCTTTCGTACCAATGGAAAAACCGCTTGCCTTTTCGGTCGGTGGTCCCCCATAGTTGGTTTTCTGCGTCCAGGTGCCCTGGGCGCCAGCAGAGAGGGAGAAGAGAACTGCTACGAGAAAGGAGGTAGATCTTTTTGTCATGATGCAGAGTTTATTTGCCAAAAATACAAAAAAGAACACGCTGTCTTTTTATCTTTGATGGTATGTGGATCTGCCCCAAATGCAAGCGGCCATTCAAAAGCAGGAACCAGTGGCATTCCTGCGTAAGGGTCGACCCGGATTCTATCTTTGACAGATTCCCGCTTGCGGAGGGTTTGTATAAAAAACTGGTGAAAAAGATACGCGGCTTCGGCCCCGATGTGATGATCAGCGCGGCCAAGAGCTGCGTCTTCGCCAAGGCGCCCGGTACTTTTATCGCTTTTAAGCCCAAAAAAGACCATCTATTGCTGGAGTTTTTCCTGTCGAAGGCCGTGGAAGAATTCCCGGTTGAAAAAACATTCAGGTACAGCAGGACCAAAGTTGTGCATTGGGTACGTATTGACGGAAAGGAGCAGATCAATGCACAGTTGCTGAGGTGGCTGAGGGAGTCGTACAGGATCAGTAGGCAGTAATAGATAATAGACCGTTGGCAGTGGGCAGTGGGCAGTTGGCAGTGGGCAGTGGGCAGTTGGCAGTGGGCAGTGGGCGGTGGGCGGTGGCAGTTTGGAGTTTGCATTCAGAGTTTACACTGAAGGATTTCATCAGATGAAAGAACAGGAAAGGATTGTTATTTATAGACGATTTTACAACTACAATGAAGCTACGATTGTAAAGAGTCGCCTGGAATCGGAAGGGATACCCTGTTTCCTTTCGGATGAACACATCAATACCCTGAATCCTCTTTACAACCAGGCGATGGGCGGATTCAAGCTTAATCTTTTTGAAAAGGATATTTCCCGGGCTGACGAAATCTTAAAAAAAAACACTTCTTTAAAAGAGAATGACATTCATAGTGAATATACTCAAGGGGATATCCAGTGCCCTTTATGCGGCTCTTATAACGCCTCTTGGGGTCAGAGCAGCAAAAGACCCTACGGTTTTTTAACGATCTTAATTTCATTCCTGTTGTTCACCTATCCCTTTGCAGGACGGTATAATTACCATTGTTTTAATTGCGGGCATGAATGGGAAAAAGTAAGCAGGAAAGAATAAATCTACACAGACAGAGAGCAGATGATCGCTGAAAACCTGGAAACCGAACGCTTGAGCTTACGCAGGCTTGTGCCGGAAGACGCAAAGGCGTTCGAGGCATTTTTCGCAAGCGAGGCTGCGCTGAAATACCTGCATCTGCAAGCCGGCACGCCCGGGCTGGCTGAAGAGTGGATAGCGCGGCAATTGCAGCGTTATGAAAAGAGATCGGGTCTTTGCGCAGTGGTGGAAAAAAGGAGCGGGGCTTTTATCGGCCAATGCGGTATCCTGTTCCAGGAAGTGGATGGCATTCCCGAGACGGAGGTTGGTTACCATTTACTGCCTTCGTACTGGGGTAAGGGCTATGCGACCGAAGCGGCCATGGCCTGCCGTGACCTGGCTTTTGAGAGCAGCCCGGTCAGTAGTATCATCTCCATTATCCACCTGGACAATGAACCCTCACAAAAGGTAGCACTGCGCAACGGAATGAGGCGCACCGTGCAGACGAAATGGCGAGACTTTGATGTTTTCATTTACCGCGTCACGAGAGCCGAATGGGAAAAGAGATGAGCTTCAAGGATCATTTTTCCAGGCAATCCGATATCTATGCCCAGTCGAGGCCGGGCTATCCGCCCGAGCTTTTCCACTTTCTCGCCTCGCTGGTGAAGCAAAATGAGCTGGCCTGGGACTGCGGCACGGGGAACGGGCAGGCTGCCGTTTCGCTGGCCGGACAATTCAGGGAGGTGATCGCCACCGATGCCAGCGGGGCCCAGATCAACCATGCTTTCAAAAAGGAAAATGTGCGGTACAAAGTGGCAGCTTCCGAAAATTCGGGCCTGGAAGACCACTCGGCCGACCTGGTCACAGCCGCTGCGGCCATACACTGGTTCGATCTGCCCAAATTCTATGCTGAGGTGAGGCGGGTGCTCAAACCCGGAGGCATCATGGCCGCCTGGACCTATTCGGATGTGGATAATCCCGAGCTGGGGTCAGCAGTGAACAGGCTGGCCTTCGATGTGCTGAAAGACCACTGGCCGCCTGAAAGCAGGCTGGTGTGGAACAAGTACAAAGATCTTCCCTTTCCCTTCGAAGAGATCAAGGCGCCCTCATTCGAATGTTCCGTGCGCTGGGACCTCCAGCGCTTCCTGGCCTATCTCAGCTCCTGGTCGTCTGCGCAGCGCTACATCAATGCCCATGGCAGCAACCCGCTGGAGCAGATCATTCCTGACCTGAAAAAAGTGTGGCCTGATGAGGAAAAAGAAAAAAAGATACGGATGACGCTGGCTTTACGCGTGGGCCGGCTGCCTGATGCGGATCCGAATTAAGAAACGTATATCGCTTCCCTGATCGCCTTCACCGTTTTCGCCACATTGGGCAGGGCCTGTTCGATCAGCGTAGGCGCATAGGGCAGGGGCACATCGGCCGATACCACGCGCCCAACGGGAGCATCCAGGTAATCGAAAGCATGCTTCTGCACATGGAAGGCGATATCGGTCGAGATATTGGCCAGCGGCCAGGCCTCCTCGACAACGACCAGGCGATTGGTCTTCCTGACTGAATGGATAATGGTGGCGTAATCGATCGGCCGGACAGTGCGCAGATCGATCAGCTCGGCATTTATGCCTTCTTTGGCCAGCTCCTCAGCAGCCGCCCTGGCCACCTTGAATATTTTGCCGAACGAAACGATGGTCACATCCGTGCCCTCTTTCCGCACATCGGCCACTCCCAGGGGAATGAGGTATTCTCCCTCGGGCACCTCTCCCTTATCACCGTACATCACTTCGCTCTCCATGAATATAACAGGATCGTCATCACGTATGGCTGTTTTCAGCAGCCCTTTGGCATCAGCCGGGTTGGAGGGTACCACCACCTTAAGCCCTGGGCAATTGGCATACCAGCTCTCAAAGGCCTGTGAATGCTGGGCAGCCAGCATGCCCGCGTTGCCGGTCGGACCCCGGAATACGATGGGTATATTGAACTGCCCTCCGCTCATGCTGTACATCTTGGCGGCCGAGTTGATCACCTGGTCGATGGCTACCAGCGAAAAATTAAAGGTCATGAACTCGATAATGGGGCGCAGGCCGTTCATGGCGGCCCCCACGCCTATTCCGGCAAAGCCCAGCTCGGCAATGGGCGTGTCGATCACCCTTTTTTCACCGAACTCGGCCAGCATGCCCTTGCTCACTTTATAGGCCCCGTTGTATTCGGCCACTTCCTCGCCCATGAGGAACACGCGGGGGTCCCTGCGCATTTCCTCGCTCATGGCCTCCCTGAGAGCCTCGCGGAATTCTATCGTTCTCATTCTGCTATAAAATTGTAAGGAGCAAAAATATGATTTTTAG
>JBFLYZ010000103.1:0-7427 GCA_040756415.1 Bacteroidota bacterium
AACTATTCAAATGTACTTTTATGGCTTTAGCGCGGTCTGTCAACCTGCCTGCCGGTAGGCAGGTTTCGCCACGCCCGCATTCTATTTTTAAAAAACTAAACTATTCAAATGTACTTTTATGGCTTTAGCGCGGTCTGCCAACCTGCCTGCCGGCAGGCAGGTTTCGCCACGCCCGCATCTTCTGCATAGCCACACCTGCCCCGCTTATCGAGGGAAGTTGCGCATCGCATTAAGGGCGCAAATATACCGAAAACGGCCAATAGGTCAGTTGGAAATTAATCCATTGATAATCAGAAAATTAAGACATTCTCTTGTTCAGGTTTAGAACGTTTTCAGCCACGAAAGCGCGTTTGCCTCATTGGAGAAGATCCGGAAAGGAACCCCGTGCCGGTGTATGGTATTGAACAAATTGATGACAAATCGCATAAGGACGGAGTCGCTTACCAGTGCAGCCGCTACAAAAAAATCCTGGCCGGTTCTGTCGGCATATTCCCTGGCTTCTTTTTTTAAAGTTACGGGGCCACCGCTTAAAAGCTGGCGGCTTTTCTTTTTGCCCGGCCCGAAACCCATATCGCTGAATATTCTATAGGCTTCTTCCATATCCGCCAGGTCAATGGTAGCGTTTTTCGCAAATACAACGCGCATAATACCGTCATCACCGATCCAGATTTCGCTGACCCGGGTATGAAAACGTTGATTCACCGATGACTTATGGTCCATACGATAAAGTTCAGCTCCTTTAGCTGACCATTGTGGGTGCCTTGCAAAGATAAGATGACCCCGGCAGAATCCCATAGCCGGGAGCTCCAATTCGTGTTTGAACACGAATGCCTGGGGTCCCGTATAAAACTCTTTGCTTTTATTACATTTGGCCTAAACAATTATTCCTATGCGCTTTCTTCGCAATTTCCTGATCCTTCTTTTGCTTTCCGCGGCTGGTTGCAGCCTGCCGGCCGCCAGCAAAACCGACAGCCTGCTGAACAGCATCCGCTTACCGGCTGATGACAGCAATAAGGTAAATGCCCTGAACGACCTGGCAGTTCTGGTAAAGGATGTAAATACCGACAGCGCCCTGGCTCTTGCCAACCGGGCCCTGGAGCTGTCCCAGAAGCTGGAGTACGCCCTGGGAGTGGCCAATACCCATATCTGCCTGGCCATTATCTACCGCACACGGGCCGATTATGCCCTGGCCGAAGAACACTGTACGTATGCCCTGGAAATACTGGAGAAACTTCATAACAAGGGCCGTATCGCTTACGCGCGAAACACGCTGGGAAGCATCTATCTCAGCAAGGGCAGCTTTGAGCCGGCCCTGGAGAATTATCTTGAAGGGCTTAAGCTGAACCAGGAAACAGGCGATAAAAAGAACATAGGCATCAGCTACCAGGGTCTCGGCCTGTTCTACATGCAGTACAACGCCCAGTACGACCAGGCACTGGATTACATGAAAAAATCCCTGGCCCTGTTCGAGGAAACGGGTTATGTAAGCGGAATACAGAACCAGTATATCAACATCGGGAGGATCTACCAGCTCAAAAAGGACTTTCAGGCCTCTGATGAAATACTGATGAAGGCCCTGGGCTTTGCCGAAAGCAGGGGCGATAAGGCCTCGCAGAGCGCCATCTGCCTTAACCTGGGCAATAACTCGCTGGCGCAAAAGGACTATGAAAATGCGCTGGCCCGCTACCATAAGGCCCTACTGGTGATGCAGGACCTGGATGACAAGGATGGTATAGCGATCTGCTTTGGTAATATCGCCCAGGTGATGGCCGCCCAGGATAAGAACGAAGATGCGATCAGTTACCTGCTCCGGGCCCTCGAGATCAATAACACCATCGGGAACCATGACGAATCGCAGCGCAACTATTTCGGGTTGTATGGCATTTACTCGAAGATGAAGAATTATGAAAAAGCGCTCGAATATCACGTGCAGTACACCCGCCTTAAAGACAGCCTGCTGAACTCGGCCAGCGCGCAGACCATAGCCGATATGCAAAAGGACTTTCAACTGGAGATGCAGAGAATAGAGGAGGAGAGGAGAAGGGAAAAGGAAGAGGAGGAGCATCACCGTGCGGAGCAGATGCAGTACCTGGCCATCATCACCATGATCGTGATCGCGTTCGCATTCCTGTTCATCGCCATTAAGATCAGGCTGTCGTTCCGCACCATCGATATGATCGTTTTCGTGGGTGTGCTGCTCTTCTTCGAGTTTCTCCACGTGGTGCTTCATCCCTACATCAATGAATACACGCACGGGCATCCCATCCTGTTCATGGCCGTCAACATCGCGATAGCCTCCAGCCTCAAGCCCCTGCACCATTCGCTGGAGCACCGCCTGAAGGCCTATACGCACCGGAACGACAAGCGCAAGGCAGCGCCCGCTTCCGATGAAGCGGCAAAGCACTAGATTATTTCTAACTTTGCCGCCCATGCTGAAAGTAGATCCAAGGGAAGTCAAGACCAGTGTGCTGCACAGCTACCTGCTGGGGGCGGTGGCGCCACGGCCCATCGCTTTTGCCAGCACCATCGATAAGAACGGAACACCCAATCTGTCGCCTTTCAGCTTCTTCAACATTTTCAGCGCCAAGCCGCCCATCGCCATATTTTCGCCAGCGCGCAGCGGCCGCACGGGCGCCCATAAGAACACGTATGAGAATATAAAGGAGGTGCCCGAAGTGGTGATCAATGCCGTTAGCTACGATCTGGTTCACCAGGCATCCCTCAGCAGCACCGAGTATCCGAAAGGTGTTGACGAGTTCATCAAAACGGGGCTCACTCCCTTAAAATCAGAGCTGGTCCGGCCTTTCCGTGTAGCCGAATCGCCCGTGCAGATGGAGTGCCGGGTAAAGGACGTGATCGAGCTCAGCCAGGAGCCGGGCGCGGGCAATCTCATTATTTGCGAAGTGGTCCTGATCCACATCAGCGAGAGCGTGCTGGATGGCAGCCTGCAGATCGATCCAGATAAGATCGACCTGGTGGCGCGCATGGGCGGCAACTGGTATTGCCGGGCATCAGGCAAGGCCAAGTTCGAGATACCCAAGCCCATAGGTATCATGGGCGTAGGCGTTGACGGTCTTCCCGTGAAGGTGCGCAACAGCAGGGTGCTCACGGGCAATAACCTGGGCCAGTTGGGAAATGTTGAAAAACTCCCTTCGGAAGAAGAGGTCAGGTCGTTCAAAAATTCGGATATTTATAAATCTTTCGGGGCCCTGGGCTCGGAGGAGGAAATTCACCGGGCGGCCAAATCCCTGCTGGATTCAGGCAAGGTAGCCGAGGCCTGGAAAATGCTTCTATCGTAAACAAATCATCATGGATATAACAGGAACCATCAAGGTCATTCACAAGGAAGAAAAAGTGAATGATAATTTTACCAAGCGAGTTTTCGTTATTACCGATAACTCTTCGCAGTACCCCCAGATCATACCGTTCGAGCTGGTCAAGGACAAATGTTCGCTGATCGACAAGTTCAAGGTAGGCGATGAGGTGAAAGTGCATTTCAATATACGCGGAAGGGAGTGGACCAGCCCCAAGGGCGAGATCAAGTACTTCACTTCGCTCAACGCCTGGCGTATAGAGAACGTAGGCAGCGCCCAGAACGTTCCGCCATCCAGCGAACCGCCCGTTGAAACCTTCACTTCGAAAGGAGAGGAAGACGACCTGCCCTTCTAGAGCAGCATTCCTACTACTGTAGCGGTGAAGAGCGAGGCGATGGCGCCTCCGGCCATGGCCCGGAAACCGAGCTGTGACAGCATGCCCCGCTTATTGGGCGCCAGCGCACCTATGCCGCCTATCTGTATGCCTATGCTGGCGAAATTGGCGAATCCGCTGAGGATGTAGGTCGACATGATGACCGATTTATCGGAGAGCACCTGCTGGCTTTGCATGGCGCCAAGCGATTTATAGGCTACGAACTCGTTGAGTATGGTCTTTTCGCCCAGCAGTTGCCCTACATAGATCATATCCGCGCTGCTTACGCCCATGAGCCAGGTAATGGGGGCGCAGAGGTAGCCCAGCATGAACTGGAGCGATAAGGCCTTGTACTGCCCGTTGGAGATCTCCGCTATGATTTCGTTGAGCCCTGTCCAGTAACCCACTTTGCCGAATATATAATTGACCATGGCCACCAGCGCGATGAACACGATGAGCATGGCGGCTACGTTAACCGCCAGCCGTATGCCGTCCGTAGTTCCGTTGGCCAGAGCTTCCAAAAAGTTGCTTCCCAGCTTTTCCCGGGTGATCTCAATGCGCTCGTCAATGACCTCGGTCTGGGGCATCATCATTTTTGAAACAACAATGGTAGCGGGGGCGCTCATCACCGATGCGCACAGCAGGTGCTTGGCAAAATAAAGCTGCTGCACCGGGTCGTCACCGCCCAAAAAACCCACGTAGGCCGCCATCACGCCTCCCGCGGTGTTGGCCATGCCGCCTATCATCACGCACAACAGCTCCGAGCGCGTCATGGTGGGAATGTAATGTTTCACCATCAGCGGGGCCTCGGTCTGGCCGAGAAAGATATTGGCAACGGTAGATAGGTTTTCCGCGCCCGAAATTTTCATCGCCTTGCCCATGAGCCAGGCCAGGCCGTAAACGATCTTTTGCAGTATTCCGAAATAGAAAAGCAGGCTGGTAAGCGCGGAAAAGAAGATAATGGTGGGCAGGATCTGGAATGCGAAAATGAAACCGTAGGAGCTCGTATCCATCAGGCCGTTGAAAATGAACGTAGACCCTTCGCGGGTAAAATCGAGCACCTTCACGAACAACTTGCTTATCCACTCGAAGCCGGTCTGCACAAAAGGCACTTTGAGCACCAGCAGGGCGAACAGGATCTGGAAAAGTATGCCCGATACGACCAGCTTCCAGGAAATGGCCCTTCGGTTGCCGCTGAACAGGTAAAGGATAGCGGTGAGGGCGGTTATTCCCAGTAATCCCCGGCCTATCGATTCAAATGAAATGTCCAAAAAAAAGGGTTATGATTTTTTCCGCTTATTCAGCTCATCGCGGATCTTGGAAGCTTCCTCGTATTGTTCTTTGTCCAGCGCCTTCTGCAGCATTTCCTTCAGCTCTTCGGTCGATTTTTTGGTGAAATCGCCTTTGCCCTCCACGCCTACCAGGTCGGCCTCTGATTTGGTTTCGCCCGTAGTGGCTGCCGCCTCCTCGTCCAGCACGATACCGGCAGAGGAGAGAATGAACTCGTAAGTATAGATGGAGCAGCCAAAGCGCACCGCCAGGGCGATGGCATCCGAAGTGCGGGCATCGATCTCTACGTCCTTGTTGCCGTCATTACAGATGAGCTTGGCAAAGAAAATGCCCTCCACCAGGTTGTAGATAATAACTTCTTTAACTGTAATATTAAATGTCTCGGCAAAGGTCTTGAACAGGTCATGCGTAAGCGGCCGGCTGGGGGTCATCTTCTCCAGCTCGATGGCAATGGCCTGGGCCTCAAATCCCCCGATAATGATGGGGAGCCTCCTCTTACCCTTCGTTTCGCCCAGCACCAGCGCATATGCCCCCGATTGGGTCTGGCTGTAGGATAATCCTACTATATCTAATTTGAGCTTTTTCACGCGTAAGGGATCACTAATTTAAGAAAATTATACCGATTAATTATGGCTCGCTTTGAATTTTTTTACCGCTTCGATCAGCCTGGGCACTACCTCGAAAGCATCGCCCACAATACCGTAATCAGCGGCCTTGAAAAAAGGCGCCTCCTTGTCGGAATTGATCACCACGATCACCTTCGATGAGCTGACCCCGGCCAGGTGCTGGATAGCCCCCGAGATACCGATAGCGATATAGAGATTGGGCCCTATCGTAATGCCGGTCTGCCCCACGTGCTCGTGGTGCGGCCTCCAGCCCACGTCCGCCACCGGCTTGGAACAGGCTGTTGCCGCTCCCAACTGCTCGGCCAGCTCTTCCACCATGCCCCAGTTCTCGGAGCCTTTCAGGCCTCTTCCGGCCGAAACCACGATCTCGGCTTCGGTAAGCACCACCTTGCCCGAGGTTTTCTTTACCTCTTTCGTTATCGTGCCGAAATCAGCATCGGTCAGCGAGGGAGAAAAACTCTCCACGCTTGCCTCACCGCTGCCGGCATTGACCTGGTATGAATTGGGTGTTATGGCGATGGTCTTGATGTCAGAATGGACCGCCACATCGGTAAGGCCCTTTCCGGAGAAACATTTTTTGCGCACAGTGAAAGGCGATACGCTTTTGGGAAGCGCGGTGGCGCCCGCCACCAGCCCGGCCTTCAGCTTAACGGCCACGCGGCCGGCCAGCGCTTTGCCTGAATACGTGTAGGAAATGATAACGGCCTTAGCGCCTTCTTTCTGCGCGGCCTGGGCAATGATGCCGGCATAAGCCTGGGGAACCAACTCGTTGAGCTTGTCGTTCTTCACGCTCAGCACCTTGGTCGCACCGTACTTCCCCAGCGATTTCAGGTCTTCATCGCTTACATTTCCGATCACCACAGCGGTAACGGAAGCGCCCAGCATTTTAGCTGTTTCAGCGCCATACGAAACGGCTTCAAAGGTTGATTTTTTGAACTTTCCCGACCAGTTTTCTGCAAATACAATTACTGACATGATGAAATGGGTATTAAATGATCTTGGCTTCGTTATGAAGCAGGTTTACCAGCTCTTCCACATTGTTCGGATCGATCAGTTTCACGGCCTGCTTGGCGGGCGGCTGCTCGTAATAGACCGATTCCGTAAGCCGAGCATCGCCTGCGGGCTCCATCACCTGCAGGGGTTTGGTACGCGCGCTCATGATGCCGCGCATATTGGGTATGCGGGGCTCGGCCATCCCTTTTTGCGCGCTAAGCACGAAAGGCGTTTTTACGCTCAATACTTCCTTGCCTCCGTCTATTTCGCGTTCAACCGTGGCCTCGCTGCCGGCAATATCCAGCTTGGTGGCCACCGTTACGCAGGGCAGGCCCAGCAGCTCGGCCAGCATGGGCGCCACCTGGGCCCCGTTATAGTCTATGCTTTCGCGCCCGGTGAGGATCACATCGTAGCTGTTCTTCTTTGCGGCTTCAGCGATCTGTGTGGCCACAAAGTAGGCATCCGTAGGCTCGGCATTTACGCGTATGGCATCATCGGCACCTATGGCCAGGGCCTTGCGTATGTTGGGCTCGGTAGTGGCACCGCCTACATTGATCACGGTAACGGTTCCGCCCAAAGCCTCTTTCAGCTCCAGCGCACGCGTAAGGGCGATCTCATCGTAGGGGTTGATGATGAACTGGACCCCGGAAGCGTTAAAGGCCTTGTTATCGGTAAAGGTGATCCTGGAAGTGGTGTCGGGGACGTTGCTGATACAGACTAAAAACTTCATGTAATCCGGTTTTTAAAAACGAAGCGCAAAAATAGTGAAATATGGCAGATACGGAAATGAAAATAAGCGTATTCGGAAGAAGCAGAATGGCCCCGGTTAAA
>JBFLYZ010000104.1:0-7382 GCA_040756415.1 Bacteroidota bacterium
AAGGTTTTTTTAAAAAATATTTACCTGGTAATTAGATGTTTGCGTAAATAAATAGTACTATGCGATACAAGGTACTAAGTTTTGTATATATCTTTGCAATGTCAAATTCATTAAACAGCGAATACATTCTGACATGAATATAGAGAACACAAAACAGCAAATGCGGAAAGGGGTTCTGGAGTATTGCATCCTGTCCATACTGGCCCATGGCGATGCCTATCCGACCGAGATAATCGAGCGGTTGAAGCAGGCCCGGCTGGTGGTGGTGGAAGGCACGCTGTATCCATTGCTCACACGGCTGAAGAACGATGGTCTTCTTTCTTACCGCTGGGAAGAATCAACGGCCGGTCCGCCACGCAAATACTACAAGCTGACCGAGCTGGGCGAGCAGTTCCTCAAAGAGCTGGATAAGACCTGGGAAGAGCTGGTCACATCGGTAACGCATGCCACCCGAAAAAGCGAAGACAACATAAAACACAAATAATCATACGATGAAAAAAACAATCACCATGAACCTTTCCGGCATCGTCTTTCATATCGAGGAGGATGCGTACGAAGTGCTGAGCAATTACCTGAACACCATAAAGAGTTATTTCAGGGATTCGGACGGTCGTGATGAGATCATGGCCGATATCGAAAGCCGCATAGCCGAGCTGCTTTCTGAAAAGATCAATACGGGAAAGCAGGCGGTGCTGATGAGCGATGTGAACGAGGTGATCGCGCAGATGGGAAAGCCGGAGGATTTTGCCGGAGAGGGGACGGGTTCGGAGAAGAAAGAAGAAGGAGCCGCGGCTGAAACTCCCGGTGAGGGCAGGCGCAGGCGCAGGGTGTTCCGCGACCCGGATGGTAAGATCATTGGCGGGGTTTGCTCGGGGATAGGGTCTTACTTTGATATCGACCCGCTGTGGCTGCGCCTGGGATGGGTAGCCGTGACCCTGCTGGGCGGTGCGGGAATCCTTATCTATATTATCATGTGGATCGTGATACCCGAAGCCAGGACAACGGCCGAAAAGCTGGAAATGCGGGGTGAGCCGGTGAACGTGAACAATATCCGGAAGAACATCGAGGAGGAGATGGAGCACCTGAAAAGAAAAATGAAGGACATTGAAAAGGATGCCAAGAACTTCGGCAATTCCTTCAAAAAAAAACACGCTCCTGAAGCGGCCGATAAACTGGTGGACTTTTCGACCAGTGTCTTCGGCAGCATCATCCGGGCGATAGGGAAATTCCTGGCGTTCATGCTCATCGTTGTCTGTGCCGTGATCATGGTGCTGTTCATCAGCTCGCTCTTCGGCTTTGGCGATTTTGGCGACATCTCGATCAACGAGCTGTCCGATCTGCTCTTTGTCAATACCAGCCAGAGCGACCTGGCGCTGCTGGGCATCCTGCTGTTTATCGGTGTGCCCCTGCTCATGCTGATCTATGGCGGGGCGCGTGCGCTGTTCGGCATTAAAGGAAAGAACAGGATCGTGAGCCTGACCTCTTCCGGTTTCTGGGTTGCGGGATTGCTCATCATCATATTCATCGGGTACAACGTGGCGAACGATTTCTCAGAGCAGTCGAAGGTGCGCAACGAGCAGGCGCTCGCCCCGGCCGGCTGCGATACCTTCTATCTCAGGGTCAGGCCCGATCCCCGGCTGGAAGGGGAGGATTCCCGCTTCAGCCATCATGTTGAGGACGGCTACGGTTTTATGGACGATGGGGAGATGAAGCTTTTTTACGGCATTCCCCGCGTGGATATACAGCAAAGCAACGACAGCCTCTTTCACCTGGTGGTGACCACGTACGCAAGGGGCGCAGACAAGAAAGCGGCACTGGAGCGGGTCAAAAAGATAAGCTACGAGGTGGCTCAAACGGATTCACTGCTGGAGTTCAAACCCCTGTTCGAGATCGATAAGGCCGATAAATGGCGTATGCAGGAGGTAAGGGTGGTGCTGTACGTGCCCAGGGGAAAGACGGTGTTCCTGGCAAAAAACATGAAAGAAGTGATCCACGATATAGAGAACGTAACCGATACGTATGACGAGGAGATGGTGAACCGGAGGTGGATCATGACCGGTGAAGGCCTGGCCTGTCTCGATTGCGAGGGCATTGAGGACCACAGGAAAAAGTGGAAGCAGATCCATTCGGAAGATACATCGGAGGGCAGGTAGGGCTGTAACTTTTTGCGGGCAAGAAGCGTCTTACTCATGAATGGTTAAACAAGGGAGAGGTTTCGTGCAACATTCCTTCAAAAGGGAAACAGGTCCGTAGATGCCTGTTTCCCCTCCCTTTTTTCCCGTAAAGCCTTATTTTAGTTGTAACTTGCGGATCGTATCCGTATGTACAAGCCAAGGTGCATAATCCTTCTTCCCCTTTTCCTTATCCCAAGCATAGGCCAGGCGCAAAGCCTGCGCATCGACTCGCTGCGGAAACTGTGGTCGTATGCCGATAACAAGCAGCAGCAATACCTGGCTGCGGCCGGCCTGTTCACCGAGTTCGATAACATCAGCCAGGATTCCTGTTACAGGTATGCCCAGCTTAAGCTCGGCCTGGCACGCGAGCTGGAGGACGATCAGAAGATCGTTCAGTCGTACCTTAACCTGAGCAGTGCCGCCATCAGCCTGGGCAGGTTTGAAGAATCGGAGTCGGCCGCAATGGACGCCCTGCGCCTTTCCGGGGAAAAAGCGCTGAAAGGCTACCTGTTCGACTGCTACAATCAATTGGGATCCATTTATAAGGATAAAGGCGATTATAACAGGTCGCTGGAGGCCTATTTCAAGGCCCTGAAGGAAGCGGAACGCACGCAGGATGCCATGGAAATGGGCTCGTGTTACAATAACATAGCCAACGTGTACAAGTACATCGGTGAATTCGAAATAGCGTTGAAATATTACCGGTCATCCATCCCCTTTTTTACCGTTTCCGACTCATCGGCACTGGCCGGTGCATATAACAATATCGGCACGGTGTACAAGGAGGCGGGCCGTGCCGATAGCGCGGAGTTCTATTATTTCCGCTCGCTCGGTATTTACCAGTTGATGAAGGACAGCTACGGCCTGGCCACCTGTTATTCGAACATAGGGGGTATTTATTTCGACCGGGCCGATTATCTCAGGGCACTGGAATACGACCTGAAATCGATGGACCTCTACACCAAGCTGGGTAACGTTCTAAATATTATCGTCAGCCTGAATAATATAGCGGGCGATTTCATTGAATTGGGCGACCTGGACAAAGCCCTTGATTACAGCACGCGCAGCCTCGACCTGGCCGTGAAGCACGGCCTTTACATGGATGCCCAACTGGCCTGCCAGTCGATCTCGGAGATCTACGCGCTCAGAAAGGATTTCGAGAATGCGTACCACTGGTTCCGCCAGGCCAAGGCCTATTCCGATACGCTGGGCAGGGAAGAGAACAAAAAGGCCATGCTTGAACTGCAGGCCCAGTATGAAACGGAGAAAAAGGAGAAGGAGATCGAGATACTCAACGAAAAGAACTCCAAGAACCAGATCATTATTTACTCATCAGGCGCGGGCATCGTTATGGTGTTTTCGCTGGCCCTCCTGGCCTGGAGCCGGTACCGCGGCAAGCAGCGGGCCAACGTGCTGCTTGAATCGCAGAACAGGGAGATCCAGGCGCAGAAAGAGATCATTGAAACCAAGAACAAGGACATTACCGACAGTATTCACTACGCCAAACGCATACAGAGCGCGATCCTGCCGTCTGACGAGCAGGTTCGCAGCCTGCTCCCGGGGTCGTTCGTGTTTTTCAGGCCCAAAGATATCGTGAGCGGTGATTTTTACTGGGTGGATAAATGGGGCGAGGATGTTTTTTTCGCGGCCGTTGACTGTACCGGGCACGGGGTTCCGGGCGCGCTCATGAGCGTGGTGGGATATAACCTGCTTAACCAGGCGCTGAACGAGCACGGCATCAGCAGGCCGCACCTGATACTCAATGAGCTCAACAAGGGCGTAGCCAAAATGCTGCGGCAGCGCGCTGAGGAAGGACAGGGCAGCGTGCAGGACGGAATGGATGTGGCGCTGTGTTCTTATAACAGGGACAAAATGCTGGTGGAGTATGGCGGTGCTTTCAATGCTCTTTATCATGTTTCGGATGGCAGGCTCAGCGAATACAAGGCCGATAAGATCATGATCGGCTCCTACAGCAAAACCGCCCTTCAGCTCTTCACCCCGCATCAGATCGGGGTTAAGCCGGGGGATATGATCTATATCTTTTCTGACGGCCTGGCCGACCAGTTTGGCGGACCGAAGGGTAAAAAATTCAAGTACCGCCAGTTGAAAGACCTGCTTACCGGCCTCGCACCGGAGCCGGTGGAGCGGCAAAAAGAGCTGATCGGGGAGGCATTTGAACGGTGGAAGGGGAAGCTCGAGCAGGTGGATGATGTGCTGTTAATAGGTGTTAAAATCGGCTGAGGGCCCTGAAAATATTTTACTTTTGCCTGCAATAAACAAGCGATCATTTAAAAACCAATCATATGTCATTCATTGCAACTGTTCGCGCGCGCCAGGTGCTGGATTCACGCGGAAATCCTACCGTAGAAGTGGATGTGATCACGGATTCGGGCTATAACGGCCGTGCTGCCGTTCCTTCCGGGGCGTCAACAGGCGCGCATGAGGCGGTAGAACTGCGCGATGAGGATAAAGGCAGGTACCTGGGCAAGGGTGTGCTGAAGGCCGTCAACAACGTGAACGGACCGATTGCCGAGGCCCTGAAAGGCATGTATATTTTCGACCAGGATGCGATCGATAAGAAAATGTGCGACCTGGACGGAACCGAGAATAAAAGCTCCCTTGGCGCGAACGCCATATTGGGCGTTTCGCTGGCCGCGGCAAAAGCGGCCGCGGCTGAATCCAACCAGCCGCTATACCGTTACGTGGGCGGGGTGAACGCCTCCCTTTTGCCTATACCCATGATGAATATACTCAACGGGGGCGCGCATGCGGATAACAGCATCGATTTCCAGGAATTCATGGTCATGCCTATAGGGGCTGCCAGCTTTTCGGAAGGGCTGCGCATGGGTACCGAGATATTTCATCACCTGAAAAAAGTGCTGAAAGACAAAGGGTACAGCACCAACGTGGGTGATGAGGGAGGCTTCGCTCCTAATATCAAATCGAACGAGGAGGCCATTGAAACCGTTCTAAAGGCGATCGAAGCCGCCAGGTATAAGCCGGGAAAGGATGTGTGGATAGCCATGGATGCGGCCTCTACCGAGTTTTACGATGCCAAATCCGGTAAATATGTGTTCAAAAAGTCATCGGGCGAAAAGCTCTCCTCGGCCGAGATGGTGGATTTTTGGGTAAGCTGGTGCAAGAAATACCCTATCGTTTCGATCGAGGACGGCCTGGCCGAGGATGACTGGAAAGGCTGGAAGCTGCTCACCGAAAAGCTCGGTGAAAAGGTACAACTGGTGGGAGACGACCTGTTTGTAACCAATGTCAACCGGCTGGCCAAAGGCATTGAGAGCGGGGTGGGCAATTCCATACTGGTAAAAGTGAACCAGATCGGAACGCTTACCGAGACCATTAACGCGGTGCAATTGGCCCATACCAACGCCTATACCTCGGTGATGAGCCACCGTTCGGGCGAAACAGAAGATACGACCATTGCCGACCTGGCCGTGGCCTTGTCGACCGGGCAGATCAAGACCGGCTCAGCCTCGCGTTCCGACAGGATAGCCAAATACAATCAGTTGCTGCGCATAGAGGAAATGCTGGGCGACTCGGCACGCTACCCGGGAATGGATTTTAAATTCGTAAAGTAGCACCCCCAGTAAAAAATACAGAAGCGCGGATATGAACCCGCGCCTCTGCCACATGCCTGCCTGCCGGCAGGGTGTGGCGCTGCCCTTAAAGCGCCACAGTTTAGGTTTAAGACACGCGGAAGCGGCTTATTCCATAAAAACCGTTAAACTTTCTGAATAGAAGGCGGATCAGAGCTCTTTGATGTAGAGCACCTCCATAAAGGGAGGGCCTCCGTCAATAGGATAATCGCGGTAGAGCTTGCCTTTGATCTTTACTTTTTTGCCGATATAGGCACCGAGGTCTACTTCCTTACTGGAAAGCGCAAAGCTGGTATGGCCGTTTTCGTCCGTTAGAATGTGCGTGCCGTACTGGTAGACGGTGTGTCCCTGCTCATAGAGCATGCCTTCTCCTTTGGTGGCGATGAGCTCGGTCTGGCGTCCGCAGGCGGCAAGGAGAAGAAGAGGGAGCAGATAAGGCAGAAGGCGTTGCATCACAGACTAACGTAAAAGTAGCGTCTTTTAGTGTCTTAGACAACGGATCCGGGCTAAAAGTTTAACAGGCGGATGCCAGTTCAAAAGCACCGGAACCCACTGTAAGACAGGGGTTCCGAAGCTTAACGCCTGACGGTAAGAGGCTATTTTTTATTGATCCTTGCCATAACCGGCTTCAGCCAGTCCGCTACGCGGGTAATGCAGAATGCGCTGAAAAAGATCAGTGCGATCGTGGATACGAACACAAAATAGTATTTGATCGTCCACTCCAGGGCCACTTTGATCCGGTGCAGTATGCTGATGGTGGGCGGTACATATTTCTCGCGTTCAGCCAGGGTCAGCCGTACCGTGCAGAACTCGTTTTCAGCGTCAAAATCTCCAAGCGAAACCCCCAGCTCCTGCAGTTGCTGTTCGATTTCCAGGATCCGGTTGGTCAGCGCCATATACTCATCGATCTTACCCGGCTTGTCGCGCAGTTCCATCAGGGTGGTGCGCGTCTTTTCAAGCGAAGCCTTCTGGGCGTTCATGTTCCGGTATTCGTTGGTCTTGTCTGTCTTGGTGACCTGAATGGCCAGCAGCTTGCCTACTTTACGTATATCGGTGATCATGCTGTCGAATTGGGCGGGAGGCACGCCAATGGACAGATGTACCTGCCTGTAACCGGGATTGCCCTGGTTATGCTCATACTGGATGAGGCTGTTGTAGCGCCCGACCAGGCCACGTACGGTTTTTTCGTCCTTTTCGAATTCTTCGGTACGGCTTTGAAGCGAGGCTATTTTTTCGAATTTCTGCTCACTGATGACGGTGACGGGAGCGGATTCCTGCTCGCTGTATTTAGCCTTTATGGATGAGGTGTTCATGTACTTATCACTCGCATAGTTCCGTTTCAGGCCACTGTTGCCTTCAAAGAAATCGCTGATGTAGTCGAAGGGGTCGTCCTCCTTTGGAGAGGAGCTTGCATAGCCGTATGCCAGCCTGAAAAGAAAAAATCCGATAAATCCGTAGATAAAATAAAAGGCCAGGCGCCTGATCCGTTTTTTGGAGTCCATGTGTGTTGGTTTAAGGTTTTGTAACTAAGAGGCAGGAGGGCGCCCGATTCCATAAAAAACTCCGGAATTAACTGAAAACGGACCCGGGCCGCAGG
>JBFLYZ010000105.1:0-7262 GCA_040756415.1 Bacteroidota bacterium
TTGCCTTTTCTATCTATTTATCAGATATTTGGCCCCGCTAAAAAAACGGGCCGCAAACCGATATGAAATCCAAACGTTTGAGGGAGGAACTTTTTAAAGGGAAAGCTTCGTAATTTTAAGATATTATTTTTACAAAAGCCTTTCCGAAGAAATGAACGGGGAGGCTTTTTTGCTTAATAATTAAACATATAGCTTATGAAAGTAGCCGTTGTAGGCGCTACCGGGCTGGTAGGTCAGAAAATGATACAGGTGCTCGAAGAGCGTAATTTTCCTGTAACCGAGTTTATTCCCGTTGCTTCCGAGAAATCGGTGGGCAAGGAGGTTCGGTTCAAAGGCCGGGGTTACCGCGTAGTGGGCGTTACCACGGCTATTTCCATGAAACCGCATATCGCGCTGTTCTCTGCCGGCTCGGCCGCATCGCTGGAGTGGGCGCCCCGCTTCGCTGACATGGGTACCAACGTGATCGACAATTCCTCTGCCTGGAGGATGGATAAGGATAAGAAACTGGTGGTTCCCGAGATCAACGGGGGCGTGCTGAAGAAAAAGGACATGATCATCGCCAACCCCAACTGCTCCACCATACAAATGGTGATGGTGCTGGCGCCCCTGCACAAGAAGTTCAGGGTGAAGCGCATCGTGGTCTCCACCTACCAGTCGGTTACCGGCACGGGCATACATGCCGTAGAGCAGCTCATGAGCGAGCGCAAGGGCATTAAGGATTTTCCCAAGGCCTACCCCTACCCCATCGACCTCAACCTGATCCCACACATCGATAACTTCCTGGAGAACGGATATACCAAGGAAGAGATGAAGATGGTGAATGAAACGCGCAAGATCCTGGGAGATGACAAGATCAAGGTGACCGCCACCTGCGTGCGCGTACCCGTGGTGGGCGGCCATTCCGAAAGCGTGAACGTGCAGTTCGAAAAGGATGTGAACGTAGACGACATACGCAAGATACTGAACAACACCAGGGGCGTAAAGGTGATGGATGACGTAAAGCAGAACAAATATCCCATGCCCATCGACTCGCACGAGCGCGATGAGGTATATGTAGGGCGCATCCGCAAAGACGAGAGCCAGGGCAAGACCATCAATTTCTGGATCGTGGCCGACAACCTGCGCAAGGGCGCTGCCACTAACGCCATACAGATAGCGGAATACCTCAGGGAAAAGAAACTATTGTAACCTATGATTTTTTGTCAGTGGTGAAATCCTTCCCTCGTATTTACATCACTGTAGTAATTGCTTCATGCTAACGTGAAGGGCTGTTCGGGGTTATAGTGCTCAGGAATGTTATGCTCAATGAATGACGCTACTTTTTCCCTTTATCCCCGGCCAGGCCGTATTTCTCCTTTATATACTCCTTTAGGATGTTCAGGCGCTTGTTGGGCCTGAGCTGCCTGAGCTCGAACAGGTCCGTACGCCTGTCGTGCATGTTGCGCACGCTGCCGTGCAGGCGCAGCCTTTTCAGCAGCCCCAGGTCAAGATCAGACACCACTACCATCTCGGTATTGGGCGTAGCCTCGCCTTTTATGCCGTTGGTGGGAAAGGAGAAATCAGCGGGGGTAAAAACGGCCGATTGGGCGTACTGGATGTCCATGTTATGGACCTTGGGCAGGTTGCCCACCCCGCCTGCGATTACCACGTAGCATTCGTTCTCTATGGCGCGGGCCTGCGCGCAGCATTTTACCCGGGCAAAGGCGTGCTGGGTATCGGTAAGCAGGGGCACGAACAGTATCTCCATGCCCTGCATGGCCAGGAGGCGCGGCAGCTCCGGAAATTCCACATCGTAGCAAACCAGTATGCCTATACGGCCCGCATCGGTATCGTACACCTTCAGATTGCGGCCGCCCACTATGCCCCATGCGCTCACCTCGTTGGGCGTTACGTGTATCTTGTAATAACGCTCGAACGAGCCGTCCCTGCGGCACAGGTACCCGATGTTATACAACTGCCCGTTCCTGATCATGGGCATGCTGCCGGTAATGATATTGATGTTATAGGTAATGGCGTAGCTGATGAATTTTTCGCGCAGGGGCTCGGTGTACTCGGCCAGGCTGCGTATGGCCTCCGCCTCCGACTGGTGGTTGAAGTCGGCCATGAGCGGGGCGTTGAACAGCTCGGGGAAAAGTATGAAATCGGAATTATAGCCCGCCACGGTATCGATAAAGAACTCGATCTGCTCGCAGAGCGAATCGAAGTTCTTGAAGCTGCGCATGCCCCACTGCACCAGGCCCACACGCACGTTGTTCTTGCGGTGCAGCAGGATGGGCGATGGCTGGGTGTACATCACGTTGTTCCACTCCATGAGCGTGGCGTACTCTTTCGATTCCAGGTCGCCCGGCATGTAGTTGTTCAGTATCTTGATCACGTGAAACTCGTTGGCCAGTTGAAATGACAGCACGGGATCGTGTATCTCTTTCAGTCTTACTTTGGCGATGTACTCCTTGGGGCTCAGCTCCTGCGCGTAATCAGCGTACCTGGGAATGCGCCCGCCAATAACTATCGATTTGAGATTGAGCTTTTCGCACAGCTCTTTACGCGCCTCGTAGAGCCTGCGGGCCAGGCGCAGGCCGCGGTAATCGGGGTGGACAAACACCTCTATGCCGTACAGCACATCGCCCCAGGGGTTATGGGTGCTGAAGGTATAGTTGCCGGTTATCTCCCGGTAGGTATGGTCGTCACCGAAATCATCGTAATTAACGATAATGGAAAGTGCCGTGCCCACCACTTTGCCGTTCACCAGCACCACCAGTTGACCCTCGGGAAAGATGCTTAGCAGCTTCTGGATATGCTCCTGCGGCCATACGGAGCCGTGCCAGTTGCGATAAGCCTCGCGCATGGATTCGTACAGACCCATGTAATCGCTCAGCTTGAGGTTACGCACCTCTATTTTCTTGATCGCATTGGCCGGGTTCTTCCGCTTTCTCTCTCTGGTGGTAGTGCGCTGCATAACAGTCGGAATGAATGACTAATTTAAGGATTTGCCGGCTTATTTCCAAAGAGAATACGGCCAACCGCGTAAATGGACCGATCAGCAAGACAAATAACGGACCGGTCGATCCAGCCAGCCACTTATCCCCCCGAACCCGCCAGTTAACAGGCCAAACCCGCCACTTACTATGCAAACCTTTCTTTTCAGCCGGTGGGACCGTACTTTTGAGCCTATCTCCCGCATGAAAACAACACTACTCGCTCCGCTTCTGCTGATTTTCACCCTGGTGATTATACCTCTTTTACCATCATGCTTCAGAAAAGGAGAAGATGACCCTTTCGTATCGATCAGGTCGCGAAAGAACAGGCTGGCCGGCAAATGGAAGGTCACCTCCGGCCACAAAGGGTACGGACAGAAAAGATCCTTGTTAACGGCACGTTAGCGTATCATTATTCAGGAAACGGATATGAAACGACCTACGAACTGACCGAGCTCCGCCATAAAAAAATACATCTCAAGGCTGAAGGGGCCCAAAATCCGTGCGGATCCTGGTGCACATTTAAAATAGAGTGGGTGCTGGAACCCGAATAAGGGGTTCCCGGCAGGCTCCCTAACTTTTCTTCTTACAACAGGTATCCAGCTTCTCCCGGGCCTTGGCATCGGCCTTTACCTCGTCCGCATCAAAACCCGAGCGGGAGATTACCTTGCGGAGCTTGGCGGGATTGGTCTTTTTAGGATCGTAAATAATGACGATGGTCATGGCCGTTTCATCGTACGAAAGCTCTTTCACGCCTTTCGTGAATTTCAGGTTATGCTCCATCCTTCCCCAGCAGCTTTCGCATACCTTGCAATGGTCGCAGTAGACCTGGGTTTGTATTTTAACCGTATCGGTAGCCGCCACCAGGGGGAAAGCGGCCAGGATGAGCAAGATCACGGTGAGCAATCTCATATGCCGTTCGTTTACTCAAATATAAGTTTTTTTCGGGAACCCGATTTTTATAACTTTATAGACCAATATCCCTTGTCATGAAAACACCATTGTTCCTTATTGCCCTTCTTCTCTCCGGCCGCCTGCTTGCGCAAACCCTGAACCCTTACGGGCATTTCACCGGGGTTGCGGGCAACGAGCTCGCCTACAAAACAGTTCATACCGCGCAGGGTCATGCCATGGAGATCAACGGGCTGGTACTACAAGGAACTGCCGCCTTTACCACTCCGCATGGTATATTGACGCTGGGCGGCCACTACGAGAACGCCCCCTCGTTCGTAAAGCTCTACGCGGCCGATGGCACGGAGCTCATCTCCAAAAGCTTTACCCAGACCATTAACCTGAGCTTAAGCCCGGGCGGGAATTTCTGCGCCTTTCACGATATGGAAAAGATCTGAGTGATGGATATAGCCGCCAAAACATTCCGAAGCGCGGAGGGTTCCAACGTTTTCGCGGTGAGCGATGAGGGCAAACTTGCATATTATAACGACCGCAACTCCACGATTGGCTCCGGTGAGCTATCCTTTGTCCTGGCCGGGCCCGTTTACCGTATTCTCTTCTTCGGGGCCGATCCGCTTTTTATTACGCGCACATCCGTGCTTAAGATGGGCAGCAATGGCCTCAGCCCAGTTTTTACCGCTGCCGAAGGGCGGGTGTTCGATGCGGGGGTGATTGAAGGCAGGCTGTATATCAGCACCAAAAAAGAGCTGCCGGGCGAGTTCCTGTTCAGGGCCTACCATAGCGCAGACCTGCTCAGTTTCACTGCCGCTGATGAAGTGCATTACCCGCTGGCGGGCGCAACGCAAAACAAAACGCAGCAAAACAGCTCTCCCTCCTCCTTGCCCAACGAGACCATACTCAATCCCATCGATTACTATACGGATACGGTGTACCAGCCCGTGGGCAACAGCTATAACGAGATGCAGGAATACTCGCAGGGAAATCCTTACCCTCATCCGGGAGTGGACCTGCTGGGCGCTTACCTGCAGAACACCTACTCGGTAAAGGACGGCTTTGTAAAGGCCATACTCACCACCAGCGGGCAGTACCACTGGCGCATCGCCATCGCCAACCAGAACACTTCGGGCTATTCGCAGGGTTACCTCTACGCTCACCTGGAGCAATCCACCATTCCCTATACGGTAGGCGACCCGGTGAACGAGGCCGATGTGGTGGGCCTGCTGGTGAATTTCCCCGTTACGGGTTTCGTGCATCTGCATTTCGCGCGCATAGGCTGCACGGGCGCAACCTGGAGCGGCAACTGGCATACCTTTGACAACCCGCTCAGCTATATGAGCAATTTCTTCGACACCATACCGCCCACTTTTGAGATTACGATCAACAACGACCCCTTTGCTTTCCGCGACCCGGGCGGCAACTACCTGTCCCCCGACAGCCTGTACGGCAATGTGCGGGTGATCTCGAAGGTGTATGACCGCATTAATGCAAGCTGGCATTGCGATGTGCACAAGCTGCGCTACAGCGTTTCTCCCCTGGCCCAGCCCACGCTCATGCTGCTGGACTCCCTCTCGTGGGAATACCACCATTACAACGACTATTATTTCCAGGGGCCTACCTATATGGACCTGATCAACACGATCTATTCCCGCGATCTCACCTGCTTTTCCACGGCCGACTATAATGTGCGCGATTTTTATCACATTGTGACCAATTCCGATGGCAACGATACCATCACGGCCAATGACGCCCTGCAGGTATTCAACACCCTGAGCCTGCCCAACGGCTCATACATTTACCGCGTTATCGCCTGGGATCCCTCGGGCAATACCAGCCGCGATTCGATGATCATCGAGATCAAGAATACTTCTTCGGGGGTCGGGGAACTGCTGTCAAATCAGGTAAGCATTACGTCTAATCCTTTTTCTTCTGAAACTGTTATTGTCTCTACAAATGGCTTTAATAACGCCACACTTGTGCTTTATAATGCCATAGGGCAGCAGGCCAAAGAAATAAGGAATATAAACGGCCATACATATATTCTTCAACGTGATACGTTACAGCCAGGAATTTATTTTATTGCGCTTAGTCAAGGGGATTTAACTCTTTTTACTGGGAAAATTGTGCTATTAAACTAATTACGCACTTAAAGAAGATCTACGTTCCCAACACGCTGTAACTCCGAATTTTGAATGGGTTTAGAATAATGACAAGCACCTCAAATTCAGCGGGTTCAACATAAAAAGTTATTCAAGAAAAAAGTCTTTTTTGGATAAAATTGACATTAAAAACAAATTTAATATAGATTAAACAACATTATTTTGCTATATTTGTAATAAATATGTCGAAAAAACCAAAACTAAAACCCATTTCCGAGGAATTAGTCCTTGAGCGGATGCGATTTGAAAATCCGTGGTGGGTAACGGGTGAAATTGACGATGACTACAATCAAATGCAGCGCAGATTATATTTCGATCTGTTCTTTCCTTTGGTTGAAGAGATTGATATAAAACGAGCAGTTGTTCTGATGGGGCCTCGCAGGGTTGGAAAAACTGTAATGATGTATCATACTATAGAAAAACTTCTGCAAAATAAAATCAACAGGCATAGTATTTGTTTCATAGGCATTGATAATCCCATTTATCTTAATATCGGGCTGGAGGAGTTATTTAAACTCGCTATGAAAGCGGCTGGCAACACCAATCCAAAAGGGTGGTTCGTTTTTTTCGATGAAATACAATATTTAAAAGATTGGGAAGTTCACTTAAAAGTATTAGTAGATAGTTATCCTAATACTAAATTTATTGTGTCCGGCTCAGCCGCGGCAGCATTAAAATTAAAAAGCACTGAGAGTGGTGCTGGACGTTTTACTGAGTTTATGCTACCCCCTCTTACTTTTCATGAATACATTCATTTAAAAAAATATGACCACCTAATTAGACCATCCACCCTACATTGGAATGGCAACGTGAATGATTTTTTCACCTCTATCAATTTTAAAGAAATAAACAATCATTTTATTAATTACATAAATTTTGGAGGATACCCTGAAGTAATTTTCTCTGAAAAAATACAAGCTAACCCAGGCCGGTACATAAAAAGTGACATCGTAGATAAGGTATTACTTCGGGATTTGCCTAGTTTATACGGCATTAAGGATGTACAAGAACTGAATTCCTTTTTTACCACATTGGCATATTACAGTGGTAATGAGGTTTCGCTTGACTCGCTTTCCAGAAACAGCGGAATTGAAAAAAATTTATTGAAGAAATACCTCGAGTATCTTGAGGCAGCATTCCTTATTCGGGTTATCCACCGTATAGACGATACAGCAAAAAAATTTCAGCGAGCTATTTTTTACAAAGTATTTTTAACCAA
>JBFLYZ010000106.1:0-7218 GCA_040756415.1 Bacteroidota bacterium
TCGTTCTGTTCTCCAACTTGCTTCGGCTGGCATGGGTGATGTACACCGATCGCCCGTATGGAGCAATTGTGGGCAATTTTCCTTTCAGGCTGGATTCTTTCCTCATAGGCGTGGGCCTTGCGGCCATCAAGATATTCTACGTCAGGGGATTCGAAAAAATGTCCCGGCTGGGGTTTTTTATTCCGGCTGTGCTGGCCTTCGTTTCACTTTTGTATGTTTTTGCTGGGGCGAATGGCGGCCACCTTAAAGAGGATGAACTGTTATGGGTGCGTACCGTTTGGTTTTCTGCGGTGAGCGCGGGCATAGCCCTTTTGCTGCCGTTCTTTTGCAATTCTCAGTATATCGATCGCATTTCCGGCAACCGCATCCTTAACTTTGCATTTACCTGGTTGAGTTTCCTGTCGTATCCGATCTACCTGGTTCACCTCGAGATCTACAAGCTGATGGACCGTTTTTTTCCTGAGATATATACCTGGTATCCAGCGTTGGCCTTTGTGGCCAAGAACGTTCCGGTCGTGGTTCTCAGCCTGATTTTATATTTTTACGTTCATGAGCCTTTTATTTCTTTGCGGCAGAAAATATTGGCTAAAAGCAAAAAAAAGGATTTTCCCGCTGTAAAAGAAGCTTAATAAGAACTATATGCTGAAATTAAAGGATGTGTTGCAGGCTTATAGCCCCGAAATCATCACCCGGCCATATGTGATTGCCGAAGCGGGAGTTAACCACGAAGGATCGATGGATCTTGCCAAGCGCCTGATCGATGAGGCGGTGGAGGGAGGTGCCCAGGCGATTAAGTTCCAATCCTATAAGGCAGAAACGCTGGCGTCTAAAAACAGCCCGTATTATTGGGACATTACAAAAGAGCCGACCCGGAGCCAATACGAGCTTTTCAAGAAATATGATAAGTTCTGGAAGAAGGAGTACGAGGAGCTGAAGGTGTACTGTGATAGATCGGGAATTGAATTCCTTTCTACGCCTTTTGATGCGGAATCGGCCAATTTTTTAAACGAGCTTATGGATGTTTACAAAATATCCTCTTCTGACATTACAAACCTGCCTTTTATAGAGCACATATGCCGGTTCAACAAGCCGATCATACTCTCCACCGGTTCGTCATATGTTGACGAGATCAGGGCAGCGCTTGATACCATTGGTCGCTATGGCAACAAGGTATGTCTTATGCACTGTATCCTGAATTATCCTACTGACGATGAGAATGCCAACCTGGGTATGATTCTTGACCAGCGAAAGCTCTTTCCCGATTGCGTGCCGGGCTATTCGGATCACACCCTGCCCGGAAAGATGGAGGTGCTGAAGACCGCTGTTTTACTAGGCGCGGCCGTACTGGAGAAACATTTCACGCACGATAAAACCCTGCGTGGTAATGATCATTATCATGCCATGGACATGGAGGACCTGAAGCATTTCTGGAAGGAGATGAACTTTACCTTCACCATCCTGGGCGACTTTAAAAAACATCCGCTGGCATCCGAGGAAAAATCACGTTTAAATGCCAGGAGGAGCCTTGTAGCCCTGAAGAATATAAAGAAAGACGAGGTGGTAACGCCCGATCACCTCACCTGGAAACGCCCGGCTACCGGAATCAGTCCTGCTGAGATCGGCACGCTGCTGGGCAGGAAAGCGCTGCGGGATATTGAAGAGGATGAGGTGCTTTATTGGGATATGTTTACTCAATCATAGATGAACAAGTTCCTTTTCATCACGCACTTAACACCGGTACACAAACGATCTTCTTTGCGTCAAAGCCTTATCGATTGTTATTTTCAGGCCTTGCTCGGCCAGACTTATCCGGACTGGAAGGGCCTTATCCTAGGAGAAGAGGAAAGAGATGAGGGCAGGTTCAGGTATGTCCGTCTTTCGGATGGTACATCAGAGCAAAAATGGAGAGAGATCCTGGATATTTTCCAACGGCCTGACATAAAAGCCCTGCTGGAGGGATCGGATTACATAGTAAAACTTGATGACGATGACATTATTTCGCCTCATGTGCTTGCGGATGTCTCGGAAAAGCAATTCGATTGTTGCTACGATTCATATCACACGTTTTATGATATCAGCAGCGGCCAGATCGGTCAGCAACTGCGTCCGTGGATCGCCAGCACCTGCATACACCGGAAAGAGCATGCATTAGCCTCTTATAAGGGAGAAGGCTGCTCGGGCGTAGGCAACCTGCTTTATTCCGACCACAGCAAATCGTGGCACAATTACTATAAAGATAAAAAAGTGATCGTTGCTGATAAGAGCTCACCTGTTTATTTAAGGGTGCTTTCACCGACCTCTGTTACCGCTGGAGCTGCCGGAAATGCCGTGCATAAAGCGGAGGATATTTCTTTTGAAAAATATTATGCCTACCTGCGGTCGTTTGGCAGGTGGGGAGCTGCAGAGATAAGCAGTTTTGCGCCCTATTATCCTATTCTTTCAAAGGCATGGGCGGAATTTTCTAAATTTGAGCAAAAGGCCATTCCGGTACCGGGACCATTCAGTCGTTTTGCCGGGCGGATCAGAACGTTATGGAACAGGAAATAGAAAAATATTTCGACCGGTTATGGCCTATCTGCCGCAGTATCACCGGTAACGGACTGCGCGATTCCCTCAATGTCCTCCGGGAACTGGTGCCCCTGGAACTGCACGAAGTGCCGTCCGGCACTCCTGCTTTCGACTGGCATATACCCAGGGAATGGAATATAAAGGACGCTTACATTATTACCCCGGATGGCCGTAAGATCGCAGACTTCAAAAGCAATAACCTGCATGTGCTTAATTATTCCATACCCGTCAATAAGGAACTGAGCTTTGAAGAACTTTCGCCTCATCTTTTTTCTCTTCCCGACATGCCGGATGCCATACCTTATCTCACTTCTTACTATAAAGAGACCTGGGGCTTCTGCATCCGGGATAAGGAAAAAAAAGCGCTGCCGACAAAGGGTACGTATAAAGCGGTTATTGAAAGTTCGCTTACTGATGGAAGCCTGACTTACGGTGATTTTCTGCTAAAGGGCGACACCGAGGAGGAGATCCTGTTCTCGACCTACCTTTGCCATCCGAGCATGGCCAACAACGAGCTTTCGGGGCCTCTTGTTACAGCATGTCTTTACAGAGAAGTGGCGGCTCTCCGAAACAGGCGATACACGTATCGATTTGTTTTTGTACCTGAAACGATAGGCGCCATTGCTTACTTGAGCCGTAACGGTTCGCGCATGAAAGAAAAAACCGCTGCTGGGTACGTTGTCACATGCGTAGGCGACCGTGGCGAATTCACGTATAAGCGTTCGAAAGCAGGAAACACGCTTGCCGATAGGGCTGCAGAGCATGTTTTGAGAAATCATAAAGTTAAATCGAGGGTGATTGACTTCGCCATTGGCGGCAGTGATGAGCGACAGTATTGCTCTCCCGGCTTCAATTTGCCTGTGGGATCGCTAATGCGTACGCCATATCAGCAGTATCCCCAATATCATACATCTCTTGACGATAAAAGCTTTATCAGTTTTGCTGCGATGGCCGAATCGGTCGGGCTTTATCTCGAGATAGTAAAAACGCTGGAGCTGAACAGGCGATACATAAACACTCAGCCATATGGAGAGCCACAATTGGGAAAAAGAGGCTTGTACGCAGACTTGGGCGGGCAGAAAAAAAGATCAGATGCGCTAACCCGCAGGCTGCACCTGCTTTGCTTTGCTGACGGAGCCCATGACCTGATCAGCATAGCCGAGAAAATGGGTCTTCCGGCAACGGATTTTGAAGGTACCATTGCTGAACTGACTAAAGCCGGATTGCTAAAAGCCTGAACCCTTGAAAGTCACTGCTGACCACATTACCGGGAATGAATAGAACGTTCACTGACTTTAAGCGGGATTTCTATTCTCGTTTCAATGATGCCGCTATTTTCGACAGCGGAGATATTAACCTGTTGAAGGTGATTCTTGACGGTCTTAAGGTGGATTATGCATCGCGGGGAGGTTTCAGGTGCTTTGTTTTTTATCCGTTATGGACTTACCAGTTCGTGCTCTTCTTAAAGCGTATTTTGGCGCGGTTAAAGGGTAAAAGCAGTGAAGGCCTGCTTTCAGCCCTGAAGAAGCATGCCGAACGCGAGTTTCTGGTGATCGACAGCAGCGCACGCGTTGTAAGAGATGAGAATGGTAAAGCCTATTCGGTATACTTCCAGCGCATCATCGGGGCTCTTGGGAGGGAAAAAACCACCTACTTTGTGGAATCTCCTGCGATTCCTGGGCTTGATCACGATTTCGCCAGGCAGGATTTCGAAGCATACTTCACCACGAGAGCGCTTGACAAACAGGATAAAAGACTCCGGGAAGATCTGCTAGGTGCTTTCACCAGGCTGAAATCGCTGGGCATTTTCACCGTAAATGAACTAGTCAATATCCGGATGGCCATAGAGCTATTCTTTAATAATTACCGCACCTGGAAAGGCATATTAAGCTGTATCCGCCCCCGCAAGGTATATTTCGATAATCATTATCACAGGGAAGGCTGTTTGCTGGCCATGAGAAAAGCCAGGGTCGAGACTATAGAGCTACAGCACGGCCTTATAGCCCCTGAAGATATCTTTTACCTCTTCCCCGAGACGGTTCGGCCGGTAAAGGGAAGAGCGCTGTTCGCTGACCGGATCCTCGTTTATGGCGAGTACTGGAAAAACAGGTTACTGGCCGGGGTGGAATACAGCGAAGAACAGATCAGCATAATAGGGTATTATCATTTCAGTATGCCTGATAAGCGGGCCGAAGCCCAGCTTGCGGAACTCAAGAACGGGAAAAAGGTGATCCTTGTAACGACACAGACCTTTATGCACGGCTACTACACACAATTCGTGGCCTGGCTGGCAGAAGATAATGCTCAGAAAGGGTATGACTATTGGATCTGGGTCAAAATACATCCCAATGAAAAGCCAGAGCACTACAGTACGCTGGCTGCTTTGCCAAACGTGAAATTGGTCGATTTTCAGCTCGAATCGCTTTTCCGTTTCACGGATATACATATCAGTGTATATTCCACCACTTTATACGATGCCCTGCGTTTTAATATGCTTAACTTTGCCCTGTACGTGGAGCAGTACGGTGATTACGTCAACTCGGTAGTGGGATCCGGTATAGCTGCTTTGCTGAACTGGAAACAAAACCCCATAGAGAGCGCGCCACATTCGAAAACCATACACGGTTCCATCCAGGAAATGTACTATGCCGATTTCGATGCCCGGGTACTTTTTAAGAACTGAACGTTACTGATGTCCGAAAATTATATAATGTGCAGTCGCTGTATACTGGATACGAAAGACGATCCCAGTATCCGGTTTGATTCACAGGGTGTTTGCAACTATTGCCATTCTTATGATGAGCTTGCCGGGGCCCAATTGTCGCATGAAAAGCAGTCTCCCCGAATATTGTCGCAGATCGTAGAGCGTATTAAGGCTGAAGGTAAGGGTAAGGAATACGATTGTGTCATGGGTGTGAGCGGTGGGGTGGATAGCACGTATGTGGCGCTCCAGGCAAAAAAGCTGGGTTTAAGGCCCCTGGTAGTGCATTTGGATAATGGCTGGAATTCTGAGCTGGCGGTTCAGAATATAGAGAATATTGTCAAAAGGCTGGGCTTCGACCTGTATACGCATGTCATAAACTGGGAGGAGTTTAAAGACATGCAATTATCCTACTTCAGGGCTTCTGTTGTAGACATTGAGGCTATTACCGACCATGCCATCCGGGCCATTCTTTACCGGACAGCTTATAAGCATAAGGTACACTATATTTTAAGCGGCAGTAATATCGCTACGGAAGGCATCTTGCCACGGCATTGGGTTCACCGAAAGAATGACTGGCTGAACATTAAGTCCATCCATAAGCGCTTCGGGAGGGTAAGGCTCAGAACCTTTCCGTATCTCACTTTCTGGCAGGAAGAGTTTTTTACATATTTCTATCCTATACATAATATTCCTCTCCTGAATTTTCTTCCGTACGTTAAAGAACAGGCGAAACAGGCCATCACAAATGAGCTGGACTGGCGCGACTATGGCGGTAAACACTACGAATCGATCTTCACACGTTTTTACCAGGCTTATATCCTGCCCGAGAAATTCGGCATCGATAAACGCAAGGCTCATCTCTCTACCCTTATCTGTTCCGGCCAGATCAGCCGTCAGGATGCGCTGGAGGAGATGAAGAAACCTGTTTACGATAGTTCGAAGCTGGTGGAAGATAAGGAATACGTAATAAAAAAACTCGGATTGAACCTGGAAGAGTTCGAAGACCTGATGCGGTTGCCCGTGAGGCAACACACGGATTATCCGAATTATCCTAATCGCCATTGGAAATACAAAGCCGCTGTATTTAAAACCGCCCGGCCACTGATCCGTCTTCTCAAAAGAATGAAAAGGGGCCTTTCTCAGAGACAGTTGCAAATTATTCCGTAATTTCAGCGGGTATGATCGTGATCATAGACTATGAAGCCGGCAATGTCGGTTCCATAAAGAATATGTTTAAGAAACTGGGTTGCGAAGCAAAAATATCTTCCGATCCGGCAGACATAAATGTTGCGGATAAGCTCATTTTACCGGGTGTAGGTGCTTTCGATTACGGTATGTCCAAGCTACACGAGCATAAACTGGTCGAACTGCTGAACCGGAAAGTGCTTATCGACAAGACGCCCATTCTGGGCATTTGCCTGGGTGTTCAACTGCTCACAAAGGGCAGCGAAGAGGGTCAGAGGGCCGGATTAGGCTGGTTTGATGCGAAAGCCGTTAAGTTCAGAATGCCGGATACGGCTGCCCACCTTAAGGTGCCCCATATGGGCTGGAACGAGGTCAGGCCCGTAAAGGCTACGCGCCTGTTCCGTGATATGCCCGAGGAACCGCGGTTCTACTTTGTCCATTCTTACTACCTGGAGGCCGGTAGCGATGTCATGCTTACGGCTCATTACGGGATCGACTTTGCCTGCGGCCTTGAAAAGGAAAATATAGCTGGTGTTCAGTTTCACCCTGAAAAGAGCCATCAGTACGGTCTCACCTTGCTGAAGAACTTTGCTGAACTGTATTAGTTATGCAAAGGATAAGAGTCATACCGGTGTTATTGCTTCAGCGCGGGGCCGTGGTGAAAACGGTTAAATTCGGGAATCCGGCCTATGTGGGCGATCCTATAAATGCGGTAAAAATATTCAATGATAAAAAAGTGGATGAGCTGCTGCTGCTCGATA
>JBFLYZ010000107.1:0-7082 GCA_040756415.1 Bacteroidota bacterium
GTAAGCAGGACAGGACATAAACTGATAACGATCAGTTTTTCACCTGAGTGAAGTCATTTTAGCAGAAACCAATAAGATGGAATTTTGGATCGTGAAATCACTCAGTTACTTACTTAAACTCAATACTAATATGAAAACAAAATGGATTAACCTGGACGGGCTTGGCAAGATGAAGATCATTGCCCTCGGGGCATGGATCGTGCTAACAGGCGGCACTGCCATGGCCTGTGATTACTGCAATAAGAAATTCTATGACGACATCACCAACGGAGCCCGGCAGAACACCATTGTAGGGAAAGAGATGCTGCTGGCCATGAAGAACCAGGGAGGGCCAAACCCCTACGCCTCTCCGTCTCCTGAAAAAAAAGGAGAAGAATTTATACAGATCATCAACAGGGATAACAGCCTGAGCATTCCCGCTACGAGCTATGTTCCCCAGGATACCAAGCCGGACAAGAGCGTGACCATTGAGCTGAGCGAAGGCGAGGCTTACATGGGAAAAGGAGTAATGTTCAACGGATTTACCACGAATGGCACCATCCCGGGACCTACTTTCATTTTCGAAGAAGGGGATGTGATCGAGTTCAACGTGGTAAACAAGGGCAAGGTGCCGCACGGTGCATCCATACACGCGGCTTATACCCAAACTTCGAAGTACCTGGGAAAGATCAATCCCGGTGAGGCCAAGAAAATGGTGTTCAAGGTCACTTATCCCGGTGTATATATGTATCACTGCGCGCCTGGCGGACACGCCATCCCCATGCACGTCTTGTTCGGACAGTACGGCATGATGGTGGTTAAGCCTAAAGCCAAGTTTAAGATGGAAGAAGTGCTGGGCAAAAAACCGGATGTGGAGATCTACCTGAACCAGCATGAATGGTACACTTCAGGAAAGGATGCTATTGAAGGCAACCCCATGTACACCACTTTCAACGGAAAAATATTCAAGTACGTGGAAGAGCCCATTAAAGCCAAACCTGGCGACTACGTGAGGATCTATTTCCTGAATACCGGCCCTAACCTGGTCTCTACCTTCCACATCGTGGGCATCGTATTCGATTATTGCTATTGGCAGGGACTTCCGGAGAACATCTTTAAAGGAGGGCAAAGCGTTATTGCAGGCCCTACCGACTCGTGGGTGGTAGAGTTCCGCATGCCGCCAGACGAGGGAAATTACCTGATGCTTAGCCATGCGGTAGGTTCCACGGACAGAGGGGCCATAGGGTTACTGGTTTGCGACAAGAACGCCAAAACCCCCTTGACCGTAATGGCTGACGGGCCGAAATACACGGACCAGGAAATGGCGGAGTTCAAAAAGACCGCTATTCGCACCATCTCTCCCTTTGAACCCGGAAGCCTGGATGTAGACGCTTTCGTGGAATACGGTCCCGAGACCAAAGAAGTTGTCGTCAAGATCATCGGCAACTCGTTCTATCCCAAAAGGATTAAAGTAGCCAAGGGCACTACCATCAAATGGATAAACGAGGAAGTATTTACCTATATGGAAGGCGAGTTCTCCGGGATACACAACGCAGTGGTATATGAGGGCCCCGAAAACTGGGCTTCTCCCTTGCTTGCCCACGGAGAATCGTACAAATTCACCGTGAATACGCCTGGCGAGTACAAATACATGTGCGGCCCTCACCCGTACATGAAAGGCGAAGTGGTGGTGATTGATAGTGTGGAGATGGTATCAGCCTCAGCATCCGGTGGGGGCAGCGGATTGCTGGCCACTATCCTCTCCATCGTAGCTGTACTGGTGTCTATCTCCATTTTTGTGTTTAGGGAATAGCATCTATGGCTCAATCGCTCAAGGGGCGGGTCCCGCGAAGGATACCGCTCCTTGGCGTTTGGCTGCTGCTATCCATCAGTGCTCTTATTTGCCGCGGCCAAAACTTTATCCAGCCCGGTCTTTCTGAACGCTCACATTCCCTTGTTCATTCTGCTTATTAACACTGAAATATAAGAGCAGCCGTGCGCGAACTTTACTTTGCTTCTGTTTTTCTTCACATACTGGCCGCAGCCGTTTGGGTGGGCGGCATGATCTTTCTGGTCCTGGTCCTCATCCCCGCTATCCGTAAAAACCCGGAAAAAGCGCTGCTTCTTCATACGATCGGGTTGAAGTTCAGAACGGTTGGCTGGGTCATACTTTCCATCCTGCTCGTCACGGGCCTTTACAACATGCATTTCAGGCAAGTGGCCTTCACCTGGCAGGGGCTTACTGAAAGCTATGCGGGAAGAATGGCCGGTTACAAGCTGCTGATCTTTACGGTAACCGTATTGATCAGCGCCATCCATGACTTTTACATCGGAACAACCGCCACCCGGCTCTGGATGGACAAGGCGGACATCCAAAAAACAAACCGCTTCCGGTTCTGGGCGCGGTGGGCAGGCAGGATCAATGTTCTCCTGGCGCTGATGGCGGTTGGCATCGGGGTCGCGCTGGTACGCGGTTTCTGACCCGCTTCCGGCTGCCGTGGATAAAATCATACGGGTTTATGACCTGTGTCATAATTTTCCCGGCTGTTTTCAGGCATTTTTGGAGAAAATAATCCTAACAAAAATGCAAGAGCTTCCCAAACATCAGCAGCATATGCGCCACATGTCAAAATCAGCACTCAAAGTATTTTCAGCAGGAGCCTTCATGATCTATATGGGTGCATTGTCCTATTGCATCTATACGGGCAACAGCCTCGCGGGAATACTGATGGTCGCTGCATTGGGCGTAGCCCTGACGCTCGCCATATCGACCTACCGTAAACTGGGCTGATCCGTTCAGGCCGGCCATCCTCGCGGGGCATCCGGGTGATCTATGCCCCGCTATGTGCTTCATCATGCATGTTGGATACGCTTTTCCGGCACCTGAGGCCTCTTAAGGATGCAGCACTCGGCCTGCTTTGTTCCCAAAATCAATAAGCACGCATAGATATGACCGGAATCATCTTTTAATATGATTTTATGCCATTCATTTGTATAGAAAGAAAGGCGGATGAAAAACGCTATGAAAAAACAGGCTATCCCTGCCTGCGAAAAGTGCGGAAATATCCGCACATCGGTCTTCTGTTCCCTGTCACGCTCCGAGCTCGAGCAACTGGGCTCAAAGTCGCATAACATTTACCGCAAGAACCAGGTTATTTTTTATGAAGGCACTCAGCCCCAGGGATTGTTCTGCATCTATTCCGGGAAAGTAAAGATCCACAAGCTGGGAAATGACGGCAAAGAACAGATCGTGAGGCTGGCCAAGGAAGGGAATGTGATCGGGTACCGCGCCCTGCTCAGCAGCGATAATTATTACGCCACGGCCACCGCCCTCGAGGATACGCATGTTTGCTTCTTCCCCAAAGCGCTCTACCTGAACCTGCTCATCAAAAATCCTCAATTTTCGATGAAGACCATCCAAATGCTTTCATCCGATCTCAAGGCGGCCGAACACATGATCACCAACATGGCGCAAAAACACGTCCGCGAACGCATGGCAGAAACCCTGTTGCTTCTGAAGGATTTTTTCGGCACGGAAAGCGATAACGTGACGATCAATACCGTACTTACGCGCGAAGATATCGGCTCGATGGCCGGCACCACCACGGAAACATCCATACGCGTGCTGGCCGAGTTCAACAAAAGAAAGATCATCGAGCTGTCCGGCAAAAGGATCAGGATCATCGAGCATAAAGAGCTCGTTAAGATCGCCAACCTCAACGATTAGTCATCGGCCCGGCCAGGCAACTATGATTCACATCATTGTTTGGTCACCCCTGCCAGGATACTTTTGATCATAACAATCCGGCAATGAGTATTACCATGAACTCTTCGGCTTTCATCAGGGACGCATGCACCCAATGCTCCTTAAGCGAATTCGCTGTTTTTAAAGATTGCTCGCCCGAGCTTTTGGAAAGTGTATTCAGCAACAAGCGGCTAATGGCGTTCGGGAAGATGGATACGCTGTTGCGCCAGGGCGAATCGTTCAAAGGGGTGTATTGCATTCAGCAGGGCGTTCTGAAGGTGCTCAAACAAGGCAGCGATGGAAAGGAATTTCTCCTATGGTTTGCAAAACCCGGTGACATCATCGGGGCGGATTCATGCATCAATAACGAGGACTATTCGTTTACGGTAGTTGCCGCTGAGCCGGTCTGCGCCTGTTACATACCGGCAGCCGACTTCAGGAAACTGATCGATCAGAAGCCCTCCATTATCATCCGGCTGATGAAAGACCTGTGCGGCAAGCTGAGCTTCATCGAAGGACGGCTCACCAATATTTCCAGGAAAAAGATACGCGAGAACTTTGCCGAGGTCCTTATCTCGCTCGCGGTAAAGGGCAAAAATACGGCTGAGGGAGACATCCCCATCACTTACTCCATACGCGACATAGCCAATATCCTGGGGACGACAAATACCTACCTGTACAAGATATTGAATGATTTCTCCAGGAGAAACCTGATCAGCAGAAAGAACAAAAAACTTGTGATCAAGGATTTTGACCGGCTTTCACTGGTGGCGATTGGCGATGAAGCAGGGCCAGAATAGATCCCGGCAGGCTCTATGAAAGTGAAGGTAAAAAGGATGATGTTCTGGAGCCTGATCGTACTGTTCATCATGCACTCTTCGCTCGTGTTCACCACAGGAACTGAAACGGATCGGGGCGCGGCATTGCTGAGCGAGGACGCGGTTCGCGGGAAATTGCTTTTCCAGGAGTACAACTGCATTGCATGCCACCAGATATACGGGCTGGGCGGCTACATGGGGCCTGATCTTACCAATGTCATTTCTGCGCCAGGCAAAGGCAGGGAATATGCGCGCGCTTATCTCTTATCCGGAACCCAGCGCATGCCCAGATTCCCGCTGAAACCGGAAGAGATCGGCCGGCTTTTGGCCTATCTTGAATATGTAGACCAAACGGGCGTTTCACCCGTACGGCAATTCAAGATCAACCCGTACGGAACGGTCATTACGCCTGATGGTCGATGAAAAAGGAGATCAGCATCGCCTTTATTTTCTTCGCCCTTATGGCGCTGCTTGGCGGCATGCTGTTCGGTTGCCTGGGCGCCTTGCAGTTCATTTATCCCGGCTTCCTGGCCGAATTGGGGTTTGAGCGGGTTCGTCCGCTGCACGTGAGCTTCGTTGTGGCCTGGATATTTCTTTCGGCCGCAGGTGGCATTTATTACTATCTGCCGGAACACGCGGGCAAACGCTTGTATTCCGACAAACTGCCCAAACTGCACCTGTGGCTGTTTGTGCTTACCGGTTTGCTCATCGCAGCCTGCTATTTTATGGGCAAGTTCGGTGGCCGCGAATACTGGGAGTTCCCTCCCGTGCTTTCGATCCCGATATTCATTACCTGGGCGCTGTTCGGATGGAACTATTTCCGAACGGTAGCAAACGTGCGCGACTGGCCCGTATATCTCTGGATGTGGGCAACAGGGATAGTTTTTTTCTTCCTCACCTTTGCCGAAGCCCACCTGTGGCTGATCCCCTATTTCGGCAAGAGCATCGTGCGCGACCTAACCGTTCAATGGAAAGCATACGGAGCGCTTGTAGGCTCCTGGAACATGCTGGTGTACGGCACAGCGCTCTTTATTATGGAGAGGATCAAAGGAGACCGGTCCGTCTCGCGCTCCAGGATGGCCTTCCTGATGTACTTTCTGGGTTTCGCCAACCTGCTCTTCGGCTGGGCGCATCACATATACATTGTTCCCGCGGCAAAATGGATCAGGATACTTTCATACGCTATGAGCATGACCGAGCTGCTGATACTGGCCAGGATCATCTGGAACTGGAAACATTCGCTTGACGAAGCGAAAAAACACTTTTACCTCATGCCAGCTCGCTTCCTTAGCGCTGCCGACTTTTGGATCGGCCTGAACCTGGCCCTAGCCCTGGCTATCTCCGTACCGGCCATCAACATCTATACTCATGGCACGCACATCACGGTGGCACACGCCATGGGAAGCACGATCGGCATCAACACCATGATCCTGCTGGCTTCCTGCATTTTCATTACCCTCCAGGTAACCGGAAGAAATTTCAGCCCGGCAGACCAGCGAATGCTTTCATCGGGCTTCTGGTTGACGGGCCTTGCCCTTTTTATCTTCTGGCTGAGCCTGATCCTTGCCGGAACCCGCAAAGGTTTCCTGACGGTAGAAGGCAAAGCGTTCAGCGAGATCATGGAACAGATCCATCCCTGGCTCACGGTATTCGCCTTTTCCGGATTGGGCGTTCTGGTTGGCCTGATCATGGTTACCGTTCCGGTATTCAGGGCCATAACCCGCTACTATCTCCATCGTCAACGGAAGGGATAACTAATCGATTAGGCTGACAAGTATCACCTCCGTCATGATGCCGGTCATTATTTGCCGGGCAGATTACTGTCATTTTTGACAAAAACCATGGACCAGACGCATATTCATTTATTGATCACACACCTGCCCATCTTTGGCTCGATCTTAGGAGCGCTGGTTCTGATCCAGGGCCTATGGACCAAAAGCAATCATACCATTATTGCCGCATACACATTGTTCCTGTGTTCTTCGGCAGGAACCGCCATTGCCTACCTCACGGGCGAGGGGGCCGAGGAAACAGTGGAAAACATCCAGGGCATTGCCGAAAATGCGGTCGAGCAGCACGAGGATTTTGCGGTGATCGCATTAGTTTCATTCATCATTCTGGGCCTGGCCTCTATAGCCGGGCTGCTGGCCGAATACAAAAAAAGTACTTGGTCCCGTAAATTGGCGTGGGGGATATTACTGGTCTCACTGGTGAGCTTTGCCCTTGCCGCGCGAACGGGTTACCTGGGAGGAAAAATACGGCACACGGAGATAAATGCCACTTCCCTTCCTGCACAGCAAGAGGGTGGGGAAACCGGTGAGGACGAATGAACAGGGCTTGAGCCAGCGATGCCTCTGATGTTACGGCATCCCCATAAAAAAATCCCTCTTCTTTGAAGAGGGATCAGGGAGAAACCTGAGCGGAAGACGAGTCTCGAACTCGCGACCTTAACCTTGGCAAGGTTACGCTCTACCAACTGAGCTACTTCCGCTTGATCACAAAGCAAAATACACAAACCTCGCTTTGAGAACCCGCCTGCC
>JBFLYZ010000108.1:0-6934 GCA_040756415.1 Bacteroidota bacterium
TTCCCGAATCCAGCGTCCCGGTATCGTCAGTGATCTTGTAAATGTAACTTCCGGGAGCAATATCTCCGCGGTCCAGCCGGGTAGCGGAGGCCGAAAGCCGGGTTGACAGTATCTTTTTGCCGCCTATGTCAAACATCTCCAGCCACGCATCATTCAGGCCGGGTGGCAGGCCTATCATGACATATTCCGTCACCGGGTTGGGATAAATGCTTACAGGAAGTTTTTCTTCCATTGACTCATCGTTTCCCGTAACATACTGAGGGTCGAACTCCCAAAAATCCTGCATGTTGATGCCGTTGGTGCCTGTTCCTATGTATCCTTTTCCGGCAATAGAGAAAGCAGAGGCGTCATCGCGCTCGTTGCCGGGCAGCTCGTTCACCCCTCTCCATGAATTAGTGGCGGGGTTGAATTCCCAGAACTCGCGCAGGCGCGTACCATCCGCGTACCATTGCCCTGTGCCAACATATATTCTCCCACCGGCCACAAATCCCGAAGATTCGGTGATACCTCCCGCGGGCATGGTGGCCAGTTGGGTCCAGAAATTAGTGCCGGGATCGTAGCGCCAGAGCTGGTTGCCCGTTTGCGCGGTGGCCATGTATCCTTTGCCGTTCAGGCTCAGGGCCACCTCATCCCACTGGAAATAATAACCGGTTGGCGTGTAGATCCACTGGTCCTGCGACTGGTCGTAAACGTACATATCGTAGCTGCCCTGGTCGCCCAGGTAGGCGCGGTCGCCAATCACAAAGGCCTCCGTTCCGTAAGTGCCAAAGGAAGGCCATTGGGCTTTGGCCGTCCATACATTGTTCTGGGGATTGTACTCCCACAGGTCGGTATTGTAATTGTAATTATAGTCGAGGCCCAGCGTAAAATAACCTTTGCCGCCTATGGCAAAGCCGCAGGGGCTTACAATGCCGCCCGTGGGCAGGTCGGCTTTCTGTGTCCAGGTATTGGTGCCGGGGTCGTATTCCCAAAAGTCGTCCCAGAACTGTACGCCTATCCAGCCTCCGCCAATGTACCCGCGGTTACCAATGGAAAAGCCAAAGCTGCGGTGCCTGCCCGGTCCTCCAAAGGTGGCCTTCTGCGTCCAGGGGCTGGCGGCAAGGCTGAGCTCTGCCAGAACGATGGTGAACAGGAGCGTGTAAAATTTCTTCATGAAAGAAGAATTTGATGGAGCCGGGGATAACAAGAGTAAAAGTAAAGTAAAAAAATGGGGAAAGCAAGTGACCCGCCCCTTCATAAAAAAACCCCCGCATTTGCGGGGGTTCGTGAATTGACGTCCTTCCAGGAGGGAAGGAATGGAGTTAGGCTTAATAGTCCATGCCTCCACCCATGCCTCCGGGCATCTGGGGCATAGCGGGTTTTTCTTCTTTTATCTCGGAGAGCACGCACTCGGTGGTGAGGAGCATGCCGGCAATAGAGGCGGCATTTTCCAGGGCCACGCGGGTTACCTTGGTGGGATCGATCACGCCTGCCTTGTACAGGTTCTCGAACACCTCGGTACGCGCGTTGTAACCGAAATCGTCTTTTCCTTCTTTTACTTTCTGCACGATGATGGAGCCTTCACCGCCAGCGTTGGCTATGATCTGGCGCAGGGGCTCTTCGAGCGCGCGCTTCACGATGGCGATGCCGGTGGTCTCATCCTCATTGGCGCCCTTGAGCTTTTCCAGGGCCTCGATGGCGCGGATGTAGGCTACGCCTCCACCGGGCACGATGCCTTCCTCAACGGCAGCGCGGGTAGCATGCAGGGCATCATCCACGCGGTCTTTCTTTTCTTTCATCTCCACCTCGGTAGCAGCGCCAATGTACAGCACCGCAACACCGCCAGCCAGCTTGGCCAGGCGCTCCTGCAGTTTTTCCTTGTCGTAGTCAGAAGTGGTGGTCTCGATCTGTGCTTTGATCTGGTTCACGCGCGAAGTGATATCGGCTTTTTTGCCGGCACCGTTCACGATCGTGGTATTGTCCTTATCCACGGTGATCTTCTCTGCCTTGCCCAGGTACGACAGGTCGGCATTCTCCAGCTTGAATCCTCTCTCTTCAGAGATGAGGGTTCCGCCAGTGAGGATAGCGATATCCTCGAGCATGGCCTTCCTGCGGTCGCCAAAGCCGGGAGCCTTCACAGCGCAGATCTTGAGCGAGCCGCGCAGCTTGTTCACCACCAGGGTGGCCAGCGCCTCGCCATCCACGTCCTCAGCGATGATGAGCAGGGGCTTGCCGGTCTGCACCTGCTTCTCGAGCACGGGCAGCAGCTCCTTCATATTGGATAATTTCTTGTCGTAAATGAGAATGTGCGGGTTCTCCAGTACGGCCTCCATCTTGTCGGCATCGGTAACGAAGTAAGGAGAAACGTAGCCGCGGTCGAACTGCATGCCTTCCACGATCTTCACCTCGGTCTCGGTGCCTTTGGCTTCTTCCACGGTGATCACGCCCTCTTTCTTCACTTTGGCCATCGCGTCAGCGATCAGCTTGCCGATCTCGTTATCGTTGTTGGCAGAAATGGTAGCTACAGCCTCGATCTTCTTGTTGTCGTCACCCACCGATTTGCTCTGCTTCTTCAGGTTTTCCACCACAGCCAGAACGGCCTTGTCAATGCCGCGCTTCAGGTCCATGGGATTGGCGCCCGCGGCCACGTTCTTCAGGCCTGCGGTCACAATGGCCTGGGCAAGCACGGTAGCTGTGGTTGTTCCGTCACCGGCCACGTCAGCGGTCTTGCTGGCCACTTCCTTGACCATTTGCGCGCCCATGTTCTCGATGGGATCTTTCAATTCGATCTCCTTCGCAACGGTTACACCGTCCTTGGTCACCTGGGGTGCACCGAACTTTTTGTCAATGATCACATTGCGGCCTTTGGGGCCCAGGGTGACTTTTACCGCGTTTGCCAGAGCGTCAACGCCTCTTTTGAGGGCATCGCGGGCTTCGAGGTTAAAACTGATATCTTTTGCCATAGTGTTGGATGTTAGAGGTTAGATTAGTTAGCTATTGGATTAGATGATCGCGAAAATATCGGATTCGCGCATGATCAGGTATTCTTTTCCGTCAATGGTGATCTCCGTTCCGGAGTATTTTCCGTAGAGAACGGTATCGCCAGCCTTTACCGTAAGCGGCTCGTCCTTTTTGCCGCTGCCTACAGCGATGACCTTGCCGCGCTGCGGTTTTTCCTTAGCGGTATCGGGGATGATGATGCCCCCGGCAGTTTTTTCTTCCGCGGCAGCAGCTTCGATGAGCACTCTGTCTGCCAGTGGTTTGATGTTGACTTTTGCCATGATTCGATCGATTATTTAAGGGTTAAACTGATTTATTTTTTTCCGGGCAGCACTGACCAATTCTGTGCCATGCCGTTTTCCCGATTTCCTGAAGGACAATTTTTCAGTTTGTCCGGGCTTTTGATAAAAAATGTCAGGACAGTTTTTGCCATCCTGACATTTTCAATATCAGGAATGCCTTAATTGCCGGTTCCGCCCTGCGAAGGCTGAACAGGCTGTTGCTGAGGCTGTTGCTGGGGCATTACCGGGCTATTGGTGTTCGGTGTGCTTTGGGTAGGCGCCTCTACGCTTTTCACGATCGATTCTTTTTCAACGCTGCCCGTGCCGTTGAATGCGGAGGAAGAAAGGCAGAGCACCAGCAGAGCTCCCGCCAGTATCCAGGTAATGCGCTCGATGAGCTCGGCCTGGCGCTTAACGCCCACCACCTGGTTGGTGCCGGTGAAGTTGGATGCAATTCCTCCGCCCTTCGAGTTCTGGATCAGAACCACGAGGATGAGGAGGATAGAAACGATGATGATCAGTACTGAAATGAATCCCATTTTTATCTGTTTTTTAGCCCGAAATATCAGTTGATCAGCTTACGGATCTCTTCAATTCGGGCGGCAAAGAAAGCACTTTTTTCCGGATAGAGCAAACTTAATCGTTCATAGGCTTCCAGGGCCTTATGGTAGGCTCCCTGCTTTTCGTAGATACGGGCCAGGGTCTCGGTCACCAGCGAATGGTTGTCCGTAACGCTCTGCTTGGCCATGTTCACGGGCGAGAAGAACTCTTTCTTGGGCTTGATCCGGGGTTCCTCCTTGATGAACCTGTCAATAAGATCATCGCCCTCTTTTTTCTCCTGCTTAAGCTGGCCGGCTTCGGGCAGGCTCCTGAGCCAGGAGGTAAAGGAGTGCCTGCCGGAGAGATCGGGCTTTTTCTTTTTCTCTGCCGGGCTCTTTTCCTTCAGCTCCTTTTCCTTTTTCTTTTCTTCCTGTTCCTGCCGCTCCAGCTCTTTTTCAGCTTTGAAGATATCCAGCTCTACGGATGATTCTATCGCCTGGGTCACATACAGCTCATCAAGGGTCTTGATCTCCTTTTTGAGCTTTTCCACCTCTTCGAACACTACGGGCTCCTGCTGATCTTCCTTTTCTTTCTTTTGCACGGCCGTTTCTTCCGCCTTCTTCTCTTCGGCACCGGTTTCTTCTGCCGGCTGCTCTTTTTCTTCTGCCGGTTTCACCTCGGGCTCCTGGTGCGATTCGGCCTCTTTTACCGGGGGAATACTATGCTCGGTGGCGGTTTCCTGCTCGTGGCCGACTATTGAATTTTCCAGCTCTTTCTGGCGCTTTTTGATCGCCTCAATCTCTTCCAGGGCCTTTTGCAGTATCTCCTCAGCGGGATTATGCCTGGGCTCTTCCTGCTCAGGCTGCACGGTTACCGGCTCCAGGGTGTTCAGCTCGTGCACGATCTCGGTTTCGGTGATGCCGGCAGCTTCGGGTTTTTTGTAGATCAGCTTGTGCAATACCTTGCGGTCGCCAGCGTATACAGCCGCGGTCTTGAGCTGCTCGTTAAAGTGTATGCTGTCCGTATTGTGCAGGTTGCGGGCCAGCAGCAGGTGCGCGGTCTGAAAATAAGGGAATTCCTCTGCGATCCGCTGCAGCGAAGCGAGGCTGCTCTCATCCAGTTTTTCCGGTGAGGCCAGGTACGATATGAATTCCTGCCTGTTCAATTTACCAGTCGCTTAAGGCACGGTTAAAGATGTCCTGCACCAGTTGATCGGTTATTTCGCGTATGAGCTGGTCTTCCACGGCCGAGAGGCTTTGCGAGCTGGAAAAATCAGCATAGCGCGAAAAGCTGCTCTCAAAATTGCGGGCTCCTTCTTTCTCGTTGGTGAACTTCACAAATACGGTTATGGTGAGCCGGTTGGCTGAGGATTGGTCATTGCTCTGGATGGCCACCGGTGCTACGGAATACCCGGTGATCTGCCCCTCGAACAGGATCTCACCGCCCTTGTCTACCAGGTCGAGCTTGCCCTGCGATTGGAGGATATCCTTCATGGCCTCGGTAAAGGTCTGGCTGATGGTGGGCTTGGCCAGCGAGGCGTTGTTCTGGAAGTACATTACCGTAGCGGTCCTGGCATCGGTTTGCGCGCCCGAGAAACCGTAGCGGACCTTGCAGGAGGAAACGGCAAGCAGCACGCAGCAGGCGGCAGGCAATGCCGTGAGATATGAAATACGAAATATGGAATGCGGGAAGCGCATGTTACTCTTTGATATTGTACTCAATGATCTTCCTGTACAAAGTCCGTTCCGAAATGCCCAGCTCGCGGGCAGCGTGTTTGCGCTTGCCTTTGTATTTCTCCAGGGCCTTTTTGATCATCTCTTCTTCTACCTGCGCCAGGGTCTTGGGCTCCTCGATCACGATCTCGTGCTCATGCACCTCCTCGGCAGGCTGCCCGTAGCCGAGCTGCAGCGTGGTCTCGGGGGCGCCCACCTCGTTGTACAGCTTCTTGATGATCTGCTCGTTCTCCGGCTTGAAATCCTTTTTCAGCTCCGAGTCGTTATCGATCAGGTCGACCACGATCTTCTTCAGGTCGTTCATGTCCTTCTTCAGGTCGAAAAGTATCTTGTAGAGTATGTCCCTTTCGGTGAACTGGCCGTCAGGGGTTACGGTTTCGTTCTTGCTCACCGGTATCATGGCGGTGGGCACTGCGGGAAGATACTTCAGCAGGGTATCCGCGCTGATATCCCGCGTCTTCTCGATAATGGAGATCTGCTCGGTGATGTTCTTGAGCTGGCGCACATTGCCCTGCCAGTAATAACCGGTCAGCACTTTTTCAGCTTCTGCGTCAAGCCGTATGGTGGGCATTTTATACTTGGCCGAAAAGTCAGAAGCGAATTTGCGGAAGAGCAGTTGAATGTCCTGCTTGCGGTCGCGCAGCGGAGGCACGATAATGGGTACCGTGTTGAGGCGGTAGTAAAGGTCCTCGCGGAACTTGCCCTTCTCGATGGCCTGCTGCAGGTTAACGTTGGTGGCGGCCACTACGCGCACATTGGTCTTCTGAACTTTGGATGAGCCCACTTTAATGAACTCGCCCGTTTCGAGCACGCGCAGCAGCCTGGCCTGGGTGGCATGCGGCATTTCCGCCACCTCATCCAGGAAAATGGTTCCGCCATCGGCCACCTCGAAATAGCCCTTGCGGGTTTCGTGCGCACCGGTGAACGATCCTTTCTCATGCCCGAACAGCTCCGAGTCGATGGTGCCTTCGGGTATGGCACCGCAGTTCACTGCAATGTACTGCCCGTGCTTGCGCGCGCTCAGGTGATGGATGATCTGCGGGAACACCTCCTTTCCCGTACCGCTCTCGCCCGTGATGAGCACGCTCAGGTCGGTAGGGGCTACCTGCATGGCTATATCGATGGCCCGGTCGAGCAGGGGAGAGCTGCCGATGATGCCGAAGCGGTTTTTGATGTCCTGAATTTTCACTGGTTACGAATTACGAATCTATACGAATACTACGAACGAATGATCATTTTTTTTCAAGTTCTTTATCGCAAATTAATAATTGATCTTTTGGATATTGTTGATCAGGCTTAATATCCGCTGCGACTTGATATTGTTGCTTTGCATTTTTATAATCTTTCTTTTGGAAGAAACCATCCGCAAGTTGAATATGATAATTGTATAGAAAATCCGGT
>JBFLYZ010000109.1:0-6728 GCA_040756415.1 Bacteroidota bacterium
TGCCCCATTCATTTTCTTTTTTATATTTGAAATCCCAACACCACCAACCATGCACCAATACAAGATACTCAACCGTGAGCGGGATAAAAGCCCCGATGAGCTGCGCAGGGAGAACAAAGACCTTCAGCGCGAAATACTTGTTCATAAAGAGAAAGCCAGCCGCCTGGCCGAGGAGAACAAGAAACTGCTGAAAGACATCAAGTACATGCGCGAGGAGAAGAAGCACCTCAAGTACGATATAGAGAACCTGCAGGACGAGATAGCCGAGCTGAAGGCCAAACTGGAAAGGCGCAGGGTACTGGCCGAAGCCTGAGTTTTCAACATAGAATGAGCCGAACATAAAGGTATCGGGCAAAAACTTACTTTTGCTCCCGACCACAAACTACAAACTACATACTACAAACCACCCACTATGAACTTGCATGAATACCAGGGAAAAGAAATTCTGAAAGGCTATGGCGTGAACATACAGGAAGGCTATGTGGCCTACAGCGCTGATGAAGCCGTGAAGATGGCCGAGAAGCTGAAGGCTGAAACCAATACACCCGTATGGGTGCTCAAAGCCCAGGTGCATGCGGGCGGAAGAGGCAAGGGGGGAGGCATCAAGGTAGCCAGGACCCTGGATGAGGTAAGGGAAAAGGCGGCCGCCATGATAGGCATGACCCTGGTGACCAAGCAAACGGGCGCCCAGGGAAAGAAAGTGAGCAAAATACTCATCGCCCAGGATGTATACTACCCGGGCGAGAGCGAGACCCGCGAGTTCTATATGAGCGTGCTGATGAATCGCTCGCGCGGAAGGAATATCATCATGTACTCGCCTGCTGGCGGCATGGATATAGAAGAAGTGGCCGAAAAGACCCCGGAGCTGATATTTAAAGAGGAGATCGATCCCAAGACCGGTTTGCAGGCATTCCAATGCCGGAAGATCGCTTTCAACCTGGGTTTGAGCGGCAACGCCTTCAAGGAAATGGTGACCTTCGTCAAGAGCCTGTATAAGGCCTATGAGAGCATTGACGCTTCGCTTTTCGAGATCAACCCCTGTTTAAAGACCTCAGACAACCGCATCATCGCGGTTGACGCCAAGGTGGCCCTTGACGATAATGCCCTGTTCCGCCACCCCGACCTGGAAGCCCTGCGCGACAAAAGCGAAGAGGACCCCACCGATGTGGAGGCCAGCGAATACGGCCTTAATTACGTGGCGCTCGATGGGAACGTAGGCTGCATGGTGAACGGTGCCGGCCTGGCCATGGCCACCATGGATATTATCAAGCTGAGCGGGGGAGAGCCCGCTAACTTCCTGGATGTGGGGGGCACGGCCAATGCCGAGCGCGTGGAAAAGGCCTTCAGGATCATTCTCAAGGATCCGCAGGTAAAGGCCATACTGGTCAATATCTTCGGTGGAATAGTGCGCTGCGATCGTGTGGCCCAGGGCATAGTGGATGCCTACCGCAACATGGGCAATATACACGTGCCCATTATTGTGCGCCTTCAGGGAACCAATGCAGAAGAAGCGAAAAAGATCATCGATAATTCCGGCTTGAAAGTATATTCGGCCATTTTGCTCCAGGAAGCGGCCGACCTGGTGAACAAGGTGCTAAAGGAAAAGGAAGAGCCGGTTACGGTATAACACCCGGACGTGAGAAGATTGCATGAGGGGCGGATCCGGTGATCCGCCTCTTTGCGTTTGGCGCCCGGGCAAGCCCCCTTTTACTTGTCCACAGGCAGCGGTTGATTAGTTTTCACGTCAATACAGCAGAATAGAAGCAAAGAAATTACTTTAGCTATATGAAATACGGCAAATATGCCATGCTCTTGCTGCTGACGCTCGTCAGCCTGGCGGCCTTTGCCCAGGATAAGCCCCCGAAGAAAAAGAAGTTCCTCAAGGTTCCAGCCGACAAGGCTATTTTCGAGCAGGCCGAGCTGCTTTTCCTGGAGAAGAACTACAAGCAGGCCCTTGCCGAATACCAGAAGCTGGAAGTGAATTACCCTGAGGAAGAGATCCTCATCTTCCGCATTGGCGTTTGCTACCTCTACCAGGTAGACGGCCTGGAAAAATCGCTGGAATACCTACTGCGCCTTGACCAGGAAAAGTTTAAGAAGACCGACCTCTGCTATTACCTGGGCAGGGCCTATCATATGAATACCAAATTCGTGGAGGCGATAGCGCAATTCGAGAAGTTCATGGTACTCAGGAGCGCGGACAAGGAGCGCAAGGAAGAGGTGCAGGAATACATCAAAAACTGCGAGAACGGGAAGATACTTTTCCAGACCCCCGTTAATGTGAACATCACCAATATCGGTAAGCCGGTGAATACCGAGAACTCGGAATACGTTCCGGTGATATCGTCAGACGAGGAAGTGATGATCTTCACCTACCGGGGCGAACGCTCCACCGGTGGCAGGCAGATCGTGCCCGGCAAGCCCAGCGAGAACGGGGATTACTTTGAAGATATATTCATTACGTACAAGGACAGCAACGGGAACTGGGTCAACCCCGAACCCCTGGGCAACAACATCAACACCGAAGGGCATGACGCCTGTATAGCCCTTTCTGCTGACGGGCAAAAGCTCTTTATTTTCAAAAATACGCTCCAGGATATCGGGGTGATCTACATGAGCCGGCTTGACGGCAAGGAGTGGAGCGAGCCCGAACTGATGAAAGGAGGCGTGGAAAGCCCGGCCTGGGAAGGCAGCGTTTCCATGTCGAACGATGAGCGCACCATTTATTTTTCAAGCGAACGCGAGGGAGGATTCGGAGGCAAGGACATATATAAGGCCACCCTGCAGGATGACGGTACCTGGGGTGACGTGCAGAACCTGGGCATCGAGATCAATACCGAGTATGACGATGATGCGCCTTTCATTCATCCCAGCGGCCTGTTCCTGGTGTTCAGCTCCAAGGGGCATAACAGCATGGGCGGTTACGATATTTTCCGCTCCGACCTGAAAGACAGCGCCTGGGGCGAGCCTTTCAATGTAGGCTACCCGATCAATACGCCCGGTGACGACATTTACTACGTGCTGGCCGCTGACGGCCAGAGAGGATATTATGCCTCCGGCAAGCAGGGCGGCTATGGCAAGCAGGATATTTACCTGCTGGAACCGGGAAACCTGGGGAGAAAGATCGTCATGGTACAGGTGAAGGGACAAGTGACCATTGATGACAAGCCGGTGAAAGCGCAGATCAAGGTGCAGTATAAAGACTCTACCGTGCAGGGTATTTACCGCGCCAATTCCGCCACGGGAAAATACCTGATCAACCTGCCTGCCGACAAGTACTACATCATGACCTTCACCATTCCCGACAGCGATAAACAGATCAGGGTCATAAATACGGTGGGGGTAGATTCTTTTATCCAGGCCGATGTGGATGTGCAGTTCTATACGCCAGAGTACCTGGCCAAACTGAAAGCGAAAAAAGATTCGCTTCTGTTGATCAGCAAGGCGAATGATTCACTGGCAATAAAAACAACAGCTCCATTGACCCTCAATGAGCTGAAGGAACAATATGGAAATGCTTCACTGGAAGGATTGACCTTTACCGTGCAGATAGGAGCCTATAACCTGCCCCAGAATTTCAATTACGCCAAGGTGCTGAGGCTGGGAAAGGTGAAAAAGCAAAAGCTTGACGATAACGTTACCCGCTTTACCATGGGCGAGTTCAAAACGCTCAATGATGCTTATGCATACAAGGATAAAATAGTGGAAGCGGGCGTTTCCGATGCGTTTGTTACCGCCATCTACCAGGGTAAGCGCTACCTCATCAAGGACCTGGCTGAGAACAATTTCTTTAAGAAATAAACCTATTTTATCAGTAAGCTTAACCGCGTGGTATCATCGGTCTGCACCGAGGTGATCGAGCTGACGCGGTGGTCCTTGGTCCGCACAACGGCCATATTCCTGATGCGGAGGTTCAGGCGGTCGAGGCGGCCTTGCGTATCGGTGAGAAAGCCGAGTTTCTGTTTCAAGGGTTCGTCCAGCACCTGCAGGTTGGAAGTGATAAGGGTGAGCCTGCCGGCCCGGACCTCTTCCTGCAAAAAGGGCAGCTCGTCCTGCAGCTTGCCGTTAACGCATCCCTTGCAGGTCATTTTGGGGATCAGGATGTAATGATGCATGTCAGCGGGTATGGAAAGGCCGAACTCGGTTCCCAGGTAATTGGAAAATATATCGGTCTGCTTGTTGCTGGGCGCGCTACCGGTGCAGGCCATATAGCAGGCCAGTATGAGGGGCAGAAGGTATTTCATTCGGAGAGATCGAACAGGGAGAACAGCAATTCGTTTTTTTCGTGTTTCTTCCGGATCCGCTTGGAAACGAGCAGGCCTTCGGGAATGGGGATGATGTAATGCACCAGGTATTCTGCCGGGTCAAAGGGCTGCTCCCTGAGCAGGTTAAGATCTTTATCGAGCACCAGGATCGAGAAGGGTTTATCATCCTGCTGCCTTACGGTCATTCCGTCCGGACTCTCATAGGGGATGCCTTTTTCGGCTATCCGGTAATAAAGGTCGCGATAAGGATCGTAAATGATGCTACGGTACCTGCAGCTTTCGATGAGGTATTTATCGATGTAATTGAAGTTATACGCGCTGTCCAGAGGAAAGGCCGGGGGCATAACGAAGCTGCTGCTTTTGGCATTTGCCGTTTGCGTTTGTTTGCCGCTGTACAGGTACACCTGGTCATCCACCGCGAAGGCGAAGAGCATTTCTCCGTTTTTGTTCACGCATCGCTGTGCATGCACATCCTGGTATACCCGGTCGCTCCTATACAGGCCGGGCCAATCGCCCGTAAGGCTCACTATGCCGGCCTCTTCGCCCGAAATGTCAAGGGTAAGCGACTGAGGTGTTTCAAAGTATTTCCGTATGTCGGGCAGGTTGTTGATCACGATATCGGTGCGGATGGCCATCAGGTAAAGCTTGCCGGAGTGATATTTCATCGGCATGGTCCAATAAGCGGCCAGGGCATAATTGCTGATGCCGCCCGGCAGTTCCTGCTTTACCCGCCAGGCGCACTTCACTTCACCGCTTTCGTCTATAAGGCATATCGTTTTGGATTTCTTGAAAAGGCAGAAAATAGAGTCGGGGTTCAGGTAGCAATAGAAGAAGTTCATGGTTGCCGGGTGCAATGAATCCATCTTACTTAAAGGGATCTTTTCGGTGGCGCCCGAAGCCAGGTTCAGCAGGTCGATGGTCGTATCGGCTGTGTTGAAGTAGTGAAGAAATCCCGTGTTGCCGCGTTGTATGTAACCCAGGCTGGAAGGATCGTACTTGGAAGTGCTCAGCGTTACGGCAATGTCCCTGCTAAAGCGCAACCGTTCCTTATCCTGGGGGCATAAGCTCATCTGTAGTACGGCAGTAAGGGTGAAAAGTTTTATCGCTATGGTGTTCATATTGTATAAACAGGGGACCGGTGATCCCCTGTTCTCTTGTCTATTCAGGTAAAAACTGGAACGCTTCAATGCAATTTGCGGGATTGTCGCTGTCATTAGCCGGATCATGCACTATATAAAAGAGATCCGTGGTTCCCGGATTGGTTTTTTTCGACAGGGTGTACGTGCCATTCTGCAAACCGGTAAGAATGCCGGGGTAGGCTGTATCCGCGCCATCCAGGAAACCAAACATGTTGGGCCATTGGGAGCCATTGAAATAAGCCTGCACGCGTCCCTGGGCAATAGCCTCATCGAGCCCGGCCTGGTACGTTGACAGCGCTGCTCCGCCTACCTTGGTGCAGTTATCCTTGGGTTCAGGGCAATGCCACTCGTTGATCACGTTCCTGTTAAGTATAAACTCGTACTGGGTCGTAAGCGTGGCTAAGGCCTTCGGCCCTTTGGGATCGGTATAGCCTACTGTACTGTTTCCGGGAAGCGAAGCCTGCTGGGGCACCGCTTCTTTCTGGCAGGAAACAAAAGCTATCGCTGCGAGCCCGCACGAAGCCGCAACGAGTGATAAAGTGATGAATTTGGTCATGTCAGTGTTTTTGTCTGTTAATTTTGAACCTACCTAGCCGGTTCTGCTGGCTGCTGCCTGCCGCCTTGCGGCCGGGAGCCCCGGATGTATGAGGGATATTGGCGCGCACCTCCTTTTTTTGAATTTCGTGCGAAAGGTAGAGCGCGCTGGTACCGGTATCAACAGCCAGGTCGTAACTGGGCTTATTTTCTAATAAGTGGGTGTTTCGGCCGCATAAGTGGTCATTTATCAAAATTCTTGTCCATGCGCTTGGATCCCCTTACGTGCAGGCCGGGCGCCAGCATGTACTCGCGGGGCTTGTAAGGGATAATCTCCAGCACATGGTCATCGTTTATAAAGCAGCAATGGTGAATGCGCTTGAACTTTCCGTTATCCAGCTCCCGGTAGGTTTGTCCCAGCGGCTTGTTGTATAAATACTTATTGCCGTCCACCACATAGATAATGGTCTTGTTATCCATGGCGTAGCACAGGGATATGTCGCGGGCGAATACGCGGATGTATTTCCCGCTGCTGTAAACGGTTAATTTTTCCTTTCCCATTCCGGGTTGATCGTGATTCCCTGCCTGAAAGAACGGAATACGTCCTGCTTAACGGCAGGTGACAATATTTGTAGACACAAATGTAAAACAAATTACACATATGTGTAAATAAATTGCCGATTTTGTAAAATGATATCAACACGCACAAATTAATGAAATTTGCCGGACCCCGCCAAGAAAAAGAAGCTCTCACCAAGTAAAATTATCCATCTGATATACAGTAAATTAC
>JBFLYZ010000110.1:0-5964 GCA_040756415.1 Bacteroidota bacterium
AGCCTGGATTATCTGTCAGACTGGATTATCCCGCTAAAGCGGGATGATCCGAAGGGGCGGCCTAAAACAAAGCCCTTTCGGACGCTCCGCGTCCTATGGTCTTTTTGATTTCTCCGCTTATGAAAGCCTGGATTATCTGTCAGACTGGATTATCCCGCTAAAGCGGGATGATCCGAAGGGGCGGCCTAAAACAAAGCCCTTTCGGACGCTCCGCGTCCTATGGTCTTTTTGATTTCTCCGCTTATGAAAGCTCCGCTTTCAACGCTGCAAAATCAAAAAGCCCCATCCGCCTAAGGCGGACAGGGCTTTTGTTTTGTCGGGGTGACTGGATTCGAACCAGCGACCACTTGCACCCCATGCAAGTGCGCTACCGGGCTGCGCTACACCCCGAGCGATAGCTCGGAATGATGCCTCAAGGAAACCACCCCGACCTATGCCGGAATGCAGTTGACCCTGCGCCTGCTTGCATGCGTGGAGAACTTCTCCCCCAACAACTTAAACTGCCTGCAAAGAACCGTTTTCAGTCCCGGAAAAGGACCATACTGCGGCAGATAAGGCGGCAAATTTAACAAAATTTATACAGCAAGGGCCGAACGCTAATTTTGCGGAAAAACTCTGAAAACTTTCACCCTGTCATTTATATTGTTTCATTAGTTTTGTGCCTCTCTGAATAAAATGGCTTCCCGCTTTACATTAGCTCTGCTTATTTGCCTGTTTTTCAGCCAAGTGTTCGCCCAAAACAGCAGCGAGAAATTCACCATAAGCGGCTATGTGAAAGAAGAATCCACCGGGGAGTTCCTACTGGGGGCCAATGTATACATCAAAGAGAACAAAAAAGGCACCACCACCAACCAGTACGGCTTTTACTCCCTCACCCTCGAAAAGGGCGACTATACCCTGGTGATCTCTTTTATCGGCTACGAGGATTTTACCCAGGCCATTAAGCTGGATAAAGACTTGCGCATCAATGTGTCGATGAAAGAGGCGGCCGCCACCACCCAGGAGATAGAAGTGAAGGCCGACAGCCCTGATAAGAACGTAGAAAGCACCCAGATGGGCACCTTCAGCATTGAGGTGGACCGCATCAAAAAGCTGCCCGCGTTTATGGGCGAGGTGGATATACTCAAAACCATACAGCTCATCCCTGGCGTGCAGTCGGCCGGGGAAGGCAACTCCGGCTTCTACGTGCGGGGGGGCGGCCCTGACCAGAACCTTATCCTGCTCGATGAGGCCGTAGTGTACAACGCCTCTCACCTCTTCGGCTTCTTCTCGGTCTTCAATGCCGATGCGGTGAAGAACGTGAACCTGATCAAAGGCGGCATGCCCGCACAGTATGGCGGGCGGCTTTCCTCCGTGCTGGATATCAACATGAAGGAGGGCAATAACCAGAAGTACGAGGTGGAAGGCGGAATAGGGCTCATCTCCTCCCGCCTGACCATACAGGGCCCTATCAAAAAAGACACCAGCTCTTTTATCGTTTCGGCACGCAGAACCTATATCGATGTGCTGGTCAAACCCTTTATTCCCGACTCGAAGCCGGCCAAAGGATCGGGGTACTATTTCTATGACCTGAATACCAAACTGAACTACCGCCTGTCGGACAAGGACAGGTTGTTCCTGAGCGGCTATTTCGGGCGTGACGTGTTCGACTTCCGCAGCAACCGCACCGAGTTCAAATCCTTCGTCATCTGGGGCAATGCCACCGGCTGCCTGCGCTGGAACCACCTTTTCAACGACAAGCTGTTCGTGAACACCTCGGCCATCTTCAGCGACTATAAGTTCGAGTTCGGGGCCGTGCAGGACCAGTTCGAGTTCAAGCTCTTCTCCGGCATACGCGACTGGAACGGCAAGGTGGATTTCAGCTATTTCCCCAACCTGAAGCACAACATCAAGTTCGGGGTCAACTACATCTACCACACCTTTACCCCTTCCGGGGCCAGCGCCCGATCGGGCGATGTGGAGTTCGACCTGGGCGAGATCGTGAAGCTGTACGCTCACGATGCGGCCGTTTACATCAACGATGATTACAAGATCACCGACCTGTTCGCTGTGAACCTGGGGCTGCGCTATTCTTACTTCATGCATGTAGGGCCTTTCGACCGCTATGTCAAGGATAATTTCGGCAACATCACCGATACTATCGTGTATAAGAAAGGCGACCGCATCAGCGATTATGACGGCCTCGAGCCCCGCTTCTCCTTCCGGTACACCCTGGATGAGAATTCTTCCATCAAGGGCGCTTACACGCAGAACTTCCAGTACATACACCTGGCCTCCATCAGCGCGGTATCCCTGCCTACCGATGTGTGGTTTCCCAGTACCTCCATTGTAAAGCCCCAGTTCAGCACCCAGTACGCGCTTGGCTACTTCCGTAATTTCAAAGAGGGAATGTACGAGACCTCGGTAGAGGTTTATTATAAGGACATGCGCAACCTGATCGAATACAAAGAAGGCGCTCAGCCCGAAGACGGGGTTAAGGACAATCCCGATTACAGCTTCACTTTCGGTAAAGGCTGGAGCTACGGGGCCGAGTTCTTCGTGAAGAAGAGCTACGGCAAGCTCAACGGATGGGTAGGCTACACCCTGGCCTGGACCGAGCGCCAGTTCAAAGACCTGAACAAAGGCGAGGTCTTCCCGGCCAAGTACGACCGCAGGCACGATGTTTCGGTGGTGCTGACCTACGACCTGAGCGAGAAGTGGTCTTTCTCCGCTATTTTCATTTACGCTACCGGCAATGCCGCCACCCTTCCCATAGGCCGATACATGATGGAAGGCTGGATCGTGAACGAATACGGGGAGCGCAACTCCTACCGCCTGGCCGCCTATCACCGCATGGACCTGTCGGCCACCTACACGCCCGACCGATCCAAAAAGCTGGCACGCAGAAAGAAAAGGCTGGAAGAGAAATACGCAAAGCAGGGCAAGGACCCCTCCACCGTTGAAGTGCCCAAACGCTGGGCGCGCAACTATGAATCGAGCTGGAACTTCAGCGTGTTCAATGTGTACAACCGCATGAACCCCTATTATATTTATTTTGACACGGAAGGCGATTTCAGCACCGGAAGCATGAGCGTGAAGGCATACCAGGTTTCGCTCTTCCCCGTGCTGCCATCGGTGACGTGGAACTTTAAGTTCTAAATATGAAGTATGAAATGCGAAATATGAAAGGATTATTCATGAATAACAGGATCGTTTTATTCCTGGTGTTTGTTTTCGCATTTTTAATTTCATGCGAAAAAGAGATCAGCATTGACGATCTGCCGCAGCCGGGCGAAAAGATCGTGGTGGAAGGCCACATCGAGCCGGGACAGAATCCTTACGTTTACCTGTCGAAGAACGCGCCTTACTTCGCCCCCACCGACCTGAATGCCTACCAGCAATACCTGATCCAGGATGCCCTGGTCATCATCACCGATGGCTTTACCACCGATACGCTTACCGAGGTGATCCCCAGCCTGGGTTATTACTACCGTGCCGATAACATGGTGGGAGTGGCCGGCAGAAGCTATACCATCACCATCACCGCACTGGGAAAAACGGTAACCGCCACCACCACCATCCCCCAGCCTGTCTACCTCGATACGCTCTGGTTCGAGCTGTATGTGCCCGAGGAGAACGACTCCCTGGGTTTCATATGGACCAATCTGAGCGACCCTCCCGGCCTGGGTAATGCCTACCGCTGGATGGCCAAGCGGATAGGAAAAGACGCTGACTTCATCGCCCCCCTGGGCTCAGTGTTCGATGACAAGTTCATTGACGGGCAGAGCTTCGAGTTCGCGTACAACCGGGGATCATTGCCTAACTCCACGGCTGAGGATGACAATAACGCGGAACGCGGGTTCTTTAAGAAGGGCGATACGGTGGTAGTTAAGTTCTGCTCGATCGACAATGCCGCCTTTGAGTTCTACCGCAGCTTTGAAACGGAGCTGTTCAGTAACGGCAACCCCTTTGCTTCCCCCTCCACGATCAAATCGAATATCTTTCCCGAGGAGTACGGCCTGGGGGTTTTTTGCGGGTATGGAGCAGCTTTAGATACAGTAATTTTAAATCCTTAATATTGATTTTATGCCAGAACCAATCGAACGAGTGAATTGCCTGATCATCGGCAGCGGACCTGCCGGCTACACGGCTGCCATTTATGCCTCACGCGCCAACCTTAAACCTGTACTGTATACCGGCCTGCTGCAGGGCGGCCAGCTCATGAACACCACCGAGGTCGAAAACTACCCCGGCTATCCCAAAGGCGTGCTGGGACCCGAAATGATGGAAGATTTCAGGAGGCAGGCCGAGCGTTTCGGCACCAGCATACGTTTCGGGCTGGCCACGAAAGTGGATTTCAGCGGCCCCGTCCATAAAGTATGGATTGACGATATGGTACTGATCGAAGCGCATACCGTTATTCTTTCCACGGGGGCGGAAGCCAAATACCTGGGACTGCCTTCCGAAAAACGGCTCAACGGCTCGGGCGTTTCGGCCTGCGCGGTGTGCGATGGCTTTTTCTACAAGGGCAAGGAAGTGGCCATTGTGGGCGCAGGCGATACGGCCTGCGAAGAGGCCCTTTACCTGTCCAACCTCTGCTCTACCGTTCATATGCTGGTTCGCAAGGATAAAATGCGCGCCTCGAAGATCATGCAGGAGCGGGTGCTCAGGACCAAGAACATCAAGGTGTACTGGAACTGCGAGACCGATGAGGTGCTGGGCGAAAACGCAGTGGAGGGAGTACGCGTTTACAATAACAAGACCAAAGAGAAGTTCGAGATACCCATTTACGGCTTTTTTGTGGCCATAGGCCACAAGCCCAATTCGGACATATTCAAGGATTTCATCCACACCGATGAGATGGGCTACGTGAAGACGAAGCCCGGAACTACGCAAACCAATGTAGAGGGCGTTTTCGCCTGTGGCGACCTGCAGGATAAGGTGTACCGGCAGGCCGTTACCGCTGCCGGAACGGGGTGCATGGCTGCCCTGGAGGCCGAGCGCTACCTGGTGGCCAAAGGCATACATTGATTTTTGTACCTTTGCCGTGTGAGGATACCATCGGTCATAGTCGCTGCCTTTTTTATTTCGCCTGTACTCGCACAGGTTAAGAAAGGCGATACGTATAAGTCACTTCCCTACGACTCCACCTATGGCATTACCCGGTATGAAAAGCTGAACTTCTACCTGGGAGGCGACTCGGTGCGCTACGACAAAAAGGGCTATTCGGCCAGCGGCTGGTATGAGGATTATTACGAGAACGGCCAGGTGTGCCATAAGGGCTATTACGTGGAGGGCCACCTGAAGGTATATACCAATTACTTCCCTGACGGCAAGGTGGAGCGCACTTTCAAAAGCGAGTTCAACAAGGCCAGCATGAAGATCTACTGGCCCAACGGCAACCCGCATGCCGAGATCGAGTACCTGAACGGGGTGGCCATGAAAGAAACGGATTATTACGAGAACGGGCAGATGGAGTTCCAGGAGGAATACAATAAGGACGGGCAGTACATCATACGCAAGTTCTTTTACCCCGATGGCTCCCCGCAGTCGCTGCTGGAGCTGATCGACCCCAAAAAGAAGCTCTACGCAAGCAAGGAGTACCACGATAACGGCAACCCGAAGGAGATAGGCCAGATGGTGTACAAGCCCGGGGCGGGCGATTACCAGAAAGAAGGCAAGTGGCTGATCTATGACGAGAGCGGCAAGCTGGTCCTGGAGCAATTCTACTCCAAGGGGGAGCTGGCCAACGAGAAGAAATTCTGAGGCTGCGGCCCGGTTAGAGGCAGGTAACCTTTCGCACCTTGCCGTTTTTACATGCCAGGATAAAACAAAAGTCCCCCGCCTTAGGCGAGGGACTTTCATCTCTTAAAAAGGTACGGTTTACGCTACTTTTTTAACATTAACAGCATTAGGACCTTTTTTACCTTCGGTTATTTCAAAGCTGACCTTGTCGTTGGCAGTCACCTGGTCGACCAGCCCTGT
>JBFLYZ010000111.1:0-5742 GCA_040756415.1 Bacteroidota bacterium
AGGAAAGAATATGTGGAGATGTTATTACGGTTCAAGAATATTATGATAGTACAGAGAAAGTACGATGCGTGTACAAAATTATTAATGGTAAAAGGAAAGGCTTGGTTGAGTTTTTTCATAAAAATGGCAAAATTCAGGAGACGGCTTTTTATGACAATGACTCTTTCAATGGACCTAATTTTATTTATAATGAAAAGAGGAAACTAATCTATAGCGGGTACTATTTAAACAATAAGCCACATGGTAATTGTGAAGAGTATTATGATAATGGGAGAATTAAGACAGTTCTTCAGATTTATAAGGGAGAGACATTCTGTTTTGGAGATTTCAATTTTAAAGGAGAGGTTATTTCCCCATTTCCCTTTTTTAAGATAGAGAACAATAACGTTATTTTTTACAAAAGAGAACTTCTTATTAATCCAATTGTTAAATTTGGTAAGTTAGTAAATGGTTGCGAGATTTTTGGAGAAATAGACTCTCTTATTGTTAATAAAGATACAATTAGTTTTAACAAATATAAAGAAGGAATATTTTACAGTGATTATATTGTTCAAAGTGATTTTCATAACGAACTAGATACTTCTAATATTTGTGCGTCTGTAATTATTCAATAAGTATTCTTTGTTTGATAATGATCGATTTGAGAAATAGTTTTAATAATATAGAGTTATTTTAGGAATTATATAGGTTTTATTAAAGCTCCTTCCGCCCGAAGGATTTCAGAATTCTCCCGCCCGAATAAGGTTTTCCGCCTGTTAATTCCCGGCCTGCCGCCCGTAAGCTGGAGTTTATTGTAAACCATTTAAAAGACTTTGCAATGAATGTCTTTCGGGCTTGGGTTTATCTGGCTTGCACCGCAATGTTGATCCTGGTTAGTATTCCTTCCTACGGCTGGTCCCCATCCAAGCGCGACAGCCTGCATTACAGCAAGGTCCAGTTGGCAGCCCCCCCTGCCGACAGCGCGCTGTATGTGAGGGATAGCGTTACGCCTTCGCACACTTGCGCTAATAGCGTCATCAAAAAGGCTGAGCTCAAGGCGTACTTGTATATGGGAGAAACCTATACCCTGGGCAGTTTACCCTTCACGGGCCAGGTAAATTTAAAGATCAGCGCCTACAGCACGTATTGGGGCAATAGCAGCTTGTATGATATCTACTGGGTAAGCCTTAATGTGAACCAGGGCAAGCCCGAGGAACTTTTTTTAAGGGATTTTACCAGCGATCACGGCATCATCGACCGTTTTGTGGTCAAGGTCGTGTCCACGACCATTCCCTCGGGCACAAGAGGAGACAGCCTTCAGGTGGCTGTTTACTACGAGGAAGAGTTCGGGGTAGATGTAGCGGGTGTCAACATAGATAACGCTACGATAAGCAGCCTGGTCAGCCCGGTGGTGTTCAAGTGGAAGAAGATCGTAAGCGGGGGCTGCCGCCAGATCCCCAACTACCAGGTTCAGGTACTGCGTTTGTACAACACCAACAGCGCGTATTCAGGCACCGAGACCAGCATTACGGCCACGGTAGACTGGGACCAGGCTTTGACGGTAGAGACCGGCAGCTCGGATACCACGCTAACGCTTAACCTGGTAGAAGGCACGGGCTATTACATATGGAGGGTGCGGCCCATAGGCACTTATTATGAGGGAGGTATAGCCGACTCGCGCAACTGGGGAAGCTGGAGCGAGAGCACCTATGCCGATGGCAGCACGCACACCATCACCAGCACGGCCACCACGGCAGATAAATTCTTCTACACCCAGTTCGATGACACCTTGAACTGGATCTACAGCCGCACTTTTAGCGAGGGCGATCCGGCTTCGCCTAAGGTGCGTATCAGCGAGAAAATGACCTATGCCAATGGTCTGCAGATGGTCAAGCAGAACCAGGCCTACCTGCCCAGCCAGCATGTGGTGCTTTTGAACCAGACCATCTACGACTGGACGGGCAGGGCGGCCCTCAATACCTTAAGCGCGCCTTACGAGAGCGACAGCATCAAGTATAGAAAACAGATGCTAAAAGTCGGTAGCAATATTTACACCGCTTCCAACTTTGATGATGATGCCAACTACAACAACCCCACCGCGGCCGATGGGGGGCTTATTTATACCTATTACTCCAACAGCAATACGGATGTTTACGTGCCCAACTCCGAAGGTTATCCCTATGCAAGATCGCTTTATGAAAAAGACGCCACAGGCAGGGTAAAAGAACAGGGCGGACCCGGAGGCACACACCGGATCAAGACCACCGACAGCCATACTACGAAAACTTTTTACGGGGGCGTATCGGACCAGGAGTTGATCAGGATTTTTGGCGATGAAGCCCCTGACGCGGATGGGGTGCATAAGGTAGTGAACGTAGATGCCAACTACATCGCCTCGGTCAGCTACATGAGCAAAGAAGGGCAGGTGATCGCCACCTGCCTGGCCGTGGTCGACAGCACTTTGCTTGACACCCTGCCCGGCCAGTACACCGCGCAGTTCTCGGTAAGCGATACCATAAAAGGCAGCACGCCTTACGGGCAGTACGGCATAGTCAGCAGCAAGCCCCTGGTGCTGGCTACGCCTACCACGGTCACCTTCACGTATAAGATAACAGCCAAGGACATCAAGCACCTGTGCATGAACTACTGCCGCAACTGCGATTATGCGATAGAGTTTTTAATAAAAAGCGATGCCAGCACCACGCGGATCACCAAGACCATCCCGGCCAATATATGCACCACGCCAAAGCCAAAGTGGGACACCACCTTCAGCATGAACCTGGCCGCGGGGTCATACATGATAGAAAAGCGCATTTTTGCCAACAGCATAAAAACAGCCGCTACCGACAGCACCAACGCGGTCTATTACCTGGACGATCACCTGAAGAACTTAAAAAAGCAGCTTCAGGATACGGCAGACGCTAAGCTGGCCTGCGTGTATAATAACTTAAAGACCTCCAACCTTACAGGCCTGTACGGAGCCTCCTGCCTGAACATCAATACCAACGTAAGCAATCCCGACTCGGTCTTTGCCGATTCGTCCAAATCCTTCAATATAGGCTGCGCCACGATCAGCATCCCTATCCTGGTGTGCCCCAGCTATGACTGCAGTGACAGCACACCCAACTTCGAGGCCCACTTCAACAAGGTATGGGCCGGTACGCACTATGTGGGCACCAGCGGGGGTTATCTGAAATATTTTCCCAACAACCTCTCGGCAGGGAAAATCGGCTACCGTCCGGGGGAATTTAATAAGGTCATCGACAGCATGGTGGCGCAGAACGGGTGGAATGGCTACGACTGCCAGAGTTTGTGGAAATGCTGGGACCAGCTGGTGCAGAACTACGCCACGCTCGATACCCTCTCGGACACGCTGGGCACCTATGACCTGAACCTGCTGCGGGAATTTTTAAACTGCACGGGCACCAAATACAAGGGCTATGCCAAGGTAGCCAACGACAGCGCCAAATGGAAATACCAGCCCTATGCCTACTTCTATTATGCCAAGGGCGATAAACCGGATTGCGACAGCGCGCTCAAAGTGCAGTATGGCACTGAGCCCTGGGCGCAGGACAGCGTAAGGGGTTATCCGCAAAACCAGAAGTACAAGAATTACAGAGATTGTGTAGAAAATTATAAAAAGCCCAGCAAGCAAACCCCTTATACGGGCCTTGCCGATGCCCAGTGCGGGTGCTATGGCACGTGCGAGGGCCGTTACCAGAGCTTTATAGAAAAGCTCATCCTCATGTACCATAACGACTCGATATATGTGGAAGGCGATGTCTATAAGCTCAAACGCGACACCACCTGGGGGCAGGTATACGGCTTCAGCACCGATCTGCTCAGCGGCCAGCCGGGCGCGGCCTACTACCGCACCATGGCCGAGATCGAGTGCGCGGCCCGCAGCCTGGTGGATGAATGCAAAAAAAGCTGCGAGCTCACCGTATATAAAACGGGCAGCCATGTAGACAGCGTGGGTACCAAGGCGCAGATCGAGGCCATGAAAAAGGCCATGACCTGGACCTTTGACTTAAAGCGGCCCAGCTGCAGCGGGGGCTGGACCAGCGTTCCGCCACCGGCCAGCACCAATGATACCCTGATGACCATATGGGAAAAGCACTTTGGGGCCACCAAAGACGACCATTTGTGGGATATAGTGGAAGTGAAAAAAGGCTGCGGGGGTTATCTTCTGGCCGGCTGGACCATAGATACCGACACCACGCTGGACATCAGTTATCCCGGCAAGGGAACAAAGGATTACTGGCTCATCAAAGTCAACCAGTCGGGGGTCAAAGAGTGGGACCTGCGCTTCGGGGGCTCGGTCACCGACTCGTTACGAACCATCTTCCAGACCGCGGACGAAGGCTTTATCATAGGCGGCTCTTCCAAATCCAACATCAGCGGGGATAAGAGCGATAACAGCGAGAGCAACACCTTTGACTACTGGGTGGTAAAGATAGATGCGGTGGGCAACATAGAATGGAACAAAACGTACGGGGGCACCAGCACGGACATGCTCCAGAGCGTAACCGAAACCTCGGACGGAAAATACCTGCTGGGAGGCTTTTCCAACTCCGCGCGAAACACCGGCACCAAAACCGACACCTGTTATTGGGATCCGCCCAGCTACGACTATTGGCTGGTCAAGCTTAACCATAAGGGAACCAAGATATGGGACCGCACTTATGGAGGCACCAGTGACGACAAACTTTACAGCGTTCGCGAAACTCCCGATAAAAAATACATTTTGGCCGGCCACAGCGCCAGCGCCATGGGATCGGGCACCAGCGGCAACAAGACCAGCGGCCAGGCCGGGGGTATTGACTACTGGGTCATCAAGACCGATACGGCCGGCAAAAGCCTCTGGCAGACCACCTACGGGGGCACTTCCAGCGATTACCTGTACAGCATGGAGCCCATCAAATACGTAAGCGACAGCGGGTTTATACTGGCCGGGGTATCTAACTCCAGCAGTTTGGCCGATGGCGGAAGCGCGGATGCGGGCACATATAAAGGAAAGAGCCAGAGCGCCTACAGCGGCTCTTACGATTACTGGGTGATACGCATTGACAAGAACGGCAACAAGGTATGGGATAAGATCTATGGCGGTACGGATACCGAGGGTCCCAATACCGACCGTTACGTAGACATCAAGGAAACCAAAAAAATGGGCTTCGTTGTAGGGGGCAGCTCCAAGTCCGCGAAAAACACCGGCAACAAGGTAGACAGCCTCTATAACAGCAGCTACGACTACTGGGTGGTGCGGATAGACTCTTCGGGCAACAAAAAGTGGGACCGCAGCCTGGGCGGCAGCGAGGCGGATTACTTTACATCCATAGACGTGGACAATAACTACGATTTTTGGATGGCGGGCTACAGCTACTCTGATTCCAGCACCAGCGCCACCAACGGCAACAAAAAACGCATTAATTACGACAATACCCTGGCCACGGCCGACTACTGGGTGATCAAGGGCCGCGAAAAATGCACGCACGACACGCTGTGTTTTAAGTGGGTGCAGCCGCCCACAAGGCCAGACTCGATCAACACGTACTATAATGTGCTAAGCTGCGACAGTATGAGCGCGCTGGCCATCTATAATGCCATACAGCTGCAGGTAGCCAATTACATCCAGCAGCAATTAGATGATTTTAAAGCAAAGTATATAGTCACCTGCGCCAGTGCCGATAGCATCAGGGACACCTTCCGGCTGAGCTACAACTTAAAGTATCACCATTACACGCTTTACTATTACGACCGGGC
>JBFLYZ010000112.1:0-5739 GCA_040756415.1 Bacteroidota bacterium
TTCTATACTTTTATTTCGATTGGAGTATCTGGTCATCAATTGGCGTGGCGTTAGCAACTGGTATCATTGTTGGAGCAATTGTTTTATTTTTTCTTAAAAAGGAAGCACAGCAAAAATCTGAAAGAAATAAATCAAAATCTGAGAAAATCGACTAAATAGTCATTGCTCTTAGAATTTCATTCTTTTCCTTACTTTTGATATACAATCACCACCTATGAAAAGATTAGTACTCCTCCTTTTCCTCTTCTGCCTTTACGATACGGCCCTGGCTTATGACAAGTACTGGGTAGAGTTCACGGATAAAAACGGCACGCCTTACAGCACCGGCAACCCTTCGGCTTTTCTCAGTTCGCGCTCCATTCAACGCAGGCAGAACCAGGGCATACCCGTTACCCAGAGAGACCTGCCGGTCAATCCTTCCTACGTACAGCAGGTGCTGGCTACCGGGGCGGTCAACTTACGTTACACCTCCCGCTGGTTCAACGCCATGAGCATTCAAACCACCGATACCAACGCCCTTAATGCCATTGCCGCGCTGCCCTTTGTCAGCTCGGTACAGGCCGTGATGCGTTATTACCAGCCTGATGATTCCTTCGAGGAGTTCTACGAAAGCCTGGATGCCAATAAATCCAGCCCCCAGGGCGGATTTATCCTGCAGCCCCTGGCCTATAACTACGGCCCCTCCTTCAACCAGATCAACATGATAGGCGGTGATTGCATGCATAACATGGGCTATCATGGCGAGGGCATGGTGATAGCCGTGCTGGACGCGGGCTTTTACCAGGTAGACATACTGCCGGCCTTCGACAGCCTGCGCACCAACGGGCAGATACTGGGCACCTGGGATTTTGTGGCGGGCAATGCCAGCGTGTACGAGGATAACGCACACGGTGAAATGGTGCTCTCCTGCATGGGCGGTTATCTTGACGGGCAATTGGTAGGTACAGCGCCCAAAGCCAAATACTGGCTCTTCCGAACGGAGGATGCCGGCACCGAATATCTCGTGGAAGAAGATAACTGGGTGGCCGCGGCCGAGTTTGCCGACAGCGTGGGCGCGGATATCATCAACACTTCTTTAGGTTACACGACCTTTGACGATGCGGGCATGAACCATACCTACAACGATATGGACGGCAATACCTGCCGCATTTCCATCTGCCAGGATTACGCGGCAGCCGTGGGCATGTTCCCGGTATGCAGCGCGGGCAATTCGGGCAGCTCGTCCTGGTTCTATATTGGCGCTCCTGCCGATGCCGACAGCGTGCTGGCCGTAGGCGCGGTGGATGCCACGGGCACACTGGCCTCCTTTTCCTCGCGCGGTCCCAGCTCGGACGGCAGGGTGAAACCCAATGTATGCGCGCAGGGAGTGAACGCCATAGTGGCCGCTCCCAGCGGGGGAACGCAAACGGCCAACGGGACATCTTTTTCTTCGCCCATTACCTGCGGGGCGGTGGCATGCCTCTGGCAGGCCAATCCCACCTTCAGCATAGGCCAGCTCTTCAACGCCATACAGATGAGCGCCACGCAGTTCAGCAGCCCGGATTCATTGTACGGCTACGGTATTCCCAATTTCTGCCTGGCCAACGTGATCCTGAACGGGGGCAGCCTCGATAATTTCCAGGACGATCACCTGATGAACACCTGGCCCAATCCTTTTAACGAAGAATTCTCATTCACTTTTTATTCCACCCGCAACCAGACCCTGGTCATTGAGATGTACGATGTTACCGGAAGGATGGTGCTGTCAGACAGCAGAGAGGTAAAGGAGAACAGCATAACCAATTATAAAGCGGTCAATCTCTCCACGCTCGCAACGGGCATGTATTTCCTGAAGATCACTACGCCCACCGGAAAGTATACGGTGAAGATGATGAAGGGATAGGGAAGTTAAGTTGTCATTCTTCAATAGAACACCCCCCCCGCTATCCGCCTTGGCGGATACCACCCCCTTCGAAAGGGGGAATTACTTCACATCAAACTCCAGCATTTTGTTGTCCGCGATATAGGCGGAAAGAGTATCCCCGGCCTTTACGGGTCCAACGCCTTCGGGGGTGCCGGTAAAGATGAGGTCGCCTGTCTTCAAAGTGACGAACGTGGAAACATAAGCGATCAGCTTATCGAATGAAAAGAGCAGGTTCCTGGTGTTGCCTTTCTGCACCGTCTTGCCGTTTATATCCAGGCGAAAATCCAGGTTACGCAGGTCGCTGAAGCCGCTTTTCGGCATAAAGGCGCTCACGGGGGCCGAGCCGTCAAAGGCCTTGGCCTTTTCCCAGGGTAATCCTTTTTCCTTACACTGGGCCTGCAGGTCGCGGGCGGTGAAATCGATGCCTATGCCTATCCCGTCAAAGTATTTATGCGCGAACTCTTCGGCAATATGCTTGCCCGGCTTACTGATCCTGAGCACGATCTCCACCTCGTGGTGCAGCTCCCTGGAAAAATCGGGAATGAAAAAGGGCTGGTTATCCTTAATGAGCGCGGTATCGGGCTTCATGAAAAATACGGGCTCCGCGGGAATAGCCGACTTCATTTCCTTGGCATGTTCCGCGTAGTTTCTCCCGATGCAGATGATCTTCATAGTCTGGTGTATAGGTCCCCCTTCGGCTCCCTGCCTGCAGGCAGGCAGGCGTTCCGACCGGCCGTTAAAAAAGTTTCGAACTCTTCGCCCTCAGCCGTATGGCCGTGATCACTTTCTTGGTGTACAGCGGAAAATCCCCTTTCATCATCCAGTCGTAGTACGATGGTTCGGCCGCGAACACCTCGGCAACCGGTTTGCCCGCATGCTTGCCGAAATTGAACACCTCCACGCCCTTATCGTTGTACACAATGCGGGCGGCCAGGTCAACGTTCTTGGTCCTGGAGGTGAACTCGTGCAGGTAGTTCATGTCGTTCTGCAAATGCCCGTTGTATCTCATCAACTGGGCTTCCAGTATCTCGTAGGTGGCGGTAATATCGGCCTTCGCGCTGTGGGCGTTCTCCAGGGTCTTCTCGCAGTAGAATTTATAGGCGGCAGAGAGGGTGCGGGGTTCCATCTGGTGAAAGATGTTCTGCACATCGATCAGCCTGCGCCCCTTCACTTCAAAATCCACCTCCGCGCGCAGGAATTCCTCCACGAGAATGGGTACATCGAACTTGTTGGAGTTATAGCCCGCCAGGTCGCAGCCCTCCAGGAAACGCGCGATCTCGTGCGCTACCTGCTTGAACGTAGGGCAGTCCTTCACATCTTCATCGCGTATGCCGTGTATGGCCGTAGAGGCGGGCGGGATGGGTATAGTGGGATGGATGCGGAGGGTCTTGCTCTCTTTTCTTTTGTCGGGATACAGTTTGAGGATGGATATCTCCACGATACGGTCGCTGCCCACATTAACTCCTGTTGTCTCCAGGTCGAAAAAGGCCAGGGGACGGGTAAGGTTCAAATTCATCCTCGTATTTATTTTTTCAGTTTAAAATCCTTGACTATTTCGGGCTTAAAACCCGTGTAGTCGAACACCACGATCTCTTCGGTATGGATCATGTAGCCTTCGGCCTCGATGTTCACGATCCATTTGCCCGGGGGAAGGGCCATAACGTAATAGCCTTTGTTCTTTTCGGGAATATATGTGCCGTACAGCTCTTTCGTTTTCTTGTTCTCTACGCTGATGGTGGCATCCTTGATCTTGGCGCCACCGCTGTCGCCCGCCAGTATGAAGCCGCGGTAGATGGTCTCTTTTCCCTCTACATCCTCGAGCGTGACCCTGTAAATGTCAAGATCGCCCAGTCCTTCTTCCCGCATGGCCGTCATGTAACCCACGCGCCCGCCATCGATGAAGGTGATCACCAGATTGTCGTCAGCGGTATTGATGGGATAGCCCATGTTGCGTGGCGATGACCAGGCCTGGGCCTCCTCGTCCCATACGCATTTGAAAATATCGAAACCGCCCATGCTGGAGTGCCCCTGCGAGGCGAAGTACAATGTTTTGCCATCGGGCGATACGATGGGAAAATCCTCTTTGAACTTGGTATTGATCTTATTGCCCAGGTTCTGCGGGAATCCCCAGTTGCCGGTAGGCAGCCTGCGGCAAAAATAGATATCGGTCATGCCGTAGTTGCCCGATCGGCTGCTGGCGAAAAAGAGCAGGTCGCCCTCGTCCCCCTCGGGGTGCTTCCAGATATAAGCCGCGGTCTCAATGCCCGCATTCACCGTGTCGTTAAGCCGCTGGGAGGCCAGGAACTGGCCTTTGTTGTTCAGTTTTTTGCTCTGCCAGATATCTCCGAATACATCGATGTGGTCGATATAGAAGAGCATGGTGCCGCCATCGGGGGTGAGGCAGGTTACCTCCTCATCCAGCTTGGTGTTGATGTTGGTGCCCATGGGTTGCGGCTTGCTCCACTTGCCATCGGGCTTTTTGGTGATCATGAAGATATCGGAAGGGTAGAGGCCATCGAACTCGGGCTGGGCTGCGGTCGGGCTTTTCCTGCGCGATGTAAAGGCCAGGGTCTGGTCATCGGGCGTTACAAAGGGATAGAAATCCGGAAACTCCGTGTTCACCTCCTTGCCCAAGTTCTCGAACGTAACGGTAAGCGGGTTCTTGATCAGCTCTTTTCCATTATAGCATTGCTGTATGCGCTGGTCCATTTCATCGGCCTCCTTGGGCTTCTTCTGCTTGTAGAGGGTGTACATCTTGATGGCGTCATCAAAGCGGTTGGCAAAATGATAGGCCATGCCGGCATAATAGTACACCTCGGGCTCGACCGGCTCTTCCTTCAGCAGGAACTCCACGTAAGGAATGGCCTTGGCCTTGATGGAATTGGAAAGCACGTAGCAGGCTGCGGCCTTAAGGTTGTATTCTTTGTTCTTGGGCTCTTTCTTCAGCAGAAGCAGGTAGATCTTCAGGGCCGCTGTGTAGTTGCGGTTCTTGAATGCCTTCTCGGCCTCGCCCGGGTCGGCTTTGTAGGTCATGGGCTGCTGCGCAAACACCTCACCCGGATTCAGCAGCAGGAAGAAAGCCAGTAAGTATATAGCGTAATTTTTCACCACAAAAACCCCGTGTGCAATTATAGTACCAAAGCAACAAAAATAAACAATATGATCGATAATTCTAAACGCAATTATCAATACAGATAAATAACTGATAATAAACTAATAAGATGCAGATTGTGTAAGCGACACTTTAACCTGGTCCGGGCTTATTTGCCCTTTGGCGACATCATCTTGTCGTAGGGCAAAAGGTATACTTTCACGTATTGCCACTTTTCGTATTCGCTCCTGTTCTCGATATAGTCATTGCGGTAATCCGGGCCCGCTGTTTTGTAGTTCATGGTGAACTTGATCTTGGCGGTCTTCAGGTCAACGCCCCTGGCCTTGAGCGCGGCCCGTATGATGATCTCGGTCTGGGTGCCTCTTGCCAGGGCCAGCTCGCTGTTGCTCTTGTACGATCCGCCTACCGGCACTGTCGAAGCGCATGAGGCGATGTATATCTTTACGGAGCCTTTGGTGTTCAGCTCGCTTACGATCTGGTCGATGAGCTGCTTGAAATCGGCCGCCTCTGTGTCCAGCTTGGTCTTCTTATAGGTAAAATTATATGCATAGTTGGCCCCGGTAGTATCGGTCCACTTCACGGTAGGCTGCGAGGGGTCTTTTTTGATGATGGGGTCTTTCTTCAGGTCCGGGTTTTTCTTCACGTCCGGATCTTTCTTGACGATCACATCCGGGTCCTTCTTTATGTCAGGGTCCTTTTTAACATCGGGATCTTTCTTTGTGTC
>JBFLYZ010000113.1:0-5527 GCA_040756415.1 Bacteroidota bacterium
TGCATTCCCACGGCAGGAATAGACATAAGGAGAAGTGGGATAGCTTTGTAATTTTCAGAATAAAAAGAGTCAACTATTTAAAAGATATCGAAACCTTAGTAATGAGCATAGTCGACTTGCCAGGCAATAGAGTAAAAGGAAAAGTGCCAAAGGATGCGGACATTAATAGATTGCTTAAGGAAATTATTAATATAGAAGCAAAAAAAGTTCAGAAGCTTAGAAAAACACTAAGGAACCAGTAGCAATCTCTCTATTCCAATTATTCTGGCATTGGCTTTTGAAAGTGACTTTAAAAGCTCCAACTTGCCCCTTTTGATGCCGCACGTCTCAAAGATTATTCTTAGGGAATTCAATTGCCTATCGCACCTGAAGGTTGTTTCACGGCAAAAGTCATTTATTTTGCGTCCTTTACACACCTCACTGAATAGGCGCAGAATTTACCGCTGCACTCATAGATGATGTTCCCGTTACGGTTCAATAAGCCAAGGTTATAGGCCGATTCCGGGTTTTCCGTACTTACCGTACTGCTCCACCAGAATCCGAACTCTCCCAGATCAGCGAACCATCCATAGGGCGTGCGTTGCCCGGCAGGGAGACCCGTGAAACCGGTTATATCCGTTCCGCTACCTGTACCATGTCCTTCCTCTTTCCATCCCCATGTACTCTTCAGCTTGATTCCGTTATCCTTTGTGCCGCCAACAAACCCGATCAATTCCTGATATTCAGCATCCGAAGGCACATGCCAGCCTTTAGGGGCGAGGCCCCGGGGATCATTCACTGCATACCAGTTGTACAACTTGCCGTATATTTTTCCCAATGAATCCGAATTCCCATAATAACACCAAGCGGGCTTCCCCTCATCGCTGGCCTTTTGCCAGGCGCTATCGTTAGTAATATGGGGGATCGGGTCTCCGTTCCTGAAATGTGTTACATCCAGGTTATTAGACATCCACTCCTGCTTCCCGATCTTTACTGTGCCGGGTGCATTACCAGGTATAAGAAAAGCAAATCCGCTTGCGACAAAAATAAAAAAGAAAAGATATGTTCTCATATACCGCTAAAATAAGCTTTTCCGGGAACTGAAATAAGATCAATATATGTAACGAAGCTTGCGGCCACATCCTTTTTGTTAAAGCAAGAAAAGTAGTTTATCTTTGGTATACGCATGAACAGGTACCTGATTTTGCTCTTTCTTCTCTCTCTTTTCCTTGCCTGCACCGAAGAAGACCTTCCCTATTATGAGCCCACAGACGGCAAGGTGCATATCAATTCGGTGAATATTGGGCAGAACGGCAGCGTTAGTATTATGAACTCCACGGGAGCCACCAGGGTCCTTACCGGATGGTATATTGATTACGAAGGCCCATACTGCCTGTGGGGATGCATTAATCCCATACCCGACAGCACGGCATTGCAGAACGGCCAGAACCGCTGGATAAGCACTAACCTGCTCATTCCCGATACGGAAGCCTATAACCTCTACCTCTATGATGAGAACGGCAAACGGGTCTTTACCTGGTACTCTTATTAAAACAGGATGGCGGGAGTTCGGCCTTCTTCTCCCTCTCTGGGCCTTGCTCTCTGTTTCAGCTCTGGCACAGGAGCCCCTGAAGCCAGGCATTATTACCGACAAGGCCCTGGTGAAGAGCAATACTATCTCCTTTATTAATAAGTATGAAGTGCTTGACACCGGCAAGGTATTGAAGCAGAAAATAGCATACGATGCCGATGGAAATTTAAAGGAGATCATTACCTACGGACCTGAGGGGCATAACAGCATACTGAGTTACGAATACGATGAGCAGGGACGATTGTCAGCGCTTAAGGCCTTTGAGCAGGCGAAGGGAGAAAAGCCGAAGTTCAAAAGAAAAGAAGTTTACCGGTACGATGCCAAAGGCAATAAAAGCGAAACCATGCTTTCCCTTACGGAGACCGGTGACAGCGGCATCAAGACCAGCTATACCTACGACAGCAAGAACCGGCTGGCAGAGGAATACACTGAAGTGTTAGGTACCCGTACCAGGGAAGTACACCTGTACGAGGAAGATAAAGAAGGCAGGCTGATCACATACAGCAAGACGCGTATTTTCTATCAGCCCGCCAGCGATTACAGCCCCATGAAGGCCGACACTACCCTGGAACTCGAAGAAAGCTATGTATACGCCAATGGCAAGCTTAAGATAATGACCCGAAAAGAATACCTGGAAGGCTACGCCCCCGGCAGCGGGGAAATCATTACGGTTTATGAATATAATGCCAGCGGACAGCTTATCAAACAAAGCGGGCAGGAAGCAATGTGCCCCGACACTTTTTACGAGTATGATATGAAGGGCCGGCTGGTGAAAACCTACAGGAGCTGCGAAAAGACCGCCCGGGTGCTGAAATACGATGTTTCAGGCATTATTGCCGGGGAAGGATGGGAGCCGATCAAAGGAACAAAACCGGAGGGATCCGTGAAGTACGTGGCGGTTTATATCTTCGAGGTAGTGAAACACTGAACGGCTTTAGCCCGCGATCTTCATTCTGGCGCTAAAAGTCAATGGAGCGGCTTACCCAGCGTTTGCCTAAGCCTAATAAACCAATATGTTTGCTCAGGCTGCGATTAAAAAGTAGCAAACCGGTAAAGCGGGAAGTCCGGAGAAATGAATCGTTTCAGAACTTAGGCCCCGGCCCGTATTTTTTTATCCTGCGTATAACCGTCTTCTTGCCGTTCTCATCCCAGATCCTGGTCACGATAATGGTCTTGCCCCAGCGCTGCTTATAGATTGTTACTTCCTTTCTCTTGCCATTTTTGTACCATTCTTTCTCTTTATCCGGCCGTAACAGCATGCCGTAGCGCTCCTTTTTTCTTTTTTTACCGTTATTCCAGTAGGCTATATATACCTCGGCATATCCCTTCCGCTTAACAAAGCGGGTGCGCCTGCCTGACTCATCATAGGTTATTTCCCTTTTCACCTGATCAGCGCTCTGCTTCACCTTCCTCGCCATGCGGCCATTGCCGTGCCATTCTTTAACGGTTGTTTCTGTGCCGTACTTATCGTACCAGGCGAACTTCTTCTTCCCTCCGCCCTCATAATATTCCTTTTTTTTCACATCATCTCCCCTCCGGCAGCGCAGGTCGCTTTTTAACCGGCCGTTGTCGTACCATTGCTTCTCCATGGTTTTAAACCCGCAGAAATAGCGGATCTTTTTGGTCTTTTGCCCGGCCCGGTTGTAATGGACCTCTTTTATCTTTTCCCTGCCCGATCTTTTGTTCCCCCACCACGGAGGGGCAATGAGATCGCTGGCAAAGGCCATTCCTTTTCTCAGGTAAGAAGGCCGGTAGATCATTTTTCTTTTTGTATACCCGCTGGAATCACGAACTACGATCTTGCGCAGGTGATAATCCCATTTGTTCTTCCTGATCCTCCTGTACCATTTGACGCTGCTCTCATTATTATAGAAAATATTGGTTTTGCGGAGCTTTCCCTTTGAATAGAATTTCTCCTCGTAAAGCTCTCCGTTTTCGCGGTAAGTGCACCATTTACCCGACTTGACGAAAGGGTGGCTTTTTTTAAAGCGCACCTGCCAGCCGCAGGAGGCCAGCCCACCGCTCTTGTGATAGAATCGCTCAAAAGCAGAATCCTTTCCCGCCAAAGTCACGACATGATGCGGGATCCCCGAATCCCAGCGCTTGACGATGACCGAATCGCCATGCCGTTCAAATTCCTGTGGAGGCGTTGAGGTAAAAATGACCTGGGAAAAACCTGCATGCGCCATGATGAAGGCGGCAAAGAACAGCAGTTTTGGAGCGGGCATGGGCAGGCTTTTGCAGCAAAGACGGGCCGGCAAATGATTGGTTGCCGCCATCAGCAGGAAAGCGGTCTTAGCGCAGGAACAGGCCCCTTCCCTGCCATTAATGTAAAATTCATATTTTTAGCAAAAATCGGCTTATGAAAAAAACCTTGCTTCTCCTGGCCCTTGTCCCTTTTTTTGCTTCCGCCCAGCAATTTAAATTCCCGAAAAAGACCGGCACCGCCACGGTGGGCATTACCGGCACGCAGATCATGATCGACCAGGGCGAGGTGGCCATCAGCGATTGGTTCGCTTTTATCTATGCCACCTCCTGTCAGGACGACAGGCTGGAGGACTTCAGCCTTCTGCCCGATACCAATAAAATGCCCGAGAAATGCCGTTATGCCGTTCGGCTCTTTCTGCGCCTTTTCGATTACACCGAGTCCACCCTGCCCTACAGCCTGTACCCCTTCTGGGGCAAGAACTCTTACCAGAAATTCTATATTCCCATGACCAAGGAGCAGGCCAAGGGCCCTGATCACAATAAGGCGATCAACGAGCTGACCGGGCAGGCCCTGCTGGAACGGATCCTGGATATGCCGGTTACAGGCATTACCTACGAGCAGGCCCAGCAGTACCTGGAATGGCGCACAGGCCTGGCCCAGGAGTCGAAGGATATACAAAAGACCGGTTACAAAGTGAAAGCCCGTATGATGACCAAAGAAGAATGGACCAAGCTGGCTAACGATGCCGGGCCGCACCAGCCGGAGAACAAGACCGCTAAAATAGACTCGGCCAACGCAGAGGGTTGTTATATGCTTAAAGTAAAGGAAGACAAGCCCTGCAAGAGCTCGGCAGAAGGCATCAGGCTTTACGGTGAAGGCATCGTTACCATTTACTCCTATTTTCCCGACAGGCTGGGACTGTATAATATGTTCGGCAACGTGGCGGAGATGACACAGGAGAAAGGCGTGGCCATGGGCGGCAGCTACCAGGATTACGCCTCGGCCTGCGATGCCTCCAAAAGCGTTTCCTTCACTGGGGCGCAGCCCTGGCTGGGATTCCGCTGCGTGCTGGAATTTTATAAGTAGGCTGTCGAACGTTTTCACACACTTATGTACATACGCCTCTCCGCCATTGTACTGCTACTTTTGTTTGCCTGCTCCAACACGGACGTAGCCGCACAATCCAACCAGGTCGATTCTCTTCTCATCGTACTTAAAACATCCAGGAACGATACCAATAAAGTAAACCGGCTGAACGAGCTGGCGGAGAAATTCCGGTCAGGTGATCCAACGGGTGCCATGCGTTGCGCGAAGCTGGCGCTTGCCCTTTCCCAAAAGCTTCAGTATAAAAAAGGAACCGGGATCAGCCTCTACCATATAGCAAGCTTGACTGCCGATGACGTAGAGCAGCTAAAGTACCTGCTGCAGGCCCTGGAGGTTTTGGAACAGGGTACCGCGGACAACGCTTCGCTGCGCAGTAAAATATACAGGCAGATCGGAGAGATCCATTTCTACCAGGATAATTTTGACCTGGCGCAGAAAAATTTCGAGATCTCGCTTGACCTGGCCAGCCTGGCGAAAGATTCCGTATCCATCGGCCGCACGCTGAACGGAATGGGTAATATCCACCAGCGCAGGTTACAGCCTGAGAAGGCCCTCGAATATTACGAAAAGGCTTTGAAATACTCTGGAACCGCCCATAACGAGATGAATATCGCGCGCATACTGGGAAACATGGGGAACTCGCT
>JBFLYZ010000114.1:0-5212 GCA_040756415.1 Bacteroidota bacterium
TCGCTCAGCAGGCAGGAAAAACGTTATTTCCGCATGCATGCCTCGTTTCAGAGCGAGTACATCCGCCTTTTCGATACCATCTCTTCCATGAAGAGCTATGATGAGGAAGCGCTGAAAAAGCGCATGAGGGGCCAGTTATCTCCCCAGCGGCTGCCAGCGGTAAAGAACTACCTCTACAAAAGCATACTCGAAAGTTTAACGCGGTTTCATGAAGGAAAGAGTGCCGATTCGCTTTTATGCGAATGGCTGAAACAGGTCGAGCTGTTGTATATCAAATCGCTGTTCCCGCAATGCATGAAGCTGATCGGGCGGGCTAAAAAGCTGGCTTTGCGGCACGAGAAGTTCACCCGCCTGCTCGACCTACTGGAATGGGAAAAAATGGTTCATATCGCCATGCGCTATTCGGAGCTGGACCGGAAAAAGCTCAAGCGCATCCATGCCGGTGAGCAGGACCTGCTGAAGCGGATCGGCAGCGAGCGCATCTCGGTGTTCCACGGCCTTGAGCTCTCGCTTATTGTGCAGAGCAAGGGGTTTACGAGCAATAAGGATACGCTCCGCAGGATGAGCGGGATCATGAAGCGTACGGTCATGCGCGATGATTACCGGCACAGTTCTTTTCGCTCCCGCCTCTTCGCCCTGAGCTCGCAGACCACCTACCACCTGATCACGGGCAACCTGGAAAAAAGCCTGCATTACGCGGGCAGGCGTATAGCCCTTATGGAGCGCAATCCCGGGCGGCTGCGCGATGAGGTGATGGGCTATATTCAGAGCGTTAACAATTACATCATTACCTGCGAGCACATGGGCGGCCGTCACGATGATATCGAGCGTGCAATCGTCCGGCTCCAGCGATTGAAAGAAGAGGGGTACGTTGTGCAGGAGAACGCAGCGCTGCGCCTTTTCCTGGTGCTCAACGCCCGTAAATGCGGCTTCTACATTGCTACGGCACGCTTTGAAGAGGCTAAAGGGCTGGAAAGGGAGATCGAGAGCGGCCTGGACCGGTACCGGAGCTCGGTCAGCGATCACGACCGTATCGTTTTCTGCTATTTCATGGCCTACCTGTTCTTCGGAAATGGCGATCACGGAAGCGCTACCCGCTGGCTGAACCGCATCATACAGCATCCCTTCGGACGTACGCGCGAAGACCTGCAGGCGCTGGCGCGCATCCTGGCCCTGCTGATCAATTACGACAAGGGCAATGAAGATTACCTTATTTACCTGTTGCCGGCCACCGCCAAGTTCCTGCGCCAGAAAAAGCAGCTTTTTGCTTTCGAAAAGGTGATCATCCGCGCCCTGCGCCACCTGGTGAGCAGGCGCCCCGAAGGAAAGGAGAGAACCGAAAGCTTTGTGAGCATGAAAGAGCAGCTTGGCCGGCTGGCGGAGGACAAGCATACGCGTAAAATGCTTAGCCACTTCGATTTCGACTCCTGGCTGAACAGCAAGATCAACGGGCAGCCGTTTGCTAAGATTGCGCGGGAAAAGGCCGGCCGAAAAGTTTGATTTTCTCTTTTTTTGCCTTACTTTTAGTACCGTCAAACCAAATAATCTGCCCATGCTTAAAAACTACACTGCCGCGCTTGTCATATTACTGCTTTGCTCCACCGGCCTGATACGGGCTGCCGAGGAGAAATACGGTATCCTGCTGAATTCGGCCACCATCAGCCCGAAAGAGAACCTCCAGGAGTATATCCAGTCTCCGGCCATAACCGAGGCTGAGCTGGTCAGCGGGGTCTATTTCCGCTACGTGCAATTCCGTGAGATCCCTTCTACGGAAGAAAAGGAAAAGATGAAATCGGCCGGCATGGAGCTGCTCGATTATCTTCCCAATTACACCTTTGTAGCGGCATTCGTGAAGGATTTTGACCTTAACCAGCTTTCTGCATGGAACATCCGCTCGGTGCTTCATATCGCACCCACTTTCAAGCTGAGCATGCAACTGGCCAATAACAGCATTCCCGGGGAAGCCAAGGTTGAGGACGGAAAATTGCTGGTCAACATAGTTTATTATGCCATACTCGATGACAGCGAGGTGCTTCTCGCGGTTGAAAAGATCTATGATGTGGTGCACCAGGACCTGATCGCCAATGTGATCACTGCCAAGGTGCCCCAGGAGCAGATCCTGGCCTTTGCGGGGAACCATTTTATTGCCAGCATCGAGCCGGTGAATCCTTCAGAAAAAGAGGATCTGCTCAACCGCAGCCTGCACCGTTCCAATGTCATCTCATCCGACTGGAGCGGGGGCCGCCAATACAACGGGCAGGGGGTAAGCGTAATGCTGCAGGACGATGGGATGATCGGTCCGCATATCGACTATACCGGAAGACTGGTACATTATATCAGCACCAACAGCGGCAACCATGGCGATCACTGCGGAGGCATCATCATGGCCGCGGGTAACCTCGATCCCACCGCCAAAGGCATGGGATGGGGCGCCACCATTTACGTTTACGGTGCTTCTCCTTCTTACCCGGGCTTCGACAGTATCTATAACCATTATGTACTGCACGGTATCGTGATCACGTCTACCTCGTACAGTAACGGCTGCAATGCGGGCTATACTTCGCTTGCCCAGGAGCTGGACATGCAGACCCTGCAGATGAACTCGCTCATCCACGTGTTCTCGGCCGGCAACAGCGGTACTTCTGACTGCGGCTATGGTGCGGGAGCGGGCTGGGCAAACGTTACCGGTGGACATAAAGTAGGAAAGAACGTGATCGCGGTGGGTAACCTCGATTATACTGACGCGCTGAACACATCGAGCAGCCGCGGTCCGGCCCATGACGGGCGCCTCAAGCCGGAGGTTTGCGGAATGGGAACGAACGTTTATTCGACCATGGACCCTAACGATTACCAGTTCCTTACGGGCACCTCCATGTCCTGCCCGGGGGTTTCGGGAACCTTTTCACAGCTTTACCAGGCCTACCGCAGCCTGAACGGGAACCAGAACCCGCGCTCGGACCTGATGAAGGCCATTATGATGAACTCGGCCGATGACCTGGGCAATCCCGGCCCGGATTACCGTTTCGGCTACGGCCGCATCAACGCGCTGAAGGGCGTGAAATACATCGAGCAGAACCGGTTTATGTTCGGCAGTGTTTCCCAGGGTAACACCAACAACCATACGATCACGGTACCTTCCGGCACTTCGCAGGTGAAGATCATGGTGTACTGGCACGATTACCAGGCAGCGGTAAATGCCAGCGTGGCACTGGTCAATAACCTGAACATGCAGGTGATCGATCCTACTTCAGCTACCTTCAACCCATGGATACTCGATTACACGCCCAACCCGACCAACCTCAACGCGAACGCGGTGCGCGGGATCAACATCCGCGATAACCACGAGCAGGTGACCATCGATAACCCGGTGGCCGGCACCTATACCATCACCATCAATGGCGCTGTAGTGCCCCAGGGCCCGCAGAACTACGTGATCGTGTATGAATTTATCGATAACAGCGTAACGGTCATCTATCCCATGGGCGGAGAAGGGCTCGTGCCCGGATCGCAGGAAAGCATTCGCTGGGATGCGCATGGAAACACCGGAACATTCAACGTAGAATATTCGACCAATAACGGAAGCACCTGGAACACGATCAATGCCAGCGTGGCCGGCACCCAGCGCTATGTGAACTGGACCCCGCCTGCCGTTGTTACCGGCCAGGCCCTGGTGCGCGTAACACGCAATACGCAGAGCGATGTGAGCGATGCCAACTTTTCCATCATCGGTGTTCCGCAGAACATACAGGTGAGCTGGGCCTGCCCGGATTCACTGCTGCTCACCTGGAATGCCGTTACGGGAGCCACGGGTTACGAAATCTATAAGCTGGGCAATATGTATATGGATTCTATCGGCACTTCAGCCACCACCAGCTTTGTGGTAACCAACGTGCCTTCTACGGGCACCTATTGGTTCAGCGTGCGCGCATTGGGACCGCAGAACTGTGAAGGACGCAGGGCGATAGCTATCCAGAAGACTCCGGGCGTCTTCAACTGCCCCATCGCCATCGATGCCTCCGTGAGCAATGTCAATCAGCCATCCGGCACGCTGAACACCTGCATGAACCCGTCCGGCACACCGGTAACCATCCTGCTGACGAATCCCGGAAGCACCGCCATCTCCAACATACCCGTGCATTATAAGATCAATAACGGAACACCGGTAAATGAAACCTACACCGGCTCGCTGGCGCCAATGGCTTCTGCCCTCTATACCTTTACCGCCCTAGCCAACCTGGGAACACCAGGCAACTATACGATAACGGCATGGAGCACCTATACCAATGACGGCAACCTGTATAACGATACCAGCCTTACCGGTGTGACCGTGGTAAACGGCACGGCAGTGAACCTGCCCTGGTCGGAAGACTTCGAGAGCTTCACGCTTTGCGCTACCACAACCAACTGCGGCACTACCAACTGCACCATGGCTAACGGATTGAGGAACGAGCCCAACAATACGTACGATGATATAGACTGGCGCACCTCGCAGGGCTCAACGCCTTCGGCAAATACAGGTCCTGACCTGGATGCGGTACCGGGTACTTCAACAGGTAATTATGTGTACACGGAAGCTTCAGCCTGTTTCGGTTATGAGGCCAAACTGCTTACTCCCTGCATCAGCCTGGCCGGCACGCAGAACCCCGTGTTCACGTTCCGTTATCACATGTTCGGTGCGGATATGGGCACCTTGCATGTGGATGTGCTTGCCGGTGGGGTATGGAACAATGACGTGATTCCTGCCGTGAGCGGCAATCAGGGAACAGGCTGGCTGACAGGAACGGTTCCTCTCAACGCGTATATAGGACAAACGGTGGTGGTCCGTTTCCGCGGCATTACCGGTGTGGATTACACCAGCGATATGGCCCTGGATGGATTTTCGGTAAGCGATATCGTAGGCATGAACCAGGAAATGCTGGCCGCCAATGTTTCCCTGTATCCTAACCCGAGCAATGGCCTGTTCAACCTGAATGTAAATAATATAGCGGCAGGTAACGTAAAGATATCGGTGAAAGACATGCTGGGCAGGGAAGTGTACAGCGCTGATATGGGAAATGGCCCTGTTATCTCATCGCAGATCGATCTTTCTGCCTGCGCGGATGGTATTTACAATCTTACCGTAACGATCGGGGAGAACCAGTATACGGTGAAGCTGAGCAATATAAAATAAAGCGAATCCTGTTCCGCGGGCGGGGCGCCGCATCAGCAGCGC
>JBFLYZ010000115.1:0-5096 GCA_040756415.1 Bacteroidota bacterium
TCCTGCCCTTGCTGTCCTGCATGGCCACGTTAACGTAACCATTCGCCAGCGAGTTCTTGTTCAGCGAATCGTGCCTGTACTGTTTGAACTTTTCCTTGACCGGATCGAAGCGGCAAAGGCCCTTATCGAAACAACTGAACCAGAGCATGCCCTCCTTATCCTCCATGATATTGGTAACAAAATCGCCATTGATGGAGCTGGGGTTCAGCGAATCGTGCTTATATACCTTGAAATGCTTACCGTCAAAGCGGTTGAGACCATCCTGGGTAGCGATCCAGATCAGGCCGCGGCTGTCCTCGAAAACGGTGACCACCGAGTTGCTCGACAACCCATCGTTAACGGTTAGGCGATCGAACCTTATCTCAGAGGATAATTGAGAGTAGGAACTGCTACAGCATATAGCCGCAAGCAGGAAGGCTATGTATCTCCGGTAAAACACCTGAGATACAAATATTGCAAATAAATACGAAATCCCTCTTAATCATCCGTACGGCTGAGCACGGCCGTGCATGTTTTGGCCGCACTTTCATAAAAGACCTGAATAAAAACAAGCCCGTTGTTTTCACCGGTCAAATCGACTGTTATCTCGGAAGAGCAGCCGGCCGCATGATAAATGAGCATCCCCAGGGAATTATAGATCCTTACAGCCGACATCTTGTCCGTTGCCGAGATCGTAAACTTGCCGCATGTAGGATTAGGATGAATGGATACGGAAAAAACAGGGAGCTGAATGTTCGCGCTTACGATGTGCGAGTAACTGATCTTGCCGTCATAATCGGTTTGCTTCAGACGGTAGTAAGACGTACCTACGATGGGCTGCTCATCGATCAGCTCATAGTTCTTTACTGTAGTGCTGTTGCCTGCACCGGTTACCGTTTCCAGCTCTTCGAAGTGAGCGCCATTGCTGCTTCTTTCCACCGTAAAATAGTCGTTATTGATCTCCGAAACCGTTTCCCAGGTAATGACCACCGAATGGCTGAGCGGCTTAACGGAAAAGTTCAGCAGGCTGATCGGCAAAGGCGAGGCGTAGTAAATCGTTATCCTCATCTGGTCGATGTAAGCGATCTTGGGGCCGCCTCCTGATGAAGATTTCTGAACAGAAAGAGCCAGGCCGAAAGAGGAGCTGCTCAGGTCGGAGGCGGTCCAGGTAGTGCCCCAGAGGTTGGTACTGCCCCCGTAATACTGGGCATTATCGTTAGACGTCCAGGAAGAGCCATCGGCCAGGTCGGAACCTGCCAGCACCCCTCCCTTCAGCAGCCTGACCGACTTATCCTTTATATTCCCCCCCTCGCCCCTTCGCTCTATCATCACCTCTATTCCCTGTACAGTGGATCCGTTCGGCACGGCAAAACCGAAATTGGAAAGCGTGAGATATGCAGCGTGCTGGCCGTCATCCACAGAAACGGTAGCATAGCTGTTGTCCGACCAGGTGGTATTGGTATGCCCGCTCCAGCTCTGGCTTCCGTAAGCGATGGTGCCGTGCGTATAGCCGTTGCTGGGGCCCTGTGAGCCGGCTAAGGCCCGATCGGTAAAGGCACTCAGCACAAGCGCCAGGGCAATGGAATGAAATGGTTTCATAGGCTTTCTATTCTGCTCAAAGAAACCGGGAATCAGGTTCCCCGGAAACCTGCTTTCGCTACCCGGCTTGCTCATGTAAGAATTCAGCGAATAATGTAAAAACAGGCCTTCCGGTAGCGAAGCGGAAAAAGGCATATGGTACAGCCTTTAACGAAAAAGTCCCGGCTGGCCGGGACTTTTTCTCAGGAGTTTAATAACAGGTTTATTTCTTCTTGATGTATTCGTTGAGCTCATCAATGCTGCTCTCGAACCCACCTGCGCTCAGGCTCCGGTGGGCGGGAACATCAGCGCTAAGGTTCAACGTTTTATTTCTTCTTGATGTATTCGTTAAGCTCATCAATGCTGCTCTCGAACCCACCTGCGCTCAGGCTCCGGTGGGCGGGAACATCAGCGCTAAGGTTCAACGTTTTATTTCTTCTTGATGTATTCGTTAAGCTCATCAATGCTGCTCTCGAACCCACCTGCGCTCAGGCTCCGGTGGGCGGGAACATCAGCGCTAAGGTTCAACGTTTTATTTCTTCTTGATGTATTCGTTGAGCTCATCAATGCTGCTCTCGAACTGAAAGGCATCGTTCACCTTATAATAGTTACCCTGGTCGTAGGTCTTGCCGTAAGCGAACTTGGCGAATTCCAGGCGGCTGTCCTCAAAGCTGAAGATCTGCATGATCTCCTTGACCTGTGCCGAAGTAAGGCAGTTGGAGTTAAATACCTGCTTGGCAACGGTCAGCTTGCTGTCCTCGAACGATTTGGATTTGATGCTTTCCTTGGCGCTGGCAAAATCCCCATCGCTCATGGGCCAGGGGCAGCCGATGGGGCCGCTGTAACCGGGCATCTGGTACATGTTAGAAGTGGTATTGTTATTGGGAACCGGATCGGTGCCATGCTGCGGATTGCCCGTATTGCTGTTCCAGTTGCCATCGGTCACGTTTACGTTCATGTTCACCGATCCTCCCGTACCGTTAGTGGTCGTGCTGGTGGACGAGCTCGATCCGGTGGTGGTGCCGTTCACGGTCGTTGACGAAGAGGTGGTTGTAGTGGTGGTCGTGGTAGTGGTCGTAGTGGAACTGCCTCCATTTACTGTCGGGTCGGTCACATTCACGTTCATGTTAAAGCCTGTTCCGTCAACATTCACCCCCACGTTCATACCGGTAGTGGTGCCGCCCGTGGTCGTGGTGGTTGAGGTACTGTTCGTAGTGGTGTTAACGGAATTGCCGCCTGTATTCACTGAAGTATTTACCGTGTTATTACCGGGAGGGGGCGGTGTTTCAGTAGCAGTATACACGTAAACCACCTGGTTGGGGTCTTTGGGCGCTGAGGCGATGCTGGTCTGGCTTTGCGGCTTGAGCTGGTATACGCCCTTCTTGTTCTTTTTAACCACCCATACCATCTCCGCGTCCTTCAGGTCTTCGCCTGCCCACATGAACTGGATACTACCATTGCAATCGGGGATCTTCGTATCCTCGAAAATGACCTTGGCCTTGTAGCCGGGCTGGTTGAGGCCGGTCACCTTTACGTTGGTTTCCGCTTTGGAATTCTGCTTCACCCCGTTGAGGATAAGGAAGAATTTTTCTCCCCCCTCGCTGTAAACCACAAGGTTGTTGGTCTGTGCCACAGCGCTGGTCAGAACCAATGACCCGAGCGCCATCATGAAGAGTAATTTTTTCATTGTTCGGTTAGTTAGGTTGTTTTTTCCTGTGTCCCCGTCCATTCAGGCCGCTAAGGTATGATTCTTTTGGCCGGAAACTGACGGGTTGAGCACGCTTTTGCAAAATTGATTCCAATCATGCCCGTTCCGGAATCCTTTTGGCGGAAAACGGCCGGATAGCCCCTTATTCCGGGCACGCAGGCAGGGTATTTCAGAGGAGGAGGGGTATCGGTTTTATGAATTCATAAAAAGCTCATTACAGGCCGGCCGCCTTGTCCATCCAGCGCAGGTGAAGCAGCTCGTTAGGGGTCCTGGTCACATAGCGTTTGCGGGCGATCTTCTTTTTCAATTCAGGCCTGGGTACGGAACCGGAGAACAGCTCCTTAAACAGCTTGTACAATCCCGTAGGCTCAAAGGCCCCTATCACTTCCGGCCTTTCCAGCATCTTCAGGGCCCGCGCACTGTCTTTCTCCAGGAAATACAGCTTGGCTTTCGTGAGCAGGGCCTCGGCCACAGAGGTCAATACATTGTTATTCCCCCTGAGCGACCGGATGTACTCATCCAGCTTGCCCTGAAGAAAGGCGGGCGCCAGTCCGAATGTTCTGGGAAACGCCTCACAGTACACAATGGCCTTTTGCGTGTAGGCGTACGGCATCCTGGCAGGCTGGCCGTTCTCCTTTAAAAAGGCAATATAGTCGTCTATGGTCTTATCGGCCTCGGTGTAGCGCCCTGCAGCCCGCTGTGCGCTGAGCATATTGAAATAAACGGATTCGGCCTTGTACATGCGGTATATATCCAGGCCGCCATGTACCATATCCCACATCTTTTTCATGGCCTGGTAAGCCTCTTCGAACTCGCAGCGGTTGAAATGATAGAACACGCTGATCTGCGAGAAATGCATGTGCTGGTAAAGGTTATAGTTGGCCTTATAGCTGAGCAGGGGCATAAGCGGGTATTGCTCATTGAGCTTCTTGAACTGCGTAAAATGCCGGCTGATCACCTGCATATCGTTAACGTAATCGGCCGAGCCCAGCTTATAATATAAGGATATATGATGATAGCACATAATGAAGCGGGGATAGTCCCTGTTGCGGTCGGCCAGCTCCTTTATTTCAGCCAGCTCCTTTTTAGCGTACCTGAGACCTTCCCGGAAGTTGATCTCGTATATTTTACGGGCCAGCAGGTTAGCGCGATTCATATCGGCCTGCAGGCCGATGGCCTTCTCCAGGCACGGGTACAGGCTGTCGTTGCGGTTGAGCCGGTTGAGCGACTGGTTGCAGAAGATCATCTGGTCGATCACCTGTGGAAGCAGCTCGAAGATGTTCTTGTCCCAGCACTCTTTTTCCAGGGCGCCCAGTTGCTGGTAAGCGCTCTCCTTCTCATTGTTGCCCAGGAGCTGGCGGCAATGCAGCAGCTTTTTCTCCTGATCGGCCAACTGGTCGGCAGCGGGGCCGGAGCCGCTGGTGTACTCCTCCAGGAATTTTTTACGGAGCTTGAAAAAACGGTTCTCCAGCACCGCATACGGGGTGGTTTGCAGTTCACTCTTATAGATACTCTCCACTACATCCCTGTTCCTGAAATTGCGGTTGGTGCATTTATCCAGGTAATCGTACAGTAACAGGCCTACTGGCGAATCTTTCAGCCGGAACCTCATCTCCGCCCGGGCGGTCTCGCCCATTTTTTTGAAGGAATCGTAAAGTTCTTTGTTCATATTCTTTTCTTATGAATTCATGTTTTCCCGCTGCCGCAATCTCCCTCCCTCAATGCAAATGCCCTTTCGTTCTTTGCCTGCCTTCACGGTATCGCGCTCTTTCCGGCCTAAAAGCAATTCCGTTCCGGGGACCGCGGCTCTACTTTTGTTTCAACGGACCGG
>JBFLYZ010000116.1:0-4608 GCA_040756415.1 Bacteroidota bacterium
TTATTTAACCTCAGGAGTTCAGACATTGTAGTCTGCCAGTTTGCCGGTTACCACTCCTTCTTTCCGGTCCTTCTTTCGAGGTGGTTCGGTAAACCTTCACTAATCGTGGCTGGGGGCACGGACTGTGTTTCTTTCCCCTCTATCCGCTATGGAAATTTCAACAAGAAGTACCTGAGTTGGTTCACCAGATGGTCGTTTATGAATGCGACTCACATTACACCTGTTCATGAAAGTCTTGTTTTTTCTGAATACGTTTACCATGACAACGATCACAAGTTTCAGGGTGTCAAAGCCTTTTGCCCGGATATAACCACCCCATTCACTGTTATACCGAATGGATATGATTCCGGCAGGTGGCAACGGGTGGCAGAACCCAGGCGTGGAACTTTTATTACAGTGACGGCAGATATGGGATTCGCCTTTATTAAGGCCTTAAAAGGCATCGATTTGATCATTGAGGTTGCGCCCCACTTCCCGCAATGTGAATTCATTATCATTGGTGCCGACCCGGATAAGGACTTGGGAGAGCGCTCTGGAAATGTTACGAAAATCCCTTATGTAAAGAATGAAGACCTCTCCCGGTATTACAGCAATGCGCAGTTCTATCTTCAGTTGTCGATCTCGGAAGGATTTCCCAATGCGTTATGTGAAGCCATGCTATGCGGATGTGTTCCGGTGGTGTCGAGGGTAGCTTCCATGCCAGAGATCGTAGGAGAGTCGGGTTATATCCTCGACCGGAGGGATATGGGCGAATTGATCATATTGCTTAAAGCTGCGCTTGCTGATCCGGAAGCCGGGAAAAGATCTATTATGGCCAGGCGTCAGATAGCCGGAACTTACACTGAAAATAAGAGAAGGACAGGGTTGAATACGCTTGTCAGGGAGCTTATTGAAAAGTCGAGATCCGGACTGATTTAGGTATAGTGTAATATACTAAATTTTTTATATTTGTATAAAACAAGTTCCAATGAAGAACTGGGCCATCCTGTATCTGCTTGTATGTTCTATAGGTATAGTTCATGCACAAGATATCCGGCTTCAAGAATCAGTATAACTGGTTTAGTCCGTGAACATTCTGCAGCATTTTCCATCGGAAAGCTTGTGCGTATTTTCCAGGCCTTACTATGAATAATACAGCTCATTCACATAAAATAATTAAGCAATAGTGTTTAACAAAAAAAATCGTCATGAAAAAAGTATTCATTCTCCCTGCCGCGATGCTGTTATTCCAAACGGCCTTCGCACAAACCTTTACGAGGATTAATACAGGAACCATCGCAACCGATGCGAACAATTCCTTTAATGCTGCCTGGAGTGACATCAACAATGACAAATACTTGGATATGTTCGTCTGCAATGTCAACGGTCAGAACGATTGCCTTTACCAGAACAATGGGAACGGAACGTTCACTAAGATCACTAACGGCCCGTTGGTAAATGAGGCCGGTTTTAATGAATGCGGAACGTGGGCCGACTACGATAATGACGGGGATATGGATGTTTTTGTGACGACTGTAGGCGCCAATAATGTGCTGTATCAGAACAATGGCGGCACCTTTGCTTCAGTCGGCTCGGCTCCGTTTACCACCGATGTTGCCTCATCCGTAGGTGCGGCATGGGGCGATTACGACAATGATGGGTACGTGGACTTGTTTGTGTCCAATTACGGGCAGAACAATTTTCTTTACCGTAATAATGGCAATGGAACATTCACAAAAATAACCACCGGACAAATTGTCAACGATGGCGGAAATTCGGTAGGCTGCTCCTGGGGTGATTATGACAATGATGGGGATCTGGATCTTTTTGTAGCTAATTATAGCGGGCAAAATGATTTTTTGTACCGTAATGACGGGGGTGGGAACTTTACCAAGATTACTTCAGGCCCTGTTGTTTCCGATGGTGTTTCTACCCACGGAGGAAGTTGGGGAGATTACGATAATGATGGGGACCTCGATCTGTTTACGACCAATGGCGAAACGTCTAATCCAATAAACAATAATCTGTACCGGAATGATGGAGGTGGAAGCTTTACTAAAATAGTAAGCGGCAGTATTGTTTCTAGCGGAGGCACTTCAACAGGAAGTACCTGGGGAGACTTTGACAATGACGGAGATATTGATTTGTTCGTGTCTAATACCAGCGCCCAGGGGTCAGGGCAGAATAATTTTTATTATCTGAACAATGGCAATGGGACATTTACTGCTGTCACCGCGGTGAACCTTGTGACGGATGGCGGAGACTCCAGAGGGGCTGCCAGTGGTGATTACGACAATGACGGGGATTTGGATCTTTTTGTTTCCAATGAACTGGGACAAACGAATTTTCTCTATCAGAATAACGGCAATTCCAATAGTTGGATTAATATGAAGTTAATCGGCACTCTATCCAATAAGACGGCTATTGGTGCCAGGGTCAGGGCGAAAGCTACGATAGGTGGGGTGCCAACATGGCAATATCAACAGGTGTCTTCCCAGACAGGCTACTGTGCGCAAAACAGTGTATTTGTTGAGTTTGGCTTCGGCAATGCGACCCTGATCGACAGTATCGAGATCAAATGGCCTTCAGGGCAGGTATGTATTTTGACGAATGTGAGTGTAAATCAGTTTGTTGATATAATTGAGAACTGTACAATGGTTTCAGTTGCGGAACTCACTGGTGGGTCTCTTATCACGCTCAGTTCGGTATACCCGAATCCTTTCAGCAGCGAATTGAACATTCATTATTCGCTCTCTGAACCTGCATTGGTCACATTCACCGTGGTGGATATGCTGGGCAATGAGCTTTGTTTGTTGTCAGAGCATCAGGACAAAGGCGAACACCTGAAGAGAATGGCTACGCTCGTTCTGGCTCCGGGTGTTTATGTCTATACTATCCGGGCGGGAAATACCGTTCAAAGGGGGCGGCTGGTGCATATCGACTAGCACTGCTAAAATGTGATTTGAACCGGTAAAAGGAAATAAGTGCGGATAAGGAGTTATGGATGTCTATGGTCCATTACTTTGCCGACAGCGAAGTGGAAAGGCTGGTTTGCAACAACCAGAAGCTGCTGAAGCATACTGACTGGAAACCCGAATATGACCTGGAAAAGGGGTTGACCGAAACCATCGCATGGATGGAAAAGAATATTTCCGTTTTCAAAGCAGGTATCTATAACGTTTAAGCCTGCCCAGCGCAGGTTTTTTTCAATAACTCGGCCATTTCCCGCGTAAGCCCTTTCCTTGAAAATTTGTGTATGCCGCTGCTGTTTGCCTGCAAGCCTCCTTTTTTGAACTGCTCGTAGTATTCCTTCACCTCAGCGTAAGCTGAATCCTGGTCGGCAAAGTCAACGCACTTGCCGCTGTGTGTGGCGCGAACTATCTCCGCTGCGTCCCCGTCAGCAGGTCCTATGCACAGCACCGGCCGCCTGGCCGCCAGGTACTCAAAGAATTTCCCGGTCAATATGCCTTTCGCGTTTTTGGTGTTGTTCAGGACCAGCAAAAGCACCTGCGCCTGCTGCTGCAGTTTCATCACTTCAGCATGCGGCAGGTAATCGATGCGGTTTACATAAGTATCCAGGCCATAGTGTTTTAATGAGTCGAGCACCTGAAAATCGACCTTGCCTGCCAGCTTTAATTCCAGGTCAGCAGCAAAGTCTTTTCGTTCTTTCACCAGCCTGGAGAGGGCCTCCCACAAGGCAATCGGGTTTCTTGTCCGCACCATGGTGCCTATATGCGCGATAGAGAACTTTTTATCGGGAACAACCTCGCCCTGGTATACATCGTCTTCATCATACCCGTTGGTGATCACATGGAATTTGCCTGCCGCCCCGTCCTCGCCCAGCAGGCGTATGAACTCTTCCTGCATGGTCTTTCCCACCGATACCACCGCATCAGCGTTCAGCAGCACCTCACGCTCGAGGCGGTGATGCTTCCGGTCGGCCCAGGTGGTCAGGTTCAGGTCTTCGTAATAATCGATCTGGGTCCAGGGGTCGCGAAAATCGGCCAGCCATTTTATGCCCGACCTTTTTTTAAGTCCCAGAGCGATCAGGTGCATGCTGTGCGGGGGACCGGTAGATACTATGACATCTACTTTATTTTTGCTGAGGTATTCCGTAAGATAAGTTACCGAAGGCTGTATCCACCATTTGCGCGCATCGGGGATGAACAGGTTGCCGCGGACCCACACCGCGATACGCTCGGCCAGTCCGGGTCTTTTCTTTTCGGTAAGAAAACCGGTATTGATCTTTTCGTCTTTTTTCCGGCCAATAAACCGCTTATAGAGGCCGTATGGCTCCCGTATTTCCGTTTTAAGGACCGTAATTCCCTCCGGTATATCCTTTTCCAGCGATGGGTCTATGACCGGGCTTTCAGGATTGGAGGGCGTATATACAATGGGTTCCCACCCGTAATGCCTCAGGTACTTCACAAACTTAAGCCAGCGTTGCACCCCTGAACCACCGCTGGGGGGCCAGTAATAGGTAATAATTAAAACTCTTTTGGACATTAAGAATTTATTTCTGCCTTTTCAGATATGCCTGGCAGCAGGCAATGGCAGTAAGCAAAGTTTGCCCAATGCCAGCCCGCTTTATTTTTTTAAAGGAGTCAGATCCCGCACTTCCCGATCAGG
>JBFLYZ010000117.1:0-4462 GCA_040756415.1 Bacteroidota bacterium
TTAACTGACCATCATTTTTTCTGAAAACGCACACACGGCCCATAAACAGGCACTTTCAGAGGAAAATACTTTTGCTGTTTTCCAAGAATTATACTGCGCTTTTCGTGGCAAGAAAACTCAGACTCAACCGCAAAACAGTCAACAATTATTACCAGCTGATCAGAAAGGCAATCGCAGCCTCCACGGAGGAAAGAATAAAGGAGCTTTCCGAATTGAATCAATTGAAGGATTTTCGGTTAAGGAATTACTCAACGCGGGCAAGAAAATCACTTCAAAAGAAATTTTTAATCCCTAAATGGGGATTTTATTTATGGAATGAAAAAATATTCATGGTTCTTCCAGAGAATGTATATCCCGCGCAGTTAAAAAGAGTCTTAAAAGGCAATTCCAGGAAGCATAAGTCGTATGTTATGTACGAAAAGCTTTGTGATTGTGTGCGCTGTAATCCCGATTTTTGCGACCAGTTCGAGCAGAGGAAAGAATATCCGACAATTTGGACCTATATGCTATCAGAGCTGCAAGACAGAAAATATATAAAGCGAGCTTATTTTTACCTGCATGTGCGGGAGATTGAATTCCGTTATAATTATGGACGAGAGGTCGATTTTGCCAAAATGGTTTGGAAATTGTTCTTAGGATATAGAAAGGCACTGAAAGGAAAGACTGGTAATGTAAAAGCCAGACAGTCGGTTTGAAACAAAAACTCTAACCTCACAAATGAAACCCAGCTGCATTGCCGGTACGAATCAGAAATCAGGCGCAATAAGAATGCCCAGTACCACATTGTTCCATAATTGTTTCACATTACTTTTAATTATTCCCAAACACATTTCAATCACTCCGTAAATACTCCGGTATTCTGTCAAGAAATAATTTTCAGGCTTATCCTGGCGCTGACTTTTTTGAAATCAAAGCGCAATCGCAACCAAAATATCTTTTTTTTCTTAAAGTTGACAATGGTTATAACCTTCAAGGCAGACATGGCGCGGGGGCAGCGAGAACACCTAAAGATAATACTGTATGCAATACAGTATGTACTTAAATAAAAAATGCCTGTATTTTATTGAAATACAGGCAATTATATTTTATTTAAGTAGCCCGTAGGGGAATCGAACCCCTGTTTCAAGAATGAAAATCTTGCGTCCTAACCCCTAGACGAACGGGCCTTAAAAACGAGGTGCAAAAATATCATTTTTTTCAAGAAGCCAAAAAAATACTTGGTGACGGTTACCGGGCGCCCGGAGAGAAGCCCTAAGCGGAGGGAGTTTCGCGGATAAAGGGCCTCATAAATAGCGTAGCACGACCCCGTTGGGCTTCTTGCCCACCGCTATATCGGCCAGCTTGGTCTTGCCGGCCAGGTCGATGACCGTAACCGTATGGGCTCCCTGGTTGGTTACATAGGCCCTGCTGCCGTCATTGCTTACCGCTACTCCATGGGCCCCGGCCCCGGTGGCAATGGTTCCGGCCTCCGTCCAGTTGCCAGAATAGGTATAATAATGGAGAAGGCCGGCATCGGGATCGGTGATATACAGCTCATTGGCCGACTGGTTATAGGCCACCATGGCCGGGGTAAAGCCCAGGCTGATGGTATCTTCTACCGCTAAAGTTGCCACGTCAATGACACTGATCGTCTTTGACATTTCGTTATCCACATACATCTTGTTATTGCTGGCCGGCCATGCGCCCACGGGCACGCTGCCTACCGGTATCGTTGCCCTGATCGCCCGCGTAGCCGCATCAATGGCTATCACCTGGTCGGCCCCCGAGCAGCAGACAAATGCGGTAGTTCCATCCGCTGAAAAGGTCACCTCCAGGGGCGTGCTGGCCACGTGTATGGCCGCTTTCTCTTTCAGCTTTTTGGCGTCATATACCAGCACCTGTCCCTTGGTATCCATATAAGCCGCCCATATTTCGCTCCCGCTGGGAGAAAAAGCAGCGTTGTGCGAAGCCAGGCGGTTCTTGTCGCATTCCAGCTTATGCAGGTCAAGCGCGCTTAGCGTAACGATCTTTGCCTTTACATTATCTCCGTGCCCGGCATGGCTATGCCCCCCCGAGAGGTCAATACCCGGTGCGCTTACCGCCAGGCGGAGCTTATCCGGGCTCAGGCTGATATGATGCGGATAGTCGAAGCCTTTAAGAACGAAAGTATGCGTTACCTGGTTGGTGGCCAGGTTGATCACGGAAATACTGTGATCCTCGCCATTTACAACATAAGCGGCAGGATAATCTATTTCCTCGCCTATGGATCTTTTACAGGCGTAGCCGGCCAGGATGATGAGGATGCCGATGAGAATTACCTTTTTCATTTCATTCAATGCGGATTACTGAATAATGATCTTGCGCGTTTGCGTATGCCCGCCCGAAACAACCTTTACCAGGTACAGGCCTGCGGCACAGGCTGACAGGTCGATAAGGCTGGTCTTCTGGCCCGGTTCCGTTCTCATCAGCACTTCGCCCAGCATATTTCTGACCTCGATCCTGGCCATGTTACCGCTGCACGCCAGCGTGAACAGGCCCTGGCCCGGGTTGGGATATACGTCAAGCGTGATCTCATCCCCCTGTATTTCGTTCACCGATGAAAAAGGCGTAAACGTGCCGCTGCGGTATCTCACGGTCGCGCTGTTATCGTCCTGCCAAACCACGAAAATGCTCCCGTTCGCCAGGGCCACATCGGCATTGGTAATGTTTCCCAGGTCGACCGTATCGTAACCAGCGGTAAGGCCTGCATTGATATTATTGGTAAAGCGGATGGGCAACTGGTCGCTGCCGTTAACATTCTGCTTCCATACTATGGCCAGGGCGTTTCCAAAGTTATCGATACGGGGATAGCTTTGGTAATTGAGGTTGGGCAGCAGGCCGGTAACGGCCATGGCGGGCGGGCTGTTCATGCCGGTAAGGGAGGTAGCATTCCAGTAAACCAGGTCGTCACCGCTGGCCCCGTTCATAAAGGTGCTGTACAGCGTATCTCCTATAATAACCCCATCGGGACCTACCGAGGGGCACATCATCAGCATCCAGTTGTTCTGGTCCATGTTCCAGCCCCCTGTAAAACCGGCTCCGTTATTGGTCGAAAGGCCGATCCAGTGGTCCCTGATATTGGTATAGGCATCGCGGTAAAGCATGGTCACTTTGCCGCCCGCATTGGTGATGCCCCCGGGGCAGCAATCGCAAACGGTGGAACCGGTCCCGCTCCAGCCGCTGGCTTTGGTATCCACCGTAAAAGTAGTGCCGTAGTTGGCCGATCGGGCCACCACCCAGCGCGCGTTTCCGAAGCTGGGGTCGAACTTCATAAACGCTACAATAGGATTGCCGCTGCCGTCAACGGTAATGGTCGGGAAACGGGAAATGCTGTCTCCTATGTAGTCTACCCTGAATGGAGCGGAAAAGCTCGCTCCCCCGTCAAAGGAGCGGACAATGTAAATATGGCTGGCGGTATCCGCCTCGGGCGCCTGCTTCATAACCACGTACACCGTATCGCCTTTGGACGCAATGTCCGGCCCGTGCCAGCCCATGGTGGCCACGTTCATCCAGTTGGGGTTCAGCATAAGGGGTGTCGTAAAGCTGCTGCCGCTCCATCGCGATATAAAAAGCGACTGGTCTGACATGCGGCCCCATACGACAAGCGGATTACCGGCCGAATTCATAACGATACGGGGATGCTGGTTGCCGTAGGTATTGGCGGCCACGTTCATGGTCATACCCCAGTTGATGTTATTCTGGGATACAAGCGGTGACCACAGCGCGGAAAGGGCCAGGGTAAATAATTTACATCGCATAAAGGCCGAAGCTGTTTCCATGCTCGTTTTTTTCAGGGTTGCAGGATCAAACCGTTATCGGTTTGCAAAACAAATGTATTACTATTACGTGGAATAAATAAATTTCATGCAGTATCTTCACCGGAAAATAAATTCAGGTGGTGCTCTACGTTAGAAACATGGTTTGCAGCCGCTGCAAAATGGTGGTTAAGGCCGAGCTGGAAAAAGCGGGGATGGAGGCCCTGAGCGTGGAGCTGGGAGAGATAGAGCTGGCGCGGAAGCCATCGGAAGAGCAGCTCGCCCGGTTCGGCAGGGTGCTGCGGTCGTTCGGGTTCGAGCTGATAGACGACAAAAAGGGCCGTATCATCGAGAAAATAAAGAACGCGATCGTAGAGCTGGTTCATCATACGGATGGGATGATCAAACACAACCTGTCGGATTTCATTGCCGGCCGGCTGCATTATGATTATTCCTACCTCAGCAATCTTTTTTCGGAGGTGGAAGGCACCACGATCGAAAAGTATTACATCGCCCAGCGCATCGAAAAGGTCAAGGAGCTTCTTGTTTATAATGAGCTGACCCTTTCCGAGATCGCTGACCGCATGGGTTACAGCAGCGTGGCCTACCTTTCCAGCCAGTTCAAAAAAGTGACCGGGCTCACCCCTTCCTTTTATAAATCCCTCGGTGCGCATAAGCGCAGGAATATA
>JBFLYZ010000118.1:0-4243 GCA_040756415.1 Bacteroidota bacterium
AGGAGCAGGGACACCCCCGAAAGATCGCGGATGCCACGATCCGAGAAGAACAAACGCCCCTTGGGATCAGGCTGATCCATGCCCAAGGACTCCACGCTGTAACGCTGATGACCCATCGAACCCCCCCTTGTGTGGCCCACTGTGGCGCTATGTGCCCGCCGTGGACAGTTGTATAGACGTGTTACAAGAACGTCAAGTCAAACGTTTTTTCTGCTTCAACCGGGAACCATGCCAGGCCGATAATCAGCCGGAGCATTACCCGGAACATCAACTTGCACGTAATCACCTGGATCAACGGGCACAGAAATATCCCCACCAGATCCACTAGACGAATCAGAACCCACCTGCCGGGCAGTCTGTTGACCAGCCATAACCGGGCCAGTTGTCGGGGCGTCACAGATGACGTAATACGACCATGCCCCATAGGACACCCTGGCAAGGCATTCACTGATGGCATCGACCTGATAACCCGCCTCAATCAGCTGATCAGAAGTAAGGTCAAAGCTGGGCTGCCCATTGTAACCAGCACGCACCTGATACAATCGATGACCGCCCTTCTGAACGTAACCCGTGATATGGAGACTCACTCGCTCGAACGGATGATGCGCCGGAGGCTCAAGAGGCGCAGACGACGCCGCCGAAGGATTGCCAGGCATCGAGGATGCAACATGCGATGAAGGAGGCACTGAAGGAGCACTAGCGGAAGGATGACCAGAACCCGAGGAAACGACAGAGGAAAAAGAAGCCGATTTTTCAGGGATCACCTGATCAGACGAAAATGGATTGACATTATGCGTAGAAACCCAATAGACGAAGAACACAACCAGGGCGGCCAGGGCCTTGAATGACCAGTGCGACCATATACCCTTCACGTCCTTAGCCATGGCCTCCTGGACGGCGCTATTAGTCAAGGTATGGCTTTTGTAATAACGGAAATACTTGGGATGGTATTTGCGGATGGACGTATTCACGACCTCACCACGAACCCCATCTTGAACCTTGCGGACATAACTGGAGGTGGAGCCGAGGGCGACATTCTTGCGAACCCGGTACACGGTTTGAACCAGGTCAACGACCGCTTGGGAGAGCTTGCGATAGGACTGCGAAATCAAAAGGACATCCGCACCGGTATGCCGGTGCATGGCATACCACTCATCCACTTCCCTAGGCGTGGCCCCGCGAGGGATAGCCATATGGCACTCATCGATGACGAACAGCGGACCCCGGCCAGTTTCCTCATCGCGCCATGTATGGCCCATATAGTCCTGAACACGAGAAAAAGGGCGTGGATTTTCAGCAGTCGGTTCCAATATGGTGATGAGACGATCCGCGCCTGGAATAACCTGGGCAATCTCATGAATAATCAAAGGCAGATTTGTGACCACTACACGGCCCTCAACAAGAGCCGGAATGACATGGTACGAAACCGCCTCATAAGATTTGCCGGAACCAGGAGCACCAAGGAGAAGGTTGATCATGATCAGGAACCCAAACGGGTAAATGGAATCAACTGTAGGATGATGCGAATGCCGATGGCAGAAACAATAATGGCTGCTGCCTCACCAATGCCAACCAATCCCAAAATATTGAGCACCTCACCAGCAAGCGGCACAGAACAAGCATTGAACTGCGAAGCATCGAAATCAACAAGAGAAAGAGCAGAAGATGCGATGGATAGCAACTGATCGAAAATCCAAGCGAAGAAATCCTGGAATGCATCCCAAAGAGTGAGCACAAGTGACTGCAAAAAAACCTTGACAGTTTCAATACCGTAAACAATCCAGGCGATGAGTTTATCCCAAAGACCAACAAAAAAAGCAATCAACTCGCTCATGAGTTAGCCCCCAAAAATAAGACGACGCGCAAGAAGAAGGGCACTAAAAATCATAATGCCTTTAATTGCATCCCATATCCAACAAGGAGGCTGAAGTTCAAAAGATCCAAAATTCATGTTGCCACCGAGATTGGCGCTAAAAACCCAAGAGGGACAAGAGCCACTGGAGGGAAGGCAATTGGTAAACCCACCTGCCAAACCGAACAAGGGCGTCGATTGAGCATGAATCATGAAGTCGTTGAAAACACCGGCAACGCCGTTCGGATACTTTTTTTCCCACCAGCTTTCAGGCTGGACGACTCCTGGCGGACCGGCGAGACCCGCAGCAGAGCCTGCCCCGTCACCCTCACCATCACCATCACCAGATTCACCGGTGCCAGATTCGCCGGTGCCAGATTCGCCGGTTCCGGTGCCAGATTCGCCGGTGCCAGATTCGCCGGTGCCAGATTCGCCGGTTCCGGTGCCAGATTCGCCGGTGCCAGATTCGCCGGTGCCGGTGCCGGATTCGCCGGTGCCGGTGCCGGTGCCCGAACCCCCGGACGAAATGAAATTGTTAATTGTGGTAGAGCTATAATATTTTATGTCACCGGCCTGATTATTATATTGGAAAGTATGAATCTGATCGGGCGGCATAGTAGTATCTGATGGAGACTCGCCGGAAAGATTTACTACAGAGGGCATTTTAGAAACACAGAGATACTCCCCGTTAAACTCGCCACAATTAGGAGCATCAAGATCAACGCATTTAGCACCTATGCAAACGTCGCGTCCTGAATCATCATTAACAATCTCGGGATCATCAGAATCTGAAGTTTCATTAGTAGTAGCGGACGCAGAGGAGGCATCGCAGGTTTCACCGGTAGATGCATAAGCCATTTCACCATCAACAACCATGGTCGTTTTAATGACATTACCTATTTTTGGTTTATATACGCAATTCCGCATAGGTCCAGGTGATACAGATGCTCCCTCCATCGAGTAACCCGAATGACAATACTCGGGCTGCGCAGTATCAATTGGTATCCAGACTTGACCCCAACCTTCCGGTGTTTCGCACTTTTTGACGCACTTAGAAGAAATAAAAACCTCATCCTCTGCACAAGTACACTCTTTCGTGGCCTTTTCAACCCCATGAAAATCATAATTAAGCTGAACCGAACCGTTTATAATGAGGTCTCTTTCGACACGGCAAGCACCATCGGACTGCAAAATGCCACGTACTGCTACATAAAACGTACCATTATCAGCTTTAACTTTATCACCATATTTTGAGCACGCATCGGCTGCGGTATCTGAAAAAGTAGATTCAAACCCGCCAACATGATAATACGTGCAAGTTTCAGAATATGACGGAGAAGCAAAAAAGGCCGCAAATGCGGCCACTATTGCAAAAATTCTGTTTTTCATGTGCCTTTAACTCCAAGAACAAATGCAATAGCGGCCAAAGCGCCCAAAAGGGCGATGATGGCCCAGAAAAGAACCGCCACCGCCCCGATCATGACATCAAGCCTTGTTGACGGCGCGTTTAGCAAGGCTGATGCCTTTCATCGCAAGGGCAATTCCCACGATGACGACACCAGCAGAAACGACATAACCGACGACACCGGAAAGGTCAATAGCACCAAAAATATCCGCCATAAATCACCTCGCTATGTGAGACGGATTAACAAAAAGGCCAAAATGGCCACCTTTACGCTTTCCGGACGGTCTTAACCGCCACGGAAACTACGTAACCTATCAAGAACATCGCAAGCACAGCACCCATACCCCATGAAAACACATAAAGGATTTGATCAGAGGTGATTTCAATAGGAGGGGCAATCCAAAAGCTACGATATTCATCCCCGGTCGGAATAACCCAACCAGGACAATTCATGGGATCGGTGTTATCTGGATCGATGGCGAGATATTGAGTTCCACGAGTAGCCACCGACTTAACACAGACGGCCATTGCCGATCCCCTTTACCTTATGCCTTGGGCTTCATGCTGGTGAGATTGAGAACCTTGAGACCCGCCTTGCCACCAGCCGCGCTGACCAAGGCAACGTCCGCATTGAATTGACCGGGAACGTCGTGGACATTGATACGGTCAAGAAGATCATATTCACAAGGCACCTTCATAACAGAGAGACCCACGACATCACGGGTATATTCGGGAGTGTCGCTGGTCATGTAGAGACTGGCATATTTGTTGCCGTCCACTTCACCGCGCTTGATGCCAAGTACCTGGATGATCATTTTCTGTTGCATGGTTTCACTTCTCAGGTCAGGTTGTGAGCTACATGTCGTGTCCCGGCTGATTGGTTACGCGTCTGTTGAACAGCTCAGGGCGTGATTGCTGCCATTGTTTCATAGCCTGGATGGGGGTGACATGCCCCAAGGCCTTCTGTGGCAGATGATGATTGTATA
>JBFLYZ010000119.1:0-4154 GCA_040756415.1 Bacteroidota bacterium
CCGTCCGCTTGAAGCGAACGGGGTTTTATTGGGATCCTGCGTTTTATTTCACCGATTCTACGATAGCCTTGAACGCATCGGGGTTGTTCATGGCCAAGTCGGCAAGCACCTTGCGGTTGAGCCCTACATTCTTGGCGATGAGCTTGCCCATGAACTGCGAATAGCTCATTCCGTACTCGCGTACGCCTGCGTTGATACGCTGTATCCACAGGCTGCGCATGGTGCGCTTTTTCGCTTTGCGGTCGCGGTAAGCGTAGGTCTGGCCTTTTTCCCAGACGTTCTTGGCCATGGTGAGCACATTCTTGCGCGCCCCCCAATAACCCTTGGTCCTTTTGAGCACCTTCTTTCTGCGTGCCCTGGATGCTACATTGTTTACTGAACGTGGCATGTTGTTTTGTTTTTTGGCTGAGGCGTCACGCCTCTGGCGTGATCTTTGGGCCTTTTGCCTGGTTTAACTTTAACTTTTCTCGCATGCCCTCTCGTCTGAAAGGGCAGGGGGAGAGACCCTACTTTCCTATGTTAAGCATCAGCTTCACCCTGCCTGTATCTGATTTATGCACCAGACCCGGAGTGGTGAGCGCCCGCTTACGCTTGGTGGCTTTCTTGGTGAGGATATGTCTCTTGAAAGCTTTCTTCCTTTTTATTTTTCCTTTTCCAGTCAGCGAGAATCGTTTCTTCGCGTTGGATTTGGTTTTCATCTTTGGCATTGTATTCCTTTTTAGCTTATTGTTTTGTTCTTATTCAACCAACCCTGCAGGCCTTTTTTCGCTAAAAACATCCACCGGATGTTTTCTTAACGCGAAAAAATCTTCGCGTTGGATTTGGTTTTCATCTTTGGCATTGTATTAGTCTTTTTTCCCTGGTTTACTGTTTGATCCCTGAAGTTATTCTTCACGGGACTGCTTATTGCCTGCTGTCTACTTTTTCTTGGGCGCCATGATCATGATCATCTTCTTTCCCTCCAGCAGGGGCAATTGCTCGGCCTTTGCGTATTCCTCCAGCTCGTTGGCGAAGCGCAGGAGGAGAAGCTCGCCCTGCTCCTTGAACACGATCGACCGTCCTTTGAAGAACACGAAGGCCTTCACCTTGGCGCCCTCTTTCAGGAACTTGATGGCATGGTTCTTCTTGAAGTTGAAATCATGCTCATCGGTCTGCGGTCCGAAACGTATCTCCTTTACCACGACCTTCTGCGACTTGGCTTTGATCTCCTTCTGCTTTTTCTTCTGGTCGTAGAGGAATTTCTTGTAGTCGATCACCTTGCATACGGGCGGATCGGCAGTAGGTGCGATCTCCACCAGGTCCACTCCCGCATCGCGGGCGATCTGGAGGGCCTTTTCGATCGGGAAAACTCCCTGCTCTATACCTTCTCCAACTACCCGAACGGTGCGTGCCTTGATCTTTTCATTGATCGCATGCAGCTCCTCTTTCTTCTGGAATCTCGGCCCCCTCGGCTGGTACGGCCTCGGCCTGGGCTTGAAAAATGGGTTCGCGATATTGACCTCCTTTTTTATCCTCCCGCTCCGCCTCAGGCGGATAAGAAGGACGGTTTGTTATTTTAATTAAGCCATGATGGCTTTGATCTCATCCTGTATCATTCGGCCGAAGGTTTCTACGCTCACCGAGCCCTTGTCACCTTCGCCATGCTTGCGTACCGAAACGGCATTGTCGCTGGCCTCTTTCTCTCCCACGATCAGCATATAAGGGACCTTTTTCAGCTCGGTATCCCGTATCTTCTTGCCAATCTTCTCGTTACGGTCGTCAACGAGGGCGCGAATATCGTAATTATTCAGCAAAGAGCAAACTTTTTTCGCATAGTCGTTATACTTCTCGCTGATGGGCAGAACGTACACCTGCTTAGGGGTCAGCCAGATGGGGAAATTACCCGCATAATGCTCGATCAGGAAGCCGATAAAGCGCTCATGCGTGCCCAGGGGGGCCCGGTGGATGCAGATAGGGGTTTCCAGCTCATTACTGGCGTTCCGGTAGGTCAGCCCGAAACGGGCCGGAACCGCAAAATCCACCTGGTTGGTAGCCAGGGTGAACTCCCTGCCTATGGCGCTCCATACCTGCACATCGATCTTGGGGCCGTAAAAGGCCCCCTCATCGGCCACTTCCACGTAAGGTATTTTGGACTCGATCAGCACGTCACGCACCATTTTCTCGGTCTCCTGCCATAGCCGGGCGTTATCCACGTACTTCTTGCCCAGCTTGGAGGGCTCGTGCGTGCTGAAGCGCATGACGTACTTTTCAATGCCGAAAATTTTGAAGTATTTCAGGTACATCTCGTTCACCGCCCTGAACTCCTGTGCGAACTGCTCTTTGGTGCAGTAGATGTGCGCATCGTTCATCTGGAGGCTGCGCACGCGCATGAGTCCGAAAAGCTCACCGCTCTGTTCGTAACGGTAGCAGGTGCCATACTCGGCCAGGCGCACGGGCAGGTCGCGGTAGCTGGGGTTCAGCGTGGCGAATATCTTATGGTGGTGCGGGCAGTTCATGGCCTTGAGGTAATACTTCTCATTGTCCATGACCATGGGCGGAAACATGCTGTCCTCGTAATAGGGCAGGTGACCGCTGGTCTTGTACATGCTCTCTTTGGCCAGGTGGGGGGTGCGTACGCGCTGGTAGCCGGCCTTCTGCTCGGTATCCTTGGCCAGCTTCTCCAGTTGCTCTATCATCACGGCCCCATTGGGCAGCCAAAGGGGCAGGCCCGGACCCACATCGTCATCGAAAGTGAATATCTCCAGCTCCTTGCCCAGCTTGCGGTGGTCGCGTTTCTTGGCCTCCTCCAGCATCTTAAGGTACTCGTCAAGGTCCTTTTGCTTGGGAAAAGTAATGCCGTAAATACGGGTAAGCTGCTTGTTCTTCTCGTCTCCCTTCCAGTAGGCGCCCGCTATGCTCATCAGCTTCACCGCCTTGATATAACCGGTATGCGGGATGTGGGGCCCCCGGCACAGGTCGGTGAAGCGGCCCTGCTCGTAAAAGGTAATGGTGCCGTCTTCCAGGTTCTGCAGCAGGTCGAGCTTGTACTCATCGCCTTTTTCGGTGAAGTACTTCACGGCCTCTGCCTTGCTCATTTCTTTGCGTACGTAGGGATTGTTCTGGCGGGCCAGCTCGATCATCTTATCCTCTATCTTCTTGAAGTCCTCGCTCGAGATGGTATGCGGCCCGAAGTCCACATCGTAGTAAAAGCCGTTCTCTACGGGAGGGCCCACCCAGAACTTGATGCCGGGGTAAAAGAACTCCAGGGCCTCGGCCATGAGATGGGCCGATGAGTGCCACAGGGTAGCCTTGCCGTCAGCATCGTTCCAGGTAAGCAGGTTCAGGGTGGCATCGGTGTCAATGGGGCGGTTGGCGTCTATCACTTCGCCATTCACTTTGGCGGAGAGCACGTTGCGGGCCAGGCCCTCGCTGATGCTTTTGGCTATGTCCATGGGAGTGCTTCCTTTCGGGAACTGCCTCACGGAGCCATCGGGTAAAGTAATGTTTATCATAAAATCTGTTTTATTCTCACGCGTACAAATGCGTAAGAAGGGTTCAAAGATAAGTAAGTATCAGGTACAGCGGTTTAACGGTTTGGGAAATAAGGTAGTATTCCCGGTCAGGAGATGATAGCGGGCGGGAAACCCGTGGTGGTAAAGGTTATTGTGAATGATCTCATGATGCTAAAATACAAAAAAACATGCATCAATACCGGGATTTAAATGAGGGGCATTGCAATTCTTGTTTTTGACAGAGAATTGGTAGGTGAAAGCGAGGGAGGCGCCAATGATTTGCGTTTGGGTATATTCAATGTCCTGGTTCCTTACAATCCCCATGCAGAACAGGTCGGCCCTCAATCCTGCCTTTTTATTGATATTGTATTTAACATTCCCGGAAATCTTCAGGTAATAATTACTCCCTCCCTTTTGAATTCTCCCTTGCCATGCGGGATGGGACATTTTATCCATGAAATAACTTACATTTCGCGTGTATACCCAGTGGAGGGAAATACCGGGGATGAGTTTCTTGTCCGGAATGCGGAAATGATGCGCCAGGCCAAGAGAGGAGCTTATGTTCTCCATGGTAATATCGGTAATTTCGGAATAAGCCGGAGGCGTTCCGCACCAGCCTGAATTAATGAACACTTTATCAAGCTGGATTTTCCGGTAGGAAAC
>JBFLYZ010000120.1:0-4072 GCA_040756415.1 Bacteroidota bacterium
TAACAGGTATAATTTAACTAAATTTGGTCCTATGGAATTTACAGCCGCGCAGATTGCCGGCCTATTGGGCGGCAAGGTGGAAGGAAACCCCTCTGTCACAGTAAGTAAGCTATCCAAAATAGAGGAGGGCGTGACCGGGTCCCTTTCTTTCCTGGCCAATACGGTCTATATCCCTTACGTTTACACCACCGATGCCTCCATCGTTATCATACCCGAAGACCTGGCCCTCGAAAAACCGGTGAAACCCACCTGCACCCTTATCCGGGTAAAAAACCCCAGGGAATGCTTCGCGAAGCTCATGGAAATGTATAACCAGGTCAAATTCTCAAAAAGCGGCATAGAGCAGCCCAGTTATATTGCCAAAACCGCCAGCCTGGGCAAGAACGTTTACCTGGGCGCTTTTTCGTATATCGGTGAAAATGTAAGGATCGGGGATAACGTACGGATCTATTCCAACGTGCATATTTCCGATAATACGGTCATAGGCGATAACTGCACACTGTATTCTGGCGTAAAGGTGTACCACGATTCGGTGATCGGCAGCAACTGCACCTTCCACTCGGGTGTGGTCATTGGTGGCGATGGATTCGGTTTTGCGCCCGATTCGGAAAATGTCTCAAAGAAGATACTCCAGGTAGGCAATGTGGTGATCGAGGATAACGTAGAGGTGGGATCGAACACCACGATCGACCGCGCCACCCTGGGCTCGACCATTATCCGCAAAGGCGTAAAGCTCGATAACCTCATCCAGGTAGGACATAATGTGGAGATCGGTGAGAATACCGTGATCGCTGCGCAAACGGGAATAGCCGGATCTACCAAGATCGGCAGGAACTGCCTCATTGGCGGACAGGTAGGCATTGTGGGCCACCTGACCATTGCCGATGGGGTGAAGATAGCGGCCCAGTCGGGGGTGGCCAGGAGCATTACCAAAGAGGGTGAAGTAGTGCAGGGATCCCCCGCCTTCGCCATCGCGGATTATAAGCGTTCTTATATTACCTTTATGAACCTTCCCGGATTGAGCGGGAAGATCAAGGAACTGGAAAAGCTGCTGAACGAATTGAAACAATCGGTACCTAAAGAATAATGTGCGCCAAACAACGAACGATCAAAAACCCGGTAAGCATTTCCGGTGTGGGACTGCATACGGGAAAAAAAGTCACGCTTACCTTCAAACCCGCTCCTGAAAACCACTGGTTCAGGTTCCAGCGCATGGACCTTCCGGATAAACCCCTTATCGCTGCCGATGCCGATAACGTGGTGGATACCTCGCGGGGAACCACGCTGGAGGAGAACGGTGCCCGGATCAGCACCACCGAGCATGTGCTGGCCGCGCTGATGGGCATGGAGCTGGATAACGTGCTTATGGAAGTGGACGGCCCGGAGATCCCCATCATGAACGGAAGCTCGCAGCCCTTTATCGAAGCCCTGGAAAAAGCAGGAGCGGTGGAGCAGAATGCCGAGCGCATTTATTTCGAGTTGAAGCAGAACATGACCTACGAAGACCCGGTCAAGAAGGTGGAGATGCTTGCCGTGCCTCAGGACGAGTTCCGCATCACCGTAATGGTCGACTATAATTCAGACGTACTGGGAACCCAGCACGCCCACATCTACAACATTCGCGAGTTCAAGACCGAGATAGCCGCCTGCCGCACTTTCGTGTTCCTGCACGAGCTGGAAGCCCTGCTGCAGCACAACCTGATCAAGGGAGGCGATCTCGATAATGCCATCGTATTGGTCGACAAGCCCGTTGAAAAAGAGAAGCTGGACCACCTGCGCAAGGTGTTCAACAAACCCGATGTGGAAGTGAAAGGCAAAGGTGTACTGAACAACACCAACCTGCATTTCTTCAACGAACCGGCCCGCCACAAGCTGCTCGATATCGTGGGCGACCTGGCCCTGGTGGGCATGCATATCAAGGCGCATGTGCTGGCCGCCCGTCCCGGCCATGCCGGCAATGTGACCTTCGCCAAACATTTCAAGGACCAGATACGAAAAGAGCGATCCAGGAAACAAACGGCTAACTTCGACCTGAGCAAGCCGGCTCTTTACGATATCAACGGCATCATGGAGATACTGCCTCACCGGCCACCCTTCCTGTTCATCGACCGCATCATCGAACTGACCAAAGAAGAGGTGGTTGGCGTGAAGAACGTTACCATGAACGAAGACTTTTTCAGGGGACATTTCCCGGGCGAGCCGGTAATGCCGGGCGTGCTGCTCGTGGAAGCTATGGCGCAAACGGGAGGCATACTGGTGCTCAAGACCGTTCCCGACCCCGAGAACTACCTGACCTACTTCATGAAAATAGACGGGGTAAAGTTCAAGCAGAAAGTGGTGCCGGGCGATACGGTGGTATTTCACCTGGCGCTGCTCACTCCCATTCGCAGGGGCATCTGCCACATGAAGGGAACAGCTTATGTGAACAACAAACCCGTGATGGAAGCCGAAATGATGGCCCAGATCGTGAAAGTGAAGAACATCAATAAGCCCGAGGCGGTTGTGGCCTGATGCAGATTGTAAAGGGAAAAATGCAAATTGCAAAATGAGCAAGTTCTCAGATGGTATTTCGGAACGACTTGCAACTTTTGCGATCTCGATAATCAAAGCTGAGAAAGATCTTTGCCGGACAGCCTCAGGAAAGCACATTTACCTTCAACTGTTCAGATCAGCAACCTCCTCAGGACCAAACTATAAAGAGGCCTGTGCCGGAGAAAGCCGGGCCGACTTCATTCATAAAATGCAGATTACCTTAAAGGAACTACGCGAAGCCTGTTATTGGATAAGGCTCATTTCAGCCGGGAACTTTTTGACTGAATCAAAGCCCTTACTCGGCTTCCTTTTAAAGGAATCAAAAGAATTATCAAACATTATTGGAAAATCTGTAGTGACCGCTAAATCTAAAATCAAGTAGCGTTTTAAGTTTTGCATTTTACATTTTAAACCATGATAAGCAAGCTTGCACACATTCATCCCGATGCCAGAATTGGCGCCAACGTAACCGTTGAGCCATTTACCACTATTTATAAGGATGTGGCGATCGGTGACGGCACCTGGATAGGCCCTAACGTGACCATCATGGACGGGGCCCGTATAGGCAAAAACTGCAGGATATTCCCGGGAGCCGTGATCTCCGCCATACCCCAGGACCTGAAGTTCGCGGGCGAAGAGACCACGGCCGAGATAGGCGACAACACCACCATACGCGAGTGCGTGACCATGAACCGCGGCACCAGGGATAAGATGAAGACCGCCATCGGCAGCAATTGCCTGGTGATGGCCTACGTGCACATGGCACACGACTGCATCATCGGCAATAACGTGATCATCGCCAACAGCGTGAACCTGGCCGGGCATGTGCTCATAGAGGATTGGGCCATACTGGAGGGTTATGTGGGCGTTTCGCAGTTCGTGCGCATTGGCGCTCATTCTTTCATCACCGGCCAGACAGGTGTGCGCAAGAACGTACCGCCTTTTGTCAAGGCCGCCCGCGAGCCACTTCAATACGTAGGTATCAATTCCGTGGGATTACGCAGGAGAGGATTCAGCAACGAGACCATTCTCCAGATAGAAGATATTTACCGCACCCTTTATGTAAAGGGCCTCAACGTTTCAAACGCCCTGGCCGTAATAGAACAGGAAGCGCCCGCTTCCAAGGAAAAGGACCAGATCCTCAGCTTTATCCGCGAGAGCACGAACGGGATCATGAGGGGAGTGAGCTGAAAACAATAGGCAGTAGGCAGTGGGCAGTTACAATCGCTGAAACTGACCATCTACTTCACAATTGGGCAATAATCCTTTAATAACCTGTATTTGATCATCCGTTAATCTATTCCCTGTCAAACTCATATGTTCCAGATACACTAGTTTTTTAATATTAGGATCAACTGCGCTTATCTGATTGTCCATCAAGTATAAAGTTTGCAAATTATCCAATTCCCCTAATTCTTTACTGATTTTCGTTAGATTATTTCCATGACAATCCAAAAACCGCAGTTTTTTTAGCTTAACAATATTATAAGGCAAATCGCTCATGCCAGTAAAAGAAATATTCAATTCCTTCAAATTCTTT
>JBFLYZ010000121.1:0-4019 GCA_040756415.1 Bacteroidota bacterium
TTCAGAAAGATCAGCCCCGCCTTTTCCGCCTCCCGGTTCATCGCGCCTATCTCTTTTGAAACATAGCTGGCCGTAGCCAGGTGTTTTTTGAGCTTCAGGCAATCTTTCGCTACCTGAATGTGCATGCTGGCCGGCAGCATGGAAACAACAATGTCGGCCTTAGCTATCTCCTCCTGCCTTTGCCTGGCATTGTTGATATCGAAAGCTATTGCCCGTGCTGCGGGGTGACCGCCCGCCTTCGCTTCCGCCAGGGGCAGGGAAACATCGCCTATGGTCACTGTCCATTTTTCCTTAGCGGCATGACCGAGCAGATACCTGATCAGGGAAGAAGAGGAGCGGCCCGCACCGATAACGAGGATATGCTTCATACGGAGGCGAAGTTAATCATTCTGAAAAAGAAAACGGTCCCGCCAAAAGGCGGGACCGTTTGGAGAACGGATGCTCCCGTTCTTATTCGTTGGTTACGATGATCTTTTTGGATATGGTCTTTCCGTTTACCGTGATCTGGTAATAGTACATGCCGCTGCTGAGCCTGGAAAGGTCGGCCCAGAGGTCCTGCTTGCCCGCTCCCATCTCACCGCTGGCCACCGTAGCCACTTCGTTGCCGAGGGCGTCAAAAAGGCGGATGTCTACCGTGGCTGCCTCATCGAGGAAGAACTGCAGGTAGCTCAGGCCGTTGGTGGGGTTGGGATATACGTCAAATCCATATTCGTTCAGGCTTTCGGACGACATGCCGGTAAGGCCATCGTACATTACCTGCGCGTTATCTGCGCTGGTCTGCAGATCGGCCAGGTTATCGCCAGCCAGCAGCGCGAAGGCCACCTTTACCGAATCGCCTACGTTAACGGTGAACGGGCCGCTGGAAACGCAGCTCATCACGTCATTACCGTTGGTTTGGGTATTGCCTGCTGTAGGGCGGCTGGTGGAAAGTACGGTGAACTTTTCGGAAGTGCTGAATTCGGGCGTGCCGGCCGTGGGGTCTACGCCACCGCCACCGCCACCCACGTTATCAATGCCGTAGTGGTTGAAGGGGGTTTGCGTCAACACCTTGATGCCTGCATAATAGCCACCGCCAATCGTATTGTACACATAGCCCATCTTGCGCGAAGCGTCCTGGTTGGCCTTGTTATTGCCATAGGTCACATCGGTCACATCCCAGTCGGATATCACACCGCACCACAGGTTACTGACCGTGCTGGTGCCGGTGTTCTTGAGCCAGTATTCCACGATCACGTATTTCCGGTTGCCGATCGACATCCAGGCATATGCGTTATGGCGCGTGGTAATGCCTATTGGCGAGGGCGCCAGGTTATCGCGGAACTGTCCGCTCAGGTCGAAATCAGAGAAAACGGTAGGCGTTACCTGGTACACGCGCACCAGCGTGCTGTTGTCCACATCGCCCGTGGCAGCGGTGCCGCGGAACATATCGGAAACGCGGGTAGAGGAGTTGCCTATCATCATACTCGACTCGTACATCATCGCTGAGTCAGGGATCATGTACTTGAAGCCCAGTCCCTGCTGCTGCCCGTCCTGGTTATATCCTATTCTTCCTTTCGAAGTGATGGTGGTCCACACATCGTTCATCGTAACGTTGATGTAATCCACGTTCACGATCACGCTGAAATAATGGTTGGTGGTGGATGAGCCGTCAGTGATCGCCACCCGGAAGGGGATCACCGCGTTGATAGGCGTGCCGGTGTTGATCTGGGCCGTGAAAGGCGTGGTGGTATTGTTGGTCTGTGCCAGCGTGGCCAGTACCCCGATGGGGAAGCTGCCGTTGATAACGGTACAGTTGCCCGAGAGTGAGGTGAGCGTGGCCGTGCAAGCCGATGTGGTAGGCGCCAGGTAGTTGATGAAATCGCCCGATATGCTGAGCACATCACCTATCATGAACACGTCATCGTTGTTATCCGTAATAAAACGGTTGGCAAACTCGATATACTTGGCGGTAGGCATGGTCACCCCGTTGTTCATGTTCACCAGTCCCGTTCCCAGCTTGTTGGCATAGGCCAGGTTGCCGCTGAGGCTGAGAATGCTGGATTTGGCCGTGGCCTTCAGCATGGCTCCAACCTGCAGACCGGTATAGGTGGGGTACTGCGATTTGATGATGCCCGCCACACCTGCCGCAACAGGAGAGGCCATGGATGTACCGCTCATCTGCCCGGTGGTGTTGCCGTTTATGGTTGACAGGATGCTGCTACCCGGAGCGCAGACATCTACGGTATAGTTATAATTGGAAAAGCCAGATTTAATATCCGTAGCGCCCGTAGAGGCGATGCTGATCACGTAATTGTATGCAGCGGGATAGAAAGCCTCGTCAGAGCTGTTATTGCCGCAGGCTGCGATCACCAGCGCGCCCATGTTAATGGTGGCATAGTCAATAATGGTCTGGCCGAAAGCGCCTCCGCCTCCACCGCCCCACGAGCAGTTGATGATATCCGCGCCATGATCGGCAGCGTAGGTGATGCCCTGGTAGGCAGCGATAAGGGTGCCGCTGGCATCGGAGATTTTAACGGGAAGAAGCTTGCAGTTGAAACCGGGCGCTGCAATCATCGTATTATTATTGGTATGGGCAGCCGCGCAGCCTGAAACGTGAACGCCATGGTTATTGGCCTGCCAAGAGGGGTCGCGGTCGTTCATGCCCACGTCCCATCCGTAATAGTTGTCGATGAAGCCATCCAGGTCATCATCAATGCCGTTTACGGCAGGTCCGTCAGCGGTATTGTACTTTATCTGGCCCGAAAGGTCGTTATGGGTCAGCTCGATGCCCGTATCGGTAATACCAATCACCACGTTGGAGCTGCCCTGCTGGGTGTTCCATCCCAGGTAAGCGTCAATACGGGTAAGGTGGTACTGGCTGCCCTGCTGGGGATCGTTAGGGGTGAATTCTGCTTTGGGAATATAATAGGGTTCAACGAACTCGAAATAGCCCAGGGCGAAGAGCTTGTTGATCACTTTCTCGAGGCCGAAGCCGCCATTGAACTTCATCGTGTAGATCAGCGAGAGGTCGGCCAGCTTCTGGCCCAGCTCATTATACTGCTTAGCCGGCTTCTGGTGGTTGGGGAACATCTTCTCGCAGGTTTCGGTGCCTACCATGCTGAAGAAGCCGGTCAGCTTATCGAGCCCGGTGATGCCGAACTGCTGGCAATTAGCCCTGTACTGGTCCTTAACTTTAAGGATGATGGTATTGGGCAGGTATTCATCGGGCGCCAGGTTAGGCATTGTGAAGTAACTGGAGCCGATCTTAAGCTCTGTCGTTTGCGGTGCATTGACCTGTGCAACTAACAGGTTTACTGCAAGGGCGCAAACCAATAGGGCAGTAAATTTTCTCATGTTGATTTAGGTTTGAATGGTTGTTTACTGATTTAAAGGGCTTTATTAAGGGTAATAAAGGTATAAATATTTTTCAGTATATCAAATAATCGGGCTGTTTTTTCAAAAGGCGGTATAAGGGGGCAGGTCCTTCAGGAAGAAATAAGACCGGTTCTTGTGGTCGATCTGGCAGAAGTAATGGGTAAGGCCGTTGGTAACCACGATGTATTTCACTTTTAAGGCCATATTATACCGGGCGGCCTGGTCGAAGGTGTCCTGGGTGATCTTTACATCCGGGGTCTTGCATTCCACGATCAGGACGGGGCTGCCCGCGTTATCGTAGATCACGATATCGCTGCGCTTGCGCAGGGTGTTGTATTTCAACCCCATCTCTACCGCGATGAGCGAGGCGGGAACCTTCTTTTCCGTTACCAGGTAATTGATGAAATGCTGGCGCACCCATTCTTCGGGCGTAAGTGTTACAAACTTCTTTCGTACCGAATCGAAAATTTGCGTTTTTTTACCATCGTTTTTGATCCTGAAGGGATATGCCGGCAGGTTCAGCCTTTCCATATGCAAGTTTAAGCTTTTTCATTCAAGTCTGTGGCCGACTATAAAGAGATAATGAGCGATCTGAAGAGCGGGAAGTACAAGCCCGTTTACTTCCTGATGGGCGAGGAGCCTTATTTCATTGACAGGATCAGCGG
>JBFLYZ010000122.1:0-3916 GCA_040756415.1 Bacteroidota bacterium
TTTTCATGGTATGATTTTTTGCCCGGCACGAAAACAGGTGCGTGCCGGTGGGTTTTGGGGCAAAAGTATGAAATAGCAGGAAAACCGGAGCGCGTAGGGCAATGAGACGGGTTTCAGATCAGGTCGAGCTTGCTGAAATCCTTATTGAGTATTTTGCTATCCGATACGCCCAGCCATTTATCCAGCACCGTTGCGTAGACCGAGCGGAAATCCACCTTGAACTTCAGGTCCCCTTCATCCAGGTCGTCCAGGTCGGGCGATCCGTTGAAAACGCCAGCTTTCTTCAGCTTGCTGCCGAAAAGGAACATATTTCCGGCCGTACCGTGATCGGTTCCGTTACTGGCATTCTGCTCAACCCTTCGCCCGAACTCGGAAAAGGTCATGATCAGCGTATCGTCCAGCTTGTTTGCCTGTTTCAGGTCTTTGACAAAGGCTGCCACGGCCCCGGCATAATCTTTCAACAGTTTGTCCTGCTGACTCCGCTGGTTGGCATGCGTATCGAAACCGCTGAGCGAAACGTAATAAACGCGCGTTTTCAAACCGGAATTGATGAAGGTGGCCACGGTATTGAGCTGCCGGGCAAAGTTCGTTTGCGGGTATTCGGCCTTGCTCGCATAGGTCTTGGAGGTTTCGTATATGTATTCGGCCGATGAATACGTTTCGGCCATGGTCTTGTACAAATACCCCAGGTTGTCATCGCTCAGCAATGAGCCGTCCGGCTGAGCCGCCATATTTTTAAAGAAAGGTTCGCGCGTGGTGTTGTAGAGCTGCTTCGCATCCCGTACGGCAATCCCTTTTTTCGAAAGGCCTTTCAGCGCGAGCGAAAGCGTATCATCCACCTCAATGGCCAGGTGCGGATGCTCACAACCCGTGCAATTGGAGTCCAGGTAACGTCCTATCCATCCACTTGACAGGTATTCGGCCGAATCACTGGCGGTATGCCAGATATCGAGCGAGCGGAAGTGCGAGCGGTCAGGGTTGGGATAGCCAACATCATTGATAATGCTCATCCATCCCTGGCCGAACAATTCCTGCAATGGCTTTAAAGCCGGATTAAAGCCAAGCTCCGCGCTCAGCTTCAGCACATCATTTTTCGGCACAGCGATACTGCCGCGCTTGCTGTAATAGATGTCGTTCTCGAAAGGTACGATCGTATTCAAACCGTCATTGCCGCCCGAAAGCTGAATGATCACCAGGTTCTTCCAGGCCGCAGCTTCACCGGCCAGGGCTTCGAACCCTTTCAGGAACGAAGGCACCATCAAGGTTCCGGAGGCCAGCGCGGACCGTTTGATAAAGCTTCTTCTGTTCATAGCAATCGTATTAGCATATCTGGTACTCGGGCATGGACACAAGCTGCAGGGTGATCGCTTTTATATTCTCACCGGAGAAAGCAGAAAGCTGCTGCTGCCGCACGGGCGAAAGGCCCGGCAGGAGAAGATACCCGATCAGCTTGCCGAGGTCGGTATCCGCGGGCAGGGTGGCCAGCCAGGCATCCCAGTCAACCGTGGTCTTGATCCGCTTACCGATCTCTTTTTTGACCTGCTCCTGTTGTTTCATGACCATCAGCTTGTATTCCTCCGGTATATCTTCTTTGGCCTCCGCCTCGATAATGCCGGAATTCAGCACCACCGATGGTATCTTCAGCCGCAACATCAGCGTGCTGCTGTCGATCCAGTTCCGGCCCCCGCTCCAGCCGGCCACGTTGGGCGGAAAGAACAGCACCTGCCCCAGTGCCTTCTGCAGCCAGATGATGCGGCCCTCATCCTCGTATGCAACGCTGAACATCCTGTTCATTCCCGCGATCAGCTCCACGGGCGATTTGATCCTGACCCCTATATTCTTCTCATCGCAGAACCAGCCCGGGTCAAGGATCTTTTTCATGAGCAACCCGATATCATAATTTGACGCGTAGAAGTGCTCCGCCAGCTCTTCAACCTTTTCTTTATCCGTAGTTTCATTGACAAAAAAACGATAGAGCTTATCGCAAATGAACCGGGCGCATTCCTTTTTCCCGAGGATGATATCCAGGACATCCTCTCCATTGAAGTTGCCGGTCTTACCCAGGAAGGTCTTGCTTCCCCCGTCATGATGCTGAGCTTTGAACTCGAACTCGTAGGTCTCGCGGTTGAAGGCCCAGCCGGTAAAGGCGCGGGCCGATTCTTTGACGTCCTGCTCGGTGTAATTTCCCCGCCCCAGCGTAAACAGCTCCATCAGCTCGCGCGCGAAGTTCTCGTTGGGATGAGCCTTGCGGTTCTGCTGGTTGTTCAGGAAGGAGAGCATGGCGGGCGATTGGGAGACCCCGATAAGCAGGTCGCGGAAGCTCCCCAGCGCGTGTTTGCGTTGAATATTGTTGAGCTGCTGGGCCATGACCGGATTCTCCGAGCGGCAGGCGAAATGGCCGTGCCAGAAAAAGGTCATCTTTTCGCGCAGCGCCCCTTCGCCAGCCTGCATCCTTTTCATCCAGCCAACGTTGAGCTGCTGCATGTAATCCTTTGAAAGCTCCTTCAACTGCTTCTTCTCCTTTTCGCTCAGCTTATTCAGGTCCTTCTTATTGGGTATATCCTGTTCAGCTATGACATCCAACTCCCATTGCCCCTCCGAATCGGCAAAAATGCCCTGAACGACCTGCGCAAGGCTTTTATTCTCCAGCGCGGCCAGCTCTTTAAGCGTGGCACCGAAACCTGCGCGGGAATACAAATGAAGTATCTGCCGAATGGATGCTTTATCGTTCATGACCGGGGTTTTGACCGGGCGGCTTATAAAAAGTTTAATCGAAAAAATAGGCGATTAGAGGTATTTTTGCTAAAATTGCGCTGTTTAACCAAATCCAAACCAAACATGAAAAAAATCTACACCCTTATTACCGCGATGACGTTTGCGGCAGGCCTTATTGCCCAGAATAGCGCTTCGGGCTCTGCTGATGCCGATGTTGTGAGCGGCACTACCTCTGCGACAGAGAACAAACAAGAGCAATCTGTCGACCATATCAAACCGATCAGCCCGGTTGTAAATACCCAGGCCGTACTGGTAGATAACGGGCCCCTGGTCACTCACCCGGGACAGGGTTCAGGCGGGGCTGATGTTTCCGCGCTGATATCGCCCCTCACCTCATTCGGTTATAACAATTCATTTTCCACGCTGCGCATGATTGCAGATAACTTTACTGTTTCCGGTACCTGGGATGTGGATTCGCTGATCTTCTTTAACTACCAGACCGGCTCTTCTACTACCTCTACGCTCAACGGCCTTTATGTTGCCATTTACAACGGCAACCCGATGAGCGGAGGGCAGATCGTATGGGGCGATACCGTTACTGATGTATTTGACGGTACTTACTGGAGCGGTATTTACAGGGCTCAGGATGTGGATCTGCTGAACACGCAGCGCCCCATCATGAAAGTGTATCACGCTCCCGTTACCTGTAACCTGAGCGCTGGCACTTATTGGGTGGCCTGGCGTACATCAGGATCGCTCGCTTCCGGCCCCTGGGTTCCTCCCATCACCTATACTTCGCAAACTACCACCGGTGACGGGCTTCAGTATACTGGCGGAACATGGGTATCAGTCGCTGACGGAACAACAGGCGACCAACAAGGATTTCCCTTTATCCTGAAAGGCACGATGACCGGCATAGAAGAAAGTCCCTTCATCAAGACCTTCGCCCTGTATCCCAACCCGGCCACCACTGCGCTTACCGTACAACTGACCACAAGCAGCGAGATCAAAGTGAGCGACCTGAGCTTTGTCGTGTACGATATGCTGGGCAATGAAGTATCAAGGACAAACGGTCTTTCCAACACCTTTACCTTCGACTGCACCAGCCTGAGCAGCGGCATGTACATCTACAAGATCGTGGATGGCGGCAACACCGCCCTCAAGTCAGGAAAATTTTCAGTTCAGTAATATCTGATTTATT
>JBFLYZ010000123.1:0-3779 GCA_040756415.1 Bacteroidota bacterium
TTAATGCAATTAAATATAGTGGTAATTGCATTTAACTGATTAATTATGAACATAGTAATTAACATAGCCTGCAGGTATACGGCCCGGTACCAAATCTTACCTTCGTGTAACTTTCAGGCGGTCCCGGCCGTCATATGCCTGAACAGCACGAAACCCTTACACAGTAATGACCATTCAGGAATTTAACACGTGTGTTGATCTGTATGCCGATAATCTTTATCGCTTCATATTAAAGAATGTGCGCGACAAGGATAAGGCCAAGGATATCGTGCAGGACACCTATGAGAAACTGTGGATGAAAGTAAGCGAAGTGGAGAGCACCAATGCCAAAAGCTATATGTTCACCACGGCCTACCGCACCATGATCGATATGATACGCAGGGATAAGAAGCAGGGTAGCATGGAAGAGGCCGATTTTTCCGAGCTGAGCCATCACCGCCAGTACAGCGACCTGAAGCAGGTGCTGAGCGAGGCCCTCGAAAAGCTGCCCGGGATACAACGCACCGTGATCATGCTGCGCGATTACGAAGGTTATAATTACAACGAGATCGGTGAGATCACCGGGCTCAGCGAATCGCAGGTGAAGGTCTATATTTTCCGCGCGCGCAAGGCGCTCAAGGAATACATCGTTACGCTGGAGAACGTGCTATGAAGATCGGCAAACATAACTATGAGGCCTTTTTCCTCGATTACCACGAGGGAAATCTCAGCCCCGACCAGGTGGCCGAGCTCATGTTATTCCTGGAGCAGCATCCCGAGCTGAAAGAAGAGCTCGATGCCTTTGAACACGTCTCCCTGGATGACGAACCGGTAAGCTATACCGGCAAGGATGAGCTGAAGCGATCGGCCATTGAACGTCTTTTCTCGGCTTATGCGGATGGGATACTTTCGCCTGCCGAAGAACTGGAGCTGGCGGAGCTGCTGGCTTCTCATCCGGAGCTGAAAACCGAGTTGGAGCTTTTCACCAAGACCCGGCTCGCACCCGAACAGGTACATTTTGAACACAAAGATTCGCTCAGGAAAAAAGGCATAGAAGAGCTTTTTTCGCAATACGCGGACGGCACGCTGAGCCGGGATGAAAGAGCAAAAGCCATCGCCCTCGCGCAAGGCCACCCCGCTCTGGAAAAAGAGCTGGCTCTTTACCTGAAGACCAGGCTCTCGCCCGATCTGTCGGTGGTCATGGAGGGTAAGCACCGGCTCAGGCGCAGGGAAAGAACAACCCTGGTCATTTCATTGTACCGTTACGCTGCCGCAGCGGCTATCGCCCTGGCGGTAACGCTCTATTTCCTCGTCCGTCCCGAAGAGCCGGGCACGGGCAGAAGCTTCACCCACCAGCGCAAACCCGGCTATATCATCAGGAAAGACGGAGGCGCTCCCGTTCAGGAGAACACCGGTCTTGCCTCGGCACCGGAAATGGAGCAAAAGAATACTCTTCCCGGAAGGAAGAACGCTACCCTGCCGGTTAAGCAGGAAGACAAAACCGTGGAGCTGGTGCAGCAGGTCAAAAATGAGCAGCCTGCACCCGACAGCCTGAAGCAGCGCGAGCTCATTGCCTCTGTTTTTACTCCTGTCGACCAATCCTTTTTCAGCGACCTGGCCGAACCCGAGCCGCAGCAGCCCGATTACCTGAGCCTGGGCGAGCTGGTGGCCCAGAACGTAAAAGGCAGGCTGCTCAAAGAAGAGCTGGCTGAAGATCCCAATGAAGACGCAAAGCGGCTATCCTGGTTCAACTTCGGCCAACTGGCCGTAAAAGGCATCCGTAAGCTTACCGGCAGGGACCTGAAGCTGCAAAAGGAGTACAGCCCCGAGGGCGATGTGGTAGCCTACCAGGTGGTGGCAGGTGAAAAGACCTATTCCATTCCCGCTCCCAAATAACCAACGCGGTAAATTTTCTCTGTAACATTTCCCGGTCTTCGCCCGTCATATGCTCAAAAGCGCGCTGATCATAAAAAAACAAAACATACTAGCTATGAAAACCCTTATTCTTACAACCGCCTTTTTTCTTTCAACGCTTGCCGCTTTGGCCGGAACCACCAATGACGATCTCAGGAAGCTCATCTCAAAGAACATCGCTTACCCTTCATTCCTCAAGAAGAACGCGCCCGAGAAAGTGACCGTATCGTTCAAGATAAAAGAGGATGGCAGCCTCCAGGTGCTCTCGGTGGGGACCGATAACGAGCGGCTTAAGCAATACCTGGTGGACGAGCTGAAGGACATCCGCGTCAAAAACAGCCTCATCAACACCCAGGCCGTATATACCATGCATGTTAATTTTCAGAAAAAATAAGCTGGCGGCTGTAACAAAGAGAACAAGCCGGCCGTCATATTTTCACAAAACATAAAAACAGATCATGAAGAAGCTAATCGCAATTCTTTTGACCGCCCTGGTACCCGTCATCGCGGGCTCGCAAACCACGCAGGACAGGCAGGTGGGTGAGTTCACGGCACTGGAAGCGGGAACCCATGTCAGAGTGGTGCTTACCCAGGGCGAGCCCAGCTCGGTGAAGGTAGAAGCCGATGAGAAAGACCTGGCCAACGTGAAAACGGAGGTGAAGGACGGCAAGCTGGTCATCACCGCGCAGAAAGCAGAATCGGATGTGACCGTTTACGTGACCGTTAAAACGCTTACTTCCATAGAGGCCAGCGGGGCAGCCATGATCAAATCGCAGAACCAGCTCCAGACCGAGAAACTGAAGATCAGCACTTCTGGCGCCTCGAGCATAAAGCTGGACGTGAAGGCGACAGATATCAGCGCCAACGTGAGCGGGGCCAGCACGCTATCGCTCAGCGGCACAGCGCAGAGCCTGGTGGCCGAGGTTTCGGGGGCCGCCAACCTGAAAGCATTCAAGCTGGAAGCGGATAAGGTAGTGGTAGGATCTTCGGGCGCAGCCACCAGCAAGGTCTTTGCCAAACAATCCATCAGCGCCAAAGCATCAGGCGCCAGCAGCATCTCGTTCAAAGGCGAGCCGGCCGAAAAAAGCATTGAGGTGAGCGGTTCGGGCAGCGTGAAGAAAGTGGCCGAGAATGAAACCGGCTCGCTCGACAGCAGCATGGTAAAAGTAGGCAACGTGGTCATATGGAAAGATGTAAAAGAGTGTGACGATACGGATGTGAACATGAAGGGCTGCTGCAATGAAGAGGACGATGATGACAACGACCGCTTCCGTCACTGGCAGGGGCTCGATCTGGGTGTAAACGGATTCCTTAATTCGCAGAACGGAACCGATATGCCCACCGGCTATGATTTTCTTGACCTGAACTACGGCCGCTCGTTCACCTTCGGCCTGAACCTGATCGAGAAGGATATCCATATCATACGCGATAAGAATTATCTGAACATTGTGACCGGCCTGGGTTTTGAGTGGAACAGTTACAGCTTCCGGAACAGCATTACCCTCGATCCCAACGCGAATTACATCGCTGCTTTCCAGGATTCGGGCATTACTTATGAAAAGAACAAGCTGCGCACCTGCTTCGTGAACGTGCCCGTGCTGCTGGAACTCAATACCAGCAACAATGCCAGCAAGTCGTTCCACCTGGCGGGCGGGCTGACCTTCGGCTACAAGCTGGGCTCACGCACCAAGCAGGAATACGTGGTTGACGGCTATGAGTTCGAAGTGAACAAGAAAGATGATTACAACCTCAATCCCTTCAGGTACAGCGCGACCGTTCGTGCCGGTTATGGCGGTTTTACTGTGTTCGCCAATTACGCGCTCACTGAACTCTTCGAGAAGAACAAAGGCCCGAAGCTCTATCCCTTTTCACTGGGCATAGCGCTC
>JBFLYZ010000124.1:0-3721 GCA_040756415.1 Bacteroidota bacterium
TTAGCTCCTTATTTCGGGTCTTCGCTATACGTATGGGCTACCGTGCTGGCCATCACCCTGGGCGGCCTGGCCCTGGGTTATTTCCTGGGAGGGGTGCTCTCGTACAGGAAAAAAGGGCCTGAGGTACTGTATTACGTAATGATCGTTGCCTCGCTGCTGGTGATCCTGATGCCTTTTATCTCTAAGTTCGTGCTTGAGTTCATAGGCAATCGCGCACTTATTCCCTCCATTATTGTCAGCTCCCTGCTGTTCCTGCTGCCACCGGTGTTCATGATGGGTATGGTCTCTCCGCTTATCATTCGCAATATCACTACCGATGCCGAGCAGGCGGGTAAAGTGGCGGGAGCCGTTTATGCCATCTCTACTGTCGGAGGCATCATTGCCACCTTCCTTACCGGCTTTTACATCATACCTACTTTCGGGCTTACCATGCCTTCTATCATTACCGGAATTGTACTGGGGATCATTCCCCTGCTACTGGTGCTGCGGAAGTTCATGTTCGGAGCGCTGGTATGGGTTGGGATAGCGGGATGGGCCTTCTGGAAAAATACCCGCCTGGACGCTGATGTGCCGGGAGTAAAGGTGCAATACATGAGCGAGGGTTTGCTGGGCCAGCTCATGATCGTGGATTACCCGAACTACAATAAAGACGGGTCTGTGGGAGAAGGCATCAACCGGATGATGTTCGTTAACCGTATTACGCAAACTGTTTACAACGACCGCGTGGATTCAATGAAGTACTTTTCCTATATCGACTATATACTTACCGAGCTGGAGGATGAATCTCCCGGAAAAAAAGTGCTTCTCTGCGGCCTGGGGGGCGGCAGCCTGGCCACCGAGTTGGCCCAAAAAGGATTCCAGGTGGATGCCTGCGAGCTGGATGCGCGTATCGTGTATACCGCACGCACGTTCTTCAGACTCGACAGCCGGGTAAATGTTTATGTTGACGATGCGCGCCATTTTATCCGGACGGCATCCGAGGCGTACGACATTATCGTGCTCGATATGTTCAAGGGGGAAGAGAACCCCGCGCATTGCTTTTCCGTGGAGGCCTTCGATGATATGGAAAACATACTGGTGCCCGGGGGAATGATCATCATCAACGGCAATGGATTTATTAACGGGGACCGGGGTAAAGGCATGCGGGCGGTGGCCAAGAGCTTTGCCGCTGCAGGCTTCGATGTGGACCTGGTGCCGACCTATATCAGGGAGGACTGGAGCAACCTGGTCTTCTTCGGCCGGGCAAAGCGTTCACCGCAACCGGTCGTCAGGATCGCGAAGTGGGAGGGAGACGATAAATCGTTTACGGAACTCAACCTGGATGAAGATGTGGTTATGAGGGACGATCGCCCTGTCCTGGACCAGCTCAACCTGCTGGCCTACGTGAACTGGAGGAAAGACGCCATCACCTATTTCAATAATGAGCTTCAGCGGGGAAGAAGATTCCCCGTTTTTAAATGATCAGTAAGCGAAGAGCTTATACCTGCCCATCATTTTATTCACGCGTTTACGGATATCGGCAATCCGTGTTTCATTGTCGCGGTTCATCAGGGTCTCATCGATCAGGTCAGCGATCTTCGTCATATCCCTTTCTTTCAGCCCGCGCGTGGTGACAGCCGCAGTGCCTATTCGAATGCCCGATGTCACAAAAGGCGATTTGTCATCGAAAGGCACCATATTCTTGTTCACCGTAATATCCGCGCGCCCCAGAGCGTTCTCGGCATCCTTACCTGTAATGTTCTTCGAGCGCAGGTCGATCAGCATGCTGTGATTTTCCGTTCCGCCCGAAATGATGCTGTATCCTTTCCCCACCAGGGCCTGCGCCAGCACCTGTGCGTTTTTGCGCACCTGCAGCGCGTATTTCATAAAACTTTCTTCCAAAGCCTCGCCAAAGGCTACGGCCTTGGCGGCTATCACGTGCTCCAGCGGACCGCCCTGCGTGCCCGGGAAAACGCCCGCATCGAGCAGGGATGACATGGAGCGGACCTCGCCCTTGGGCGTAGTAATGCCCCAGGGGTTGGCAAAGTCCTTTCCCATCATGATCACGCCCCCGCGCGGCCCTCTTAATGTTTTATGCGTAGTGGTGGTCACGATGTGGCAATGGGGCAGGGGGTCATTGAGCAGGCCCCTGGCGATCAGCCCGGCCGGGTGCGATATATCGGCCATTAACAGGGCTCCGATGCCGTCAGCCACCCTGCGCAGGCGCTTGTAATCCCAGTCACGCGAATAGGCCGAGGCGCCACAGATGATCATTTTAGGATTTTCTTTTTTTGCAATCTCTTCCAGCTTGTCGTAATTGATCCTTCCGGTTTCTTTTTCCACGCCATAGAAGACCGGGCGGTATAGCTTTCCTGAGAAATTCACGGGCGATCCGTGGGTAAGGTGGCCGCCATGCGACAGGTCGAAACCCAATATGGTATCGCCCGGTTTCAGGCAGGCCAGCATAACGGCCGAATTGGCCTGCGCTCCCGAATGGGGCTGAACATTCACCCATTCGGCATTAAAAAGCGCTTTCAGGCGCTCGATAGCCAGCAGCTCAACCTTATCCACCACCTCGCAGCCTCCGTAATAACGTTTCCCGGGCAGTCCCTCAGCGTATTTATTGGTCAGCACCGATCCCATGGCTTTCATTACCTGGTCGCTTACGTAATTCTCTGAAGCGATCAGCTCTATGCCGTATTTCTGGCGGTGGTGCTCTTCTTTGATCAGGTCGAATATGAGCTTGTCTTTTTTCATAAAGGAGGTTTGAGCAGCAAATGTAGAATTTATTCGGAATGCATCTTATCGGCCTTCTGTTTAGAAGGCTGCATGATAAGGAAGGCCGGTATAAGCACCAGCATCATCCAAGGCGATTGCAGGTAGCCCATGAAGGTACGGGAAAGCCCGTACCATTTGTCATAGTCATCGAGCAAAACGGCCAGGGCATAGAATATTCCAGCAATGAGCAATACAGAAAGGTGGGCTATCAGGGTCAGCCGTAAGAATATCCTTTCCCTGAAGACCTTTTTTACGATCAGCCATGCCGGAAGGAAAAAGAGCAGGCAGAACAGGCCGGTGAGCGCCCATTTGCCGTAATACAGTTCCATGTAAGAATAGTTCTCCAGGAACTGCAGGTCTGCGGGCAGCCGATAGTCCAGGTCGTCATCATAATACAGCTTGTACAACTGGTAATTGATATTGACAAAAATATGTTCCCGCAGAAATCCCAGCAGCAGCAGGTAAAGCGCTATTGCGGAATAGAACAGGCCTTTTTTCAGGTTGGTGCTCAAGCCGTTGGAGGTTTATACTGCATCTGCCGGTCCGGTCCGCTTGGGCTCCTGCTTCAGCCTGCCGAATTTTCTGGCCCATATCATCCAGAGCAGGAATACGTATGCCGTAACCAGTATGGTAAAGGTATAGGTATGGTTGAATTCCAGGTACTCGGGTCTTTTCAGCACGATGATGCAAAGTGCCGTAATGCGCAGAATATTGATGATATGAATAGAGAGAATACCCAGGGGAATGTACCACAGCTTCTTTTTCCATGGCCCCGGGTAGGCGATGATGAAAAAAGTAAAAAGCGAAAAGAGGGCAATGCCGTTGCAGGGGTCGCCTATCCAGAGGCCATGCGTGCCGTCAATCCCCACCGTGCGAATGGTATCATCGTGAGAGGTAAAGGAAGCGAAACCCAGCAGATCGAGCAGCCTGGAGGTGAAATAAACGGTGTTGTTGATGACCAGCC
>JBFLYZ010000125.1:0-3631 GCA_040756415.1 Bacteroidota bacterium
ATGGACGCCCGGCAACCTGGCCGGTGCCAACCAGAGCAACCTGGCTGCGGGAACGTATACCATAACTGTGACCGATGCCAACGGATGTACGGCAACGGCAACCACCACCATTACGCAGCCTACGCAGCTTACCGTTACCATACCCGCCTCCACCAACGTGAGCTGTAACGGAGGCAGCAACGGTGCGGCTACGGCCGCGGCTGCCGGAGGTACCGTGCAGTACAACTACTCGTGGAGCAACTCGCAGACGGGCGCCAACGCTACCGGTCTTACAGCGGGAAGCTATACCGTATATGTGACCGATGCCAACGGCTGTACCGCACAGGCCAGCGTCACCATTACGCAGCCCACCGCTATTGTGCTCAACACCTCGTTCACGCAAAGCACCTGCGGTAATCCCAACGGCTCGGCCAGCGTAACTGCTTCGGGCGGTGCGGGCGGCTACCAGTATTCATGGAACACGGGAGCCACTACGGCTACCATCAGCAACATCGCTTCCAATATTTATACGGTAGTGGTGACCGATGCCAACGGGTGTACGGCCACCACCACGGTGAACGTGCCCAACGCGGGATCGCCTGCCATAACTATTGTCAGCCAGGTGAACGTGCTCTGCTTTGGCGGAAATAACGGAAGCGCCACCGCCAACGCTACGGGAGGTACGCCCGGATATACCTACAACTGGAGCAACTCGCAGACTGGCCCTACGGCTACCGGCCTGGTTGCCGGAACCTATACGGTAATTGTCACTGACGCCAACAACTGTGCGGCTCAAACCACGGTAACCATTACCGAACCTGCCCAGCTCACCGTTTCAGCTACCGGCACTAACGTTTCCTGCTTTGGCGGAAATAACGGAACGGCTGCCGCAACTGCATCTGGCGGAACCACGGCATACAGCTACCTCTGGAGCAATGGCGACACCAACGCCAATGCAACGGGCCTTATTGCGGGTACCTACACCGTTGTTGTTACTGACGCCAACGGATGTACGGCTCAAACCACCGTGACCATCACCGAGCCCACGCAGCTCATACTGAGCACGGCCGGCTTTGCGACTACCTGCTTCGGTGCGGCTAACGGGCAGGGCGTGGTGATCCCTTCGGGCGGAACATTACCCTACTCTTACTCCTGGTCGCCCGTTGCCGGAAGCACACCTTCGCTGACCGGCCTTACCGCAGGCACCTATACGGTATGCGTGACCGATGCCAACGGCTGCTCGGCCTGCGATACGGCTATCGTGACCCAGCCCACGCAGATCGTGCTGAGCACCGCAACCACCCCCGCGCTTTGCGGTAACGCCAACGGTACGGCCACCGTAACGGCCACAGGCGGATCGGGCGGATACACCTACTCCTGGAACAACGGGCAGACCGCTGCCAACGCCACCAACCTGCTTCCGAACACCTATACGGTATGGGTGACCGATGCCAACGGATGTACGGATTCGGCCACCGCGATCGTTACCACGCCCGCACCGCTTACCATCTCCATCAGCGCCACCAACGTGAGCTGCTTCGGAGGCAGCAACGGTACGGCAACCGTGGTGGTGGGAGGCGGAACAACGCCTTATACTTACCTCTGGAACAACAGCGGCAGCACCGCATCGATCTCTAACCTTACCATAGGAACTTACTCGGTGATCGTTACCGACCAGAACGGCTGTTCCATTACCGCTCAGGTAGCGGTTACGCAGCCCACACTGCTCACCACGACCACTTCCAATGCCTCGTACTGCGTAGGATCGGGCGGAACGGTGGCCGTGCTGGCGCAGGGCGGAACACCGGGATATACTTATTCCTGGAGCGGTGGACTGGGAAGCAATTCATCGGCCAGCGTTTCTCCGACCGCCACTACAACCTATACGGTGTGGGTGACCGATGCCAACAACTGTACGGCTGTCGACTCATCGCTGGTAACCGTGAATACCGCGCCTGTGATCAGCTTCTACGCCAGCGATAGCTCGGGCTGCGCGCCCCTGTGCGTGACCTTCACCAACAACACGCCCGGCAGCGTAACGGTGAACTGGAGCACTACCGATAATGGCGCCACCGGCAGCGGAAATACCTGGAACCACTGCTACAACAACCCCGGCAGCTATGATGTGACTATTACGGTAACGGATAATAACGGCTGCTCCAGCACGCAGACCGCGGTGGGACTGATCAACGTGTACGGTAACCCGGTGGCGGACTTCACCCTCTCGCCCCAGCCTACGACCATCCTGAACCCCGAGATCTGCTTCACCAATACGTCCATTAACGCGGATACCTACACCTGGGATTTTGGCGACCCCTACAGCAATGCGCAGAACAACAGCAGCAACCTGGAGGACGTATGCCACGTGTACAGCGATACCGGCACCTACTGCGTGAAACTGATCGCGGCTACCGTTAACGGTTGTGTAGACTCGGTGACCTATTGCCTGGTGATAGGCCCTGACTTTACCTTCTACGCGCCCAATGCTTTCACGCCCGATGGCGATGGCACCAACGACCTATGGGCTCCCACCGGCATCGGCATTGACGAAAGCGAGTACGAGCTCTGGATATTCGACCGCTGGGGAGATATGATCTGGATGACGGATGTATGGGGCAAGGGATGGGACGGCCGCGCCAATGGAGGCGATGAGATTGCCCAGATCGATACCTACGTGTGGAAGGTGAAGGTAAAAGATCTGTTCGGCAACATGCACGTGTACGTTGGACATGTGAGCATAATCAAATAATTAGTCAGGCTTTGGCTCAGCAGCCCAAAACAGGCATCCTTCCGGATGCCTGTTTTGGTTTATAATATATTTACTGCTCCACGTGGCCGATCAGCAAAAGCAACTGAACAGCACTCGAATTTTTCAACGCATTGCATGCGTCTCGCTTATATTTTAAGTAATTTTAAAGATAAACGCATTTATCCGGATCTATGGCTGTCAAAAAAACCAAATCTGCTTTTGAAAACACCAGGAAGTACAATAATGCCATGACGGGCGAGGACAAGAAGATCTGTGCCTTATTATACAAGGAGATCAGCCTTAACCTGCCCGAAGCGGAGAATAAGATATGGCATGCCCACCCCGTATGGTTCCTGGACGGGAACCCTATCGTAGGCTACCATAAGCTGAAGGACTGCATACGCCTGCTGTTCTGGAGCGGGCAGAGCTTTGACGAGCCGGGCCTTCAGCCGGAAGGCAGCTTTAAAGCTGCGGAAGCGCGCTATACTGCCGCTGACCAGGTCAACAGCAAAGACCTCAGGCGGTGGCTGGATAAGGCCAAGAAGATACAGTGGGATTACAAGAACATCGTGAAGCGCAGGGGCGTTCTCGAGAAACTAAAATAGCCACGGGCATTCTGACACTTCCTCCATGAAAAAGATCCTGATCATCCAGGGGCATCCCGATGCTGAAAGCTTTTGTTTCGTGCTGGGAGAGGCCTACAAAAGAGCGGCATTGAAAAGCGGTGCAGATGTGAAAGAGATAATTGTCAGGGAGCTTGATTTCAATCCCAATCTGCAGTTCGGCTACAGGAAAAGAACGGAACTTGAGCCCTGCCTGGTCGAAGCGCAGGAAAAGATCAGGTGGGCCGACCATATCGTTATTATCCACCCGGTATGGTGGGGCTCCCTGCCGGCCATTTTC
>JBFLYZ010000126.1:0-3631 GCA_040756415.1 Bacteroidota bacterium
GGTGGGGCTCCCTGCCGGCCATTTTCAAAGGTTTTTTAGACCGGGTATTTCTGCCCGGCTTCTTTTTCAAAAAACGGCCGGGCTCTATCTGGTGGGATAAATTTCTGAAGGGCCGGTCGGCACGCATCATTTATACGTTGGATACACCCGCCTTATTCTGGTGGCTTGCGGGCAAGCCAAGCTATGTGGCCTTAAAATACATTACCCTGCAATACTGCGGCATCAAGCCCGTGCGGGGTACCGCAATCGGTATCGTACGCCTCTCGGATGAAAAGAAAAGGAAAAAGTGGATAAGGGAGGCAGAACGCCTGGGCGAGAAATTAAAATAAGCCTTCAGCAAGCGCTTCTCTCTATCTTTGGATCCTTACACTCAATTCTCATGAGCGACAACAAGCCCAGTCCCAAATGCCATTCGGACCTCACCTATCCCGATCAGAACAAAATGGTTTGCACGCAATGCTTCCACGAATGGGATCCGGAAGCGGAAAGCGCAGAAAGCACAGATACAAATAAAGTACTGGACGCTAACGGCAACGAACTGAAGGATGGCGATGCGGTAATTGTAATAAAGGATCTTCCCGTTAAGGGCGCTTCCAAACCCATAAAAGCTGGAACCAAGGTGAAGAACATCCGCCTGACCGATGGTGATCATAATATTGCCTGTAAGATCGAAGGCTTTGGGGCGATGGGCCTGAAATCTGAATTTGTGAAGAAAGTTTAGTTTCCGGACTGAATTGTTTTGCCTGGGAAGAAAACAGTGTCCCGGTTTGAAAATCCCTGTGTTCTTTGCTTTGGGGGGCCCTCCCGGTTCATATTGCTTTTTTATACCTTTACCCTGTCGCAAATACAATAACACCATGAACCCCATCCTCAGGAATATCTTAGCCGTACTGGCCGGATTCGCTTTCGGAAGCGTGGTCAATATGGGCATTATCATGATCAGCGGAGTCCTCATCCCTCCGCCCGAGGGAGCCGATGTGAGCACCATGGAAGGCCTCAAAGCCTCCCTTCACCTGTTCGAGCCCAAACACTTCATCATGCCTTTCCTGGCCCATGCCCTGGGTACCTTTGCAGGAGCTTTCGCTGCCGCAAAGATCGCGGGCACCTACAAAATGACCTTCGCCATGGTGATCGGTGTGCTGTTCCTGGGTGGAGGTATTGCCAACGTGTTCATGCTCCCCTCGCCCGCCTGGTTTACCGCGCTCGACCTGGCCGTAGCGTATCTGCCCATGGCTTACCTGGGCGGAAAGCTGGCTACGCGAAATAAAAAAGTGGTGATCTGACAAAGAAAGACCGGGTTAAGGCCCGGTCATTTCAGTTCAGCTCATGGGATTTATTTCTTTCCCTGATTGTAATCGTAATTCACCATCCAGTGTATGCCGAACTTATCCGTGCACATGCCGAAGAGGGCGCCCCAGAAGGTCTTATCAAGCGCCATGCTTACCTTGCCTCCTGCCGAAAGGCCGTTGAAGATCTTTTTCGCCTCTTCCTCGCTGCCCGTGTTCACCGAAATGGAAATATTATTGCCGATCACGGTCGCGTGCCCGTAAGCGTCTGACGAATCGCTGCCCATAAGCACCGTTTCCTTGCTGATGGGCAGTGAAATGTGCATGATCTTCTCCTTTTCCGATTCCGCCACAGGCTTCCCTCCGCCCGGAGGCATATCCTTAAAGCGCCCCACGTAAGGGAAATCACCGCCAAAAACGGATTTGTAAAAATCAAAGGCCTCCATGCAGTTGCCATTGAAGGTAATGTAAGGACTGATGCTTGCCATATTTATCTGGTGTTAAGGGTTTATATTACTAGCCGCCAAAGGTCTGCTTTTATGGCCAGCATCAAGCCGGATTCGGATGAACGGTCTCAGCTTCTTTTGAACAGGCGCTGCAGGCTGCGGTTAATATACGACTCGGTAGGCATGCGTGAGACCTGTATGCGCTTGGCATAGCGGATGGAATCGAGTATCTCCTTCTGCTTTTCCTCGATGATCTGTTTCTGCAGCATGATCTCGCTATTGGCCTTCTTCTTCTCGCGGTAACCTTTCAGGATGAAAAGGGCCAGCAGCAGCACCAGCGCCAGCCCAGCGCTGACCCCGTAGATGATCACCTCCTGGCGCTGCCTTTCTTTCTGCGCGATGGCATCCCGTTTATCCTGCTCGGCCTTCCGCTCCGCCTCTTTCTTATCGAACTCGTACTGCATCTGCACCTGCGTGGCCTTGCGGGTATTCTCTTCGTTGTACATGCTGTCGCGCACCGCGATGTATTTCTTGTACGCGTCAAAAGCCCTGGCATGATCGCCCAGGTTCTCGTAGGCCTCGGCCAGTATGGAATACGAGTCCTTCAACAGGTTGAGGTGATTGGTTTTTTTCGAGGTCTCCAGCGCCTTTTGAGCATAATGTATGGCCTTGCCGTAGTTCTTCATTGCAACATAAAGCGCCCCGATATTGCTGTAGGTGCGCGCAGTCAGGTTCCTGTGTCCGGCTTCTATCGCCAGCCGGTTGGCTTCCATCACATAATTCAGGGCGCTGTCGTACTGCTGCTGACGCTGGTATACCCTGCTGATATTGTTATATGAAACGGCCATGCCCTGCTTGTTGCCGCCCCGCATCTCCAGGGCCAGGAAATGGTATTTGAGGGCCTGGCCGAATTTTTCCTGGTCCGTATAGATATTGCCAATGCTGTTCAGGATATTTGCCGTCAGTCCCTGGCTGCCTGCCTGCCTGGCTATATCAAGGGCCTTGAAATTATACTCATTGGCTTTTTCCAGCTCGCGCTGACTATAATACACCAGCGCGATATCTCCCAGTATCTTGGTATGAAGCGCGGGGTCGCTGAGCTTTTCGGCATAAGGAAGGGCATTGAGCTGGTATTCGAGCGCACGGGGATAATTGCCCTGGTTGTGAGCGATCGCGCCCAGGCTGTTATTCGAAAGAACAATACCCTTCAAGTAGTTCAGCTTTTCGGCCAGGGCCAGGGCCTGCAACGCGTGGTCACGCCCTTTGAGAGGCTCGCTGCGCATATAAGCGGCTGATACCTCGTTCAGCAACAGCACTTTATTGCTGTCGTCCTTAGCGCCTTTCAGCGCGCCCAGCAGGGAATCCAGCGCACCGGGCTGGGCCTGCGCCAGCACGGAGATAAGAACTAAACTTATAATAAGTGAACTGGAAAACCGCATTACCGTTACCAAAATACGAAAAAGCCGCATGCGGGGATTCACCCGGGCCCGCGGCCGGGCTATTTTTTCCCTTTCTTCTTTTTCTCCTCCAGCATTTCCCTGATCTCCTCTTCTACCCTTTTGGAGCGGTAGTTCAGGCGGGTGCTCTTTCTCACCATGGCGAGTATCCGCTTCAGCTCATCATTTGAAAAGCCGCTGAGCATGGCTTCCGAAAAGCTGGCATGGTAGGTCCTTATCTCCCGGATCAATTCCTCGCGCGTCATACTCCTTTCATAGTTAAAGCAAACAAAAAAGCCCTGCTGCGGATACAGAGGGCTTATTTAATTAAACGCAAACATACCCCTAATTATTTTATCAGGGGGCGAAATTTTTCAGCTCCCGAGAAAATTTATGAACAGATGGCGGAACATGCAACTTTTCTCAGTGAAAAGGGGTCTTAAAGTCAGTTGCTTTTTAGAGC
>JBFLYZ010000127.1:0-3566 GCA_040756415.1 Bacteroidota bacterium
GAGAGGCAAAGCAGGATCAATGAGAACAACCAGTTACGCATGAAACACTCCATGTGCATGAGTAATTACAAAAAAACAGGGCCGGATGACTCCGGCCCTGAATTCTAAGCGCTTTGAGACAGCCTCATTACAGCCATCAATACAGCCAGCTGGCACTCAGCCCCAGATAGTTCTGATGCATTCCGATCTTGACGCAATCAACGATGTTCTGGCCACAAGCCTGCTGAGTATGGGAAGCCGCGTGCATGTAATTGCCGCTGATTTCCAGGTCTTTACGCATCTTGTAGGTAAAGCCGACGGAGTAGTGCTTCTCAACCACGGCGGGAGCCAGGGTATTGAAGGTCAACTGATCGTCAGCTACCGGACTCTTGCCATAGTTGTAACCGGCACGCAGGGTGAGCTTGTCATTCATCATGTACTCCACCCCCAGCTTGTAGATGGTCTGGTCAGACCACCCGAAGCCCATACCTTCGTCGTTACCCAGTTCATAGGTTGCATCGCTGATGGAAGGCACACCGCCAATACCGGGAACTCCATTCATGCCTGGGTTACCGACGGAGGCCACATTGCTGTACATGATGCGAGTGACATCAAGGGCAACAGTCAACTGGTCATTAGGACGGATGGCAAGGCCGATGCCAAAGTTTTCGGGGATATCGAAATCACCCTGCTCAGCAAACAAGCCCTTGTATTTGTCAAAATTGGTCATGTAGGTCTTGGTGCCATAGGCGGCGCCCACGGTCAGCTTCTTGTCAAAGAAGTCCCCCAGCCAACCAAGCTTCATGCCCGCACCATAGCTCCAGTCAAAACCTTTGTTGGTCAAGTGATTCGGATCTGCAGTAATCGGAAAACTACCGTCAAACAGCGGGAAAGCCCCCAGGCCCCGTGCTCCGAAGCGCTGTACCGCAAACACCACAGAGGCGCCCACGGACTGGGTCTCGCTCACCTTGAAAGAGGCGCTCAAGGGCATAAGCAACTGAATCAGGTCGACCCCAACTGTCGTATCCTGGCCGGGGGTAGACAATAGCTTGTAATTAAAAAAGTTGTCACCCTTATAGGTTGTGTTCATACCCCCGTTACCCACAGCGGCGAAACCGAAGGTGATATCAGAATTGTAGACGCGAGACATACCAAATTCGGGCATAGGAAAGAACCTATGCTTGCTATCCCCCCCCCCACTGAACTGGAAGGGGTTGGCGCCGTTACTGGGATCGTCCCAGACTTCACTGCTCCGCTCAGGGTTAAAAATGGTTACTCCTACATCCATCCGCTTGCCCACTTTTGAAAGGTTGGCGGGGTTGGCTGCCGCAGAAATGGCGTCAGCGCCAGACGCAATACCCACCCCTCCCATGCCCATGGAACGGATGCCGAAGCCCGGTAAAAAATAACCGTTCGTGGCGAATGCAACAGGACTCATAGCCATACTGGCCACGGCCGCAAGGCCTAGAATGTTTCTATTGAACAACATGAAGTCTCCTCAGCTCGAATGTAAGCCACACGGGGCAGGGTCATTGTGGCCGGCAATTCTAACGGAACTTAACAAAAAAAAACCGGCGCATCTGCACCGGTTTTTTTTATGAAAAGCACAGCAGATTATATCAGCCCCGCTTGGCAGCCTTACTACGCGCAACCAAGCCCAGCAGCCCCAAACCAGCCAGCAGCATGGCATAAGACTCAGGCTCAGGCACAGCTGCCACCGTAGCTACACCTTGGAGAGTCCAGTTGCCGGTTTGGCCATTGAAAGGGCCACCAGCTACAGTTGAACTCCAGCCAATGTTATAGGCGCCGGTCACTGAGTTCCAAGTACCGGATACGGAAGAAGAGCCCTGATTGAAGTTGGTACCATTCCAATGCGCCGTCCATGCGGACAGATCAACAGTAATTGTTCCAGCAACATCGTCCACCATAGCAGAAGGTACCGGGCCACCTGCCACAGCAGAGCCACCATGCGGGGTAGAACCACCATCGCTAGTGAACATGTAAACAGGACCACCGAAGAACGTAAAGGCAGAACCAAAATCCTGATAGCCACTGGTGAGGTCCGCAATCGCAACAGACCAAGAGCCAGGGGTACCAGGACTTCCACCCAGGTTAAAGCTGCCACCAGATACGGACATGATGTCCACATTCATCGTGGCAGCCTGTGCAGACATGGAACCCGCAACCAGCAGGGCCGCAGCCAGAAATTTCATTTTCATATAGATCTCCTCCAAACCAAAAATAGTGGCCAAGAAAAAGCCCTTTTCAGGGCAGGTTTTTATTGATTGGGAACCGCACGTGATCCCAACCCGTGCTCTAAAAGCAATATCTATGCCAACAATAAAGTTCTAGTCTAGACGCACTGTCACAACTGGTTCATAAGTATTTGCTAATGCAAAATAGCAACAACTCAGCCCCGAATATGTAAAATTTTTCGACAACCCCGCTGTGCGCTTGCTTTTCAGAAAAAGCCACCCACACCCTTGGTTGCGCCTATTCAAGGCATACCTCACGCTGCTACAGGAAGCCCTCCCTGGATGTTGTGTAAAATATTTCGACACCCCCTTGGTGTGCATGTTCTGGCTGTGACGTTTCGAGGCGATGTTTCTCGCCCTTTCCTCAAAACTCAGGCATAAAAAAAGCCGCCTAAAGGCGGCTTGCTTTGCTTCGGCGCTGCCGTATCAGATGAACAGGCAGATATCCGTTTCGCCGGCGAACTCGAAGAAGGTGGCGGCACCACCGTATTCCACGCCGTCGATGAAATCGCTGTGGTCGAAGCCGAAGAGTTCCACGGTCATCTGGCAGGCGATGAACTTCACTTCCGCTTCCTGGCAGAGCTCCCGCAGTTCGGGGATGGTGGCCACGCCGTTGTTGGCGATGGTCTGCTTCATCAGGGCGGTGGCTACGGATTCATAGCCGGGGATGATGCATTGCAGGGCATTGGGGATGTTCCAGTTGATGCCCTTGAACCACTTGGGACCGAAAGGCATCTTCATGGGCATACCCGGGTTGCCCAGGGGGCTGACCTTCAGGCCGGACAGATCCTTGCGGAGCATTTGCAGACCATAGAAGGTGAAGAAGATCTGGGTCTCGTAACCCAGGGCCGCGGCCGTGGAGGCCAGGATGAAGGGGGGGTAGGCCCAATCCAAGGTGCCCTTGGTGGCGATGATCGCCATTTTCTTTTGGTCGTCCATGTTCCGCCTCTCGAATCTGTCGTGTGTTCAGCCTTCCGAAGGGGAAGGTGCTTATTTCTTCTTCATGAAGAAGGTGTACTCGTTGCCGGCCTCGCTGGAGGACAGCAGCTCATTGCCGGTCTGCTTGGCGAAGGCGGCGAAGTCCTTGACGGAACCCGGATCGGTGGAGGTGATCTTCAGCACTTGGCCGGAGGTCAGTTCATTCAGGGTTTTCTTGGCGCGCAGAATGGGCAGAGGGCAGTTCAGACCGCGGGCGTCGAGCTCTTTATCGAAATCCATGTTCGCTCCTTCAAAAAATTAGCAAGTGCTTAAAAAGGCGGGCCGTAATGTAACCGCCACAGGGGGAGATTGCAATGAGGCACGAGGGGGTAGCCCCCCTCGCTTGAGTTGCCG
>JBFLYZ010000128.1:0-3441 GCA_040756415.1 Bacteroidota bacterium
GTCTGCTGTGCTCGTGGACATGCGGTATACTGAAACGCAGCAAGAGCTCATCGTTGTTCCGGGAGTTGGCTTTGATCAAATTATCGTTGGCCAAACTTTAATGAACGATATAGTGAAAATACAGGGAAGAAAAGGATTGAAGCGTTACAAAAGAATGGGATATGCTACCTTTAGTCATGGCTGTGAGCGTTTCTATGTCAAGACGCTCGAGTATAGAAAAAGAGGTATCACATTTTCCTCATATTATTTATATCAATCCTATTCTAATCAAACATTTATTCTGGCTTCCATCCGTTTAGAGAAACCTGGTTACGCTAAAACAACAGAGGGAATTATTCTTGGACAAAGCACATCCGCTGACGTAGAAGGCGCATACGGCAAAAGTATTCGCTATTTAAGTTCTTATGGCAAGGATGCTTTTAAACTTTTCTATCCGAAAGCGGGTATAAGTTTTGACTTAAAGAGCGACAGTGGTGACTATGATACCCTCAGCAGTGCAAATAAAGTTATTGCCATAGAAATATTCGCAAAACAAGAATAAAAAGCGGCTGAATAATACGTTTAACTTCCTTTTACCTTACGCCAGCACCGCCCTGCTGATCACGATCTTCTGCACCTCGGTGGTACCTTCGTAGATCTGGGTGATCTTGGCATCGCGCATCAGCCGCTCCACATGGTATTCTTTTACGTATCCGTAACCCCCGTGCACCTGCACGGCCTCGGTGGTTACTTCCATCGCAACCCTTGAAGCAAATACCTTGGCCATGGCGCTGGCCGTTCCGTAATCCATGTGATGGTCCTTCATCCAGGCCGCTTTCAGACAAAGCAGGCGGGCTGCCTCTATCTCGGTAGCCATATCGGCCAGCTTGAACTGTATGGCCTGGTGCTTTGAAATTTCTTTACCGAATGCTTTACGCTCCTTCGAATACGCTAGAGCCAGTTCATAAGCCCCCGAGGCAATGCCCAGGGCCTGCGAAGCAATACCTATACGCCCCCCCGCCAGGGTCTTCATAGCGAACTTGAAGCCGAAGCCATCCTCTCCTACCCTGTTCGCTTTGGGCACCTTTACATCGGTGAACATCAAGGAATGCGTATCCGATCCGCGTATGCCCAGCTTATCTTCTTTCTTCCCCACCTGGAAACCGGGCATGCCCTTTTCCACGATCAGGCAATTGATACCCTTATGTCCTTTCTCGGGGTTGGTCTGCGCCATTACAAGGTAAACCGAAGCGGTGCCCCCGTTGGTGATCCAGTTCTTGGTCCCGTTCAGGAGGTAATAATCTCCCTTATCAATAGCTGTCGTCTTTTGCGAGGTGGCATCCGAACCCGCCTCGGGCTCTGACAGGCAGAAAGCGCCTATGATCTCCCCTTTGGCCAGGGGCACCAGGTACTTTTGCTTCTGCTCCTCGGTACCGAAAGCTTCCAGCCCCCAGCACACAAGCGAATTGTTGACCGACATAACCACCGATGTGGATGCGTCAATCTTCGATATCTCCTCCATAGCCAGCACGTAGGAAATGGTATCCATGCCCCCTCCTCCGTATTTGGGATCGACCATCATGCCCAGGAAGCCCAGCTTGCCCAGCTCTTTGACCTCCTCGGTGGGAAATTTTTGAAGATTATCTCGTTCTATCACGCCCGGCTTCAATACGTTCTGCGCGAAATCGCGGGCGGCCTGCTGCACCGAAAGGTGCTCCTCACTGAGCTGGAAATACATTTTTATCTGATATTGGTTTGGGAAAGCAAACCTAAGAAAAAAAAGACAATGTTTAAGCGGGAATAAGGTGTAGGGTGCAGAGGGTATAAAGCATACGGCATAGGGCGAAAGGCATAGTATGCTACTACTGATGCATCCGCATCCCCAATACCCCTATATCCCTATATCCCTATATCCTTATACTCTTATAACCCTATACCATATTTCCTTACTTTCGCTTTGGTGAAAAAGTACAAGGTCATAGGCCTCATGTCAGGCACCTCCCTGGATGGTTTGGACATCGCTTGCTGTGAATTTACCCTGCGGGGATCAGGGTGGCACTACCGCATCCTGGCGGCAGAAACCATAGCATACGATAAACAGACGCGGAAACGGCTTTCAGGCCTTGACAAGGCCGCGGCCCTTGAGCTGACCCAATCCCATGCCTGGTTCGGCCGTTTTTCGGGGGCTGAAACCAGGAAATTCATCAGGCGGCACAAGCTAAATCCCCGCCTGGTGGTATCGCACGGCCATACTGTCTTTCACCGGCCGCGCCAGGGTTTTACCCTACAGATAGGCAATGGGGCCGCGCTGGCCGCTGAAGCCGGATTACCCGTGGTATGCGATCTTCGCTCGCTCGATGTAGCACTGGGCGGGCAGGGCGCTCCACTGGTGCCCATTGGCGACCGCCTGCTTTTTAGCAGGTACGATGCCTGCCTCAACCTGGGCGGTTTTGCCAATATTTCGTACGAACAAAGGGGAAGGCGTATAGCCTTTGATATATGCCCGGTCAACCTGGTGCTCAATTTTCTATCGGCTAAAAGAGGCCGGCCTTTCGATAAGGACGGAGTGCTGGCGGCCAAAGGCAGCGTTGACCTGGATCTGCTGCGGAAACTGGAAGCTTTGCCTTTTTATTCACAACGCCCGCCCAAATCGCTGGGAAAAGAATGGGTCGACCAGGCCATCATGCCTTTATTGGACCGCTCCTCCTCATCTATCGAGGACCAGCTCCGGACCTTCAGCGAGCACATCGCCCTGCGCATAGCGGCAGCCATTAATTCCCGCTTTGGCCGTTCGGCCCGCGTGCTGGCAACGGGCGGTGGGGTTTATAACGGTCTGCTTATCGCGCTGGCCAGGGAAAAATGCAAAGCGGCCCTGGTGATACCCGACCGGCTTACCATCGAATTCAAGGAAGCGCTCATTTTTGCTTTTCTCGGCCTGCTGCGCTGGAGGGGCGAGATCAATACCCTGCGCTCGGTGACCGGTGCCCGCTGCGACAGCACCGGGGGCGCCATCTACCTGCCCGGAAAGTAAAAGGTCCCCCCGCTGCAGCGGGGGGACCTTTCTATATCTTTTACGGCCTGGTCAGAACCGGTTCTCGTCATAGAAATCATCTTCCTCCTCATCATCGCTCACATTGAAATCATCGAGCTTGATATCGTCATCCGGAACGATGTTGATATCCTCATCTCCTCCCGCTTCCTCTTCGAGGACAGCGGTTGTGGTTTCCTCTTCTTCGTAGGTATTTTTCCAATCGTCATCTGTTTTCACCTTTTTCGGGGTGGCTTTTTTCACCTGTACCTTCCTGGCCGGTTTTTTGGCAGGCTTCGCCTTTTTGGGGGCAGCATTCTTCTTCTTAGACGCTTTCTTCTTCGCCTTCTTAACCGGTTTTGATTTCTTTTTTGAAGTTTTCTTCTTCATAGTCAGAAAAATTGGTGTATGACGTTATTATTTCCTGTAAAAAT
>JBFLYZ010000129.1:0-3398 GCA_040756415.1 Bacteroidota bacterium
CTGCTCGATATTTATGCGAGCGCTGAAAAGCGGCCCCCGGATATCCGGAAGATCAAGGAAATAGCCGGGGAGTGTTTCATGCCTATGGGTTATGGCGGAGGCATCACGGGTATCGACCAGATCAAAGAAATATTCCAGGCGGGTGTTGAAAAAGTGGTACTTAATTATAGCGCTGCAATGAATATAAGCCTGGTTACCCATGCGTCAAAGCTGTTCGGCAACCAGAGTATTGTCGCTTCGATGGATGTAAAGAAGAATTTATGGGGCAAATATTCGGTCTATACGCTGAATGGCAGAAAATCTCTGGGCGTATCTCCTGTGGAATACGCCCAGAAAATGGAACAGGCGGGTGCAGGGGAGATATTTCTAAATTCCATTGAAAGGGATGGTACCTATTCCGGATACGATGTTCCCCTGGTACGTCAGGTTGCAGAAAGCGTAGGCATACCGGTTGTGGCCTGTGGAGGCGCCTCCTCTGTAGAGGACATGGCGGCAGCAGTGCGGCAAGGGGGAGCTTCAGCGGTGGCGGCCGGCAGCATGTTCGTTTTCCACGGCAAACATAAGGCTGTGCTTATTAATTTTCCTACCCAGGAAGAGCTTAAACGTAAATTGTACAGAGTAGATAAATGAGTACCGCCTCCTCAGAGCACGTGCTGCTGATCTGCTACTCTTTCCCTCCGTATTCGGGGGTGGGCGGCAGGCGATGGGCCAAGTTTGCAAAATACCTGACGCGTAGCGGTTTTACAGTACATGTGATTTGCGCAGAGAGCCGTTCCGGTGAGCGTTCATTGTGGGATATGGATGTGAATGCTAATCCCGGTATAATCCGGTACCCGCTGCCCGCTTTATATCCGCGCATCCTGCAGATTCGGCCAAGCACGTTTATGCAAAAGCTGGGTTATGCCTTGTGGACAAGAATACTGCCCTTGTTCAGCAGAGGGACAATTTATGATAAGGCCTTATTCTGGAAGAGCCGGTTTCTTCGCAAAGCGCGGGCAATCATCAGGGAGAAGAACATACGTAATGTTATCGTAACCGGTGCGCCTTTTAACCTCACCTATTTTACAAGCATCCTCAAACTCCAGGACCCGAGTCTTCAAATCATAACGGACCTTCGTGATCCATGGACATGGGGCAGCGCATATGGTTACGGAAGCCTGTCTGACCGCAGAAAAAAATTCGAGACCGAAAAGGAAGCCCAAGTCATGGCGTTATCCGACTATATTACGGTCCCCGTAAAGGCTATGGCCGATCACCTGAAACGGCTCTATCCGGCCTTAGCTTCCAAAATCATCCTGCTGCCGCATGCCTTCGATGAGGAGGAGGTAAGGGCTTACGAAAAAAGGCCCGATAAGCGGCTGAGACTTGTTTTCTTCGGATCGATCTATGATCACCTGGAAACGTATATGCAGGACCTATGCGAAGTGCTGGATAAGAACAGGGAGATGGTCAGGCTTGATTTTTATGCCGATTCGGACAAGTATTCCGAAATCGTTTCTGCTTATAAGTTAGAGGGAACGGTGAATTACCATTCACCGCTTAACGGGAAGGAGCTTTTCCGGAGGTTTGCGGAATACGATTATGTGCTGCTGATCTACCCGGATTACGCGACCAATTACCTTACGACTAAATTTTTTGAGATAGTCGAGAGCAGAACACCGGTACTCTATATAGGGAATCACGGCTATACGGCTGAATTTATCACGCAGAATAAGATCGGCATATACCTGCCGCCCGCAGAAATAAAAAAGGGCATCCAAAAGCTGATCGAAAATAAGAAAATGGAAGATTATAATTACAGTTACGATAATTCCGGTTTCTCTTTTTCGAGCGTATGCGGGCAACTGATCAGGTTGTTCAGGTGACAAGCTGCCTGGAAACAGGCATTCAATCCTCTGAATTATGTTATTTTTGCTGGATATGCGAATTATCAATCATTCCCGATGAAAAAGGTGCTCGTGGTGGTGGGTGCCCGCCCCAATTTTATAAAAATAAGCCAGTTCCCCCGGGTCTTTAAAAAATACAGGGGCGACCTGCAATGCAAGATCGTTCACACCGGCCAGCACTACGATGACAAGATGTCGACCGTTTTCTTCAAGCAGTTGGGCATCCATCCGGATTTTTACCTGGATGTCAAGCCAGGAACCCCTGCTACGCAGATGGCCCAAATTATGCTTGGCCTGGAAAGCCTGCTTTCAACCAGGTACCGGGCAGACCTGGTGCTGGTGGTAGGCGATGTTAATTCTACCCTGGCGGGTGCGCTGACGGCAAATAAAATGAACATCCCTGTAGGCCACGTGGAGAGCGGGCTGCGCAGCTTTGACCGTGACATGCCTGAGGAGTTCAACCGCGTGCTGGCGGATCAGGTGTGCGACCTTCTCTTTGTTACAGAGAAGAGTGGTGAGGCCAACCTGCTCAAGGAAGGCAAAAGCCGCAAGCAGATCAGCTTTGTTGGAAATACCATGATCGACACCCTGGTTGCGTTTGACAAGGAGATAAAGCGATCGGATATATTGGATAAGCTATCCCTTGGCGGCCGTCCCTTTGTGCTGATGACTATGCACCGGCCTTCAAATGTTGATACCCGCGAGGGTTTGCGGAAATTACAGGACCTGATCGGGTTCATCAGCCGCAGGTATGCAGTGGTATTTCCCATCCACCCAAGAACGATCGCCCGCTTGAGGGAATTCAGGATGGAACGTAGCTTTAAGTCGAACAAAAACCTGTTTTTTACTGAGCCCCTGGATTACTTTGCTTTTCAGAAGCTGATCATCTCATCGTCATTTATCGTTACTGACAGCGGTGGAATACAGGAAGAATCCACGTTCAGAAAGGTTCCCTGCCTTACCCTCAGGCCCAATACAGAACGGCCTTCTACTGTGAGCCTGGGTACCAATAGCCTTGTTCCTTTTGAGCTGGAAACGATAGCTGAGCACATCGGCCGAATCGAGTCGGGAAAGTATAAAAAAGGAAAGATTCCGCCTTTCTGGGATGGAAGGTCGACAGAACGTATTGTCAAGACGATCCGACAATTTCTGCGCTGAAACTGCAACAGAATTATGAGTTAAATGCTGTACCTTACTTTCAATGACCCCCCATCCGGGATCTATTATAGCCAGGTGACGGATACGTGCAAGCATATCTCTATGACCTTCGGGCGGAAGGTACGATTACTTGCATTCGTTTCCGCACGTGGTTTTTTCCTGAACCGGAGAAGAATAAAAAACGATTATCCGGGCGCCATGGTTCTGCCAATGTATCCGGGTCTTGGAAACTGGAAAAAGAACCTCTTTATTCTTTACCTGGTTTCTTTGTTTATAAAAGAGAGGAATATTATAGCCAGGGGTGTATTTGCTTATTACCTGGCCAACAGGCTTAAAAGAATGAAAAGGGCGGAT
>JBFLYZ010000130.1:0-3240 GCA_040756415.1 Bacteroidota bacterium
TATTTGGCAATAGAAATCATTTTTCTCACTATCTGGGTCTTTATAAAACTTTCCCACTTCAGCAGTTCCAAAATAATGAGCATCTGGTGTCATTCTTTTATTAGAAAAGATTTTATTTCTCATCCTTCCCTTATATAAGCGTTATAAATATACGCATTATCCGCTGTTTTATCCGGATAGGCGTCACATTATGCTTTCTTATCCCCCTCGGTCAGGCTGCGCTTTTCAAAGGCCTTTTGCTCAGCTATTACATCCAGCGGGCTCTTAACACTCACCGCCTTATTCTTCATCACATGAGTGTAGTACGGATCTGACGTATGCCCGCGATGTGTAAGGTGATCGAGCGTTACAAGCGGTAGCATATACCAAAAATAAGCATTCAGCACCCAAAAGCAATACTTGTCCCCGTTTGCACATTTCCATAAAAACCTGTACGTTTGCACCCGTTAAAAAATCAGCCCGAGTTTGAGGCTGATTTTTAGGCTATTATACACCTAATAACCCTTTAACTATGTACGATTTAGTCATTTACCTGGTGCCCCTCTTAGGGCTTTTCGGATTGCTTGTTATGGCGGTTAAATCAGCCTGGGTCAACAGGCAGGAAGCCGGTGAGGCCAATATGCAGGAGCTGGCCGGTTACATCGCCAAAGGCGCTATCGCCTTCCTGAAAGCCGAGTGGAAGATACTTTCCTATTTCGCCATCATTGCCGGCATACTGCTGGCCTGGAGCGGTATGAGCAAGGGTACACCTGAGCATCCGGTGCATTCTTCTCCCATCATTGCCGTGGCCTTCCTCATTGGAGCGGTATTCTCAGCCACCGCTGGATATATTGGCATGAAGATAGCCACCAAGGCCAACGTGCGTACGGCACATGCCGCAAAGACCTCCCTGGCCAAAGCCCTGAAGGTGTCGTTCACTGGCGGAAGCGTAATGGGTCTTGGCGTTGCGGGGCTGGCCGTTCTTGGCCTTGGAAGCCTGTTCATTTTATTCTATAATATGTTCGTTCCCGTTGGCGCGGCCGTTACGGGCGATGACATGAAAAAGGCCATTGAAGTGCTGGCCGGCTTTTCGCTGGGCGCTGAATCCATAGCCCTGTTCGCCCGCGTGGGAGGCGGCATCTATACCAAGGCCGCTGACGTGGGCGCTGACCTGGTTGGAAAAGTGGAAGCCGGCATTCCCGAAGATGATGTGCGCAACCCCGCCACCATAGCCGATAACGTGGGCGATAACGTGGGCGATGTAGCCGGCATGGGTGCCGACCTGTTCGGTTCCTATGTAGCCACTATACTGGCCACCATGGTGCTGGGCCAGGAGATCGATGCCAGCAACGATAAGTTCGGTGGCTTGTCTCCCATTCTGCTTCCCATGGTCATAGCCGGTGTGGGACTGATCTTCTCCATCGTGGGTATGTTCTTCGTCCGCATTAAGAAAGAGACCGACAGCGTGCAGGGAGCGCTTAATATGGGCAACTGGTCGTCTATTATATTCACGGCCATAGCCTGCTATTTCATAGTTACCTTCATGCTTCCCGAAACCCTCGAGCTGCGTGGCGTAACCTTTACGGCCATGAACGTGTATTGGGCCATTCTGCTTGGATTGGTAGTGGGCGCGCTTATGAGCATGATCACCGAATATTATACGGCCATGGGCAAGCGCCCGGTCAGGACCATCGTGCGGCAGTCATCCACCGGCCATGCAACCAATATCATTGGCGGCCTTGCCGTGGGCATGGAATCGGTAACTGTACCCATGCTGGTGATGGCGGCCGGTATCTATGGTTCGTATGAGCTGGCGGGATTGTATGGCGTGTCCATCGCAGCCGCTGGTATGATGGCCACTACGGCCATGCAATTGGCCATCGATGCCTTCGGGCCTATTGCCGATAACGCGGGCGGTATTGCCGAGATGAGCGGCCTTCCCAAGGAAGTACGTGGCCGCACGGATAACCTGGATGCGGTAGGTAACACCACGGCAGCCACCGGAAAAGGTTTCGCCATAGCCTCCGCAGCGCTCACCTCGCTGGCCCTGTTTGCCGCTTTCGTAGGCATAGCGGGCATTTCTCATATCGACATTTATAAGGCCAATGTGCTGGCCGGGCTGTTCGTAGGCGCCATGATACCCTTCATCTTTTCTTCGCTGGCTATTGCTGCGGTGGGAAGGGCGGCCATGGCCATGGTGGAAGAGGTGCGCAGGCAGTTCCGCGAAATACCGGGTATTATGGAATACAAGGCCAAGCCCGAATACGAAAAGTGCGTGGCCATATCCACTACGGCCTCCATACGCGAGATGATCGCCCCGGGCGCCATCGCCCTGGTGGTACCCGTGATCGTTGGTTTTGCCTTCGGCCCCGAGGTGCTGGGAGGCGTGCTGGCCGGGGTTACGGTAAGCGGTGTGCTCATGGGTATGTTCCAGAGCAACGCGGGCGGTGCATGGGATAATGCCAAGAAATCGTTCGAGAAAGGCGTGGATATCAACGGGCAGATCTATTATAAGGGATCGGAGCCGCATAAGGCATCGGTTACGGGCGATACGGTGGGCGACCCTTTCAAGGACACATCGGGACCGTCCATGAACATCCTCATCAAACTGATGTCCATCGTTTCGCTGGTCATTGCACCGCATATAGCCATTACCGAAACGCATCAGCAGGTTACCGACATCCCGGTGGTGAAGATATCCCAAGATCTGAATACGCTTAATGGAACGTATGTGTTCGATACCGAGCATGCCTTTGTGCAGTTCGATATACGCCACTTCCTGTCGCGCGCCCAGGGCAGCATGAAGATTGACAGCGGTTACGCGAAGTTCACAGGCGACCTGAAGACCTCCGAAATATGGGTAGCCCTGGATGTGAAGAGCGTGAATACGGGCGTGGAAGACCGGGATAAGCACCTCTGGGACGCGGATTATTTCGCGGCCGATTCCTTCCCCAAGATCACCTTCAAGTCGACTTCAGTGGATACCCTCATCGGCAACCGCGATTATTCGTATGTGGCGAAGGGCGAGCTGACCGTAAAGGATATCAAAATGAATATAGAAGTGCCCTTTAACTACCTGGGCGAAAGCACCACCAAGAAGGGCGGCAAGATCTATACCTTTGACGGAAAGGTGGTGATCAACCGCAAGCAGTTCGGCATCGCTGAAAAGAGCTCATCGCTGAGCGAGGATGTGGCGGTGGATTTCTCGATAGAAGCGCAGAAGCAGTAAGCCGGATACGGTATAAAAGCAAAGAACCCTGG
>JBFLYZ010000131.1:0-3235 GCA_040756415.1 Bacteroidota bacterium
AAGTCTTCCAGTACGATATCGTCCGGATCGCACGTGCATACTGGGCATTGATTCCGCTTGTGCAGTTTTAGCGTTTTTGTCTCCATACTGCGCGCATCCAGCATCCAAAGTTTACCTAGCAACGGCTCAAGGTTTTTCTCCTTACACCATGTCAGTCCCAGCGCTATTTTAATAGCCTCCAATGCCTGCACGGTTCCAGCAATCCCTGCTATGGCACCAATCACCCCAGCCTCGGCGCAATTGGGAATATGGTTGCTCGGCGGCTTGGAATAAAGGCAGCGGTAACATGGCCCATGCACTGCCCAGAACAGGGAAACTTGTGCCTCGAAACCGAGAATTGAACCATAGACCAGCGGCTTTCCGTATTTCACGCAGGCATCGTTAATCAGGAACTTACTGCCGAAATTATCGGTGCCGTCGATAATGATGTCATACCCTGTTACAAGCCGTTCGGCGTTAATGGCAGTTAAACGTTCATGATGTGGTTCAATACTACACTCGCTGTTCAACGAAGCAAGCGCCACGGCGGCCGCTTTCACCTTGGGTGCACCCTGGTTTTCCTCCCTGAACAGCACCTGCCGCTGGAGATTGCTAATATCGGTAATGTCGTCATCCACCAGTCCAATCCGCCCGATTCCTGCTGCTGCCAGATAGAGCAACGCGGGCGAACCCAGCCCTCCAGCACCAACGCACAGAACCGAGGTGGTTTTCAGCTTTTCCTGTCCTTCCTGGCCCACTTCAGGAAGGACGGTTTGTCGCGCGTATCGGTTCATAAGCTATCGTAGTAATAGATTAGCGCAGATTTGTGCCAATACATAATACCTCTTGTATCAGCTATGATATCGACCCGGTGAAAGTATGCCATTTGGGTCTAGACTGGACTTAAGTTTCGCAACCAATTTCCAATAAGGATCGTCGGACTGGATCAATTCTGCCATGTAATCTATTCCTACGCGTTGCGGTATAATTCCTTCCGGCAATAACGAACGCGTAACATCAGCAATACACTGTTTAGCGCGGCGCAAGGTGTCTGGATTACTGCGGTCAAATGGCATATCAATTACTCCCAACACCGCTTTATGACTGACTATGTTGAGAGTGATATTGGGGAGGAACCCCCGCGATTCGAACGAAGAAGTGATAACATCTCGCACATGCACCATTGTCTTACCGTCCATAGGGATAACAGGCAGGTAACCAATCATGCCTACGTTAGCATGAGTGTCTGGATATCTATAATCCTCCGGCACTTCCAATGTCGGCCAGTAGAGGCTCTGAAGCGTCGCACTACTCGGCACGCCCCGACTGAGATTGAATAGAGGCTCAATGGCACACACCACCGCATGTTGGTAACGGAAGAAGGGAATAGGATGAAAAATGCCAGTGAGCTTTTTGAGGAAGGCGAGCCGGTCCTTATCGATTACCCGGATCTTCGCTATGCCTCCCAGCGCTTCCTTAATTTGCCGATGGACCAGCCGTACGTAACGGCGATCCCCTTTTACCGGGATAACGGTACTCCACGGACCGAAATTATCCTTAAAAATTTTCTCTATCATTTCCCTGGAAACAGAAGTTCCGGCAGGACTGATTTCCTTCAAACGTTTATAGATCGGCGGACAAAGCATTGTCTTGCTGCGGTGATAATTGGCAATTTTTATGTTGTTGTGCACTATTCCTTTTCGGTGCAATTCCCCCAGGTTATCGACATAGCGCATAAAATCCTTTTCCTCTTTCAGGGAACAAATTACAGAGGTTTGCTTTTCGAGGAGCGGTGAAAGAGAAATGCCGGCAGCGGTGACAATACCGAAGCTGGACTGTACAAATAATCCATCTACAAAAGGCCCTACTCCATACCGGTAGAGATGTTGCAACAAGGGGTTTTCAAAATGACCGTAACCGGTTTGAAGCAGGGTACCGTCAGCGAGGACCACTTCGAATCCGGAGGATTGCTCAAACCTCAATCCGCAAAACCCTAAGCCTCCTTCCAGGATGTTGCCTATGATACTGCTTTCCGCTGCCGAGCCAGTGAGATCCAGCGCGTAAGGCAGCTGCTTCTCCTGTAAATAGTTATATAATTGCTGCTGTGTCACGCCAGGCTCAATCACTGCATAGCCATAGCGTGTATTTACTTCGCGTATCTTGTTTAATCTTCCTAAATCCAGTATTACCGCACCATCCCTGACCGGAAGAGCAGAACCCAGGCCCCAATTCTTCCCCGTGCTGATGGGATAGATTGGTGTGCGGTAGCGATTGGCCAGCCGAACGATCTCCTGCACCTCCGCAACGGAGCCGGGCCGGACGCAGCCCGCAATACGTCGCTGTTCGCCGCTGATGCTGGCATGATAGCGTGCTAACGTCTGACTTTCATGCATCACTTGCGAAACACCCGAAACTTTCTGACAATCTTGGAGAAATTCTGAGATCATATTGCTCCTGTTTTAATAAAAGTTCTAAGTATCATAATGCTGATGAAAAAGAGTTAAAGCGTTATTGAGGCAAAACGGAAGGGGTGCTGTTCCTTTCCGTATTTTAATAAATACTATGGCTTTGAGACAGATCCAAATGAACGCTTATTATGTAAGGTATGTGCTTTGGAGTATGCACCCTAAGGAGGATAGATGGGTATTGAAGAATTATTATTAACGGCGCTCATCTTCGCGGCGGCCGTACTATACTCTTCGGTGGGCCACGCGGGAGCCTCGGGTTATTTGGCGGCGATGGCGTTATTCGATCTGGCGCCGGAGGTAATGCGGCCTGCAGCACTTGCGCTTAATATCCTGGTCGCATCATTGGCTACATATCGCTACACCCGCGCCGGTCAGAATGACATACAGCTACTCATTCCCTTTGTCGTGGTTTCCATCCCCGCTGCTTTCATCGGAGGGTTAATACATGTGCCGCATGGGATCTATAAACCGCTTATCGGGATCGTGTTGCTGTTCTCGGCCTTCCATCTAGCCTGGACAGCGCGTAAAGCGCCTGCGGAAGATAGAGCGGTGAAACGGCCAGAAATATCTGTTGCGATGGTCACGGGCGCCGGACTCGGTCTGCTGGCGGGATTAAGCGGTACAGGTGGTGGCATTTTCCTAAGCCCGTTGCTTTTAATGATGCATTGGGCGCCTACTCGCTCGGTTTCGGGCATTGCCTCCACTTTTATTCTGCTCAATTCGATTTCCGGCCTGGCAGGAACTACGTTTTCGATAGGTTCTCTCCCGCAGATGCTACCGGTATGGGC
>JBFLYZ010000132.1:0-3216 GCA_040756415.1 Bacteroidota bacterium
CGCCACTCCGGTGGTTAATGTTCCATGCACGCTTACCGTTGCAGGAAATGAGAACATTAATATTCCACTTGAAAATTCATGCCCCAGGTTTGACACCATTATTGCGTACACAACCGATTCGGCCCTGATAACTATACAGAATCTCGGCTGCGACACATTGTTCCTTACCAATATTTCTTCTTCTTCAAACCAGTTTAACATAGCATCTTATCCATCGAAAATTAATCCTTATGATTCTGCATTTGTTACTATAGTATTTGCCCCAACCAATCCTGCGGGAAATAAGACGACTACTATTACGGTGCAGAACAGCGATGCGGATACGACTTTCTGCCTGCAGGGGTATGCGCTGCCACCTCCTGTGCTTTCGGTCACTCCCGCGACACTAACCACCACGCTGGTTTGCGCGGATTCCAGTACTTCTACTTTAACAATAAACAATACGGGCGGAACCAACCTCACCTATAATATCACTATTCAAAATCCGTCATTCGGAACCGGGCAGCCTTTGCCGCCTGCCTGCACACCGACCACCTCTTCCTACTGCTGCGGAATGGGGATTTACAACGTCACGTTGAATACATTGAACAATACTACTCCCGATGGAAGCCAGGGATACATGGATTACACCGCTACGCAAAGCACATTTTTGATTCCGGGACAAACCTATTCTCTTTCAGTGCGCACGGGAACGTCCTATAATGAATACGTGGAAGCATGGATTGATTTTAATGATGACGGGACCTTTCAGGGTGGGGAACTAATAATGAACAATCTGAATGCGCTGCCTAATGTTATGCACACCGGTACCTTCACTGTTCCGGCCAATGCGGCAAAAAACAGCTCGGTGCGAATGCGCGTTACCTCGGATTACAGCGGCAGCCCAATCCCGGGTCCGTGCACCAATCCCGTTTACGGGCAAGCCGAAGATTATACCATTCACCTGCTGGGATGGGTGGCAGTTGCTCCTTCAACGGGAACAGTTACGCCAAGTTCTTCAAATACGGTTGCAGTAACTTTTAATTCTACCGGATTGGTGGTGGGCACCTATACAGCCAATATTGTAATCAGCAGCAATGACCCCGTAGATCCATCCGATACTGTATTCACTACCTTGGTTGTAACAGGCGCTGCAAATTTTGCTTTTGCCGGTTTTGGAGATACCATTGCTCCCAACTGCCTGTATCTCGACTCCATTATGGCGCTCACCGCCATAACGAACGAAATACACATTACCAATACGGGCTGCGACACACTTTGGATCGACAGCTTGACATTTTCTCCCTCTGTTTTTTCTCTTGATACGTTTGCCCCGTTTATTCTTCCGGGAGATACCGGTGGCATTGCAGTGTTGTTTTCCCCGGTCGCTGCAGGCACCTACAATGGTACGGTTGCCATTTATACCAATGACCTGGATACTGTTTTCTGCCTGAAGGGTTATGCCTTTCCGCCTCCGGTAATGACGCATTACCCTTCTTCATTCACAGTAACTGTTAATTGTACAGATACCGTAACGGATACACTTATCGTAAAAAATACGGGCGGATCAGAGCTGTTTATAGATGTAAGCACTTTCGGCAAGGCAAAAATTAATGCTGCCCTGGTTCATGCGGACGATGCCTCCTGGCTGCCCGATGTGCAGTCGAAACTAATGGCAACAGGAAAATTCAACCTTGTAGATATTTTAGACGCGCGTTTTTCTACTCCTACACTTGCACAGCTGCAGGCGTATGATGCTATACTTGTATGGAGTGACTGGTCGTTTAACAATGCCACTCTTTTAGGAAATCGGGTTGCTGATTATCTCGATGGCGGAGGAGGCGTTGTGGTGGCCATGGGCGCACTGGCAAATTGGGGACAGCTGCTGGGGCGGTTTGATACGGATGATTACTGGTGCATTGATCCTTCACCCGATATTTGGGGCCCGACTACGACCTTGGGTACCGTCTTCAGCCCTGGCCACCCTGTAATGGCAGGCGTATCTTCTTTTAACGGTGGCACCGGAAGCTGGCGGCCCAGCACCTTTGCAGTTAATCCAGCGGCTACCCGAATTGCGGATTGGTCTGACGGTCATCCGTTGGTTGCAGTAAGAACCATCAATGGCTCACGCAGGGTGGACTTGGGAATGTGGCCCGTATCGAACGATGCATATTCCGGTTCGTGGCTTCCTTCAACCGATGGCGCCAAATTAATGGCAAATGCGCTCTTTTATAGTTCAACCGCAGGCGAACCATGGCTTACGGTTGCACCAACTAAAGATACTTCGGCTGCCGGGGATTCCTCCATCATACAGGTCACGTTTAACTCTTCAGGTTTGGTTGTGGGGACCTACACAACCAATATCGTTGTAAATGGAAATGATCCCTTGAATCCCACCGATACGATTCCTGTTACACTGGTTGTTAATGGTTCAGCTGATTTTCAGTTTGCGGGATTTGCCGATACGGCACTTCCCGCCATGTGTTTGGGTTTGGATTCCATTATGGAATACACCACCAGCACCGATACCGTTTTTATTACTAATCTCGGCTGCGATACGCTTTGGCTTGATAGTATAAAATTCTCTCCTGCTGCTTTTTCGTTGGATACTGCAGCGCCTTTTATATTGCCAGGTGATACGGGTGAATTTGTGGTGTTGTTTTCTCCGGTGAGCACCGGAACTTTTACCGGAACAGCCAGCTTGTTTACAAACGATATAGATACCGCATTTTGTTTGAAAGGAATTGCTTTTCCACGACCTATTATTTCATTTAATCCGGATACGGTTCTGGCGGCACTTGCATGCTGCGATTCAATCACCGTTCCGGTAACGGTAAGTAATACGGGTGGAAGCGATTTAGTATTTAACATACTGAGTAGCCAGAATTTTACCGAAGGTTTTGAAAATGGATTGAGCAAATGGATAACAGGCGGTGCGCAGGGTGCTAACTGGGTTACCGTTGCCGATCCTTATACGGGCGCGTTTTCACTTAAGCAAAGTGCGGGTAATTACGGGGATGGATGGTACCAATACATACAGCTTGCACAAAAATTAAAGGTCATTGATGCTGCCAACTGTAATTTATCCTTCTGGGAAAAACGGGCCATGGAATGCTGCTGCGACTTTTTCAGGGCGCAGATCAGCGTGAATGGCGGCCCGTTTACTACCCTTTATTCTGTGAACTGCAATCAGGCAGGCTGGATGCAGCAGAACTTTCCACTCTCTTCATATGTGAA
>JBFLYZ010000133.1:0-2885 GCA_040756415.1 Bacteroidota bacterium
ATTTCCATTTTCAAGCGCGGATCCACGCTCCAGGCGAGGATCTTTTTCGAATAGTTGTCGCTGAGCAGGTAGATATAATGCAGCATATTATCATCGCTTGTATAGCGGGTAACATCCATATGCCAGTACTGGTCAGAGGCAGTGGAAACAATACCCTTTGTCTTTTTGATCTTACGATGACGTTTACGTTCAATGCCAAGCAGTTTGCGGAGTTTATACCATGTTCCCAGGGAGGCATGGACAATATTTTCCCGTGAACAGTAGTAAGCCAGGGAAGATACCGGCCAGTGGGAAAAAGCCGAATCGGACAAAAATTGCCTGATCTGGTTCACCTCACCGCGCATGAGCTGCATGGGATATGTTTTATTGCACCAATGAAAAAATGACTCATCGCATGAGGCCCTGGTTTCTGCCATCCATCTCTGGAAGGTGGCTCGTGATAACCGAAATAACTTTAATGCTTTCTCGATCGCAAGAGTGTTTTTAAATCTAAGAATGGTTTCGACAAGCAATTCCCGGTGCTGTTTGACCTGGAACAGGGCCGTTTTAACCGGGTCAAGCAGGGGATATACGGATACAAACATCCGGGTAAGGGCCCGATGAACGGCTTTCAGTTCCCTATACTTCAGATAGAGTTCAGCCTGCTCCAGTGGCTGATCAAGACTGCCGCGCAGCTCGGATCCGCGGTATTTGGAAAAATCAATATTTCTCCAGGTGGATTTGGTGGAATAGGGTATGGCGTTACGGAATTCGACAGGTAGGAGGTTCTCTTTTCCTGTACTGTAAAGGAATATCACAAGCGAATCGTAGGCGGTTCTATGGCGCATAATTTTAAATGAAAAAATCAAAGGTAAGGAGCGAAGCTTTATCGCGCTTATTTTCCGCTATTCCCGCTCTGCGATCGGGGCTATTTAAGCCGCGGCCGCAGTTATGGTTTCCTCCTATTATTGGCGACTTTTCTCCCGCGCGTTTTCATAGCCATTTTTTCATAAGGTAAGCGCACGCTGAGAGCTTTGTCAAGGGTATATGAACGCCCCTCTTTGCGCTGGCCTTAGGCGGGGCGCCCTTGACAAGCGCTTGTTGTTTTTAAAAAATGGCTATGAAAAGAAAACGCACAGGGGAAGCAAAGGTCTTCCGCCAGGTATGGGAAACGCGCGGTCATTACTGCGAGGTTTGCGGCCGGGGCATACATGAGCCCATGCACTGGAACTTCGCGCATGTGTATCCTAAGAGACAGTACCCGCAATGGAGACTGGAAGCATGGAACATCGCTTTGCTTTGCCTGGACTGCCACCAGATGGCCGAGCTGGGGAAGCTCGATCTAAGAGAAATCTTCGCTCACCGCTAAAACGACCGGATCATGGAAAACACAAATGAACTGTCAATGGTGAGCGAGATACGGATCAGCTATAAGCCGGTGGTAAAGAGCTCAGCGCGCCCGAAGGTAAGCTCCTCGCTGGATTGCCAGCGCCTGCTGCGGCCCCTCTTTAGCGAGCTGATATGCCACCATGAGGCCTTTTTCGTGCTGCTGCTGGACCGTTCGGGCAAAGTGATGGGCCATTATAAGGTAAGCCAGGGCGGCACCTGCTCTACGGTGGTCGATGTAAAAATGATCGCGCAGGCGGCCATCCTCTCCAGCAGCTCGGCCGTGGTGCTCTGCCATAACCACCCTTCGGGCAACAAAGAGCCCAGCGCGGATGACCTGGCTCTGACCGCACAGGTAAAGAATGCCCTGGAACTGTTCCATATAAGAACCCTCGATCACATCATACTGACCGATGAGGATTACCTGAGCTTTGCCGATCGGGGTCTGATCTGAAAGCCTGCCTTTAAAAAAACACCCCTGATACTTATTGAGCATCAGGGGTTTTACTTTGCTATTAACAAGGATTGTGTGAAAAAAGCGGTTGAAAACTTGCTGAACCCGCTTAAGGATCCGCGCCTAAAAAACTTCAGAAATATTATGAGCTTTCAAAGCAGTTCCAGGATCACGAGCTGGTGAAAATGGGGCTCTACAGCCACCAGACCGTGCGCAACTACCGCTGTGAGCTTAAAAAGCACATACGCAAAAACATCACCAGCCAGGCGCGGTTCGACCAGGGATCGTTTTCCATGCAGTGGACCTACGAGCGGTTCTAAAGGGAGGTCATCTAAGCATAAGCCGGGGTTGCCCGGCTTTTGCTAATGCTTGCGTTTTTTTCGCGGATGCTGATAGCAATTAAAAACGGCCAGCACAAAAACTTTTCGTTTTTCTATCGTATACAGCACTACGTAAGGAAAACGCTTCAGGGGGGCCTGCCTGACCGATAAGTATGTTTTAGGGAAAAGGAAGGGATTGAATTCAAGATAAGAATAAAGGTCCTCGAGCTCGTCAATAAATTCATCGCCTAATCCCGCCTGCTGCGATTCATACCAGTTGGCGGCTTCCAGCGCATCGGCCTCTGCCTCGGGCTTGTTAAAAATAAGATACACTTATTTTCTGATTTTTCCGCGGACAGACTTAAGTGATCTTTTCCATGGGATATTCTGGGAATCTCCCTGCTCATGTTTTTTCAAGCGGCTGATCAACTCCTTTTTCTGTTCCTTAGTCAGCTTATAGTCGTATAAACTCCTGTTCAGAATGGTATACACTGCCTCCAGCAGGTTTTCATCCCGGATGCTGTCAATAGCCTGATGCAGTTCTTTTTTCAGTGTGGTAACTCTCATAACAAATAGTATAAAATACTGTTTTTCAAAGATACGAAAAAGCAGGACTGCTTACGCAGACCTGCGTGGGAAGCGGTAAATTAATTAATACTTTAATTTTTTCAGGTCTTGATAATTATTCCAAAACCGGAGAATTTCAATCCGATCGGAATAGACCCGGTACAGGATACTGATCTGTT
>JBFLYZ010000134.1:0-2780 GCA_040756415.1 Bacteroidota bacterium
TGCAAGATACTGTTTCCTGTCAAAAGAGCTTTTCGCCAGCAAGCCGGGAACAGGCGATTTTCGCTGAAAATTCCTTGCCGGATTAAGCTATTTCTCTATATATTTGGTTAGCATTATAAAACACATAAAAAAACCTCCGACCATGGGATTATTTGACAAGATCAAAGGCGAATTTATCGACATCATTGAGTGGCAGGATAACACCAATGATACCATCATCTATAAATTCCCCCGTTACCAGAACGAAATAAAAATGAACGCCAAGCTCACCGTACGTGAGAGCCAGCAGGCGGTATTTCTCAACGAAGGCACCATTGCCGATGTGTTCCAGCCGGGCATGCATACCCTGCAGACCCAGAACATGCCCATACTCTCCACGCTGAAAGGATGGAAGTACGGCTTCAACTCCCCTTTCAAGGCGGATGTGTTCTTCGTAAGCACCAAGCAGTTCATCGACCAGAAGTGGGGCACCAAAAATCCCATCATCCTGGATGACGACCGCTTCGGCATGATCGAGATACGCGCCTTTGGGAACTTTGCTTTCCGCGTTACCGATGCGGGCAAGTTCATCAAGGAAGTGGCCGGCACCGATGGCGAGTACACCACAGAAGAAGTGGCAGGACAACTGCGCAGCCTCATCGTGACCAAGTTCACCGATGCGGTGGGCGAAGGAAATATTCCCGTGGAGAAGTTCGCGGCCAATATGGAAGAGCTTTCCAAATTGGGTATGGAAAAGCTCAATGCCGACTTTGAGGAGTACGGCCTCAAGATCACCAAATTCCTGGTGGAGAACGTTTCCATGCCCGAGGAGCTCAAGAAGGAGATCTTCGAATACTCACGCCTCAACAAGATCGATATGCAGAAGCTGGCCCAGATGAAGACGGCCAAGAGCATTGAGAAGGCGGCCGAGAACCAGGGCGGCACCATGGGAATGGGCATGGGTATGGGTATGGGTATGGGCATGGGCAACATGATGACCAATATGATGGGTCAGAACATGATGAACCAGAACCAAAACCAGCAGCAGCAGAACATGAACGTTCCGCCTCCTCCCCCTCCCGTGCTGCAGTTCTTTGTAGCTGTGAACGGTGCGCAAACGGGTCCTTTTACACTTGAACAATTGGCCCAGCAGGCTGTGCAGGGCGCCTTCAAGCGCGAGAGCATGGTATGGAAGGCCGGTATGCCCGCATGGGCACAGGCCGGGCAGGTGCCCGAGCTGGCGCAGGTATTCAATAGCGTGCCCCCTCCCCCGCCCCCGGTGGGTTAAAGGAAGTATGGAAAAAAGGGAATAAGGCAATAAGGTCTTTTCCCTTTTTCTTCAGCACCCAACACCTTATATCCTTATCACTTTATTCCTATAGCCCATGAGCAACGAAACCTACGAACCCACGGCCGAGGTCAAGAACGAGAGCAAGTGCACCGACTGCGGTGCGGTACTGAAGTTCGCCCCCGGAACCACACATCTTAAGTGCGAATACTGCGGTGCGCAGAACAACATCGTGAGCGAGAGCGCTGCCGAAACCGTGGTGGAAGAGATCGATTTCGAAAGGTTCCTGTCGGAGGCTAATCTTGGCGCGGAGCAGAAAGAGCAGATCCATACCGTAAAATGCAATTCGTGCGGGGCCAGCTCCACGCTCAAGCCCAATGTTACCGCGGATAATTGTCCTTTCTGCGACACCCCCCTGGTGCTGAAGAACGAGAGCACCAGCACCATCGTAAAGCCAAAGTACCTTCTTCCCTTCGCATTCGATAATAAAAAGGCATTGGAGGCCTTTCGCAAGTGGGTGGCCGGCCTCTGGTTCGCTCCCAATGACCTGAAGCTCTACGCCAATAATCCCGACCGGCTCAACGGCATGTACATGCCTTACTGGACTTACGATTCGGACACCTACAGCAACTATACGGGCATGCGGGGCGTGAACCGCACGGAAAGCTACACCACCACCGTGAACGGCAAAACGCAGACCCGCACGCGTACGGTCACCGACTGGTACCCCTGCAGCGGCAGCGTGAGCAACGATTTTGACGATGTGCTGGTATTGGCCAGCAAATCCCTGCCCGAGAAATACGCCAACGCGCTCGAGCCCTGGGACCTCAGCAACCTGAGCGATTACAATACCAAGTTCCTGAGCGGTTTCAGAAGCGAAATGTACCAGGTGGACCTGAAAGAGGGTTTTGAAAAAGCCAAAGCGCGCATGGACGTGACCATACGCAAAACGGTATGCCAGGATATAGGAGGGAACCACCAGCGCATTTTAACGCTCAACACCCGTTACGATAACATCACCTTCAAGCATATATTGCTGCCGGTGTGGATCAGCGCTTTCCGTTATAACGACAAGACCTACCGCTTCATGATCAACGGGCGCACGGGCGAGGTGCAGGGCGAGCGTCCCTGGAGCTGGATCAAGATCACGCTTACCGTGCTTGGCGTGCTTGGCGCAGCCGCAGCGGCTTATTTTATCTGGCAGAGTCAGCAGTAAATCAAAAAGAATAGCTGTGCTATTGTGACCGTCTTGTTTAGGTTTTATTGAATGAATGGCTATTAAGGTTTATGGCAAAAAGAAAGAAGAAGTCAAGTAAAGGTGCGCTTATTAAAGGGATGTCTAAAAAGATTCCTAAGATTATGCTTGATGACATAAGTTTTAGGAATCGAATGAAAGACATTCTAAGAGGATACTCAGGGATTTATGCATTATACAATGGCCATAAGCTTTATTATGTTGGTTTGGCGAAGGACCTTTTTTGGCGACTGCATTCCCACGGCAGGAATAGACATA
>JBFLYZ010000135.1:0-2679 GCA_040756415.1 Bacteroidota bacterium
TATGTGCCACTCCGAAAATGATAATGGTCTTTGCTTTCACATTTTTCAGCACAAGCGGGTACATGTATGATGCATACGTATAATCATCATGCGGGCAAATAACCATTTTCCATTCATCCTTGCCGGAGAGGTTGCTTCGTTTCCAGGCGTAATCAAGATAAGATCCGTACTGGCGTTCGATGCGCTTCATCACGCTGTCCATCTGCCATTTTTTGTGGGCGAAGCCAACCGTATCAGCGAACCCGCGCAGTTTCACCGTCTGGGAGTGCAGTGCAAAACTGGCGTGACAAAAAATCAGGAAGGATAACAGCTTCTTTTCATACATGAGTGTAAAAATAAAAAAACCTGTCAGGATTAAACGCTGACAGGTTTTTTACCTGGAAAAATTCAGTTACTGAATGATCAATTTTCTGAAAATGGCTCCTTTCGAATTGCGGATACTTACGAAGTACGCTCCGGTTCCATAATTGCGGATATCAAACTTCTTAGCATAATTTCCGGAGAAGTTTTTCTTTTCTTCCGAAACGATGACTTGACCCAGCCCGTTGCTGATCTCCACATGGTAATTATCTGCGGATACAGCAACAAACTCAATGGTGAATTCACCGCTGTTGGGATTGGGGTATAAGGTTGCATTCAGTACATTTTTGTTTTCTGCAATTCCAACCGGATTGCAGGTTACGGTAACCGTACTTACGATCGAACATCCGGCTGCATCTGTAACTGTAACAGTGTAAGATCCTGCCGAAAGTCCGGTCGCATTCTGCGTGGTTTGTCCGGTGGGATTCCATAAGTAAGTGTAGGGAGGCGTTCCGCCAATAACAAACGAGAATGCCTGCCCGTTGCCGGCACCACAGGGGTTTTCAGGAAATTCCGAAGTGGTAACCTGTATTCCCATAGCCGGCTGGGTGATGTTTGCAGTTGCTGTCACCGTTTGGCTGCACGCATCCGTTACCACTACTGTGTAAGTTCCGGCTGTGAGGCCAGTGGCGGTTTGTGTGGTTTGAACAGGAGTAGTGCTCCATGCATAGGTGTAGGCAGGGCTTCCACCCGAAGCATTTACAGTTGCTGTACCGTCATTTCCTCCGTTGCACGAAACATTTGTAATGCTGACCGAAGCCGTCAAAGTACCGGGATTGGTAAGAGTAACTGTGGTGCATGCAGAGCAACCATTCGCATCAGTTACACAAACGGTATATGTTCCCGCGCAAAGCCCGGTAGTAGTCTGAGTGGTGGCTCCGCTTGGTGACCAGGTATAAGTAAATGGCCCCGTTCCTCCGGTTGGATTTGCAGTAGCAGATCCATCGCAAAGCGCAGAGCAGGAAGGATTGGTGGCAGAAACACTCACAGTAAGAACTGCCGGTTCGGTTACGGTTGCCGTGAAGGTGGCAGTGCATCCGTTGGCATCGGTAACGGTGAGCACATAATTGCCTGCAGCTACTCCCACCGTATCGTCAGAGGTACCGCTTCCGGGAGACCACATGTAGGTGAGCGTTCCGGTTCCTCCGGTTGCAGAGGTATAAATCTCTCCATCGCTGTCCCCGTTACATGAGGTGTTGAAAACCGAATCGAGCGTTATGATAATTGCCGAAGTGCTCGAAACAGTTGCCGTAGAAGATACAGCGCATCCCAGCGAATCGGTTACGGTGAGCGTGTAAGTTCCGGCAGCTACACCTACTGTATCGTCACCGGTTCCGTTTCCGGGAGACCACATATAGGTAAGCGGCCCTGTTCCGCCACTAGCGGATGTATAGATGGCACCGTTCCCTGTTGCGCAGGAACTGGCGCTGGTTGTGCTGTCAATCGTAATGACAATTGCCGGTGGCTGGCTCACCGAAGTATCCTCCACTGTAGAGCATCCGTTCGCATCGGTGATAGTAAGTGTATATCCTCCTGCTGCCAGGCCGGTGATGTCGAGCGTGGTGGCTCCGTTTGACCACGAAAAAGTATAGGGGGGCGTGGCTCCTCCCACCGTGGCATAAATGGCTCCGTCAGCGCCTCCATTGCAGGTAACATTAAATACAGAATCCCATTGACCGGTCCAATCAGGCGGTTCTGCAATGCCCGCGCTGCCGGTAGCAGTACATCCATTTGCATCCGTTACCACCAGAGAATAAGTTCCGGGAATAAGTCCTGTAATTGTTTGTGTGGTTCCATTGTTCGACCATAAATAGGTGTAGGGCGCAGTTCCGCCCGAAACATTAGCAGTCATTTCGCCATTGCTTCCGCCAAAGCATGAAACATCTTTAGGCGAAACGCTCACAGTAAGCACAGCCGGTTCGGTAACCGTAACTGTTCCGGTCATGGTGCAGCCGCTGGCATCGGTAACGGTGAGGGAATAATCTCCGGCACACAAGCCGGTGACCAAAGAAGTGGTGGCTCCGTTGTACCAGAGGAATGTATAAGGGGCAGTTCCTCCGGTGGGCGCTGAAGAGGCCACTCCATCGCAATCTGCGTTGCATGAGGGAGAAGTAAACGAGAGACCCGGATCAATGCTGTCTACATCGAGCGTAAGGGTAACAGTTGAATCGCAGCCGGTGATTGCCTGGAAAAGTTCGGTATAAACTCCGGGGGCAGTAAGGTCCTGCGTTCCGAAATTAAATGTATCTCCGTAACAGATGGAAGCCGTTGCTGTGGTTGAATAGGTGGGATTCACCACAATGCTCATGGTGGCGGTAT
>JBFLYZ010000136.1:0-2642 GCA_040756415.1 Bacteroidota bacterium
GTGCTCCACTTTCAGGCAGAGCTGTGACATGCTGAAGAACAATACGGCCGATTATGCCGTAATGGCCATCGAGAACTCCCTTGCGGGAAGTATCCTTTCGAACTATGACCTGATCGATGAATACGGCCTGCGGATAATCGGGGAGCAGTACCTGAAGATCGAGCTGCACCTGCTGGCCCTGCAGGGGGTACGGCTTCAGGACCTGGAATGTATTCACTCGCATCCCATGGCCCTCGCGCAGTGCTCCGATTTCCTGGCCCGCCATCCCTGGATCCGGGTCACCGAGGAGAGGGATACCGCCTCATCGGTAAAGAAGATCCTGGAAAAGAACCTGAGGAATACGGCTGCGGTAGCCAATGATTCGGCCTCGGTCCTTTACCGCGTACCCATTCTCATCCGGGATATCGGGAACAGCGAAGCGAACTATACCCGGTTCATTATCCTGTCCAAAGGTGATTCCTGTCCTGAGCGTCCCAATAAGGCCTCGGTGAAGTTCCGCATCCGGCACGAGACGGGCAGCCTGGCCGATGTCCTGAATGTGCTGAAAAGAAACCAGGTCAATATCTCCAAGATACAGAGCATTCCCATAGCAGGCGAGCCATACGAGTATTCCTTCCATACCGACCTGGAATGGGGCGATTACGAACAGTTTCGCAAAGCCATCAAAAAATTGAGAAGAACGACCCGCGACCTTTCCATCCTGGGTGAATACATAAAAGCCTCTATCGGTTAAAATCATGAAAACAGAAGTAAAGATACATGCCCCGGATGGGCTGTCACGGCCCTTCCTGATCGCGGGTCCCTGCAGCGCGGAATCAGAAACACAGGTGCTTACCACAGCGCGGGCCATCGCTGAGATAAATAAGGCCATTATATTCCGGGCGGGGATCTGGAAACCGCGTACGCGCCCGAACTCTTTTGAAGGCATGGGCGCGCCCGCGCTGGACTGGATGGGAAAGGTAAAAGCGGAGACCGGCCTGCGTACCGCTACGGAAGTGGCCAATGCGCATCACGCGGAAGAATGCCTGAGGCACGGCATCGATGTGCTGTGGATAGGCGCCCGTACCACCGTCAACCCTTTTTCGGTGCAGGAAATTGCGGATGCGCTGAAAGGGTGCTCTGTCACGGTATTGGTCAAGAACCCCGTAACGCCCGACCTGCAATTGTGGCTGGGTGCGCTCGAGCGTGTCAGCCGGGCGGGCATCAGCCGCCTGGCTGCCGTTCACAGGGGCTTTCATCCCAGCGGCCTCATCCCGTTCAGGAACGATCCTATGTGGGAGCTGGTTATCGAACTGCGCACGTGTGTTCCCGATCTTCCGGTGATCTGCGACCCGAGCCATATCTGCGGCAGCACGGAGCTCATACCGTATATAGCCCAAAAGGCCCTTGACCTGGATATGCACGGGCTGATGATAGAAACGCATTGCCTGCCATCGTCAGCCCTCAGCGATGCAAAGCAGCAGATCACCCCTGGCCGGCTGAAACGGCTGCTGGACACTTTGGTGTACCGCAGTTCGAAGCCCCCCGATGCGGCCGGTATGGATGAGCTGGAGCAATTGCGCGAGGCGATAGACAAGACCGATCATTCGCTGATGCAGCTTCTCCTGAACCGCATGCTTATCGCTGAGCGGATCGGGAACTATAAAAAAGAGAACGGCATGACCATTTTACAGGCGGAGCGATGGAACAACTTGCTGCGCGATCGCACGGATAACGCCTCCCTGATGGGATTGAACGGGGAATTCATTCGTGCCGTCTTTCAGCTCATCCATCGCGAATCGGTGCGTAGGCAGGCGGATGCCATGCATGTTCAATCAGAAGAATTAACCTGTTAACACATCGAACCATGAAAATAGCGATCATCGGCTGCGGCAATATGGGGCTCGTTTACGCGCGCGCCTTTCTGAAGTATAACATTGTATCGAAGCACGACCTTTTGCTCGTTGAAAAGAACCTGGCCCGCCAGGCAGAGCTGCAAAAGCTGGACCTGGGCAGGGTTACCACGATCGGTGATGATGGGATCTCCGGCAGCGATCTTGTCATCCTGGCGGTAAAGCCCCAGGATTTTGGCGAGCTTGCGCCAGGTCTCAGGGCCGGGCTGAACCAGAATAATATAGTCATCTCAATTATGGCCGGCATGAAGATATCGCGTATCACGGAAGCGCTGGGCACCGGAAAAGTGATACGCGCCATGCCGAATTCCCCTGCCGAGCTGGGAATGGGCATGACAGCCTATGCCGCTCATGCATCATTGGGAATGGAGCAGATACGCAAGGCCGAGAACCTGCTGTCAACAACGGGAAGAACGGTGTTCTTTGAAAAGGAGGACCTGCTTGACGCGGTAACCGCGCTGAGCGGCAGCGGCCCGGCTTACTTTTTCTATCTGGTGAAGAACATGATAGAGGCGGGCAGGGAAATGGGCTTTGATGAACCTACCTCGGCCATGCTGGTGAAGCAGACCATGCTCGGGTCCTTCCACCTGCTGAACACGGCCGGCAAACCGCTCGATGAATTGATCAGGGCGGTGGCTTCGCGCGGGGGAACGACCGAGGCGGCATTCGGGGTATTTAATGAAAAACAGGTTGGGGAGAACCTGCGAAAGGGTATAGTGCGGGCCTGCGAGCGGGCGAAAGAGTTGTCTC
>JBFLYZ010000137.1:0-2464 GCA_040756415.1 Bacteroidota bacterium
TTGCCGTCCTCCAGGATGGCCCGGCCCATGCCAAGGATCCAGTGCTCCGACCCGTCCGGCCAGACAGTCCGATGTTCGACCTTGTACTCCTCACCGGTCTTCATGGACTGCCGGATGATCTTCTGCAGCCGTGACCGGTCTTCTTGGTGCAGACGCGCCATATATTTCTCGTAAGTGATCGGTTCATTCGGCGCCATACCGAAGAGCTGCTTCATAATATCCGACCATATGAGTTCACCGGTCAGCACGTTCCACTCCCACAATCCGGTCCCGGAAGCCCGCAGTGCTAGCGACAGCCTGTCCTGCCCCTCCTGCAATTGCCGTGTCATGGCATACTGCGCGGTCACATCAACTTGCGTGCCCCAGACACGGCTCAGCAAACCATCTTCGACGATTCCGACCAGGCTGTTCCGGAAGATGCGGTCGTTGCCGTCCTTGTCTTTTTCGTGCGACTCCGTGCCCTGCAGCCGGTAACCAGACTCGACGAAGGCGGTCAGATAGGCGATGTTGCGCGGGTCGGTCTGCACCATCATGTCCGGCAGGCGCGTGCCGATCAGCTCGGCGGCCGATTTGCAGCCATACATCCGCGCCATAGCATCGTTGGCATCAGCCAGGTAGCCGCGCTCGAACATCAGCTTGACCTGCTCGGCAGGCGGCAGGTTAGTCGGTATCGACGAATCAGTCTCGAACAACCAGATCCCTTCGGAGCTATTACGAATGAACGCTTGATATTTCTCCTGAAGTTGGTCATTCCCCATGCGCCCATTATACAGCCCCCAACTTCTGCCCACCCCGAATATGTGCTACACTTACCCCTGTAATTAACCTAGGCACCGGTAGCTCAGCGGATTAGAGCATCTGTCTTCGGAACAGAGGGTCGGGGGTTCGAATCCCTCCCGGTGTACCAAGCATAAGCACTATAGACGGTGCTTATTTTTTTAAGTACACTTCGCAGTATGAATTCAAAACAAAAAGGTTTCAGCGCATTAGTCATATTACTGATAATTGTAGGACTGGGCATTATCGGTGGCACCGGTTGGTATGTCTTCCAGGCCAATAGGTCCTTTAATACCTCAATCGACACTTCAAATAATAGTCATATTCCTGAGCACAAGAGCCCAAACAAACCTAAGACTGAAACCGTTCCCGAGATTAAATGGCTAACATATAAACATGATGACGCAAAGCTTACTTTTCAGTATCCCGAGAATTGGACAAGCAAAATCGAAAGAGGTGATTTTTACGATAACGGACATCCCTTCGGCATTAGCGGCACCTTGACCTCTCCGAAGGGCAAAGAGCTGAAATGGACGTACATGGTCGCCGGTGGCAGTGGCGGCGGTTGCGAACCCGCAGCCTCCGATATTCCTTTCAGCGCGGGTAATAAGTGTGCTACAAAACAAATCGTAAGTGTTGAAAAGGTCCGAGAAGTAATAGCGCCACAGGATACTGGCTTCAGGAACTTATTCATGGACTCGCTATACATAACACGCACAAAGCATATGGACAGAGCTGGAAAGCTGTCATATCAAGTTTGTCTCGATGCTTACAATACGAAAAAGACGGCCACGAGTGACGATGAGACTCCTGAAGTAGGTACGCAAATGGGCTTCCTGATGCCTTGCGCACAGTGGAGAACAGGCTTTGGCGTAAAATTCTCAGTGGAGAACGAAGCAGATTTCAAGTCCGAAGAGACAATAATGGCCGAGCGTATCATGAAGACCTTCGATGCCCTTTAGCCGCTTTGCGCATCCAAACTTTTAGATGTTCTGTCAAGGGCAGATTTTAACATTCTCTCATTGCTAACTTATACTGTGTTTATGAAGCTGCAAAAAGAAAAGAAAGAAGCGCTCGGGATCATTGCGATAGCCCTGATACTGCATGCTATATCCATTAAGCTCCACCAAGACCCCACCTACACTAACGCCAACTACATATCGAACTGGACTTATTTGATCGGCACTACAGGGGTGATTGCCTGGGTCTACGGTTTTGTAAAATACGCGCGCGCCAAGGGCAGATCAGAATTATTGGCAATATTCCTCTGCTTATTCTGGTTACTTGGACTAGCATTCCTGCTGATGTTGGAGGACGCGAAAAAGCCTAAGAAAGCTTAATATGCCCCACATCATCCTCGCCAGCCAGTCGCCACGCCGCAAAGAACTCTTGAGCAAGATGGGCGTTACGTTCGATACGGTGCCGAGTTCGTACGAGGAACGGCTGGATGAAAGCCGGGATGCCGAAGAAGTCGCCAAGGAACTCGCCCTCGGTAAGGCGGAAGATGTTGCTGAGCGGTATCCCGACACCTTTGTCATCGGCTCCGATACCGTCGTTGCGGTGAATGGCCGGCAGATGGAGAAACCGGTCGACATTAACGACGCCCGGGAGATGCTCACGGCGCTGGCCGGGCATGAGAGTACTGTCAGCACGGGCATTGCCATCGTCAACAAGGGCGGCGGCGTCA
>JBFLYZ010000138.1:0-2462 GCA_040756415.1 Bacteroidota bacterium
ACCGTTACCGATGCCAACGGATGTACCATGAGCACGACCGTGACCGTGACCACGCCCAACCCGCTCACCGCTTCGGCTACGGGCGTTAACGTGGATTGCTTCGGTAACCTTACCGGCTCGGCAACAGTAACTGCCAGCGGTGGCACAGCACCTTATACCTATCTCTGGAACAACAATGGCAGCACGGCAAGCATCAGCGGCCTTGCCGCGGGCAGCTATTCCGTGGTTATTACCGATGCCAACGGCTGCACAACCACCGCCTCGGTGACCATCACCCAGCCGGCCCAGCTCATCGCCACCTCATCGCAGGGCTCCACCATCTGTATTGGCGCCACCCTTCAGGTGACAGGCTTTGCCACTGGAGGCACCGCACCGCTCACCTACTCCTGGTCGACAACGGCTACCGGCTCTGCCATCACCGTTACGCCTACCATGAGCACATCGTACATACTCACCGTGACCGATGCCAACGGCTGCTCCGATACGGCTACTACAACTATTATCGTGAATCCTTTACCCCAGTTCCTGCTGCTGGCCGATGACAGCGCGGGCTGCGTAACCCACTGCGTGAACTTCACCCCCTCGCTCACCACCGGCACCTTTAGCTGGACCTTTGGCGATGGCGGCACCAGCACTTCGGCCACACCCTCGCACTGCTATACCACCACGGGCGCGTTTAACGTGGGGCTGACCATCATCGACCAGAACGGCTGCTCGGCTTCCGTCATGGTCAACCAGATGATCAACGTGTTCCCGCTGCCGGTGGCCGACTTCAACATGAGCTCCGAGGAATCGAGCATACTGGAACCGAACATCTGCTTTACCGATGCCTCGGTGGGCGCCAGCATCTATAGCTGGGATTTTGGCGATCCGCTGAGCTCCAGCAACAACAGCGCGCTGCAGAACCCCTGCCATACGTACACCGATACCGGCACCTATTGCATCACCCTCTGGGTGGAGAATGCTGACGGCTGCCGCGACTCGATACAGTACTGCCTCATCATTACGCCCGATTTCACCTTCTATGCGCCCAATGCCTTTACCCCCGATGGTGACGGCAACAACGATGACTGGTATCCCAAGGGTACGGGCTGGGATCCGGATGAGTTTGAGATGTACGTGTTCGACCGTTGGGGTAATATGATCTTCTTTACCGATAACATCAACAAGCACTGGGACGGCCGCGTAATGGGCCACGAGGAGATCGTGCAGGAGGATGTGTATGTATGGAAAGTAGTACTTAAAGATTTCCAGGGCGGCAAGCACCAGTATGTGGGACATGTATCCGTAATTAAGTAAATGCATTCACAAACCAGGAACAGGCGCTCCCAAAGGGGCGCCTGTTCGGTTTATGGTCCAGTGATCACAGCAGAATATGCGAAACAAATGCCGCGCTGGGTTATTTTTCTCTTTTTGACGATCACTTTCACTTCCACCGTTTCGCGTGGACAGATAGATAGCGCAATAACGATTACCGGAACCGGTTACGGAAAGACCGTTCTCGGACAGACGCTTATTCAGGAGGTGATTAAAGAGAACGGACAGCGTTATTCCGCAGACACCGTTAAATATGTTTTTGGATCGGCCAATATTGGCGGTGGTATTCGCTTGCCAATGTATCGTTTCAAAGTGTTTTACCGTTATGAAGAGCTGGGCATAACTTACATAACCTCTTCCCAATCGGGCGACACCGTGTCAGGCATTATTTTCTACCCGCCCTTCAAAGGTCAGACAGAAAAGGGGGCAGTAATCGGAAAAACCAGGATCAATTCGCTCGATATTCCGCGCAAAGGCGGGAAGATATCCTATTCGCGGCCGCATAAGATGGGCTTATACCGCGACAAAGAATTTTCTGAAAATGCCAACCGCTATATAAAAATTGACGGGGTTTACTATGGCTATAAAAAGTCTTTCTGGACAAAGAATAAATTCAGGGCGCCATGTAAAACGATCACGGAAATACGAATAGGAAGGTAAATCTGCGGACGTGTCAGCAAACCTGCAATCCATTACGATCCCATCTTCACAATATGCTCGTACTCCTCTTTCTCCAGCGGCATTACCGATAGGCGGGCCTGGCGGATGAGGTAAATGTTCTGCAGCTTTTTTTCTTTGCGTATAGCCTCCAGGGGTACGGTCTTTTTCAGGGCCTTTACCGGGGCCAGGTCTACCGCGCTCCAGTCCTCATCGGTCGTGGGGTCCTGGTAAGCCTCCCTGATCACCTTGGCAATGCCCACCACCTCCTGCCCTTCCATGCTGTGGTAAAACAGCACCTGGTCGCCTTTCTTCATGGCGCGAAGGTTCTTGCGGCCGGGGTAGGAACGCACCCCGTCCCACACGGCCTTTCCCTCTTTTACGAATTTTTCCCAGGAAAAGACAAAAGGTTCGGATTTGACCAGCCAGTAGTTCATTTTGTAGCGAATTTTATGACAAAAATAGAAGGAAAGAGGCAAAATGGGGCA
>JBFLYZ010000139.1:0-2447 GCA_040756415.1 Bacteroidota bacterium
CAGCTTGGTTACCTTCATGCCGGGAGTGCCGTCATCGCCTGCCGAAAGATCAGATGAACCGAAATTCTCTTCCACCTGCCTGCGTATGTTATTCAGCGTAGCAGAATCGAGATGGGCGTATTCTCTTTCGATCTTCGATAAAACTTTTTCTTTCATGCCCGTGCTGCCGGTGATGGAAAATAATTTTGAGTAAAGTGCCTGCTGCAGCAGCCCCACTTCGGCTTCCTTGGCTTCATCAATGAGCAGTTCGATGGGCGCGGCTGCTCCTTTTTCTATCGAATCGGAAAAACCTTTATGAAGGATCAGCAGGGCGGGCTCGCTTCCTTTTTTCACGGCTTCCGTTCCTTCGTTCAAAGGGAATTGCACAACCGTTAAGCTTTTTTCAGCATCGAGCTGTGTGATCACGCGCTGCGATTCAGAGGTGCTGTCGAGATCAGAAACGGGGAGCAGATACGGACGGGCTTCATCGCTTCTTCCGGCACCGCCAAAAGCCAGCGCGAAGAGCGAAATAAGCGCAATGGGAAGCAGGAAGGTGAGCAGCAGCGCACGCCTGTCTGCAAAAAACAATTTCATTTCTTTGCTGAATATCCTGAGCATTTAGTCTCTGAGTTCTTTACCGGTTAAACGTAAGAAAATGCTTTCCAGCGTAGGGCGCTGAATATCCACGCTGGCAATATCGAGCCCGAATTTGGCAAGACGGTTCACCAGCCGCAGCAGGTCCCTGGTAATGTCCTTGCTGAAATACTGCAGCGCACCGTTGCGGAAAAAGAAATTACCACCCGGTACGTCTGCCATTTCTTCGCTGATGAATTTTGAAATGATCCCTTCGCTTTCCACCTGTTCGCTGAACATGTTGGAGATGCGGATCACAATGCATTGCTGTGTGCCGGAGGTTTCGCGCAGTTCATCGAGGGTGCCCTTGGCTATGATCTGCCCGTTATCAATGATGCCGATCCGTTTGCAAAGCCGCTCGGCTTCTTCCATGTAGTGTGTGGTGTAAACGATGGTGATGCCATCCTTGTTCAGCTTTTCGATGATCTCATAAATAAGATTGCGGCTCTGAGGGTCAATGCCCACAGTGGGTTCGTCCATGAAAATGATCTCGGGAGAGTGGAGCAGGGCAGAGGCGATGTTGATCCTGCGCTTCATGCCGCCCGAGTAGGTTTTTATTTTATCGTCCCTTCTTTCATAAAGCCCTACGAGTTTGAGGATAAGACTTGCCCGCTCCCTGAGTTTTGCTGAAGGAATCTTGTACAGCCCTCCCCAGAAAATGAGATTGTCCCACGCGGAGAGGTCCTGATACAGCGCGATCTCCTGCGGAACCACCCCTATGATGCGTTTAACCTTCTCAGCATCCCGTATCAGATCAAAACCGTTTAGTTGCGCACTACCGGAATCGGGCAGCAGCAGTGTGCTCAAAATGCTAATGGTGGTGGTCTTTCCTGCACCGTTGGGTCCCAGCAATCCGAATATCTCGCCTTTCTCAATGCTGAAGCTGATGCCTTTGAGCGCTTCAATATTTGAAAATTTTTTGGAAAGCCCGCTAACGTTTATCATAAGAGCGGGTAAAAGTAAAAAAAGAAAAGGGAGCGCGGCTTACTGGTCCGCAACTCCCTTTCTGTGCTGCCCGGAAATTACCGGGCAACAGATAGTTTCCGGCTCACTGTTCCGGAAGGTGTTTTTATATGAAGCTGGTACATGCCAGCGCTGAAATTGCGCACATCCATTGTATAACTCCAGCTTCCTGCATTCAGTATTCCTAAATCTTTGTGCCAGATTACCTGTCCCAATGCGTTGGTTATTTCAATCGAAGTTTCCTGTTCAGAATTAAAGCTGAAAGCGATCACTGCATTTTCGGTGGCGGGATTAGGGAAAATAATTACCGCAGAGGCAACGCTCTGATCTTCGATGCCTGTGCTGAGCGGACCATCCCACACCTGGAACTCATCCATGGCAGCTTCCGAAACGCTTTGCCCGTTGTTGGGCAGCGAAGCAATGGTGCTATCCGATGCGGTGAAACGCACCTTCATCTGCGAAGTGAGCGTGGTGTAGTCAAGCACTTTGAAAGCAAACCTTCTCCAGTTTACATCCGAATAATAGGTGTGTTCGACTTTGCTCCAGGAGTTTCCGTTATCGCTCGATATTTCAGCCACCCACGGATCGGTGCCGGGATTGGAACCTGCGTTGTTTGAGAATGAACGGTAATACGTGATGGCAGGATTGGTGAAACCCACCAAGCTGAACACCGGTGATTCGAGCCGTGTGGTGCCTGCATCAATATCGGCAGTGCCGATGGATTGCGAAGCATTCGAGGCATTACCTGTTACCGCGCAGTATTGCCCACCCGAAGTTACTTGCGTACCCACCTGCACCAACCCTGTTTGCGCAGAAGGATTGGTGTACGATGGAACAGGAATATCGATTATCCAGGTGCCCGATGTGTTGCC
>JBFLYZ010000140.1:0-2376 GCA_040756415.1 Bacteroidota bacterium
TAGTGGTTACGAAGGGTGAAACGGCAATGGTAGCACCATTGCCGTTGCTCCACACCGTAGATTATTCCACCTGTTACACTCAGGTCGGTCCTTTGTCTACTTACAATGATAACATCGCTGATGTTCACAGCGTATCAGATTTACCGTAAGAACTGTGGATGGGTTATCCGAAGAGGCTCCGGTAAATGCAATTACCGAATAAGTAAGTATTGTGAAAAATTGCTCCCTATAATTTCTTCGCTTTTAATATCGGATGCATCTCGATGTAATTCCGGGTTCGCAGCTTGCTTGGCAATCCATGTTTTTGGTCCTGAAACAAAACGCCAGTAAAGCTTACTTTATCTCCCACCTTGAGTTTTTCCACCACCTTGCGCACCTGCAGGTAATTGGCCAGGTAGGGAGAGTTTTTGGCGGTGGAGTCGGCAGGCTCAACGGCTTCGCACACAAACGTGCTGTCCATGCTCGCATCGGTAACTTCAATGTGGTAATCGCCATCGCCATGGGGCGGCTTTTCAAGCTTTATCACTTTTACAATGCCGGTGATAGTAACCACCTTCTTTTCGGTTTTGAGGCGCGGGCTCTGGTCGCCCACTTTGATGAGTTTTTTCTTCTGTATCTTTTTAACGGTAACTTTCTGTATACGTGCGGTATCAGGCTTAAAGCCATCCGTGAGGGTCTTCACCGACCAGCGCTCACGCACCTGCGCAGCAACGGCAACGGTAATCAGCAGGAACGGAAGGATGAGCTTAATTCGATACATTTTTACTCTCACTGCGCACCTAAATTACACCAAAACCAAATAACTCCTCTCAAAAGTTTAGCAACTCATCCTGACATATTGCCGCCTTTGCAAAACAAAAATCCCCCTTTACATTACGCGAAGAGGGATCTTTTATTTGCAAATACGGTTAAGCAAAGCTAAAGGCAGCACGTGAGGCCTTACCTGAACAGCACCACCCTGCGCGTTACGGTACCGCCTGCAGTAACGATTTCGAGGTTATAGATGCCTTCTGTAAATGTCCGCGTGCTGATCGTATATTTATACTTCTTCACACCACCCGTTACAGTCACTTCTTTTTCATCTGCCGCGCGAACACGCTCGCCAATAAGGTTGGTCATGTACACTTCGGCTACGGCACCGGCATCGGTAAAGAACTCAACCGTGAAGGAACCAATCGCTGGGTTCGGATATACGTTCACTCCATCGGCAGGGCCGCTCACCGAAGGAACACTTAGCGGATCCACCTGCACCACAATGGTTACGCTGCTGGAGCATCCGTATTGGTTGGTTCCCGTAACAGTATAGGTAGTGGTCACCGTGGGTGATACCACAATGGACTGAGTGGTTTGCCCTCCCGGAGCCCACGAATAACTCACTGCGTTATATGCCGTGAGCGTAGTGGAGTTGCCCATTACGATAGTGGTGGAATAGGTGTTTGCCGTTACCAGCGGAACCGGGTTGATGGTGAACACAACGGTATCACTGGGAGAATTTCCGCAACCCGCAGCATAATCGGCTACATAGTAAGTATACGTTCCTACTGCCGTGATGCCGGTATTGAACGGGCTTCCGCTGCCCACCATATTGATCAGCGTTGCATCACTATACCACTGCGGATTGTTTCCGGTAGAAGTGAGAACAGCAGAAGTTCCATAACAAATAGTCGTATCATTTGCCGTGGGTTTAGCCGGAGCCGGGTTGATGATGAGTGAAACGGAATCGGCACCGCTGCTCAGGCATCCCGCCAGGCTGTCGGTCACCCAGTAAGTATAAACTCCAATCGCTGTTTGACCGGTATTGTAAATATTTCCGGTTGCCACCACCGTAGTGAGCGCAGCATCGCTGTACCAGGTAACATTGTTTCCGGTAGAAGTAAGCGCAGGCACAGGATTTCCGAAGCACACCGCCACATTGTTTGCCGTAGGCACAGGAGGTGCGTTCAGAATATTGAGAATGGAAGTATCGGCCGCGCTTTCGCATCCCGTAGTGCTGTCTTTCACTGTTACATAATAAATGTATGTACCTGCGGCTGTTTGTCCGGTTGCATACGAGTTGCCTGTGAACACGAGTGTCCACGAAGTATCATACCACTGCACGTTGGTTCCGGTTGCCGTAAGATTCGGGATAGGCAGCGAAGCGCACACTGTGGTGTCAAGTGCCGAAGGCATTCCGGGCAGCGCGTTGATGGCAAGCGTTACTGTATCGGGCGCGCTTTCGCATCCCGTCATCGCATCTGACTGCGTTACAAAATAAGTATAGGAGCCGGTCGCAGTAATACCGGTTGCAAATGTATCGTTGGTGGAAACAATTGCCATAGAAGTATCATACCAGGTGATATTTGTACCTGAAGCGATCAGGTCAGGCACTGGCATTCC
>JBFLYZ010000141.1:0-2273 GCA_040756415.1 Bacteroidota bacterium
TGAGCGATTCCACGTTGTTGGAAGATTTCTTCAGGTGCTCACCGTAAGAAACCGCATCGCGCTGGGATGCTTTGAGCGATTCTTCAAGTGAAGAAAGCAGTTTGTTAATTCCCTCGTTCGCCTTGGAAGCCGCTTTGATATTTTCATTGGAATTCTGAAGCTGGAGTTCGTACGCGCTGTTGAGCGAAGCCAGGTTTTTGGAAACGCTCTGCAACTGTTCGCTGTATGTGCCTGCCTGCTGCTGGGTGGAATTGGTAATGAGGTCGAGGGCCTGAGCCGTTTTACTCGATGCCTTTTCCAGGTCATTGATTGAGCCGCTGATGGAAGTGGATGCTTTGTCATATGCATCGGAAAGCGTTCCGATCTTCTGAGAAGCGGTTTTCATGTTGCTGGTAAATTCATTGGCCGCCACGCTTGCATCGGAAAGATTCGTGAGCTTAGCCGTATTATCGCTTAAGCTTTTCAAGCCGGAGCCCAAACTTTCAATCAGCTCAGGGCCGATCTTGGCTTCTTCGAGCATATTATCAAGTTGTTCGGTTACGGATTTTTTGTCTTCGTGCTCGCCTTCCTCGCCATGCATGCCTGCCAGTTCGGGATATACGAGCGTCCAGTCGAGGTCCATGTGCACGGGCTCAAAAGCCGACACGAAAAAGATCAACACTTCTGTTCCCATACCGGCAATCAGCATCGCGTTGGCACCGGGCCAGTGCATGATCTTGAAAAGCGCGCCTGCAATAACCACAGCGGCACCGATACCATATAATTTCGCCATGAATTTTTTCCATGTTTTGGATTCCAGGAATTCTTCGAACTTACTCATAAAATTGTGTTTTTAGATTTGGTTTTTATTCTGTTGTTGTTTTATTGATTGCTTTTTATTTAACCCCCAGGCGTGCTCCTTCCTGTGCAGTAGGATCATCGCCCCTTGCACGTCCGAGATAAGTCATTACGCAGCGGAAGCCAATGTAGCTCTTGGCTGTATCCTGGTATTCATACGTGCGGCTGCTGGTTTGCAGGTAGAAGCCCACATCTTTCCACGAGCCCCCGCGAATCACTTTTCTGAGGCGAACGGTCATATCGTTCTGTTCTTCTTCCGGAGAAGGGTCGTAGGTAAAGTCGGGGTTCAGGTCGTGTGCAAAATCATAAGCGCCCTCTTCGTATGCGTTGCTGGTCCATTCGGCAGCGTTCCCTGCCATATTATAGAATCCCCACTCGTTGGGCGAGTAAGAGAAAATATGCACGGTGTGGAATCCGCCATCGTCAATATAGCTTCCGCGCATGGGCTTGAAGTTTCCGAGGAAACATCCGCGCGCATTACGTATGTAAGGGCCGCCCCAGGGATAAGGTGAAAGATCCAGCCCGCCACGCGCACCGTATTCCCATTCTGCTTCGGTGGGCAGGCGGAAATCGTTTACAATGGCTTTTCCGATGCTGAGCAGGTAGCTGTTCAGGTACTGGCTGCGCCACACGCAGAAAGCACGGCATTGTTTCCAGGTCAGCCCTACCACGGGATAATCGTCATAGGCAGGATGCCAGAAATAATTATTGGTCATGGGTTCGTTGAACGAATACGTGAAGTCATGAACCCAGCAAAGCGTGTCGGGATAAACCGGGATCTCATCTTTAATAATGAACACACTGCGGTCTCTCTTCGGCCCGGTTTTCAGGCGGCCTTTGTCTATATAGTAATATCCCAGCGCATCCTTCGAACCGGCTGTGTCCTGTTCATTCGGAGCAACGTGCCCGCGGCCGTTCGGGAACTGCCTTCCTTTTTCATCGGCAGTGGTGTTATACTGGAAACGGTTGCGGTTCTTGGCCGCTTTTCTCAGGTCAATGCGGTAATAACGGAAGATGAATTTACGCGTGTCAAACTGTTTCATGCGGTAGAAGCGTTCCTGGATGGGCAGATAAAGTTCATTGAGTACTTCGCGCACCTGCTCGTCTTTGTTTTTATAATCGAGGCGCTCTTCCCATAGAAGGTTATGCCCGGCATCATCATATTCTACTCCGAATTCATCTACTTTATTGAACCATCTTTCTTCGTCCTGCTCACCGAGCATTTCGCGGGCAATGGAGTCACGCACCCAGAAAACGAACTGGCGGTATTCGTTGTTGGAAATTTCGGTCTGGTCCATATAAAATGCCTGAACCGATACCATTCGTGCGCGCTGCGTAAATGCAAACGGCATGTCCTGGTCGCTTTGCCCCATGTGGAAGCTGCCCATCGGGCAGTAAAGCGTTCCGTACGGATCGGCAAAATACCAGGGCTCCCT
>JBFLYZ010000142.1:0-1973 GCA_040756415.1 Bacteroidota bacterium
GGGCTTTGTGCCGGAATTTATTCGGTGGCCATCACCGATTCGAAAGGATGTTCCGCCAGCAGCACCGATACGATCATAGAACCCAAAGCGCTTGACATGACGCTCACTCCGGTGGATGCGGGCTGCACCTGCAGCGGGTCCATTACGGCTGCGCCCTTTGACGGAACTCCGCCATACAGCTATTTATGGTCCACTTCCCCTGCGCAAACTGCCGCCACTGCCAGCGGTTTGTGTGCGGGAGGCTATTCGGTAACCGTTACCGATAACAACGGCTGCACCGATGTGCATGCCGATACCATCAAGCAAACAGTGGCTCCCGTAATACTGGCGGTTGCGCCCAATGATTCGGTTACTCTGTGCAGCGGGACCACTTCTACGCTCAGCGCCAGTGTGAATGGCAGCAGCACCAACATCACCTATATCTGGATGCCAGGCGGGCAAACCACGGGCACGGTAACTGTTTCTCCTGCTTCCTCCACGCTTTACACCGTGATTGCTACCGATACTTCTTCGGGATGTGCCGATACCGCCACTGTTTTTGCAGATGTGATTGCAACACCCAGCGTTTCTATATCCGGGCCCGGCACGGTTTGCGTGGGAGCCACGGTTACGCTCACCGGCAGCGGAACAGGAAGCTACTCGTGGAGTTCAGGCGCCACCACTACGGCCATCACGGGCGTGCCTACTTCGGCAGGAACCTATTCTTTTGCACTTACTGTAACGAACCAAAGTTGTTCGGCTTCCGATACATTCTTTTTATCTGCGGTTTCTTCGCCTGTAGTAAATGTTACTGCCACAGCGAACACCATTTGCCAGGGAATTTCTCCCGATACTCTTATTGCAACTGATGTGCCGGGCGGAAATTATTTCTGGCAGTCTGTGCCTCCGCCCGTTCCACCGGGGCCTTATCCAAGCAATGATACGATTGTTGTCAGCCCGGACGATACAACAATTTATACGGTTTATGTTTCGAACTCCAGCGGGTGTTCTGCGGTTGCAACGTATACGGTCAATGTTATATTGGGGCCTCCTGATCCGCAGATCAATGCCGTGCCGGATTACTGCATAGGCGATTCTGTTTTGCCGGTAACAGGTAACAGCAATCCACCTAATGTAATCGTGTGGTTCAATTCAACAGGAAGTATTGTAGGATTTGGAGATACGCTGGTTATGCCCCCGAATATTCCCATAGGAACCTATACGATCTATGCCGTGCAGGGAACCGATGCCTATTGTCTCAGCGATCCTGCTTCGGAGGTTTTCACCATCCATCCCCTTCCGCAAGCCGTTGCCGGAAGCGATGTTACCATTTGTTCCGGGCACACGGCACAGCTCAATGCAAGCGGGGGAACTACTTATTTGTGGTCGCCTCCCGATTACCTGAACCAGGCCAATGTGTTCAACCCTTCTTCCAATCCCGATTCCACCATTACCTATGTGGTAACAGTTACTGATATCAACAACTGCCGCAATGCAGATACGGTGACTGTTTTCATTTCTTCTTCCGATACCTGCGGGATAAAAATTTACCAGGCATTCACCCCCAACAATGATGATAATAACGATGTGTGGTGGATAGACGGCATTAATTTATTTCCGGACAACTCAGTAGAAATTTACAACCGCTGGGGCAACCTGGTGTGGAGTGGAACGAAATACGACAACAAGCGCGTGGTCTGGTATGGGCAGAACCTGCAGGGGCAGCCGCTTCCTTCGGGAACTTATTTTTATGTGATCGATGTAACCCCCCTCGGCAGGTTCAGTAAGTGGGTGGAGTTAGTGCGGTAGTGTCACTGCACTTCCCCTCGGGCGCAATCTGCAATATTCTGTCGAAAATACTTGTAGCCAAGGTGCTTATTTCGGCAATATTTTTTATCATTGTTGAAACTTTTCAGCGAGCGCTCACGTTCAAAAAAACATCTTAAAAATAATTTCCTCATGAAGAAATTTACATCTGTATTTTACCGGCTTCT
>JBFLYZ010000143.1:0-1925 GCA_040756415.1 Bacteroidota bacterium
GGGGATGCCTGGGTGAGTGTGGAAAAGCCGCACGATATACCGGTAAGCAACCTGGTGGGGCTGTGGGCATTTTACAACCTGCACCTTGCCCACATTATATCCAATATTCCAAAGGATAAATACAGCGTGCTGTTTCATGCCGATGCGGAGGAGCCCAAAACCCTCGAATGGCTGGTGCAGGATTACATCCGGCACCTGGTACATCACCTGAAACAGATCTTACCGTAAGGGAAGGAGGATCTTACGCGAGATTACCGCGCTGCCTGTTTCTGCCAGGATGAGGTAAGCTCCCTGTGAAAACCCGGTTGATGAGATCCGGAAAACATTTTTCTGAACGGAAGCAAACCGGTTGGAATACGTTTTTTCTCCCAGGATGTTATAAACAGAAACAATCACATCTTCTTTTTCTTTCAGATCGAACGAAAGGAGGATCTCGCCATTTGAATAAACTGCCGAGAAATTATTTCCGGTTCCTGCTGCAGGAATAGTGGTAAGCAGCGAGTCGAGCACCACCACTATGTAAGAAACCGTGTCGTAGCAGGAATTGTCGGAAGCCACGAGCGTAACGGTATAATTTCCGGAAACTGCAAAATAGTGCGAAGGATTCAGCGAACTGTCAGCGGGCGAAAGGTCACCGAAATTCCATTGGTAGAACAAAGCCCCGTCTGAATTATTGGCGAAGAAGGCGGTGTCGTTCTGAGAGAGATAAAGCGTGTCTTTGTTCACAATAAAATCAGCAGTAACAGGCGCAGCCACCGAAGCGGAAAATAAAGCGGTGCATCCGTTCGCATCGGTAACGGTGAGGGAATAATTTCCTTCCGGCAGCCCGGTGAGCGAAGCGGAGGTAGAACCGGTATTCCACAGGTAAGCATAGGGCGGAGTGCCTCCCGCAGCAGCAGCAGAGGCGGTTCCATCGTTGAGCCCGTTGCACGAAACATCGGTAAGGGCAGCGGTTACATCCAGCCGCTGGGGAGAAGTAATGGTGATCGTGTCAGACACTGTTCCGCAGGCAGCTCCTGAAACTTCCACCGTATAAACTCCCGCCTGCAGGTTGAAAAGCGTATCGGACGATGATAAATTATTTTTACTCTGAAGAATGTTTCCGTTCGCATCTTTCCATACATAATTCCACGGGCCGGCTCCGGTTCCGGTTGCCACTGCCATTCCGTTATTCGAAGCAAAGCACGAAGCACAGAAAGATTTTTTCGTGACGGGCGCATACACATGGAGGATGAAGCGCGGAGCAGAGGTGGTGTCTGAAATGGAGAATGAGTAAGAAATATTCTGGCGCAGGTCGGTTAGGGTTCCGGTAACAAGGTCTTCGAGGAAAATGCACGAACTCATCGGCAGCATGAGAAGGCTGTCCCTGCGGATGGAATATGTTCCGGTAGCGGGAACGGTGACGCGCAGCTTTACCGATGCATTTGAAGTAAGCGCAGGAAGGCGGTTGATTGAATAATCCAGCGTGTCACCGTGCACCGAAGTGATGTTAAGCGATCCGAAAAGTTTCCATGCATCGAGCGCATCGTCAAAATCATTGGTGGCTCCTGAGGTGAACTGGAGGAAGGTTTCATCATCGTATCCGCCTCCGCTTAATGTCAGCAAGAAGCTGTTCGGGTTGTTGTTCGTATTCTGGGGAACCGGGAAATCCTTGAACGCCATCGGGTACAGGCTGGTATTTGGCGTGAGCATCATTTTCATGTGCGAAGGATTGGTAGATGCTTTCACATCTTCAATGGAGCTGATAGAGGGAGAAGCTGCATTCGCCTTCACCCAGAATGCCTGCTGCGAGGCAATGTAGCGGGAGCCACCGTTGGTGCCCACTCCGCCCACATAGCTTGCATAACTGCCCGTATTCGAATTATAGATGTAAACTGCATTATCAAGGTTCGATCGGGTCCAGTCGGGAGAATCCCAGTCAATGG
>JBFLYZ010000144.1:0-1916 GCA_040756415.1 Bacteroidota bacterium
ATTTTTTTAACAAATCGATGAATGCCGCTTTTTGCACCCTGATGACCTATGTCATTTTGACATGCCCGCTATTTTAAGTATTTTTGTCTCCCTTTTATAAAAAAATGGATTTTAACCCGAACAAGACCATACGCTTATCAGGCGGCCAGGTAGAGGAGAGCCGCCAGGGTGAAGCATTAGTGCTGGAGAACAAAGGCCAGGGAGGCAAAAAGCTTTTCCTGGAAAGCTACGGCTGCCAGATGAACTTCTCCGACAGCGAGATCGTGGCCTCCATCCTTTCGGGCAAGGGCTATTCCACCACTTCTGATTTTAAAGAGGCCGACCTCATCCTGATCAATACCTGCGCCATACGCGAGGGTGCCGAACAGCGCGTGCGGGGCCGGCTCAAAGAGTTCAACGCTGTAAAAAAGAAGAACCCTAAGCTGATGGTTGGCGTACTGGGCTGCATGGCCGAGCGCCTTAAATCCAAATTCCTGGAAGAGGAAAAGATCGTAGACATTGTGGTAGGCCCTGATGCCTACCGCCAGTTGCCCGACCTGATCGCTTCGGTAGAGGGCGGGCAAAAGGCCGTGAACGTGCTGCTCTCGCTGGAGGAAACCTATTCGGATATCAGCCCCGTACGTCTGGGCTCGAACGGGGTCACAGCCTTTATCAGCATTACGCGGGGTTGCGATAATATGTGCTCCTTTTGCGTAGTACCCTTCACGCGCGGCAGGGAGCGCAGCCGCGACCCGGAAAGCATCGTGAGCGAGGCCCGCGGCCTGTTCGAACAGGGCTACCGCGAGGTGACCCTGCTGGGCCAGAATGTGGATTCTTACCTCTGGGCCGGAGGCAGGGCCAGGAAAGAGCTGAGCGAGGAGGAAGCGAAAAGGGGCTTCACCTTCGCGCAACTGCTGGAAAAAGTGGCCCTTATATCGCCCGACCTGCGCATACGTTTTTCCACCTCCAATCCGCAGGACATGACCGATGACGTGCTGCACGCCATCGCGAAGCATGAGAACATCTGCAGGTATATCCACCTGCCCGTACAGAGCGGCAGCAGCAGCATGCTGGAAAGGATGAACCGGGGCTATTCGCGCGATAAATACCTGGAACGCATAGCGGCCATTCGCAGGATCATACCCGATTGCGGGATCAGCACCGATATCATTACGGGATTTTGCGGAGAGACCGACCGGGAGCATGCTGACACGATATCTCTCATGAACGAGGTGCGCTTCGATTTCGCTTATATGTTCGCCTACTCCGAGCGGCCGGGAACGCTGGCGCAGAAAAAATATGCGGATGACGTGGCGGAAGATAAGAAGAAGGAACGCCTGCAGGAGGTGATCAGCCTGCAGCAGCAACACTCGGAAGAGCGCACGCGGCAAGGCATGGGAAAAGTACATCAGGTGCTCATCGAGGGGGTATCGAAAAAATCGGCCGAGATGCTGTACGGCCGCAACTCGCAGAATACGGTGGTCGTGTTCCCGAAAGGAGATCACAAAAAAGGAGAATACGTGAACGTGCTGGCAGAAAAATGCACCGCCACTACGTTGATCGGAAGGGTTACGAATAACGAATAGCTACGAATGTTACGAATAAAGAAAATACTCGTTTGCTGGTTATTATTAATTACCACACATCACCATTATTTTGCACAGGATTCAACTAAAGTTGACACCAGTAAGGCAACGCTTAAGTTTACCAGGGTTTATGACTACTTAATAAAAGAAGCTGAAGTATGTTTTAATCAAAACCATTTGCATTGTGCAATTAACAATTACAAAACTGCTTTGAAAGGTTTGGAGGAACATTTCAGCACACGACCTAAAACTTCAGATTACGACACCAAAAAGAAGTTTTGCTCAGACAAAATTAGCGAATGTGAAAAATTGCTTGGTAATAGCACTGCACCGGATTTTCTATACAATTAT
>JBFLYZ010000145.1:0-1903 GCA_040756415.1 Bacteroidota bacterium
AAAAGATGAAATGCTTTTCGATTCGTTTGAGTGGACGTATTACCAGCCGGGCGATGAGCTGATCGATATAGGCAGCTTGCTCGCCAACGATTCGCTGCTAACGCCCACTGCGGTGCAGGAAATTACAAGCGCGCAGGTGGCAACGTATGCCTATCCCAACCCCGCAGCCGAGTCGGTAACAGTGGTTGTAATGAGCGAAAGCATTGAAAATTGCGAGCTGAAATTATTCGATATGTTCGGAAAAGAGGTGCGGGCCGAAGTGAAACGCAGCGATGTATTCACCATCGGCCGCGGTACGATGCCATCGGGCGTGTATTTTTACGAGGTGAAAGCCGGGAAGAATACCGGAGGCGGCAAAATAATTTTTATGCCTGAATAACTCACCCCTGCCTCTCTCTTTCTGAAAGAGAGGGGATGGGCGAGTTTAAAATAACAACAACATGAAAAAGATCTTTATTGCTTTGCTCGTTTTTCTTGCAGGGTTGACAGATCCTGCATCTGCTCAGCTCGTGTATAAGGACGTAGCCGGAATTTTTTACAGCCGCTGCACCAACTGCCACCGCCCGAATGGCGGAGCGCCTTTTTCCATGCTCACCTACAGCGAAACGGCTCCGTGGGCATCGCTCATTCAAAACGCGGTGCAAACCGGCAAAATGCCGCCCTGGCTTCCGGACACTACGTATACCCGTTTCCTGCATGAGCGTATCATCACCGCAGCAGAGAAAAATGCGATTCTGAGCTGGGTAGGCTCGGGTGCGCAGGCAGGCGATACCACCCAGGCGCCTCCTCCTCCCATTTACACTTCGCAGTACAAGCTCAAGGGAACTCCCGATCTCATTATAAAAATACCGGCATTTCCCAGCAACGGGAATTCTACCGATGCCTACAACTGTTTTTCCATTCCTACAGGGCTGACTCAAGACCGCTGGGTGCGCGCCTTTGAAATCGTTCCGAACAACCCGGCCTTGGTGCACCACGTAGTGGTGAAAGTGGATTCTACGGGAACGGTAGCGAGCAACACCTCCGGCAACTGCTTTTCTCAACCCGGAGATTTCGACCTCGATGTATGGGCAGTAGGGGGGCAGCCCACGGTTTTCCCCGGGCAGACTCCTCTGAAAACGGGCATTCGCCTCAAAGCGGGTTCAAATATCAACCTGCAGGTGCATTATCCTCCCGGAACGGCAGGGCAGATAGACAGCACGCAGATGCGCATCTATCTTTACCCGGCTGGCGCCACGGGCATCCGCCCCATTTACGTTTCCACTCCTTTGCAGAACTGGAACATGTTCATTCTTGCAAATACCACACCCACTTACAGTGCACAATACCCTTCAAGCGGAGGGTTGCCGGCAGCGCTCTCCATTTTCGGAACGTTCCCGCACTCGCACCTGCTCTGCAAAACCATGGAGAACTATGCCGACCAGGGCGCAACCAAGATCCCGCTGATCAAGATAAACAATTGGGATTTTGAGTGGCAGGGCTTTTACACCTTTCCCAACCTGGTGAAGATTCCGGCAGGATACACGCTTCGGTCTGCTCACATGTATGACAACACCGCGAATAACCCCAACAACCCCAACAGCCCTCCGCAGCTTGTAACGGCAGGAGAGGGAACTACCGATGAAATGCTGTTCGATTCTTTCCAGTGGCTGTATTACCTGCCGGGCGATGAGAACATTGATATAGGGGGCTTGCTTGCCAGCGATACGCTGTGGAACAACCCGGTTACTTCGGTAAGCGAGACGGGGCATTTTTATGCAACCGCTTCTTTTGTGTATCCCAACCCTTTCAATACAACCGCCTCGGTGTTTGCACCGGGCTTCGATTTTTCCGCGCAGAAACCCGTACTGAAAATTTTCGACATCTTCGGCAGCGAAGTTCATTCGCAAGTCCTCGGCTCTGA
>JBFLYZ010000146.1:0-612 GCA_040756415.1 Bacteroidota bacterium
AATTCCCACATTAAGTTGCACCGAATCGCCCGCACCGCAGGCAGGATTAGGCGATGCCCCGGGAGAAAGCTGCGTGAGTGAACTAACGTTAATATCAATGGAATCGGTTGCAAAGCAAGACCCCTGTGCAGTATAAGCTGTTACAACGTATGTTGTGCTGAATGAAGGGGTAGCCACCGGGTTGGCGCAGGTAACGCAACTGAGCCCTGCCGAAGGGGACCAGGAATAAGAACCCGCGCCCGTTGCAGAAGTGGTGATGGAAACACTGTTGCCGAAGCAAATAAAAGTATCAGCCGTAAGTACAGAAACGGCAACCGCAGCAGTATCCACATAAATGGTAATGGTATCCGTAACTGTACAGACAGAATCCGAAATAGTAACGGTATAGGTAGTAGTCACTGTAGGGAATGCCACCGGATTTGCAATGCTGTCGTTATTCAGGCTGGCTGAAGGCGCCCAGGAAAAAGTGATAGCAGGATTCGGAGAACTGTTGATGGTTACATCATCGATAGACCAGTTGTCGAATCCAAGCCCGCTGTTCAGTACCTGCCTCCAGCGGAAGAGGGTATTCACGGTTTGCGCGGCAACCGGTATGCTTTCCGTAATTAATTT
>JBFLYZ010000146.1:622-1785 GCA_040756415.1 Bacteroidota bacterium
GAAAATGAATCTGCATTATAGGTATTGATAAGCGTCCACGTATTTCCTCCGTTGATGGAATATTCAAGCACTACATCTTCTCCAATGTCTGCATTTTCGCAGGGAGCAGTGCCTGTTCCGATTTTAAGCTGAAAGCTCACATTTCCTCCCGCAGAAACATTCAGCGAGACGGTGGAAGCGGAGCGGATACCTGTACCGTCAAAATAAAAAGCATTCCCGCTCACGGAACCGCAGTTGGTGCTGGGAGTGCCGTTGAAAATAGAATCCCACAAGGCAGCATCCAGTCCGGGATCGAAATCATCGGTAAAATTGGTAAGGATGCTTAGCTGAACGCTGTCGCCATTGCACACCGAATCGGCACTTGCAGAAATATTAAATTGCTTTAAGTTGCTTACATAAACAGAGAATGAATCCTTAGCCGAGCACATTCCCATGGGCGTGAAAGCCGTAACAACATAAGTAATCGTTGAAGTGGGAGAAGCTACGGGATTAGAACAGTTCGTGCAGCTTAGGCCGCTCGATGGAGCCCAGGCATAGGAGCCCGCATTGGAAGAGGCAATAGAAACCGGAATGCTTCCGCTGCAAATCGCGGTATCGGGAGTGAGTACGCTCACAGTTACAGAAACAGTATCTACCGTAAGAATCAGGGTGTCGGAAACGGAAGGACAAGCCGTATCAGAAACCGTCACTACATACGTGGTGGTTTGAGCAGGATAGGCTGAAGGATTTGCAATGCTTGCATTTGACAAGCCTGCGGAAGGCGACCATGCATAGGTAAACGATCCTGAGGGAACGGGGCCAGGAGTGAATCTTTTTCCATCGCTGTTGGTAGTCCAGTTAGCAGCATTTCTTCCGGGAGCAGCCACGGCAATAGTGCCGCCTGCATTTTCAATTCCCATCGTGTGGAGCCCTCCGTCTGAAACCTGGCTGGTAGTATGAATCTCGATCACATGGGTAGTTTCATATAAAACAATTTGTGCATTCACCGGGCCCCCCCCGCCACCGGCATGAGGCACCTGGTTAAAATGAACTACGAGCAGGCGGTTAGGGGCGGTGCCGGTAGTAAAATAACTGATAGTGCCTCCCTGGGAGGGGTCGTAATCTTCCCATGCAAGAGCGATCAGATTGTTGGGGGCTGCAGAATTGGGGATCAGCTGCCCGCT
>JBFLYZ010000147.1:0-1742 GCA_040756415.1 Bacteroidota bacterium
AGTATATATTTGCACGAATTTTAAAAACGTGCAAGGCCGGTTTAGAATTCAATTTCACTCCCAATGCGGCACCCAGCCGCTGCCCGGCACCCCTGCGTTAGTACTAATCTTCCTCAAAAACGATCTGCTATGCCGCTCGATCCCGACAAGCTGGTAGGTGAAGGACTCACCTATGACGATGTGCTGCTTATTCCCGCGTATTCTGAAGTGATGCCGCGCGAGGTAGATGTATCCACGCGCTTTTCGCGCGAGCTGAAGCTGAACGCGCCCATCGTATCAGCGGCCATGGATACGGTTACGGAGTACCGCATGGCCATAGCCATGGCCCAGGAAGGGGGCATAGGCGTGATCCATAAGAACATGAGCATAGAACAGCAGGCCGAGCAGGTGAGAAAAGTGAAGCGCAGCGAGAGCGGCATGATCCTCGATCCGGTAACGCTGCATGAGAACGCAACGGTTGGCGATGCGCTGGGGCTGATGGCCGAGTTCAGGATTGGCGGCATACCCGTGGTGAACGGCTCGCGCGAGCTGATCGGCATCGTTACCAACCGCGACCTGCGGTTCGAAAAGAAAATGAAGCGCCCGGTAAGGGAGGTAATGACATCCGAGAACGTGATAACGGCCAAGGAAGGCACCGACCTGGCCAAGGCCGAGGAGATCCTGCGCAGGCATAAGATCGAGAAACTTCCGGTGGTGGATAAGCAGAACCGCCTGATCGGGCTGATTACGTTCCGTGATATTGTGAAAGTGAGGGTGCGTCCCAATGCCAATAAGGATGCCCTGGGAAGGCTGGTTGTTGCCGCTGCCGTTGGGGTTACGGCCGATGTGCTCGATCGGGTGGAAGCGCTCAGGCAGGTGAATGTTGACGCGGTGGCGATCGATACCGCCCATGGCCATACCAGGGGTGTGATCGAAACCCTCAGGAAGGTCAAAAAGCAGTTCCCCGATCTGCAGGTAGTGGTCGGTAATGTGGCCACAGCGGAAGCCGGCCTGGCCCTGGTCAAAGCGGGAGCCGATGGGGTGAAGGTGGGAATAGGCCCTGGATCCATATGCACCACGCGCATCATCGCAGGCGTGGGCGTTCCCCAGCTCAGCGCTGTATACATGGTGTCGAAGGCCCTCAAGAAAACGGGCGTGCCCGTGATCGCTGACGGGGGCATACGTTTTACGGGCGATGTGGTAAAGGCCATTGCCGCAGGAGCCAGTTCGGTGATGGCGGGTTCGCTGTTTGCCGGTGTGGAAGAGTCGCCTGGCGAAACCATTATTTTTGAAGCAAGAAAGTTCAAGTCCTATCGCGGCATGGGTTCGATCGAAGCCATGCAATTGGGAAGCAAGGATAGGTACTTCCAGGATATGGAGGACGATATCGCCAAGCTGGTCCCCGAAGGCATCTCCGGAAGGGTTCCCTATAAAGGCACGCTGGCCGAAGTGGTTTACCAGCTCATCGGTGGATTACGCGCAGGTATGGGATATTGCGGGGCAAAGAATATAGAGGCATTGCAGAAGGCCAAGTTCATTCGCATTACCTCGGCCGGCATCACGGAAAGCCATCCGCACAATATCATGATCACCCGCGAGGCGCCCAATTACAGCCGCTGATCCTCTCCTTTTTCTTTCCCGCGCAGGCCGCAAAATGGCTGGGGCTTTTCCGCCATGCCTGTTTTTATGCGAATAGGCCTGGTGTGGGCGGAAACCCTATTGTTGTTCCGTTACTTCAAATAATAAATTTTAATATATTTAAA
>JBFLYZ010000148.1:0-1706 GCA_040756415.1 Bacteroidota bacterium
TATCGGCACAGGGCGAGCCGGGGTTGGCAATCAGCATCACGTTGTAAGTGCCCGGCTGAGAGTATGTCCACGAAGGAGTAAAAAGATTGGAAGTATCGTTGGCTGCGTTCGGATCGCCAAAATCCCAGTGCCAGGTGGTTCCGTTTACCGAAGAGTTCTGGAAATTAACCGTCATGCCGAAGCAATACGTGGTTTGCGAAGGAATGGATGAAACCGGCACGGGCGGACAATTCACCACGTTGAACTGGAAATCTCTTTTGTTCACGCTGAGCAGCTGCCCGTTTCTCCACTCTTCCACGCAAACACCCACCACCCACTGCCCGATCATATTGGGAGTTCCGGTAAGCAGGCCGCTGGAGCCGTTCACCGCCATGGCAGGCGATGAGCTCATGGGATAAGTTCCGCTGTAAGGCGGAAGAAAGGGTACGGTGGAATAAGGCGGAGCAGAAGGCGGCTGGGGCATGGGATTGAGCGAAGAAGCTCCATCGTAAGGATCGCAGAGCTTGTATACGAGCACATCTCCATCGGGATCGGTGGCAGAATGGTCGAAGTTCAGGGGCATTCCGCTGCAGATGAAAATAGGAGGAAAGTTGTTGTAGCGCGGGCTCGAATTGCACTGCGCAAGCGAGGCATCAGGGATCTGGCACATGTACGTGGAACCCACATCGCCCGGGCTCACAAGATTCATGATGGTATTGTTCCGGCAGCAGCGCTGATAGGCAAGTGTGTATCCGCCCGGTATAGGAGGCAGAGTGACTGTGGTGCTATAAACTGCCTCTTCCACGCAAATATTGGTGGGCGGCACAATGCACGGATTGTTGATGGAATACGGAACCTGGTTGGAGCCGGGAAAGTTCACATAAAGGGTTTGCAGCAGTACCCCGCTGGAATTAAACACCCCGATGGCGGCAGGATTATCATAAGCCGCCATGCCGTTGATGCAGTCTCGGTATAGCTTAAGGGTAATGCGGTAATTATCGTTGCCGAGGCAGTCGTAAAAAATTTCACCGCCCACAATGTGGGTGGAAAAACCTTTAAGCGAAAAAAGAAAAAGAACAGTGGCGATGACGGTCTTTCTCATTACATAAAGAATTCTTTTTAGTTATTACTGCTTTACAAACTTGGTGCGGTACATGTTTTTTGCGTCCTTCAGCTCTATGAAATACGTTCCGGCTGCAAGCGAAGAAACATCCACCGTTCCGCTGAACTTCACGGACGAAGAAAAACTTTTGCTGATCACCTTTTCACCGATCGCGTTGATGATTGCCGCCTCTCTCACCTCTCCCCCGTTCGGGTAAGAAACCGAAACGGTGATAACGGAAGAAGCGGGATTGGGATATACTTCCACATAATTATTCAAAAGGTATTCTTCAATTCCCTGGATGCACGTGATGGTTACCTGTGCGCTTCCGTAAGAAGGAATCGGACTGGTTGAATCATACACTCCCACGGTATAAGTTCCCGGGCAAAGCCCGGTAGCGGTTTGGGTTTGCTGGGCGGGCGAGGTTCCCCAGTAATAGCTGTAAGGGGGAGTTCCGCCAGTCACGTTTGATACAGTTGCCGTTCCGTTGCAGGGAGCCGTGCAAACCGATGCATTGGTTTGAGAAGTGGTTACAGTAAGCGAACCCTGCGCCATTACAAACGCAGCGGAGGATGTAAACAAAAAAAGGAGAATATATTTTTTCATGGTTTGTAAAATTTGCGCG
>JBFLYZ010000149.1:0-1659 GCA_040756415.1 Bacteroidota bacterium
AAATCAAATTGTTTTTCTCCTCGAAAGGAACGTTTATAGAATGACCAAGCAACGTATTCTCTCTACAGGTCTCGGCCTGGCTGCAACTCTGTCCATGGTCGCTTGCGGCCCCGCCCCTACAGGCACCCCCACTCCCGGTGCAAGCTCCAGTGTAACCCCCAGTGTCGCCCCTAGCACTACTCCCAGCGTGGCTCCCAGCGCTTCCGTTGAGCCCAGTGCGGTTCCCAGCGCCTCCGTTGAACCCACTGCTGCACCCAGCGCCTCTGTGGCTCCCAGTGCTGCACCTACCACTATCCCCGGTGCCAGTCCCACGGCATCTCCCTTGCCCAGCGCCACCAGCGATATTTCAGTTATTGAAAAAACCACTTTCAACGGTAAAGTATTCGATGACACTCAATCTCCTCTTGATGGCGTAACCGTCAAAGCCAAGTCTCTGAACAGTTCTGTTCCTTTCGAAGCTGAAACAGTCACTGCTGGCGGCACCTATGCTTTCAACAACGCCCCTTCAGGCGTTCAGGTTGAAATCGTAGCTTCTAAGCCTGGTTTCACCACCCGCAAACGCGTTGAAGTTCTGAAATCCAACAAACAGGGCGATCCCAACGCCAACCGTTATGACTTCGGTAATGACGGCAGCGTGACGGGTTTCTCTGCTGCTTACAACGCTTTGAGCGATAAGCCTGAAGTCACCATGGTTACCCCTGCCCGCAATGGCTCGGGTGTAGACCCCAAAACCAGCTTCGTGCTGAAATTCTCTGAACCCATGGACAAGAAGACCGCTGAAGATACCTTCACCGTTCGTTCTTTCAACAGCCGCAAGCTGACTGTTGATGCAGGCAATACCACCCGCACCAATACCGTTACCGGTAATGGCACGATTGCTACCAACTTCCTGGCTGGCAACAGCACCCAGATTTGGGACAAAGATGCTTTCAATATCTCTTGGAACAGCGATGACACTGAAGTCACCTTCTCCTTCAAAGAAGAAAAACTGTTACCCACCGATAAAGACAGCAACCTGGTTCCCGACTACAACGTGGCATTCCGCTCATTCAGCGGTGGCGATCGCGTTCTGAAAGATAAGAGCGGCATCAGCCGTAACGAAAAACACTTCAAACTGACCGATGGTGATTTTGAAGAGTCTTACAAATTCGCAATCAAAACCGACGAAGTGAAACCTACCATTACCGGTATTACTGCTGAGACCAACGAAAACGGTGGCCAGAATGGTGACGCGGTTCGTGTTCGCTTCAGCGAACGCATGATCATCTATACACGCGATATCTCTATCGCTGGTGGTATGGAAAACACTGCTGGTTCTGATACCAAAGCTGCAGCCGCTTACCCCGGTGGCACCATCGCCACCAGCACTGCAACCGCGAAGAACTACAACACCACCATCGTTCAGACCGGTGGCGTAACCACCTATAACGGTACCTGGGGTGCCTTGGGCGGTACTGCGGTTTATGACACCACCGACCTGACCCACAAGACCGTATTGCTCTTGCCTCCTTCTCAGACTACTTTGAGTTCTACTGTAGCTGCACGCCCCAGCAATTTGGGGACTACAGCCCCTGTTTATCTGCTTTCTGATGGTACGACCAGCACGCAGGCTGCTGCGACTGCATTCCGCAATACCAGTACAGCTGCTGCTACAGGTGC
>JBFLYZ010000150.1:0-1648 GCA_040756415.1 Bacteroidota bacterium
GCAAAAAATCTTGCAAAGATCTATCCAAACCATCAGCCTCCCGCAAGAGAGGTCAATGAGCTGGGGCAAAAGCTGGTGGACCTTTCGCTGATCTATTCGTTTAAGTACACGGCTGAAATGAAACTCGAAAAGGTGATCAATCAGCTTAAATCCCTTGGTTATTTTGAATACGCAGAACCCTGGTATGTGCCCACCATTGATTTTGTTCCGAACGATCCGAGCTACAGTAATTCCGGACAATATTTCTGCAAAGGAAATGTAACAGGCAGCATTAACTGCCAGCAGGCATGGGATCTTACGCAGGGGAGCACTTCGGTGGTGATCGGGATCGTAGATACCGGCACACAGCCCTCGCATCCCGATCTTTCTCCGAACCTTCTTACCGGTTATGATGTAGCCATGAATGATAATGATCCTACCTGGCAGGGCGATGCGCACGGCACGCATGTTTGCGGATGCGCTTCGGCACGAACCAACAACGGAATCGGAGTGGCAAGCCCCGGATTTACATGTAAAATACTTCCTGTAAAAATTTCGGATGCATCCGGAGCCTTGATTGCGGGCTATACGGGCATCACCTGGGCTGCAGACAACGGGGCAAAAATCATCAATTGTTCGTGGGGCGGCCCCGGTGGCGGCTCTTACGGGCAAAACATTATTGACTACGCTGTATTCAATAAGAATTGTGTGATTTTTGCTTCGGCAGGAAATAATGGAATCGAAGAACAGCTTTATCCTTCTTCCTTTAATAATGTGTACCGGGTGGCTTCTACCGCAAGTACCGATTCGAGGTCAAGCTTCTCCAGCTACGGCACCGATGTGGATTTCGGTTCACCGGGAAGCAGCATTTACTCCACCTACCAGTCTTCGTACAGCACGCTTAGCGGAACTTCCATGGCGAGCCCGATTGCTGCCGGGGCGGCCGGGCTGGTTCAGTCTTATTTTAATTATTCCAATGCTTTCCAGATAGGAGAAAAGCTCAAGCAAACCTGCGATCCGTACCAGGGTTCCAATACGCTTTCGCTGTACAATGCAGGGAAACTGGGCAAAGGAAGAATTGATGTGTATAATGCGCTTACCCTGTCTGCAAAATCTCTTGCCATGAACCCGATCACGGTTACCGATCAGAATGACGATGTATTTCTTCAGGGAGAAACGCTTTACATTTCGGGCAACTTCATCAATTACCTCGATCCTTCTTCAAGCAGCGCATCTGCCACGCTGAGCGTTGTTTCGGTTTCTTCTGGCACTGCACCCGTTATTACCAACGGAACTTTTACCATCGGCACACTTGCCACGCTTGGAACTACCAACAACAATGCTTCGCCTTTCCAGGCAACTATTTCTGCCTCTGCACCGGTGAACCAGGTTATTAATTTCAGGGTAAGAATTACCGATGGTTCGTTTACGGGTGACCAGTATTTCAGCGTAACAGTGAATGTGGATTACATCAACATTACCATCAATGATGTGCATACCACCATTACCAGCAAAGGGCGCATCGGATATAACAACGATGGCCAGCAGCAGGGACTCGGGTTTGAATACCAGGTTCCTACTCCCAATAACCTGCTGTACGAAATGAGTTTAATGATCGGAAGTTCTTCCACCAAAGTTTCCGATATGTTCCGCGAAACATCGAGCGGCA
>JBFLYZ010000151.1:0-1627 GCA_040756415.1 Bacteroidota bacterium
GCTCTCTCCCAACCCGAACTCAGGGCTAGGGAGCGTGACCAGCCAGTTTTGCTGGGACCTGGCCTGCAACCAAACCGGAAATTTTATTTTCATTGTGCAGGTGCCGGATGACGGATGCCCGCCTAAAGTAACCAACGTGGTTTACACCATACAGGTTTTGCCGTACAACGGGCCTTCTTCCATTTCAGGGCCCACTGTGATCTGCCAAAACTCCACCGCTACTTACAGCGTGAGCGCTTCTTCAGGAACTTCTTTTAACTGGTCGGTTAGCGGAGGAAGCATTGCCTCGGGACAGGGAACAAATGTGATCACGGTAAACTGGGGAAGCGCGGGGAATGGAACGGTGAATGTTACTTCATTCAACCAGAACGGCTGTCCTGCGGGGCCTATCACCTTGAACGTTTCGATACAGGCAATCCCAGTGATCAATGCCGGGCCCGATGCTACAATATGTGTGGGAAATTCAGTGAATCTTACCAGCAGCGGAGGAGGAACCTATTCATGGAGCCCATCCACCGCGCTGAGCAATCCGAATATTTCCAACCCGGTTGCAACACCTACGGCAAGCATCGGTTATATCGTAACGGTTACCTCGGCCATCAACTGCTCGAACACCGATACGGTGAACATCACCGTGAATGCGCAGCCGGCTGTGAATGCAGGGCCCGATGTTTCCATCTGTTCCGGGTTTTCTTTCACAATCGGAGGAAGCCCTACAGGTCCTGCAGGAGCAGGATATAACTGGAGCCCGTCATCCGGATTAAATAATGCAACCATTGCAAATCCCACTGCTTCTCCAACCATCACCACTACCTACACCGTGATTGTTTCGGATGTCAACACGTGCAACGATACGGATATGGTAACCGTAACGGTGAGCCAGCCGCCTGTGGCCAGCGCAGGAGCGGATGTTACGGTGTGCCCTGCCGCTTCCACCACGCTCAACGGTACAGGAGGAGGCACGTACAACTGGTCACCCTCCTCTTCGCTCAGCAACCCGAACGTTTCGAACCCGGTAGCATCGCCCACAACGAGCACCACCTACACGCTCATTGTAACGCTGAACAACTGCACCGATACCGACTTTGTTTCGGTGACCACGCTGCCGTTCCCTGCCGTGAGCGCAGGAGCGGATGCAAGCATCTGCATCGGAAATTCCACTACGCTCAGCGCCACCGGTACCGGAACATTTGTGTGGAGCCCTTCCACCGGGTTAAGCTGCACCACCTGCACGAACCCGGTTGCGAATCCAACATCCACAACAAATTACACGCTCACCATTACCGATGCGAATTCCTGCACGAACACGGATGTGGTGCAGGTAACGGTGAATCCGCTTCCAAATGCCAATGCAGGGCCGCAGCCAGGGTGGGTATGCCCGGGATTTTCCACCACGCTGAATGCAAGCAATGGGGTTACTTATGTCTGGTCTCCTTCTTCATCGCTAAGCAATCCAAACATTTCAAACCCGGTGGCATCGCCCACGGTGAATACGCAATATACCGTGAACATCACTGATGCGAACGGCTGCGCCAACTGGGATACGCTTACTATTTTCTTGACACCGGCTGTACCCACCAATGCAGGAAATAATTTTACCATCTGCACCGGGCAAAGCGTAACGCTG
>JBFLYZ010000152.1:0-1575 GCA_040756415.1 Bacteroidota bacterium
CGCCCGCGTGCAGGCATCGGTGCTTTCTCTATATGATTCGGAAAGGTTGAAAGGGCCCATGATGAAAGGAGAGGAGACTTCGTGGGATAAAATAGACAGCGAAATCGGTTCTAAGCTCTCAGGCAACATCCGCATTCTTTCTTCTACCATCATCAGCCCTTCTACAAAAAGCGTTATAGCAAATTTCTCCGCTAAGCATCCCGGAACCCGCCACGTTACTTACGATGCGGTTTCTTACCATGCCATAGCCAAAGCCAATAACGGTGTGATCCCATCCTATAATTTTGACAAAGCAAATGTGATCGTGAGCTTTGCTGCCGATTTTCTTGCCAACTGGCTTTCGCCTGTTGAATATGCATGGCAGTACGCGCAGGGCAGAAAATTGAACAACGGTAAGGAAACACTCTCGAAGCATGTTCAGTTCGAAACCACGCTTTCGCTCACTGGCAGTAATGCCGATGTTCGCATTCCCGTTAAGCCCTCGCAGATAGGTGCCGCAGCGGCTGTGCTTTACAACGCGGTGGCTTCCCTAACGGGAGGAGCGCCCGTTTCGGCATCCGGAAATATGACCGATGAGCAAAAGAAAGCGATTGCTGATTCCGCAAAGTGGCTCGCAGATAATAAGGGCAGATCTTTGGTGGTATGCGGCATCAATGACGAAGCAATTCAAACCATTGTAACCGGCATCAATCAAATGCTCGGCAACTATGGTCAGACCATTGATACGGATAATCACTCCAACTGCCACCAGGGAAATGACGAGCGGGTTAAGAATCTGCTGGAAGAAATGAAGGCCGGAAAAGTGGATGCGCTGATAGTTTACAATGCCAACCCTGCTTACACGCTACCAGGTTTTGCTGATGCGCTGCAGAAAGTAAAGACAAAGATTTCATTCGCAGCTACCATGGATGAAACTGCTTCACTTTGCGATTACGTTTGCCCCGACCATCATTACCTTGAAGCGTGGAACGATGCCCTGCCGAAGAAGAATTCCTTTTCGCTGGCCCAGCCAACCATTACTCCCATTTATAATACCCGCAGCGCGCAAGAAACGCTGATGAAGTGGTGCGGAATGCCCGGTGATTATTATTCGCACATTCAATCTACCTGGGAAAAGCTTTTATTCCCTGCATCGCTTGGCTTCACAGAGCATTGGAACCGTTCCCTGCATGATGGAGTTTCAGAAATTATTCCTGTTCCGGCAGAAATGATGCTTGGCAAAGGAGAAAAAAAGCCTGAGAAAAAAGAAACTGCCAAAGCCGATACTTCAGCCGTAGCGATGGTCCCATCGGAAATGCCGGAAGGAAAGACCGACATGATAAAGATGTCGGCAGGCGAGGCCGCTTCGGTTATTGCGAAAGAAAAGGGAGGCGATATCGAGCTTTTCATTTACGAAAAAACCGGAATCGGTATCGGCAACCAGGCGAATAACCCCTGGCTGCAGGAATTGCCCGACCCGATTTCGAAATGTACCTGGGACAATTACATCACCATGAACCCCTCCGACATGGATGGAAAGTACTCCCTGTTGGAGCGGGGAGATTACATGGGAGATATAGTTAAGCTTAGTGTTAA
>JBFLYZ010000153.1:0-1512 GCA_040756415.1 Bacteroidota bacterium
ATTACGGTCATAGTCCCGCATGATGGTCACGGGTGCCACCTGCACAAGGGCTTTGTATTTGCCTAAATGCAATCCTATTTGGTAGGCATTTACATACTGCCCCTGTGCGAGGATGGCTGTTCCCTGCGGCTGCATCGGATTTTTGAGCCAGAAGGTGCCCGGGTCGGTGGTCGCCTTGAAGATGTGATAGCTCCATTTCAATGGTTTGGATCTGTAGAAAACGTGTATCTCATCATCAAAGCGGTTGGGCATAACGCTCCTTGACCGTATTCCCACGATGTTCAGCTCATAAGGCCGTGTGTTGAGCACGAATCCTTTCTGCCTCAATATGGATTTTACTTTCGGGAAGATCATGAATAGTGAGCTTGCCGGACTATGCGGCCATTTTAAAATCAGGTTCGTAATCCTTCAGCCAAGTTGCCACATCGAAAGAAGGACAGGCTTTCTTTACTCCGGGGAAATCCCGGTGACCGAGGATTTTTGCCTTCGGATACTTTTCCGACAGTTCCACGATCTTATCGAACATGGCATTCTTCTGGGCCGTGGTGCGGTTGTCAACCGGTTTTCCGTCCTTATCAATGCCCCCGATATAAGAGATGTGGATGCACTCCTTGTTATGACCGTAGGCTCCATAGCTCATCTTGCTTTCGTCCAGAAGCTGACGGATCTCCCCGTCACGAAGGATCAGGTAATGGTAACCGGGTGTGTCTCCCCATTTCCGTACATCTTTCCAGTATTTTTTGATCGACTCAACTGTGGTTGTCGGTGGTGTTGCTGTGCAATGCACCACGATGTAATTGATTGTTCTCATAAGTATTTTATGGTTGAAGTTTTCACAATGAATTTTTTTCCGTTGTTCTCAAAGAGTGTATAGTCCTCTCTTGTTTCCACCTCGGTACCGAGGATCATTTTAGCCGGGACTTTGGCTCCTTCCTGTGGAGTTCGCCACACAACAGTGGGCACGGTGGTGATCAGCGTAAAACCATCCAGCCCTGAAAGCGACCATTTGGAGCCATCATATTTCAATCCCATGCGGGTGAACTCAAGGCGTATCTGCTGCTTCTGGCTTTCATCGCTGAAGCTGCCGAGCAAGCCGTTCACCAGCGTCTGCCTTACCCCGCGCAGGTAATATTTCTTGAACTCTTCGCTCACGGCTGTGTAATCCTCCTTCGAGCGCATCTTCTTCAGGGAGGCGATGGCTCCGCTGAAATTCTTGTTCACCGCGTCCTTGTACAGGGATTTTCCAAGTTCAGGCAGGTCAACCGTACCGGACTGTGTCAGCACATTGTAGGTGCTTTCATCAACCGTTTCCGGCATGTTTAGCTTTTTCAGGGCTGCGGCCATCTCGCTTCCGAAATCACCGTCCGCTCCGTACCTGGGCAGGATACTTTTACCGTGCTTGGCAATAAGTGCTTCCTGAAGTATTTTTACTTTAGGTCCCTTGCTGCCTTTTTTCAGGGGGAACTCATCGGTGCGCTGGGGCTTTGGTAAAAACGTGGGAGCGAAGGTGCT
>JBFLYZ010000154.1:0-1509 GCA_040756415.1 Bacteroidota bacterium
ATCGTTGGGGCCTGCATCGGCCAGCGGAAGCTGGTGAACGGTAACGGTTACTTCATCGGTTACAGGGCCGCAGCCCGGGCCGGTTACTGAAAGCGTGTAGGTAGTGGTTGCCGTAGGGCTTGCGATGGGATTGGGAGAGGTGGTGCTCGTTAATCCCGCAGCAGGCGACCACATATAATTCTGCCCGGTGATCAGCCCGGCTCCAATTTGCATGCTGTCGTTGCGGCATATCTCTCCGTCAGCACCAGCCAGGGCAGAAAGGGGCGCAAGCATCGAAACCACCACGCTGTCCTGCGAGGTGCAGCCATTCGCATTGGTAACAGTAACAATATAAATAGTAGAAGGTGCGATCGGGCTGGCAACCGGGTTTGCGATGGTCGAACTGCTGAGCGTGCTGGAGGGGAACCAGCTGTATGTGTTTCCTGCCACCGGTGCGCTTCCGATCTGAACGGTTGTGTTATTGCAGATCACGGTATCTTTTCCCGCATCGGCAACAGGCGCGCTGTTGATGGTTATTGAATCAATGAATGTATTGGTGCAGTTCTGGTCAGAGATGGTGAAAGTAACATACACCACTCCCCCGTTCGCATAAGTAACTCCCGAAGGATTCTCAGCCGAAGAATTTGCCGGTGTTGCTCCCGTTCCTAAATTCCAGGAATACGACCAGCTGCTCCCGGTGCTTCCGGTATTGGTGAAGTTCACAGGAGAACCTGCGCACTGAGGGGCGTTGGAAGTAAAGCTTACCATCGGGGTCTGGTGAATGGTGATTACCTGCGAGAACGTATCCACGCATGTTCCGATGGAAGAGATCAGCGTTACGGTGTGCGGCCCGGCAGTGGAATAAATTACAGTAGTATCCTGCGAAGAGGATGTAGCAGGGTTTGCTCCAGATCCGAAAGACCAGTTATATGTCACACCCATAGTATCGCCAGTATTTGTGAAAACCACAGGCAACCCGGTACATTCAGGAGCAGTAGAAGTAAAGCTTGCCACCGGTGTAGGATTAATGGAAATGGTTTGCGTGGTGGTAGCGGAACAATTGCTGCTTGAAATGGTCAGCGTAACCGTATGGGTTCCCGCGGTAGTATAAATAATTCCCGATGGATTTTCAGCCGTGGAAGTTGCCGGCACCGCTGCCGAACCAAAGGTCCATGCATAGGTCCATCCCAATCCGGTGGAACCGGCATTAGTAAAATTCACCTGGCTTCCCTGGCATTGAGGAGCAGAAGAAACGAAACTAACCGTTGGAGTCTGATAAATGTTGATGGTGGTTGTATAGGTGCTCGTGCAACCTGTGGTCAGGTTTGTAGTAGTAAGCGTAACGGTTTTTATTCCGGATGTAGAGTAAACAATTCCGGTTGGATTCTGAACGGTGGAGGTCGCAGGCGCGGCCCCGCTTCCGAAATTCCATGCCCAGGTTACGCCAACAACGGTTCCTGTATTAGTAAAATCAACCGGCATTCCGGTGCAGGCAGGCGCAGTAGAAGTAAAGCTCGCCACCGGGGTTGC
>JBFLYZ010000155.1:0-1313 GCA_040756415.1 Bacteroidota bacterium
GCATAAATCTGCGTGCCACGATCATGTTCTGACCAATGCCCCAAAACAATATGATGGCTAGCGGTATGCCAACCATTCCGATGGCAAAGGGCAGGAATGTTTCTTGAATGTCGAAATAAATACGGGCGGTTAGCGCTCCGACCAGCATGTATAGTGCAAATACAAGTAATGGCCAAGCTGTTGTCAAGCTGTTACGCCAAGGGGGCTGTTTATGCCAAGGGGCCCGCAAAAGCATACCCACAAAGGCAAAGAAAAACGCACCAGAACCAAATACCAGTGAGGCATATTTGAGTGGCCCCAGGTCTCGCGTTACCCTAAAAGCGCCGTAGCCGGTGTAGAAAGGATCAATCAGGGTAAACAGAGCCACGAATAAAAATAAGTAGTAACCCAGCTTAGCGATATCAAAATCCAGCGGGTTTGCGGGCTTACCGGTAATACCCATAGGCATGGGGCTCTCCTTGTCTTTTCGCGCGCCAGCGGGCTTGCAGGTAGCGAAAGTCCACAGCGCGGGCGAAGGCGTCTATGGCCTGGTGGGCACGGCTGCGAAAATCCATACCCGGGGCGGGGGGCGTGGCGTGAAGCATTTCCAAGAGCTTTGGTAGGGGGTAGCCCAAAGTTTCCAGGTCTTGTGGGTCTAATTGACGCAGCATTTTTTCAGCAACGGATCTGCGGTAGGCGGTGTTGTAGAACGTTTGCCATTTGTTAATGGATGCACTGCTTACTGCGGCGTACCGGTGTACACCTACCGGATCACCCATGCGTCCGGCTAGAGCGGAGGACTTATATCCAGTGATCATGGCGTCTGTATATTCCAGACCAATTTGTGGACACAACGCTTTGAGGGTCGTATCTGGCGCAGCCACCAATTCTTCGTATCGGAGTACCACCTGGTTATTATGGTTTTCGCGTATTGCCTGGGCTAGACATCGATGCCCGTCAATCCAATCGATCCAATACTCAAACCATAGAAAGCGCCCTCTGTTGAATGTTTCGCAAATTGACGCTAACACGGCCAAGGGATTGCGGAGCAGTAGTATGGTCTTTGCCTCTGGCAATGCTTGGTGTAACAAAGGCAGCATCAGGTAATATCGAGGTGTTTTGTCCAAAAATACGGGTTTTTCCCGGGCGGCGGCAGTGTACATATGCCTGGCAAAGTGCCCCACTGATTCCGCATATACCCGTTCCCCATTGGGTATGTTATCTAGAAAGTCGTTAATCGCCATGGCGGCAATGTAATGGAAATAAACAGATCTCCCTGATGCGGGTAGTCTCATGCCCCAGAATGGCAACATGATCCAGGGCTCTGCGCTACT
>JBFLYZ010000156.1:0-1296 GCA_040756415.1 Bacteroidota bacterium
GAATATAACTTCGCCATTGACATAGTGGAATGGCGAAAGTTTATGGGCAACTGGATCAAAATAGGAACCGTTCGAAGGGATATGCAGGTTACTGTATGCCAATGCCAGAATGTGGCCCCCACAATAAGTGATTTGAATGATACATGTATTCAAGCCAATTCTAATCTTACGTTTACTGTAACAGCCATCGATGCGGGCAATAATGATATTCAGGCATTCACGGCAACGGGCGGACCATTCAATGCAAGCCCCCAGGCAACATTTACAACTTCCGCCATGCCCTCCACAACCGTTACCGGAACTTTTTCATGGACTCCTTCCTGCAACCAGGTAAGAAAAGCGCCTTACCTTGTAACATTCAAGGCAACGGATGATGGCGCGCCTGATCCGCCTCCTCCTACAGGTATTCCTTTATCCGATTACGAAAGCATGCTGATAACGGTGATTGCTCCGGCACCGGAAAATCTGGTTGCATCACCCAATTGCACGCGGATGGACCTTACGTGGGATGCAAGCGGAGTTTGCAAACCCTCTGCCAACCCCCATATGGGCTATAAAATTTACCGCAAGGCAAGCTGCGATACTTTTTCTCCGGGATATTGCCAGACCGGCATGCCTTCATCATGGGGCTATGCGCTCATTGCGTCTGTAGGCCCCAATGTAACATCCTTTTCAGATGATAACGGTGGGCTGGGGCTTGCATCCGGATATACGTATGCCTACCGTGTTTGTGCCTACTATTTTGACGGTGCCGAGAGCTATATATCTGCTCCTGCCTGCGCCAAGCTGGTGCGTGATGTTCCAATCATTACCAATGTGGATGTGATCAGCACCGGCACCAGCGGGCAGATCAATGTAAAGTGGCTCAAGCCGGTGGCAGATCCCTTCAACTATGACACTACCATTGCATCGAATCACGGGCCTTACCAGTTCGATCTGCTGAGGGCAAAAGGATATGTTCCCCCATCTACGCTTTTGCTTCTTCAGTCTTTTTCAAGCCCGTATTATGCAACGCTTAATACCACTTCACATTCCGACATCGGGTTAAACACACAAACGTCCGCCTACACATACCGTGTAGATTTTTATGATACCATTCCTCAGAGCTGCCCTGCGCAGAGCGCCTCGTCCGTATTTATTTCGTGTATTCCAAATGACAACCAGCTTCAGCTTACCTGGAACGAGCAAGTACCATGGAATAATTACCGGTACGACATTTATAAGTTCAACGGTATAAGCTGGGATTCCATCGGCACTACCACTGCCCAAACATTTACCGATACCGGCCTGGTGAAT
>JBFLYZ010000157.1:0-1239 GCA_040756415.1 Bacteroidota bacterium
GTAAGAATGGTTTCTCCTGCTTTCATCCGGCAGAAATAAATTCCTTTCTGAAGGCTGGAAACATCCACTTTCACTGCCGAAGCTCCGGCACCCGATTGCTTCTCATCTGCAATCACCATCACTTCGTTGCCCAGTACATCAAAAAGGGCAATGCTCACGGCAGAAGAAGCATTCAGCGTATATGCCAGCATGCTCTGGCTCACCGCAGGATTCGGATACAGGCTGACGGAAGAAATAGTTCCCGAAGGAGTTTCAATTCCTGTTCCCTGCAGCACCGGCACCGTTCCGAAATAGGGCATTTTGTTGTAGGCCGTAACGGTTACATCAATGGTGCAGGTCGATGAAATGGAAGGAAAGGTAATGGTGGCGCTGCCGTTGTTCACAAAACCTGATCCGAGCCAGGTGCCGCCCACCGATAAACCCACCAGCGCACCGGGCGTGTTGCAGTTCACTACCAGCTGCGTTACGCCCACATATTCCTGCGGTACATGCGAAACCGTCATGTTGGCAGGCGTTGCCGTGCGCACCACCACCGATGGGTCGCCAAACAGCACCCAGGTATCGGTCATTTCGGTACCCTGGCTTCCGTAGGAATCATTCATTTTGGCACATCCATTAACAGATAACCCACCGAACGTTCTTTTTATGTTGTTCGCATACGATTCGGTGAGGATGTCATTGAATTCATCCTGCGCTTCCATGGGCGGGCTCCACGACTGGTTGATGGTGGAAGCCATCATGGAAAGCGCTCCTGCCGGGGCCCCGCTGTTATCGGTAGCCCTCAGCCATGTTTCGGCAAAGCAGGTGAGCCCATTGAAATCTCCGTTCACGCAGCCCACCGACCAAACAAACGGGCATTTGTTCGTATTGTTAAGCGCGTTCACTGACGTGTTGCTGAAACCGGTGGTAACCCAGCTGGTCTGGCTGCCATGCCCTGTGTAGTTGACCACGCTCACGCCATTGTTCAAAACCGTTGAAAGCATGCTTGAGGTAGGGTCTCCGGATGCGTCATTCCCACCCTGGCTGCCGTCATACAATTCATCTACGGTTGTATAGTTGTACGCAAGCAGCTTTGTGCGGATGTTTCGCGAGTGCTGCCAGTCGTATTCGTTGTCATCACCGGGGCCCTGGTCAGAGGCAATGCCTACTCCCTTGCTGTACCAAGTGCCGCTTGCCTGCGGATATTTTTCATAGTTGATAATGCGTTCCACCTGCGTGGTTACATGCGAGGTGTTTTCT
>JBFLYZ010000158.1:0-1224 GCA_040756415.1 Bacteroidota bacterium
AGCAATGGCAACAACGTTGCGCAAACTATTAACTGGCGAACTACTTACTCTAGCTTCCCGGCAACAATTAATAGACTGGATGGAGGCGGATAAAGTTGCAGGACCACTTCTGCGCTCGGCCCTTCCGGCTGGCTGGTTTATTGCTGATAAATCTGGAGCCGGTGAGCGTGGGTCTCGCGGTATCATTGCAGCACTGGGGCCAGATGGTAAGCCCTCCCGTATCGTAGTTATCTACACGACGGGGAGTCAGGCAACTATGGATGAACGAAATAGACAGATCGCTGAGATAGGTGCCTCACTGATTAAGCATTGGTAACTGTCAGACCAAGTTTACTCATATATACTTTAGATTGATTTAAAACTTCATTTTTAATTTAAAAGGATCTAGGTGAAGATCCTTTTTGATAATCTCATGACCAAAATCCCTTAACGTGAGTTTTCGTTCCACTGAGCGTCAGACCCCGTAGAAAAGATCAAAGGATCTTCTTGAGATCCTTTTTTTCTGCGCGTAATCTGCTGCTTGCAAACAAAAAAACCACCGCTACCAGCGGTGGTTTGTTTGCCGGATCAAGAGCTACCAACTCTTTTTCCGAAGGTAACTGGCTTCAGCAGAGCGCAGATACCAAATACTGTTCTTCTAGTGTAGCCGTAGTTAGGCCACCACTTCAAGAACTCTGTAGCACCGCCTACATACCTCGCTCTGCTAATCCTGTTACCAGTGGCTGCTGCCAGTGGCGATAAGTCGTGTCTTACCGGGTTGGACTCAAGACGATAGTTACCGGATAAGGCGCAGCGGTCGGGCTGAACGGGGGGTTCGTGCACACAGCCCAGCTTGGAGCGAACGACCTACACCGAACTGAGATACCTACAGCGTGAGCTATGAGAAAGCGCCACGCTTCCCGAAGGGAGAAAGGCGGACAGGTATCCGGTAAGCGGCAGGGTCGGAACAGGAGAGCGCACGAGGGAGCTTCCAGGGGGAAACGCCTGGTATCTTTATAGTCCTGTCGGGTTTCGCCACCTCTGACTTGAGCGTCGATTTTTGTGATGCTCGTCAGGGGGGCGGAGCCTATGGAAAAACGCCAGCAACGCGGCCTTTTTACGGTTCCTGGCCTTTTGCTGGCCTTTTGCTCACATGTTCTTTCCTGCGTTATCCCCTGATTCTGTGGATAACCGTATTACCGCCTTTGAGTGAGCTGATACCGCTCGCCGCAGCCGAACGACGAT
>JBFLYZ010000159.1:0-1205 GCA_040756415.1 Bacteroidota bacterium
TCAACCTGCAGGCTGGCTCCTCGCGGTAAAAGCCCACCGGGCTTTTACTGACCGCCCGGCCCGGTTGACGATGGCAAAGCAGAGATCACGCCAGCGGCCTCCGATTCTTAATAACTCTTTAAATGCCTTGTCAGGGTCATCCCTGTTTTTACTAATTTAGCTTCAAACCTAAAACATACTCTAATCATGGACACAAATCAAATTACCAGTTACGTATTATATGTATTGGGCGCTCTCCTGGTCCTCTCCTGCTTTGTTACCGTGCAGCAGGGAACCATAGCGGTCATCACCATCTTTGGCAAGTACCGCAGGATACTCGGACCCGGGCTTAATCTTAAAATTCCCCTTATCGAAAAGATCTTTCGCAGGATCTCGATCCAGAACCGCTCTGTTGAACTGGAGTTCCAGGCCATTACCATCGACCAGGCCAACGTTTATTTCAAGGCCATGCTGCTTTATTCCGTACTCGACCAGCGGGAGCAGACCATACAAAACGTAGCCTTTAAATTCATGGACGACCGCAGCTTCATGCAGGCTCTTATCCGCACCATCGAAGGTTCCATACGCGGCTACGTGGCCACTAAAAAGCAGGCCGATGTGCTGGGGCTGCGCAGGGATATCACCGAGCACGTGAAAGAGCAGATAGACAAGACCCTGGAGGAATGGGGCTTCCACCTGCAGGACCTTCAGCTTAACGACATCACCTTTGATGAAGAGATCATGCGCTCCATGTCGAAAGTGGTTTCGTCCAACAACCTGAAGGCAGCGGCTGAGAACGAAGGCCAGGCCCTGCTCATCACCAAGACCAAGGCCGCTGAGGCTGATGGCAATGCCACCAAAATTGCCGCTACGGCCGAAAAAGAGGCGGCACAGCTCCGCGGTCAGGGTGTGGCCCTCTTCCGTCAGGAAGTGGCCAAAGGGATGAGCGAAGCGGCAAAAGAAATGGAACAGGCCAACATGGACACTTCGGTGATCCTCTTCTCCATGTGGACAGAGGCCATCAAGAACTTTGCGGAATACGGCAAAGGAAATATCATTTTCCTTGACGGCTCAGCCGAAGGCATGCAGCAAACCATGAAGCAAATGATGGGCATGCATAAGCTGATGGAGCCTGAAGGAACGAACGGCCAGAAAAGTAAATAAGAGTTCGTAAAAAAGCCCCGGTTAAACACCGGGGCTTTCAATTTTAATTGCCTTTGTAGTAT
>JBFLYZ010000160.1:0-1186 GCA_040756415.1 Bacteroidota bacterium
CACAAAAAACAAAATCAAATGAAAAAACTTTACACAACATTTTTTATTGCCGCGCTTTCTTTTGCAGCATTTGCGCAGGTAAGCATTAACCAGGACGGGCTGGTGGCAAAACCGGCACCTGCCGCTTCAAAAAATTCGCTTGCTCCCTCGCCCATGGTGATCGATACCCTGTGGCCGCCCTCCTTCGGAGGATCCCTGATGTGCGATACCGCATTGGTGTATTACTGGCTTTCCGCGCCCAATCAAGGCTATCTTACCGGGAACAATATGATACAGGGGGTAGTAAGCTCTACGGAAGTTGGCCAGCGCTATGCTTTTTCCGGAAACGGAGCCATCAGCGAGGTGCTTGTGTGGTACGCGTATATAAACGGAACCGCTGGCGCTACCTCAGTAAGTGTGTATTCAGTGGCAGCCAATAAAAACCCGGGCACTTCACTCGGAACCAGCAACACCATTGCATTAAGCGCACTTACTACCACCGCAGTTGCCAGCTACACGTTCTCTCCTGCTGTGAGCGTTACTTCTGATTTTTATGTGAATGCCGTGCTTCCTTCCAATGGTGATACGGTGGCTATTGCTTCTACGGTGATCAGCTGCAATTCTCCCGATTCAATTGCCGGCATGAACCTGACACTCGTGGGCTGGTATACTTATATGGAGCTTCTCGATGCAGCCGCTCCGCTTGACACAACACTCGAAGTATTCGTAGTTCCAGTAGTTGACAACACCACCGGTGCGGGTGAAATTGCCACAAACAACGGCCTCACGCTCAAAGGCGCTTTCCCCAGCCCGGCTACAGAGGTTACCCATATTATGTACACCCTCAGCGAAGCATCTGAAGTTTCCGTCACCGTGTTCGACCTTACCGGCAAAACCATTTATGCTTCTTCCGGTAACAGGAATGCAGGAAACCACGAAGTAAAACTTTCGCTGAAAGATATTCCGGCAGGAAATTATTATTACACCATTAAAACCAACAGCGCAAAGCTCACCAGCAAGTTTAGCGTGGTCCGATAAAATACGGGCTCTCGCAAAGCGGAGTAAAATATTTTTTTGGAATATCAATAAAAGAAATCCCTCTTCGATGAAAATGGAAGGGGGATTTTTCTTCTGCTGCGAATTAAGCAATCCGTATGGAAACCATTCGTGATTGCGATCCCGACCGAAGAGTCGGGGAAGGCAATCT
>JBFLYZ010000161.1:0-1181 GCA_040756415.1 Bacteroidota bacterium
CTACTCGATCACTATCTTCCCCGTGCCTGTATTGCCGGATTCATCACTTACACTGTAGATATATATGCCTGCCGGCTGATCCAGCCTGATGACCTCATCGGCAGAAACAGCTTTTTGTTCAAACACCACTTCCCCGAAAAGATTCATCACCTTTATTTTCGAATCAGCAGGCAAGCCGGAAATAGTGAATGTTCCGCTTGACGGGTTAGGGTAAACGCTCAACCCGGTGGAAAGCACGTTTTCAATTCCCACAGGTCCGGTGCAGTAATGAATGCGGCCGTTCCAGATGCGAGAACCGGGAGGGCCCGTGCTTGGATAATTTGTTCCGAACGGATACGCCTTTCCGATTCCTTCGAGAATCTGCAAGTTCGCATCGGCAGCAGCAGGACTTCCGAAGTTGGTCCCGTTTGTGTAATCCACATCACAACCTGAATTATCTCCCGTAACATAAAAAGCGTAAGTCTGGCCAGCGGATATCGTAATGTTCAGTGCAATGGGAATAGGAGTCGGAATACCGGTGCCGCTGGGATTAACAAATGCAGTTCCGGCAAGCGTCCACGCGCTCTGGTTGGTCTCAAAACCTACGTGCGTTCCTGCTTTGTAATAAATAAGCATGTTTCCTCCCGCACCACTGCTTGCTGCGTCATCTAAATTTCCATCCATACTCACGATCTGAATGGTTGAAAGCGCAGTTACATCAAACATATTTCCGTCCTGCCCGTTTCCTCCGGTAAAAATAGTTTGCAGATTAGTGGTCGTTGACCCCACTGAAACAGTATCGCACGTTACACATCCGTAACCATCCGTAACGCATACGCTATAGGTTCCCGAAAACAAGCCCGTTACAGTTTGAGTGGTATTCCCTGTATTCCACAAATAACTATAAGGTGGCGTTCCGCCTGTTGCATTTACAGTTGCGGTGCCATCAAACACTCCGCAGGTAGCGGGAGTGGAAGAAGTGGCAGCCAAGGGCCCTCCGCTCACGGTAACGGTAACCGCAGCGGTATCGTAACATCCCAGCGCATCGGTTCCTATTACGGAATAGGTGGAGGATGCGGTGGGAGAAACCGTTATGCACGAGGTGGTGGCGCCTGTGGTCCACAGGTAGCTCACCGCGCCAGATGCGCACAACGTAACGCTTCCACCGGCACAAACCGTCTGGTTGTTTCCGGCAGAAACCG
>JBFLYZ010000162.1:0-1172 GCA_040756415.1 Bacteroidota bacterium
ACCATTAACCATCCCTTAATCTTAAGTGCGCAAGATATTAATCTGATCGGCGGATATGAGAGGTAAGAGAAATTTTTACTTCGCAAATCACACATACCGCAAGGAGATAAGACAATGGGTGGAATCGACGGAATCGCCGGCTTTATTAATAATCTGAACCAGGTGACTCAGACTATCGGGGCTGTACAAGGTGCTGCTGAAGCCCTCGCACCTGCGGTTTATGCCGTAGACAATACTGTCAACCAGATTGCTTCTGTCTTTACCGGAGATCAGTACACTCCCTATAATCCTTATCCCGCTTATCCGGTTTATCCTCCCATGCCTGTTGGCTTTATGGAACAGGGCAAAGTGGGCTTGATTGGCAATATGCTCGCTGGTGGCGTGGCTGGGGCCATGACCCATCAACAATCCAGTGAAGCGATTAAAACGATCAAAGCCGGCCAAACCGGTGCAGGTTTTAAAGCCTTGGGTATGTCTTCTCTTAAAGCGGGTGGTATTGGTGCGGCTGTAACGGGTGTGATTTCTGCGGCTAAAAATATTTCTCTTGTTTCTAAAGGTATGCAAACCAATGCCGATGCCGGTGGCAATATCGCTGCCGATACGGTAGGGGGTCTCTTGGCCGGTGCCACCGGTGGGATTGCTGCAGGTGCTGCAGGTTTGGCGCTGAGTGGCATGGGGGCTGCCGGTTTGGGTCTGACGATCGGTGCGGCTGTGGCCGGTGCCGTGGGTGCAACGGGTGCCAGCCTGCTGTATCAAATGACCGGTATGCGCGATGGCCTCGCCAATTCTGTACGCAATATGTTTGGCGGTGGAACCAATGGTTACTATCCCAACAATGGCTATGCCGGTTATCCTCAGCAGGGTTACCAGGGATATCCTCCCCAATACCAGCCTCAATCTGGCTACTACAGATAATCAGTAAGAGAAAGAATAAGGAGTAACGAAAAATGAGTATCGCATCTGTCATCGGTTCTTTTAATCCCTACGCGGTATCCAGCACTTCAAGTGTTCAGACAGCCAGTACTCCTTATTCTCCTGTTTCCAGTGATACGGGCAGCAGCGCCTTTGGCGGTGATATGACCTCGATCAGTTCAATGGTGGCCAATGGTGCCGGTGGGGGTTTTGCCTCCTATAAACTGGGCGCACAGATGGGCCAGAACATGAAATCTATT
>JBFLYZ010000163.1:0-1124 GCA_040756415.1 Bacteroidota bacterium
CTTCCCAAAGCCCTCAAATATTATAAGCCGCAGGGTCAGGGTTAATCGTATTTTTACTGCTGAATGTCTCTTACCGCTATCATACTTCTTATCCTGATCGGGCTGGTGCTCCTTGTCCTCGAAATCCTTTTTGTACCCGGAATGGTGCTCGGCATCATTTCGGTAATGCTGATGATCGTAGGGGTGATATTTGCTTACAGGGATTTCGGTACAACCACAGGAACCCTTGTACTTTCCGGAACAGCAGTCGCTACATTCGGTGCGGTGTATTGGGCATTCCGTTCAAATGTCTGGAAGAAGCTCCAGGTACAGTCGTCTATGGAAGGAAAGGCAAATGTTTTGAAGGTGGAAATTCTGGTTGGAGATACCGGAAGAACGATCTCTCGGCTGAATCCCATCGGAAAAGCATTTATACGAAGCCAGCAGGTGGAGGTACAGGCGCTGGACGGATTCATTGACCAGGATACGGAAATAACAGTAGCAAAGGTTCAGCAGAATAAAATATTTGTAAGGCAGAAATAATTACTTTCGCTTCCCTAAAATCTAATTTCTCATTACCATGCAACCCGAACAAGTTCTCGTTTATGCGCTCCTGGGATTAGGCGCGCTCATTTTTCTTTGGCTGTTTTTCAGAATACTCCCTATCGGGCTTTGGGTCACTGCCCAGCTTTCCGGAGTAAGAATTTCGCTCATACAGCTTGCCTTGATGCGTTTCCGTAAAGTTCCTCCGGGAATTATTACCAACGCGCTTATCAATGGCCACAAAGCGGGGCTTGCGCTCTCACGCGATGCGCTCGAAGCGCACTATCTTGCAGGAGGTAGAGTGCAATCCGTGGTGAATGCACTGATCTCGGCTGATAAAGCCAACATTCCGCTCGATTTCAAACTCGCCACTGCCATTGACCTTGCCGGAAGGGATGTGTTTGAAGCGGTGCAGGTTTCGGTGAACCCGCGCGTGATTGATACGCCTCCTGTTTCAGCCGTTGCCAAAAACGGCATTCAGCTTATTGTAAAGGCGCGTGTAACCGTTCGTGCAAATATCAACCAGCTGGTAGGAGGTGCCGGTGAAGAAACTATTCTCGCCCGTGTAGGAGAAGGAATTGTTACCACCATCGGTTCGGCAT
>JBFLYZ010000164.1:0-1113 GCA_040756415.1 Bacteroidota bacterium
GAGATGAGAAAATTTCTGTCAGAAGGCACCCCTCCTGCACTTTCCTCACTCCATGGAGGCATGGGGATTCCCCCTGTTCCCCAGCCGTAAGGATCCGAATCGCGAGGGTAAATAAACTTGCATATTGTATCTGGTGGCCAATTATATCCATAGCCTCCATAAGTCATCGGAACTCCATCTCCCCAAACCGATTTCAAATATCTGTAAAAATGTAACGCTCCTATAGGATTATCTGTCGGCCCCGAACCACCATAAGTAAGAAAAGTAGACATCATAACTCTTTCTCCCGGTTCATCAATTATGCTGTCGCGGTCGTTATCCACTCCATCGTTTGGGTTTGCGAGCGGGCCTCCCAGAAAATCACAGCCCACCGCGGGAGGATGCAATCCGTATCCTGCAGGCAGATCATCGAGTGTGTCTCCGTTATAGCAATAGCCCAGCCCTCGCTTCACATCGCAGGCAACATAGTCATCGGTGTATTCTCCAAGATCCACATCGATCCACTGCCCCCAGTACATGCTGTCGAGCGTGAAGGTGGAGCGGTTAATGGCTTTGTACTGGTAAAATGTCATGTCGTTCACTTCATCACCTGCGCGGTATGCAAATGCCTGTGCATGAATTTCAATTCCCATTGCAACTCCTCCTGTTTCCGAGTGAACGTTCCCTACATCGTTAAACACCCACCACAGGGTTTGGTCGCCCAGCAGGTTGTACTGGCAGTTTTGGTTCCCGGAAAAATCATAAGCCGGATAATCTCCTGCCAGCGCGGAATAAATTCCATCACCGTTCTTATCGTAGAACGGAGCGAGGAAATGCGGCTGCCCTTTGCTTATATCCCCGTTGCCGGGCCATTCGAGAATATCTTTGGGTATGGTATAATCCGCATCACCATAACGCTGAATGAACTCTTCCACCATCTGGCGGTTCACGTTCCAGATACGGTCGTACTTCGCGCACACCGAATCGGTAGTGGTTACGTTCACCGTATCAATGGGGCCGGGCCAGAAGTCATTGCCTGTCTGCCTGTAAGTTTGAGCCGCCACCTTGAGCTGCCCGCCATTGTCAATAGCTCCCAGCCAGAGCGAGCCGGCAAAAACGGAATGAAGCCCGCTG
>JBFLYZ010000165.1:0-1085 GCA_040756415.1 Bacteroidota bacterium
ATGTTTGAGAAAGATTTCTTTGTCCGGGCCTTTTTGCGGATCACCACCATGAGCAGTTGAGCGATGAGCACGCAGTAAACCTGAATGCGGATGGCGTTTTCATTTTCTCCCCAGAAGTAACGAATCGGGAAGTTCTGCTTGATCTGCTTGAAGAGCAGTTCGATCATCCAGCGCCTCTTGTAAATATCGGCAACGGTCTGTGCAGCGATCCGGAAGTTATTGGTCAGGAACACATAAACCCTGCCGTCATCGGCCTTATAGGTGATGCGCCTGAGGCGGAGCCGCTGCTCCTGTCCCAGGGCATCCTTATAGGAGATGGTGATGTACTGCTCTTTGATAACGCCTTTTGCATTCTTTTTCCGCGTCTTGTCGGTAATGACCTTGGTTACATGGAACCGGGCATTGGTTTTCATGCGGGTGACAAACCAGACCTTCTTTGCCGTCCAGTAAGCAAACTGGCCATAGAGGTTGTAAGCCTTGTCGAAGACCACAAAACTCTGTGCGGCCAGCTTCAGGTGTGCCAGGAAATAGCGGTCGTGGGTTTTTGCTGCCGTGATGCGGATAAATTCCGCTACCCCGCTGAAGGCATCCATCAGGGTATGCACCTTGATGCCGCCTTTCTTCCGGGAACCGTCCTGCGGATTGCGCCCCACCCCCTGCAACAGGTCGCTGAACAGGCGGATGGTGGTGCTGTCAATGATCTTCAGCCTGCGGATGCTCAGGCCCCGCAAGCGGCTGTCCGGGATAAAACTGTGGTACTGTTCCAGCAGTTTCTGATATAGGTGTTCAAAGATGCGCCAGCTTCGCTGCCGGTTGGCATCGGACAAGGTGCTGCGGGCAGGAGCCTTCTCCAGGCCCAGGTGGGCCAGCCTGCCCTCGCAGGCAAGCAGCCCTTCGCACATCTCCCGCAACCCGTTGCAGTAGGTGAACACCCCGTACAGCAGGCTCACCAGGTGCACCCGTACCGGTATCTTCTTGTAATAACGGTTGCCGTTGAACCGCCTTACTGCCTCATTTACAATGACTTTGGGAATACAGCGCAGGATTTGCGAGAAAACCGGCTGTCCGGTAAAAATTTTACTCCT
>JBFLYZ010000166.1:0-1026 GCA_040756415.1 Bacteroidota bacterium
ACCATACGGGTATACGCGCAGAAAATACGTGGAGCCAACTGTCAACCCGGTGGCAGTAATTTTTTCCACCCCTCCTTTTCCTCCCCCGTTATCGGAACATCCGATCTGCCCTCCATTACAGGAAGTGTAAAGCCCAAGTACTCCGTCCAAGCCCGATGAGGGCGTAAGCGTAATCGTGTGCGAAGTGGCGGTGGCAGTGAACTTATACCAAACATCATTCAGTGAGGATGAACTGGAAGCATCGCAGGAAGCTTTTGCCAATCCGCTCGTGGTTGCATTTACCAGATCCCCTGAAGTGGAAACACAGGTGGTGTTCGGAGTGAGCGTTTGCGCGGCAGAACAATTATCGTTTGCAGGCGGAGGCGGAGGAGGCCCGCCATTGATCAGGTTATAATAAGTTCCCCAGTTCCAGTACTGACCGGGGTCGGTATGTGATTGGTTGGGGTAATGCTGATGCCCTTTGATCCTGTAAGTGGAAGAGAGGAGGCAGGTGCCGTTGCAGGAAGCACCGTTCCAGCAGGTGGTGGGATTGATGCCATAACCGCTGTTGCAGATATCTTTCACCAGGTTTGCCGAGCTCTGGTACATTGCCGTGGTATACCAGGATGACTGGCTGATATACCCTTCGTGCTCAAGCCCGATGGTGTATCCGTTTTCACTTCCCACATGCCATGCCTTTTTTGATTCAAGCACCATTTGTGTTACCTGTCCGTCTGACGAACGCAGTACATAATGTGCAGAAACCCCCGCGCTGCAGTTTTTAAACCATGAAATAGTGCCGGCATAGCTGCCTTGGGTTGTATGAACGGTTACTGCAGAAATGGATTGTGACCGTGAACTGTAGTTGCAGCTTGCCGCAGGGTTCCAGATGGCAGGCGGATAATCGGAAGAAAAAGTGGAAGGAGGGTCGGTTTTGAAAGCTGATGAACCGGCCTGTCCGGGCAGCTTGAAGAGTGGCTGAAAGATTGAATTGTCAAATTCATATTCGTTTTCGTTCTTATCGGTAATTTTATCTTTATATATTTT
>JBFLYZ010000167.1:0-1019 GCA_040756415.1 Bacteroidota bacterium
GCTGCACCCGTTCCCGAAAAGATGCTGATGAACGGTTTTGCCAACATCATTTTCACGAAAGGAAATTTCTCTGCCGGGTTGCGCTACGAAAGCTACCTGAACACCCTGCAGGGATTTGATCCGCGCTACAAAGGCAACGGGATTCCGTACCGGTTCGCTTCCTATAAAGCCGATGAACTGGAAGTGACTGCCGGAAACTTTTATGAGCAGTTCGGCAGCGGGCTGGTGCTGCGCGCGTACGAGGAAAAAGGGCTGGGCATTGACAATGCATTTGACGGGCTCCGGCTTAAATATGTCATTCACGGTTTTTACCTGAAGGGGCTGATCGGCAAGCAGCGCAGTTTTTTCACGCAGGGCCCCGGCATTGTTCGCGGGTTTGACGGAGAGGTGAACCTGAATGAACTTTTTACGAAATGGAGCGAATCGCCCACCCAAATTTCACTGGGCGGAAGCTTTGTGAGCAAATTCCAGAGCGGTGATAAAGTGGTGTACCAAACCTCCACGCTCAACGTCCCGCAGAATGTGGGGGCTTCTGCCGGAAGAATTTCGGTGAGCCGAGGCAGAGTCAACTTCATGGCTGAATATGCCAACAAGATCAACGACCCCTCCGCCATCAATAATTATCTCTACCGCCCGGGCGAGGCATTGTTCTTTACTGCGAACTATTCTACCAAGGGATTTGCTGTTTCAGCGGGAACAAAATACACGGATAATTTTTCGTTCAAGAACGACCGTACTGCCACCGGCAGTGACCTCAACATAAATTTTCTGCCCGCGCTTGCACGCCAGCATACCTATTCCCTGCTCGCATTTTATCCGTATGCCACACAATCGAACGGAGAAGTAGCTCACCGCATAGAGATCAGCAAAAAATTCAAGAAGGAAACAAAACTTGGCGGAAAGTACGGCACTGATATCACGATTCACTTTTCAGATGCCTACGGGCTCGATACCACTACGCTCACTCCTGCTGATGACAGCGCCCGGTACGGATATACGGTGAACTATTTCGGACAAGG
>JBFLYZ010000168.1:0-1016 GCA_040756415.1 Bacteroidota bacterium
GGCAGGAGTTGCACCCGACGAACCTTGAACTTAACCGCGACAACTTTCCTGCCTTCGCGCTGATATTCAGCCTCCACCTGGAAATCCGTCACTTTATTGATCTCCTCGATCGGAGCCTTGATGACATACTTACTGAGGTCTTTGAATTCCGGATACAGATTGCCGTGCAAGCCCATCAGCTCCCGGTACTTCTCCAGCCGAATGAACCGGGTCTCCCCGTAATTCCTCGCTTCATCCAGGCAATCCACACACATCTCCCATAGCGCTTGGGCGTGTTTGCTGGTGAACTTATTCTGCATGCTGAGACTGATGCGGGCGTACATCCGCGGATTGTGCAGCCGCTCCCGTAAGGTTTTTCCGTACCCATAAAGACAAGTTCCCCTTCGGATCAGGGCCTCAGACAGCAACGTGGTGACACCCCACTCCTCACCATCCTTGCCAAGAATGTTCCACTTGAGTTTACAGGTAACAAGCGCTTCCAACGCTTCTTTCAGGTAGTGCTCGTTTTTACTGTCGAACTCCAGCACCTGCATGAGGTCTTTGACCTTAATATCGTGCTGGTCTTTCGTCTGAAGTTCGTCATAAGCATAGGCAAGAAGAACGTTCCACGCACGGCGCTGCAACAACGTGATGTTATTTTCGATGTAAATAGCCGCACTGTGCTTAATGACCTCTTTTTTGCTCCGCAGCATACCCCACCTCGATTAAGCGACGGTAAAGCGAACTATACAGATAAAGGAGGAAAAAATCTAATTTAAAATTTCCTCCTCTTTTTTTACCCCCATATCCTTCCACCTTTATGGAATTCCGTCTTTCTCCATGCTTTCAGCGAAACGCTTGATATATCAACCCTTTGTCTGGCTATTATATGACACACCCCATATCCTTCCACCTTTCACCCCATATCCTTCCACCTTTCGCGGAACGCCTGATTTTTCGGTAACTTACAAAACCCCATATCCTTCCACCTTTCACCCCATATCCTTCCACCTTTCACCCCATATCCTTCCACCTTT